>JBHOQN010000018.1:0-2066 GCA_042408965.1 Ktedonobacteraceae bacterium
GATCGTCCTATCCATGCACATAGCATATCATACATGTCAGGCGATGGTCAAGCACAGAAAGGAGGGGGCGCATTCCTCCCCACGCCTGAAGGCGGGGGTCTCCTGCGCCTATATGATGAGGAGTCCTCTGAGCTCTTCCCTTTGGTGCTGCCGCGAAAGACCAGCAGGCACTGTCCGGGCCGAGGCAGTTCCAGCAGATGAGCAAAGAAGATGGATGAGCACTGGATCGCTTTTGTAGGGCCATGTGACCTTGCATGAAGTAAGATAAGAAAACGGCCCTCAAGGCTGTTATCACGGATTTACTGAAGCTCTACGTGCAAAAACTCAAAAGTAAGGAACGTCTTGAGACACTCGGCGATCTCGCTGCACTGAAGCAGAGCCTGAACATCCTATCGTGAGGTGGCAGAAGTATGAGCAAGAAGAAATGGCGTGATCGGAAAGCGACCCCGATATTCGCATTCACGGTACAGACGGTGAACCTGACGCTCAAAGCAGTGGCACTCTTCGAGCAGTCGCTCCAGCAGGCGAATCACCTCGACGACAGGCAAAAGCTGGAAGCAATGAGACACTCCGTCGGCGCGGTGTGCCTGACTGGTTTCGACTACAATGAAAAGGTTATCATTCGGCAGGCTCTGCTGGCTGATAGCATCGAACTGTTGGCAACATCCTCTACGCCCAAGAAGGCAACAGAACTCCCTCAGTGTCGCGTGATTGCCACGTATTTCACTGATGATGAGGGACTCATCCCGTAGGTCTACGCCGTCCGGCATGAGGCATGCCGCCAGATGCCTTGGCCGGACGGCCCTGATCTGTTTGGCAGAGGGGAATGAGTTGAATCTAACAGTACATGGGCTTTATGAGTTATCGTATTTCCCTCAAAAAAAGGTACTGAAGGTACTGATAGTAGACGATAGTTCATGAAATAAGGCAACTGTGAAACACCCTGCTAGATCACCCTGTGATCTGTCAAGGCCGCGTTATAATAGCCAGTGGATAAACGCTCATCCCGCGAGCTGATCACAGAGAGCTGGTCCCCACCTCCGTATGGCCGGTCAGAGGTGTGGGAACTGGCTTCGGCAGACAGGTAGTTCCGACAGCCTGTGATGGTTCAGAGATGGCGGCACCAGCAGTTGTGCTCAGACAGCTTGCTGTCTCCCCAAAGATTCATGACATTATGTGTCATGGTTGTTGGAAATGTACATAATCTTCGATGATACGCAAATCTTTCCTGCAGGAAGGGTTTCAGAACAATGTCAAGTCAGAGAGTCAGGCAAGAAAGATTGGGAAAGCTCTGCGTCCTGGGTGCGAGAATCATCGCCGGCCTGGGGACCCTGATCCTCATCTCCGAGGCCTACATGCTCTGGACAACGTATCAGAGTCTCCAGACTCCGGAGCAGCCTCCTCTCTCTTCAGCCTCCATCAGCTATCTTAACCTCTCCCCGGTGCTCATCTCACTCGTGGGCACCCTGGCAGCAATGATCTTCTACGGCCTCGTGCTCTACGTCGCCGGCCGTATGCTGCTGGCCCCACCCTCCAGAGAGCGCAGCGCCGAGAAGGAGAGCGAGGAGTCCGATATCGTCATCATGCCGCTGGAAGCTGCCTCCAGCCAGAGAGAGCCCCGCTCCTGAGCAGCGGCCGAAAGAGGGCCAGGCTCCCGCAGACGCCACACTGATCGTGACCTGATAGTGACCGGGGCTGCGCCGGAACGCTGATTGTCTCAGCGGCCCCCCGGCAGGCAGGACCAGCGCTAGCTGCTGCTCGCAGTGATCCGCTGGCTCACCAGGCGGCTCATGCGCACAGGATTGCGCATGGAGGTCAGATCGCGGTAGCCATCGATCACCAGCAGCGCCCAGGGTTCTGCACTCCGCCGTGGTTGAACGACCCCCCAGGCGCGCCTCTCTCCGGGCGCGCAACTGCTCGCCCCCAGGCGATTCATCCAGGACCACTATACACCCAATCTCTATGCCTACAACCTGGCCTTCACCAATCAGCAGTATAATTACGCGGCCGCCGTCTCGTTCGTGCTGGGCGCGGTGGTCTTTGTCTTCTCCTACGTGTTCATGTTA
>JBHOQN010000019.1:0-111015 GCA_042408965.1 Ktedonobacteraceae bacterium
TCGGGTTGAGTTGTACGACGATCGTCCTATCCATGCACATAGCATATCATACATGTCAGGCGATGGTCAAGCACAGAAAGGAGGGGGCGCATTCCTCCCCACGCCTGAAGGCGGGGGTCTCCTGCGCCTATATGATGAAGCAGACTGCCAGCAGCAGAAACGACGACCGCCGGGAGTGAAGCAGCGTCTGTGAGAGAGGAGCATACTTACTGGCACGTCTGAAGGCGAACCGCTGTGAGCAGAGAAAAGAGCCGGTGGTCGGACTCGAACCGACGGCCTGCGCATTACGAGGGCGCTGCTCTACCACTGAGCTACACCGGCCTGCTGTCTGGGAGACCTGACCTGACTCGACCCGACTGGTCTGAGCATCTGAAACGGGGCGGTCAGAAGCGAGAGGCCAACCCACTGACGCTGATGATTATACTCTTCTTCCTTCACGGTGTCAAGCATCAGCCCGCTGTTCCTCGGCGGGCTGACCGGTTCTCCCCTGAAAGGTTCCTCCGGGCCTACCCGTCGGGTCATCAGCATGCATCGCACTGAGAAGAAGAAATTCTTACACTGGAAGTACTACTGGAACTGCCCGTTGTACTCTGTGTCTGGACTCGTACGTCTCCCCCTGTAGAGGTGATTGTTGCTATCGTCGGCTATGTTGTAGGCAAGAGCTGCAGATATGCCAGACCAAAAAATCGTGCTTATTATAGATGATGATCGTGATGTCAGCGAACTTCTGCAAAAGGTAATTCTGGAGCAGACAGAGTATAGAACGCTCTGGATTGCAGAAAGCGACCTGACATTATATGCTGCACCTCATCTACGGCCGGCTCTGATCCTTCTGGATTACCGTCTGCCCATGATGCATGGTCTCGAGCTGTATGATCGCCTCCAGGAGATCGAGACCATGCGCGGCGTGCCGACGGTGCTGATCACAGCCTGGTACGATCTGCCACTGGAAGAGTTGCGGCGCCGTGGCATTCATCTCTTAAGAAAGCCGTTTGACCTGAATGAGCTGCTCGACCTCATGGCTCGTTTGCTGAGGGTGTAAAGGGGGCAGGACTGGTCAGCGTCAGATAAAAGATTTCCACGAGTGCAGGGTCGAACTGCGTTCCCGCGTGGCGGTAGAGTTCCTCGATGGCCTGCAGAGGCGAGCATGGCTGCTGGTAGGCTCGTCCGCTGGTCATCACCTCGAAGGCATCAATGATGGCAATGAAGCGTGCGCCCAGAGGAATGTCCGGACCGGCCAGGCCACAGGGGTAGCCCTGACCATCCCAGCGTTCGTGATGGTGATATACACTGTGGGTGATCTCGCGGGGAGCGCCCAGGCGGCTGAGTAGCAGAGCGCCTTGCAGGCAGTGCTCTTTGATGCGTGCGAACTCGCCAGCGCTCAGGGGGCGTGCCTGATGCAGGAGTTCAGCGGGCAGATACAGCTTGCCGATGTCGTGGAAGAGGGCAGCCAGCTCGATGCTGGTCACCATCTCTGCGGGCAGCGCGAGGGGTGGCAGCAGAGGGGAGCTCAGGAAGTGCACGCGCAGCGAGTGGCGGTAGAGCTGATAGTCCTTCGCCCGTAAGGTGTGCAGCAGGCGCGTAAAGTCGTCGGCCATCCAGGAGATACCTGCGCGTGGGAAGTCATGCTCTGCCAGACGTGCTTCGGGCAACGGGACGGGCTGGCCTGTACCGAACGGAAGGGGGAGGGCAAACGTGCTCTGTCGTTGCAGCCAGCTTGTTGCCGCTGAGAGCAGCCATCGATCGCGCCTGACATCTGTATCGATATGTTGTGTTCTTCTTCTCTCCATTCTGCTCTCGCAATGCACTGTGAGGATGCAAGCGTTGTCTCTTAAATATACGCCTGATGGTGAAGAAAAGTTGTGCCTTGTGCTGCCAGGGCTGTTCTGGTCCTCGCTGCTCTCGACAAGGTCGCGCCGATATGGTAATATGGGGCCAAATTTATTCCTGCTCGGCCTGGAACGTGGTGTGGTACGAACTGGCTCTGCGGCGAGACTCAGGGATAGCACTGTGGACTGAAGGTGCTCAACAATGCGTGACCTGCTGCTGGCTACGACGAACCGGCATAAGCTCGAAGAATATCGCATGATTCTTGCAGACGTCCCTTTTCGCCTGGTATCGCTGCAGGATATTGGCCTGAATCTCGACGTGGAGGAGACAGGGGCGACCTTCGAGGAGAACGCCGTACTGAAGGCGCTGACGTATGCGCGAGCCTCGGGGCTGCTCTCGCTCGCTGATGATTCTGGCCTGGAGATTGATGCGCTGGGAGGCGAGCCAGGGGTCTATTCTGCGCGCTTTGCGGGCCGGGATACGCCTTATGAGGAGCGCTTTCGGATCATTTATGAACGGCTGAGGGGTGTGCCTGAAGAGCAGTGGACGGCCCGTTTTCGCTGCTGGATTACGCTGGCCGAACCGGCGGGGTTCCATCGCTCCGTCGAGGGCGTCGTCGAGGGCGTCATCGCTCCAGCCCCGCGCGGCAGCAATGGGTTTGGCTACGATCCGATCTTCCTGGTCCCCGATCTTGGTAAAACGACCGCCGAGCTGGCGCCGGCGCAGAAACACCGCATCAGTCATCGTGGTAGGGCGGCTCAACAGGCGCGTATGCTGCTGAAAAGCTGGCCTCACTTCGCTTCTCCTGAATCGCTCTGATTGAGAGGAGAGGCGAATTTCGCAGACGAAGGATTTCTTATGGGGAAGAAGCCGCCTATCCGCGTTGCTCTTGACCTGGAAACAACCGGCCTGCATGTAGAGCAGGATTCCATCCTTGAGGTAGCCGCCATCAAATTTCAGGGTTCGACCATCCTCGACACCATTGAGACACTCGTTGCCCCGGGCCGTTCTGTTCCCTATCGCGTGCAGCGCCTTACCGGTATCACGCCGCGCCAGCTCATCGGAGTGCCCTCGTTTGAGAGCATTGCCAGGCAGCTCCAGCAATTCGTCGGCGGCTTCCCCATCGTTGGTCACAGCATCCCCTTCGATGTCAGCTTCCTGCGCCGGCGTGGGCTGGCCTACAGCAACCAGCTCATCGACACCTTTGAGCTGGCGGCTGTCCTGCTACCTTCACTCTCCAGCTACAGTCTGGGACATGTGGCGCGCTTTCTCGGAGTGCCGCTCTCACCGGAGCGCCATCGAGCGATGGCCGATACCCGTCTGGCCATGCACGTCTTCCTCGCTCTCTACGAGCGGCTGCAGGCCATCGATCTGGCGGCGCTGGAGGAGCTGGCGAATCTGGATGCGCCCCATGACTGGCCGCTGCTCACCTTTTTTCGCCAGGAGCTGCGCGAGCGCCAGCGAGAGAACGGTCTACAGCGCGGCTCGATGTGGGGAAACCTGGGAGACCACTTTGCAGCTCAGCTGGGGATGGACCCGCGTGTGCTCTCTTTTGCAGTGACCCGAGCCGGGGCGCCCCAGGCCGAGGTGGGGCTGCCAGCGTCGCAGGATCAGAATCAGCCTCTGGCCGATCCTGCCGCGCGTATTCAGGCCCTCGCTGAGGCCAACAGGGTGCATAGTGAGCGCCAGGCAGCCGCAGGCTATCCCTCGGCGCGCATGGCCATTCGTGAGGCCCTCGAACAGCGTCATCCTCTGATGATCGAGGCAACGCTGGGGAGCAACGATTATCTCCCTGTGCTGCAGGCTGTGCTGGAGTGGCTCACAGAGGCCAGCTCCACTACAGAGCAGACGACGGTGAGTTCCCGTCTGCTCATTGCCTGCTCATCAGCACAGGCGGCTCGTCGGCTTGTCGAGACCCTGTTACCTCAACTGCAGCAGCGCGCTGCCAGCCACTTACCCGTTGCCTACCTCGCCGAACGCGATGGCTATCTCTGCCTCCATCGCTGGTTCGGCACGGCGCAGTATCGCACTGGCGGCGTCCTGAGCGCCGAGGAGGCCCGCGGCCTCGCCAAGCTGGCGTTGTGGGCACAGCAGACCCTCACAGGCGAGCGTGGCGAGGTGACCCTGCTCTCTCAGGAGATGGCTGCCTGGGAGCGCATCTGTTCAGGAGGAGAGCGCCTGCCTGCTGTGGATCGACGTGTTGGCACGATCTACGATCGCTGCGCCTATCGCCGGAGGGGCTACTGCTTCTATCAGCGTGCTGAGGAGCGCGTACGCAGTGCTGCCATCGTCGTGACCACCCATGCCGCTCTGCTCGACGATCTCTGCTCGTCGCATTCCCTGTTGAGTGAGATCCCCTATCGTCTGATCCTGGATGCTGATCTGCTAGAAGATGAGTGCGCTCGCTGGAGCAGCGCCGAACTCAGCCATCCTCGTCTGCTCTCCCTGCTGCAGACGCTGGGCAGCGAGTTACAAAATGGGCGCTATCAGGGCTTGCTGGCGTTGGCGGCCCCTGCTCTGCGCGAAGACGGACCGGGCGGACTGGCCTCAGCCCCGACCGTGGCGCGTGCGGAGCTGGATCAGCGTCTGCTCTCCTGGTTTCAAGCGCTCCGCCAGGCACGCACGGCCGTCGATCAGCTCTTCTCCTCCCTGGCCCATCTGCTGGATGAGGTGCTCCACTCTGGCGGCAACAGTGGCAAAAATGAGCGCCATGAGCGCGGTAAGGCCGATCTGAATGCACGCAGCCAGAGCACACGTGGCTCCGAACGCGCTGATCAGGCGCTGCGTCTGCACCCCTCGCTGCGTAGTCTTGAGGCCTGGGCCGATGCTGAGCGCGCCTGGCAACAGCTTTCACAGCGCCTGCAGACTGTGATTGATCTGGCGCGCGAGGCCGAGCGTCAGTTGCTCATGGAACAACGTGGTCGTCAACGTGCCGAGAGGGGGGGCGGTCTCGCTGACTCCCTGGCTGCAGAGTTTGCCATCAGCGCACACCATCTGCAGCATCTCAAACGCCAGGGCGATCAAGCCTTTGCCCTGGAAGACGAGGGAGAGATGGTCTACTGGTTGCGCGTTCCTCCCGCTTCCAGTCAGAGTCCTGCTCGTTCCCACGAGAGCGCTGTCGCGGCCGCTGATCACCTGCTAGAGCATGCGCCCGTGCTCTGTGGACAACTGGCGCAGATTCCGCCCACACTGAAACGTCTGCTGCTGGGAAAAGAGACCACCACGCTCTTCGCCGGCACGGCGCTGGCGGTTGCGGGAAACTTCGCCTTTTACCGCAGCCGTCTGGCGCTGGAGCCAGAGGCCTGCCCGGCGCTCTCCATCGAGACCGATCACCGCGCTCAGACCCTGCTCTACATTCCCAATGATGTTCCCGAGCCCAATATGCCCCAGTATCAGCGCCGCCTCGATGAGGCCATTCTCCGCCTGGCCGAGTCTCTGGAGGGTCAGATGCTGGTCCTCTTTACATCACACGCCGCCCTGCGCAGCTCCTACTCGTTTGTCAAGGCAGCCCTGGAGGCCAGGGATATCCTGCTGCTGGGACATGGCATGGACGGATCACCACGCCAGCTCTGGCAGATCTTCTGCGAGCAGCGGCGCGTCATGCTCTTTGGCACCGGCAGTTTCTGGGATGGCCTCGAGGAGATGAGCACCGTACCTGCCTGTGTCTTTATCACCCGCCTGCCCCTGCCAGCGCTCAATGATCCGCCGCTGGCGGCGCGCGCCGAGCAGTATTCCGATCAGCTGCATCAGATGACCGTGCCCCTGGCAGCAGTGCGGTTGCGGCGCGCACTGAATCGTCTGACCTGGGGTGCTGAGCGCCGCAACAGCGTTGTGCTCTTTGATCGACGTGTCATTTCCCGGGAATATGGCTCGCTCATTCTGCATTCACTGCCGCCCTGTTCCCAGCGCCAGGGAGGAGTCTCGCACATGCCAGAGGTGATCCTCGACTGGCTGACCTCCGAGGGTCCCTGGGAGGGAGCCGCTGATCAGGCCGGGGGGTGCGGCCAGGAGCGTGCTTGACCGCGCCAGAGCACTGTGCTATCGTACGGAGTGCGAATCACCTGATGAAAGTAGAGTTATGGCTGTCGAGCACTCACCGTTGTTGCTACCTCACGGGTCCCTGCCCCTACCGGCTTTTCTACCCGATGCCACACAGGGCGTCGTGCGCGCGATCGATAGCCTCGATCTCGAACAATGCGAGGTCCAGGCGCTGGTGATGAATACCTTCCACCTCATGCAGCGTCCCGGGTCCTCGGCGATTACGGCGCTGGGCGGGCTGCATGCCCTGAGCGGCTGGCGACGCCCCATTGTGACTGATTCTGGGGGCTTTCAGGCCTATTCGCTCATTCGCCAGAACGCCCGCTATGGACATATCACGGAGAAGGGCATCGTGTTTCAGCCAGAGAGCGCGGCTCGGCGCTTTCTACTGACCCCTGAGAAGAGTGTGCAACTGCAGCTCAGCAGCTACGGCAGTGATGTGGTGGTCTGTCTGGACGATTGTACCCACGTCGATGATCCACCGCAGACACAGCGTGAGTCAGTCGAGCGAACGATTGCCTGGGCCCGCCGCTCGAAAGCCGAGTTCGTGCGTCTGGTAGAGCAGAAGCGGCTGGCGCCGGCCCGGCGTCCTCTGCTCTTTGCGGTGGTGCAGGGCGGTGGAGACCACGACCTGCGTCGACGGTGCGCGGAGGAGTTGCTGGCGATCGGGTTCGATGGGTTCGGCTTCGGCGGCTGGCCTCTCGATAGCGAAGGGCGTCTCTTGAGCGACATCGTCGCCTTGACCCGCGAGCTGATTCCGGCACACCTGCCATTGCATGGGCTGGGAATCGGCCATCCTGAGAATGTGGTCGCCTGCGCACGCCTGGGCTATACCCTCTTTGACAGCGCCATGCCAACGCGCGATGCCCGCCACGCTCGCCTCTATTGCTTCACCGAGGACCCGGAGACCAGCAGCCTCACAGGTGAGTGGTTCTCCTATCTCTATGTCAACGATGAGCGGCTGCGTCGCCAGAACGGGCCGGTCTCGTCGTTCTGCGATGCCCTCTGCTGTTCACGCTATACGGCGGCCTACCTGCACCATCTTTTCAAGATCAACGATGCCCTGTTTCTACGATTGGCGACCATCCATAATCTGCGTTTCATGACCCGTCTGATGAAACGCCTGGGGGCACTCTGCTATGGCGAGCGAGGAGAGGAGCGAGCAACTCCGACGCCTGGTTGAGATGGTGCGCGCGAGCCGAACCTACCGCGCCATCAGCCCGGAGGTGATTGCCCATATCGGCACGCGCGCGCTCAGGCATGCCACGACCTTCAAGGCCGCTCTCAAGGCTACGAAGACGACGCTCCATCAGGTGGCAGCGGTCTACCTGCCAGGTGAGATGCCTTACGCGCAGTGGCTGGAGGAGCTGCGTCAGGCGCTTCACGAGCCTGATCTGGAGGCCATACGCCATGTCTGTCTGCGCGCTATGAGCGCCCACATTTCCACACGCGAGCGACTCCCCCTGCTCCCGCAGTTCTACGATCGCCTGCTGGCCGATCTTCCGCCGATCGGCAGTGTGCTGGATCTTGCCTGTGGTCTGCATCCGCTGGCCCTTCCCTGGATGCCCTGTTTTGCCGGGCGGCCTCGCTACTATGCCTATGATCTCTATGAAGATATGGTTGACTTTCTGAACAGTGTGCTGGGACTGTTGCAGATCACTGGCAGGGCCAGCGTCTGTGATATAGTACAGGAGCCACCCTGTGAAGAGGTTGATCTCGCCTTCGTTCTGAAAGCTCTGCCCTGTCTGGAGCAGGTGGAGAAGGGAGCCAGCCTGCGGCTGCTGGAGGCGCTACGTGCGCGCTATATCCTGGTCTCGTTTCCTGCCCACAGCCTGGGCGGTGGGAGACGAGGCATGGCCAGCGCCTACGAAGCCAGATTCCACGCACTGCTGACTGACCAGAGATGGCATGTGGAGCGCTTTGAATTTCCCGGCGAGCTGGTCTTTCGTCTGCAGAAATGAGGGCTGGCCTGAGCTGCTGTGCTGGCAGGGCGAATGGCGCGATCTCGCGACTTGCAAACGTATGAGGAGTCAGGTTCTGTTATGGCTGAGATATCTTCTTTGAAGCAACATTCAGGCCATCCACTGCGCGTTATCTATGGCGCCTGTCCCCATGACTGTCCTGATGGCTGTGCGCTCGAAACCGCAGTCGATGAGCACGGACGGGCTGTCAGCGTACGTGGTCGCGCTGATCATCCCATCACTCGCGGCTGGCTCTGTGCCAAGGTCAACCGCTATCTGGAGCGAGTCTATCATCCTGAGCGTCTGCTCTATCCCTTGCGACGTAGCGGACCGAAGGGCAGTGGTACGTTCACGCGCATCAGCTGGGAAGAGGCATTCGCGGAGATCAGTGCTCGCTGGAAGCAGATTATGGCAGAGCATGGGGCCGGCTCTATTCTGCCCTACAGCTATGCCGGCACGCTGGGTCTGGTCAACGGAGCCGTTGCCGACTCACGCTTCTGGAACCGCCTGGGGGCAGCACGTCTGAAGCGAGCCATCTGCGGCTATGCCGCAGAGGAGGCGGTACGGCTCACTGTTGGCCTGCGCCTGGCTCCCTCACCGGAGATGCTGCTGCAGAGTCGCCTGATTCTCATCTGGGGGAGCAATCCCGCCAGCACAGCGCCGCACATCATGCCCTTCCTGCGCCAGGCGCAGCGCAACGGTGCGCGCGTGATCGTCATCGATCCCATACGCACGCTGACAGCACGCTCCGCCGATCTGCATATTCAGCCCTATCCCGGCAGCGATGCCGCCCTGGCGCTGGCGATGATGCAAGTGATCGTCACGCGCGGGCTGCACCAGCAGGCCTGGATTGAGGAGCATACGCTCGGCTGGGAGGCGCTGCGCGAGCGGATCATGCGCTATCCGCCCGAGCGAGCGGCAACCATCACGGGCCTTCCTGTAGAGACGATCGTTGATCTGGCGCTCACCTATGCCACGACGAGCCCGGCGCTCCTGCGCGTGAGCGATGGCATCAATCGTCACACCAATGGGGGCCAGACCGTACGCACGCTGCTCTGCCTGCCAGCCATCACCGGGCAGTATGGCCTGCCTGGCGGTGGGCTGATGTACAGCACCAGCGACTGGCTGCAGTGGGATCGCGAGGCTGTCAAGCATGAACACGATCCCGCCTGCCCTCCAGCGCCTCGCACCCTCAACATGAACCGCCTGGGCGCGCTGCTCACGGGTGAGGCAGATCCACCAATCTATGCGCTCTACGTCTACAACGCCAATCCAGTGGCCTCGACGCCCAACGCTGGCAAGGTCGTAGAAGGGCTGTTGCGGGAGGACCTCTTTACCGTTGTGCACGATCTCTTCGAGACCGATACCGCGCGCTATGCCGACCTCCTGCTGCCGGCCACCAGCCAGCTCGAACAGGTCGATCTGCAGAAGGCCTATGGCCACCTGGCGCTGCAGTATAATGCGCCCGCCATCGCCCCGCTGGGCGAGGCGCGCAGCAACTGGGATGTCATGCGCGGGCTGGCGGCCGCAATGGGCTTTCGCGAGTCCTGGCTGCAGGAGGACGCGGTGGAGGTCATTCGCGGGGTGCTTCAGGCCACGGCGCAGCGCTCGCCGCTCTTGCGTGGCATCACACTGGAGCGCCTGCAGGCCGAAGGCTGGCTGCCGCTCGCGATTCCCGAGGAGCAGCGTGTGCCCTTTGCCGATGGCCGTTTTGGCACACCGTCCGGTAAAGTGGAGTTCTACTCCCAGGAGGCCGCGGACGCTGGCTATGATCCCCTGCCCGACTGGGTGCCCACAGTGGCCGCTGAGGTGCCAGCCATTCGCGGCGAGTTCGCCCTGGATGCGCAAAACCGGCCGCTGGTTCTGGTCTCACCGGGAGCGCATCATTTCATCAGCTCCAGCTTTGCCAACGTCGAGACGCTGCGCCTCAAGGAGGGACGGCCCACGCTGCGCATCCATCCTGTGGATGCCGCCGCTCGCGGCATCCGTGACGGCCAGCCAGTGCGTCTGTACAACGAGCGTGGTAGCTGCCAGCTCTTTGCCGAGGTCACGGAGGAGGTGCGACCTGGCGTCCTGGCCACGACCTCTGTCTGGTGGCCGCGCTTCAGCCCCGATGGGCGTAACGTCAACTGGCTGACCTCCGACCGCCTGGCCGATCTCAATGGGGGCAGCACTTTTCATTCTACGCTGGTCATGCTAGAACCGGTGGCCAGCGACGAGCCGGCCGAGAGCGAGGCCGCCCAGGGTGCCTGGTGAAGGATCTCGTAGAGCACGACGGCGGTCGCTACTGCCAGATTCAGGGAGTCGCTGCGGCCTACCATAGGGATAGATACCATCAGATCGCAGATGGCCTGCTGTTCGGGCGTCAGTCCCTCGCGCTCGCTGCCCATGAGCAGGACCAGCGGGAAGGGATAGCGCACGCTGCGATACTCGTGCGTGGCAGCACCGGAGGTTCCCACGACCTGGTAGCCGTGCTGACGCTTCCAGTGTGCGAAGTCTGTGAAGCTGGCTTTGATCAGGCGCTGTGCGAAAATCGCCCCCATACTGGCGCGCAGGGCGGCGGGATCGTAGGGATCAGCGCAGTGGCCGAGGAGGATCACACCGTCGGCGCCGACAGCGTCCGCGGTGCGGAGGATCGTCCCGATGTTACCGGGGTCCTGGGCCGCGTCCAGCGCAACCCAGAGCGAGGTCGCCCCGAGCCGTAGCTGCTCCAGCTCTTCCCAACGCTGGTGAACCACGGCTGCCAGGCCCTGAGGGCCCTCCTTCAGGGAGAGGCTCTTGAAGACCTCTGCCGTCACCTCCAGGATCGCGGTACCCCGGGCAGCCTGCTCCGCGATCAGAGAGCGAGCGAATTCACTGCGCAGGAGCGTGGGCGCCACCACCAGCCACTCAACCGGGGCGCCGGTCTGAAGGGCTTCCGCCACCAGGCGGATGCCCTCGATAAAGAACAGCCCGCTGCGCTCGCGCTCAGAGCGCTGACGTAATGCCCTGATCTGCTTGATACGCGGATTAGCCGAACTTGAGATCTGCAAATGCGCGTGAGAACCTTTCTGGTGAAACATGGCAAATGACAGGCCTGTGCCTCTCTGATGGGTGGGGACTGCACCGCTCTGGCCGGACCTCTCTCCGGCAGAGATGGAGGCGAGCGGCGTTCCCTCCCCGGCTCGGGTATCGACTCAGAGTATACTGTCTTTCCCCGCAGAGTGCAAGCGCACCTGCCGCTGAGCGCGCACCGTCTCCGCGCCGCGGGCTACGCAGTGAGGCTGCCCAGGTTCTCGAGAGAAGCGTGGAGAATCCAGTGCAATCCCATCAACTATAGTCACGGGTATGTTATAATGGGCTTGATCGTATGGTCTCGTCTTCAGCCGAAGAGGGGAAAGGTGTGAAACAGAGATCAGCCAGGCAGCGTGAAAGTAGTCTGGAACAGCAACAGCGAGAAGCCCTGCGGCATATCATCGACATTGGCGCATCCTTGCGCCTGGGCATGGATACCAGCACCCTGCTGCAACGGGTCTCTGAGGCAGCATGTAAGGCCCTCCGTTTTCGCTATTCTGCACTCTATATCAACAATGAAGCAGGCTACTTTGAGGCTCAGGCCTCATCGGGACTCACGCCTGAGCAGAATCTCTATCTCAAGGAGCATTCACTGCCAGAGGAGGCAGTCGAGAGACTCCTCTGCGATGAATACCGCGTTGGTAATTCCTACTTTATTCCTAAGGGTGCCCCGGTCTGGCGCGATACGGAGCTGGCCAGCTTTTTCATTGTGGTCGACGATCAGACAGAGCCCTTGCCGCTGGGCGCCGTCCTCTCAAGTGTGGAGGAGCTGGCGCTCGGCTCCGAGTGGCACGTCGAGGATCTCTTGATCGTGCCCCTGCGCGGTGCAGATAACACCCTCCTGGGCTTTCTCACGCCTGATTCGCCGCTCAGTGGCCTGCGCCCCTCGCTGGAGATCCTCGAGTTATTTGAGCTGTTTGCCAACCAGGCAGCGATTGTCATCGAGGGGACACGCCTCTATGAGGAGCTGCAGCGCTATAGCGAGGAGCGCGCGGCCATTGTGGAGATCGGGCGGGCGCTCTCGGCCTCCAAAGATCCCGGCGACCTGCAGACGATTTACCAGACGATCTACGAGCAGGTAGCGCCGATGATGCCGACGGATGCCTTTTATATAGCGCGCTATGTCGGCTCGCCAGGTGGGGAGCGGCTGGTGATGGAGTTTCTCATCGACGATGGTGTCAAGTATCCCGCGATGGAGTTTGGCGTGATTCGACCGCAGACCCATGATATTCTCTTCCATGAGCCAGTCGGATTACGCCTCTCGACAAGCCGAGAGTTTCTCGACTTCGCCGGCATCAATGCGGCGGAGCAGGCGGAGAATCTCCTGGGTAGCAACCGCCCAGCCGAATCCATTCTCTTTGTGCCCATTCGCTACGGAGAGAACGTGCTGGGTCTGCTCTCTGTGCAGTCGTATCAACCTCACGCCTACACAGAGAGGCATCTGGAGCTGTTGAAAGAGATCGGCGTTCAGGCTGGCATTGCCATGAACAACGCCCAGCTCTATACAGAGTTGCGTGAGGCGCTCAAGCAGGCACGGGAGTCAGAGCGCCTGAAGAATCACTTTCTGATGACAGCCTCACATGAGTTACGCACACCATTGACGGCGATTCAGGGCTATCTCGAACTGCTGGGTGATTTCGGAGAGACGCTCGACGAGGAGTCCAAGGCCCGCTTCGTCAGCAATGCCCGTCGGGCCTGTGAGGAGCTGGTATTGTTGCTGGGCAACGTCATGGATGCCAGCCGCATCGATCAGGATCGCGTCATGCTCAAGATGGAGGCCGTGCGCGTGATCCGGCCGGTGATGCTCATTCTGGAGATTCTGGAGCCTATTCTGGTGCGTGAGGAGCGCACCATGCAGATCAACGTGCCAGAGGATCTACAGGTCTGGGCGGATGATCTCCGGCTGCGTCAGATTCTGCTCAACATTGTTGGCAATGCCCTCAAGTACACGCCGGCAGGCTCAGGCATAGCGATCAGCGCGCGGCGCCTGAGCTGGGCCGAGTTATGCGAGTTCCCCTCGCTTGAGACTGCACGCCGTCCCCCGATGCCCCCATCCGGGACCTTTGTAGTCATTGCAGTACGCGACTGGGGGCCGGGTGTCTCGAAGGCAGATCAGGCGCGGCTCTTCACCAGGTTCATGCGGTTGCCCAATGCGCTCAACAGCATGCAGCGCGGAGCCGGGCTGGGCCTCTATCTCTGTCGTCAGCTCACCGAAGCGATGGGGGGCTCGATCTGGATGGAGAGCGAAGGTATCCCTGGCGAGGGCGCGATCTTCTACATCGCGCTGCCACTCTATTCTGAAGAGAATCCGAGGAGTGAGTCATAGGTGACAATAGAAGGACGTTTTAGCCTGGAGGAGCAGATCAGCCGCGTGCTGGCCAGGGCCCCGGTCCTGACCACGCCAGCCGGTTATAGCCGTGCCGACCTTCATATGCACACCAACCTCGGCGATGGTTGGGCCAGCCCGGCGCAGGTCATTCAAGAAGCCCGGCGCCGTGGCCTGCGTTTGATCGCCGTCACCGATCACGATCATCTTGAGGGAGCGCGGCGCGTTGCTGAGTTACTGGCGCGCGAGGCGCAGGCGACGGCCGGTGGCGTGGCCTGTCCACTGGAGCTGGTGATGGGAGTAGAGGTCACGACCCGCCAGGGACACCTGCTCGGCCTCTTCGTCGAGAAGGCGCCGCGGGCCATGCGCCCGGTTGAGGAGACCATCGACGAAATCAAGGCTCAGGGCGGTCTGGTGATTGTTCCCCATCCCTTTGGAAGACTAGTACCGAGCCTGAGCCGCAAAAGAATCGCGGAGCTGCTGAACCGGGGTTACCTGATTGATGCGCTGGAGATGTACAATCCCTCGCCGGCCAATGCCTCCCAACGGCACCTGGTGCGACAGGCCAATCAAGAGTGGCAGCTTGCTGAGGTTGCTGGCAGCGATGCACATTTCTGGCAGCACATAGGGGTGGCCTATACGCTCTTCCCCGGTCAGAGCGCTGATGATCTCCGTCAGGCCATTCTGCAACACCGCGTCAGTCCGGGAGGCCAGGAAGTTCCGCCACCGCGACTTTCTCCAGGCACCTATGTGGCACAGTGTGCCTGGAGCTGGCTGGTAGATCCACCCCGACGAATGGTGCGTGCTCTGCGCGGCCGTCGCTGACCTGATCAGATGGTCCTCTGCGCGGGTGGTGCAGGCAGAAAGGCAGGATCTCGCCGCTCAACACCGCTCAACACCGCTCACCCGCGCAAGGCGCTGCCTTGCCCCGCGCTGTCCCTGGTCCCCCTCGACTCTGCACACGTCTTCCTTGTTGTCCACCTCAGTCCTTACCTTCTCTGGCCACCCTGGGACTGCCTGTAGAAGAGACCGCACGCATGGCATATAATAGAGGTTGATGGGCTGCTGTCCCTGCCGATTAGAAAGAGAGTGTAGCATTTTATGAACTTATACGAGCAATTACAGGTGATTCAGGATCGCCTCAACAGCATTGGAGCTCATGACGATAGTATTGCTCTCGTCGAGAAGCTGCTCAAGCGAGCAGAGCCGACCAGGCATGATAAAACAGCGGTCACGCAGATACAGGTCCTGAGGCATATGTTACGTATGCCTGATGTGATCGACAACTATAACATCTATAATGACCTGCAGGTGCTGATAGGAGAGCGCTCCGAGGTTGAGCTGCTTGCGCGCGAAGAAGCAGCGCCACCGGCTTACGAGGAGGCAAGCCGTCGTCCCCGGCCACGCTCATTCTATAAAGCACGCAAGTCCAGAGAGAAGAAGGGCGACTAGCCTGGCTGCGGCCTCCGGTGGTGTGGTAGTGATAGTGAGGCGGGTCGCTGGTTTTCAGGGCGATGGAGGCAGGTCCTGCTCTATCTTTCTGGTGGGCTCAGGAGTTATTCCTCCTGCTCCGGTGGTGGGAGTTGGCCCTGCCCCTCTGAAGCCGGCCCACCGGTCAGCAGGCGTCGTTTGAGGGCCTGCAGCTGTGCCTCAATGTTCTGCTCCTGCGAGATTTTTTGTAGCTCTTGATCCAGGCGGTCCCCCATACCTGGCAGAGCCGGCGTTCCGAGCGTTCCCTGCTCGATCAGCGTCTCCATTGCGCTGGCACGCGCCTGCATCGTCAAGATCTTATCCTGAGCGCGCTGCATAGCCAGATTCATCTCAGACATCTCTTCTGAAATGCCACTGAGCGTCTCATTGATTTTCACCTGAGCGCGCGCGGCGTTGTACTGAGCTTTGACCATCTCCTTCTGCGTGCGGAAGGCCTCGACGCGCGCTGAGACCCGCTGCTCCATCTCGATCAGTCGCTCCTCCTGGGCGCGAAGCTGCGCTAGCTGTTGCTCGTAGCTATTGAGCTGGAGGACCAGCGTCTCCTTCCGCTGCAGCGCAAGACGCGCCAGATCTTCGCGGTCGACCTGCAGCGCCTGGAGGGCCTGCTGGTCATAGCGATCGACCTGCCGTTGCAACTGGCCCTGTTGTAGCTCCAGCCGCTTCTCTGCAGTCACGACATCTGCGACAGCGCGACGCAGCTGCTGGAGTTGTTCCAGTTGCTTGTTATATGAATAGTCCAGCACCTGGGCCGGGTCCTCGGCCTTGTCGAGAGCAGCACTACTGCGGATACGGAAGAGCATTGCAAGACGTGAAAGCAGACCCATAACGGCCTCCTGTTCCCTTCTCCTGATGAAGCGGCGGTGCTGCGCCCGTCGGCGATCCTGCTGGGCGGCCAGGCCGCTCCTTCCGTTGACATCATATCACAAAAGCCCTGTGCATAGGGTCCCCTCTTGACAGTGGTGGCGTTTCGCGCTATAATAACAGACGTCAGAAGTGTTTGCGGGCTTGGTGTAGCGGTAACATGCAACTTTCCCAAAGTTGAGACCACGGGTTCAAATCCCGTAGCCCGCTCCTGCGAGCAGCTCCTCTGAGCCGAGGAGCTGCTTGTTTGTTGTTCAGCCCTGCTTCTTGCGCTGCAGCTCCTCCTGCATCCGTTGCATATCACCTGCCACGGTGCGCAGGCCCAGCAGACAGATCAGGCCTGCCAGCAGGAGGGCGGTTGGCGCTGTGGTGATCAGTGCAGTGTGCAGTGAAGTGGCTCCTTTGAGCCAGCCAATGAGGGCAGGCGCTGAGGCATCGCCGAGCAAGTGGGCCAGGAGCAGAGAGAGGCCCAGCGCTGTAGCGCGCACGTCGGGCCTGACTACATCCTGGATGACAGCATTGAGTGGACCGGTGCAGAAATTCAGCGCAATGCCTGCCAGGAAGAGTATGCCCACGAAGAGGAAGAGATTGTTGAAGGTCAGTGCCAGGAAGGCCAGAGGAGCGCCAAGCAGGAAGCCAATGGTAGCTACCAGCAGACGTCCCTGTGGCAGATGGCGCTGAACGCGATCGGCCAGCAGTCCCCCGATCACCGTCCCGATCAGTCCGCTGCCGACCAGCAGCGCCCCTGCCAGCAGGCCAGCCTGACTGAGGCGGAGATGGTAATCCTCAAACAGGTAGGATGGCAACCAGACAGACGTTCCGCCGATCGTGAAGAAGCTGCAGATCAGAGCGCCCAGCAGAACCCAGTAGGTTGGAATCTGCAGAATCGCCCTGGCGGCCGGCCAGAAGTCCTTACCCATACTGGCATGTCCCTCAACGAACGCGGCAGTTTCGCCCTCACCCGTCTCCTCCTCCTCGTCGAAGGTGCCGCGCGCAGGCTCGCTCAGGCGCCAGGCCAGAAAAGCCGCCAGCAGTCCGGGCAGTCCAACGACGTAGAAGGCCCAGCGCCAGCCCAGCGTGTCAGCGACCAGCCCACCGATGACGAAGCCCAGGGCGGAGCCGATCAGCGTGCCTGCAGCCCAGTAAGAGAGCACGCGGCCACGTTGGGCGCGGGGAAAGTAGTCGCCGAGGAGCGAAAGAGAGGCCGGAGCATAGCCAGCCTCACCAATACCCAGAATCGAGCGCGTGAGAAATAACTGGATGAAGTTGCGCGTGAGGCCGGTCAGCGCCGTGGCGACGCTCCAGAGGGCCACGCAGAGGCTCACAATATTTTTGCGCCGGGTGCGGTCGGCCCAGACCCCCAGTGGCAGGGTCGTCAGGCCGTAGACCAGCAGAAAGGCGGAGTTCAGCAAGCCAGCCTGCAGGTCTGAGATGTGCAGATCCTTCTGCACCTGAGGCAGGATAGCCGGGAGAATGTAGCGATCAGCGTAGTTGAGAATGTTGATTGCCAGTAGCACGAACAATGCAGAGCGTGCCTGAGTACGTGTTGGCTTCAGGGCGCGCTGGCCCCTGGGTGCCGGGGTCACGGCTGTCATCTATCGTTCACTCTCACTTTCCTGAGTAATGGTTTCCTGTGACAGGAGGACGAAACAGCGACTCAATCGTCGCCACACTAAGAGACGACCTGGCCACTTTACCTCATCCACTCCAGCGCAGGCCACTTGTAGATCATACGCAGCGAGCCTGGCTTTGTTGCAGTCGAACAAGTGCTGAGCGCATCCGCCTGGGCGGGCAGACCCGGTTGATCCTTCGGCCCGGCGACGCAGCGACATGGCGGCACGGCAGTCGCGTGCGGGCGGTCTGCACAGCTCTTCTGTGCGACAGATGTGCGGCAATTTTGCGCTCCCTTTGCAACCGGGCTTCAGGTATACTCTGTATAAGAGTATGCTTCAATCAGTTTGATGCGTGTGTGTCAGGCATGGATAGCCAGCACTGGCGAGAAGGTACGTAATGTTACACATATTCATTCAACATGTTATAGACCTATTGTTTCACGCCGAGCCAGCCTTTATCTATCTGATCGTTTTTCTCTTTTTATTGCTTGAAAGCTGCGGTGTGCCCGTTGTCAATAGCACGCTGCTCCTATTGACCGGAGCGCTAGTCTCGCTTGGTCATCTCAACTTCTGGCTGCTGGCGGCAGACGCCGTGCTGGGGAGCGTAATAGGGGCCTGTGTGGCGTACTGGATCGGGGAGCGAGGTGGCCGGCGCATTTTCCTGAAGCTGGCAGCCCTGTTTCGCGTAGACGAGCAGAAAGTGGTCGTAGCCGAGCGCTGGTTTCGACGTTCAGGGGCCTGGATGATCTTCATCTCGCGGATCATGCCCTATATCCGTCCGTTCGCCTGTTTTCTGGCGGGTATCTCTCGTCTCTCTCCCAGACGCTTTCTGGCGGTGGTAGTCATCGGCTCACTCGTGTGGTGTCTGGCATTGATTCGCATCGGCATGGTACTCGGGCGTCACTGGCGCTGGGGGGTCGCCCTCATGGAGCAATACACCCTGCCGGCCTGTCTGGGATTACTGCTCCTGATGGGACTCGTGCTGGTGGTGGGCCGTCTGTTGCAGCGGCATGTGAGGCAGCGTTTTCTGAAAGAGCCACCTGTCAGCGAGGAAGCGCGCAGAGATCTACTCGAGATCCAGTAGGAGGGCGCAGGCGGCCTCCATCTATCACCCAGGGATGAAGGCCGCTCAGCGTCAGCGTTGTTCTCCAGGCTGGCTGCGTGGCGGCTGGTCCTCCGTGCAAGCTGCTAGAGGTTGACCACCGTCAGACCAAAGATATCCCCAGAAGAGCTAATCTCCTCAAGAGCCCACTCGGGAATGGGGTCATCCACAGAGATGATCATCAGCGCGATGTCCGGTTGCTCGCCAGCGCGGTGTGGCCGCGGTGCGCGCTCGATCGGCCCAACGTCCATGTGACGGATGTTGACGCCGGCCTTTCCCAGGATAGTGCCCACACGCCCGATCATGCCAGGCTGATCAGGGTTGCGGCAGAACAGGATATAGCCCTCCGGGACGAACTCCGTCCAGTAGCGGCCCACACGCACGATACGCGGCTCGCCATGCATAACAGTACCGCTCAGCTGCTCGACGCGCTCAGCATCAGAGCCGCCCTTACCGGCGAAGGAGGCTGTGCCATTGACATCGAGCACACGCAACGTGACCAGATTGGCGAACTCGCTGGAGGTAGGCGATTTCTGCTCACTGATCTCGATGCCGCGCTGCCGGGCCAGCAGCGGCGCATTGATCATATTGACATGCGCATCCGAGATTGGCTCCAGCAGGCCCTTAATCAGAGCGGCCTGCAGCGGACGCAGGTCGTAGGCCGTGATCTCACCACTGTAGGAAAGCTCGATCCGCTGCAACGGACCAGGCTGGAGCTGAGTATAGAGGCGCCCCATCTTTTCCAGCAGCGACATATACGGCTGGAGAACCTTCAGCGTTTCGGGCAGGATCAGCGGCGCATTGACAGCGGCGCGCGGGAAGCCACCGCGCAGCACCGTCACGATCTGCTCAGCCACATCGAGCGCCACACCCACCTGCGCCTCCTCGGTTGAGGCGCCCAGATGAGGCGTGGCCACAACGCGCTCGTGACTCACCAGTTCCCTGAGGAGGGCGTGGTCACGAATGGGCTCCTGACTGAAGACATCAAGAGCCACACCCGCCAGGCGTCCCTCCTTGAGGGCCTTCAGCAGTGCCTCCTCGTCGATGATGCCGCCGCGTGCGCAGTTAATCAGGCGGGCGCCAGGCTTCAGCAGGCTCAGCTCACGCGGGCCGATCAGCCCACGTGTCCCCGAAGGGCCGCTGGTGAGCGACGTGTGCAGCGTGATGAAGTCAGCCGTGCGCAGGAGGTCATCCAGACTCAGCATGCGGACCCCCAGTTTGCTGGCCTGCTCCGAGGAGACGTAGGGGTCAAAGGCAATGACCTCCATCTCCAGGCCACGGGCACGCTTTGCCACCTCGCTGCCGACCTTGCCCAGGCCGATGATACCGAGCACCTTATTGCGGACTTCGCTGCCAAGGAAGCGGCTTTTCTCCCAGCGGCCAGCCTTCATACTCTGATCAGCGGCCGGGATATGCCGGGCAAGGGCCATCAGCATGGCGATCGTGTGCTCAGCGGCAGCAACGATGTTGCCTGTAGGCGAGTTGACCACCATGATACCCAGGCGCGTGGCAGTTTCCAGATCGATATTATCGACGCCCACACCAGCGCGCCCCACGATTTTCAGGCGCTTTCCGGCTGTCAGCACCTCACGTGTGACCTGCGTCTCGCTACGCACGATGAGAGCAGTATAATTGCCAACGATGGAGCACAGAGTTTCTGGAGCCAGGCCAGTCCGGATATCGATCTGTGCTTCTGGGAGGTGCGTGCGCAAGAAATCGACGCCCTCCTCTGCCAGGCGGTCGGCGATCAATATGCTGAGGGCCTCCGCCGGCTCGCTCTGTTCCTCAACCATAGCCTTGATCCCCTCGAACCAGACCTCATCAGCGACCGTTAAACCCGAGCTGGGGCAGGCGCTGCTCTACTTTATCCATTGCCTCGGCCAGATCGGCCTCCTGGAAGAAGCCCAGGTGTCCGACACGGAAGATCTTGCCTTCCAGGTGCTCCTGGCCGTTGCCAAGCACCACGCCATCCTGCTCACGGAGGATTTTGAGGAGGGTCTTGCCATGCACGCGCTCGGGCAGGCGCACCGCTGTCACCGTATTGGAGGCGTAGCGTGGAGTGGCGAAGAGTTCCAGTCCCATGGCGCGCGCGCGCTGGCGGACGTACTCACCGGCGCGGCGATGGCGCTCGAAGATCGCCTCACGGCCCTCGTCCAGCATCATCTCCAGCGAGCGGTCCAGGGCGTAGAAGACCGAGACCGTGGGGGTTGTCGGATGCTGGCCGATCTCCAGCTTCTTGCGCGCGCTGGCCCAATCGAAGTAGAAGCGAGGCAGCTTCGCCTGTTTGCTTGCCTCCCAGGCGCGCTCATTGGCGGCGATCATCATCACACCCGGCGGAGCCATCCAGCCCTTCTGCGAGCCAGTGAAGACCACATCCAGGTCCCACTGATCCATTTCCAGAGGCACACAACCCAGCGAACTCACGGCGTCCACAGCAATCAGCGCCTCTGGATTATGGCGGCGGATCACCGCGGCCAGCGTCTGCACATCGTTCGTCACGCCGGTCGAGGTCTCGTTATGCGTCATCAGCACTCCGCGATAGGGAGGGAGCGTCTTCAGGCGGGCCTCGACGACATCAGGGTCGGCGCCCTCACCCCAGGGAAACTCGATGCGTGTCACCTGCAGGCCATAGGTTTCAGCGATCTTGGCGAAGCGGTTGCCGAAGGAGCCGATCGTGATGGCCACGACATGCTCGCCTGGAGAGAAGAGATTGGTGATGGCGCTCTCCTGTCCGCCAGTGCCAGAGGCCGGGTAGGTCAGGACAGGACTGCTCGTCTGGAAAAAGTATTGCAGGCGGGCCGTGACGCGGCGTAGAATAGCCGCGAACTCAGGTCCACGATGATTGATCATGGGCCTGGCCATCTCCGCCAGCACCTCTTCTGGGACAACGGTGGGGCCGGGAATGCGCAGGTTCTGTCTGGGTAAAGGAGCGCGTGGCTCGACCTGGGGAACGGGTATTGCTTTCTTTTCCTGAATTGTCATGAACACCTCTTCTTCCTGAGAAACCGGTCTAAGTGCCGGGTGAGCTCAGCCATTGATTGCCCATTGCCCCGTTGCAATAAGGCGCGGCGGGATAGCATCGCTGTTCCCCGCCGCAGCCGGTGTCGCTGGTCTGATATTCCCAGTATAGTCCTGTTCTGCTGCGATGTCAAACCGCCATGCCTGGCCCTCTGCCCGAAGGAGCATGATCAGGCAGGTTTGTCAGCGGCTCTCACCGATGCGATGAAGCTTCACGAAGTTGGTGCGGGCGCGGCTGGCAACCGGCAGCCCGCCAATGATGACCACATGTTCGCCCTCCTGGAGGAGATGGTCTTCCTGCAAGCGTTGCTCCACGCTAGCGATCAGTTCTTCGGTCGTGCCATGCATCTCCACGCGATGCGGCCAGATCCCCCACCAGAGCGCCAACTGGCGATAGACGCGCTCCGATGGAGTGTAGGCCAGGATAGGGCGACGCGGGCGGTCTTTCGAGATCAGGCGGGCAGAGTTTCCAGAGCGAGTGAAGACCACGATAGCGCGCACGCTGGCCTCCTCGGCGAGGGCCCGGGCAGCGTGGCTGACGGCATGCTCCTGCGTCAGGCGCTGGCAGCGTGGCTGGATGGCTGTGCGATCCTCGGCCTCGGTCTCCAGGGCGATGCGCACCATCATCCTCACGGCCTCCACCGGGTAGGCCCCGCTGGCAGTCTCAGCACTGAGCATGACCGCATCGGTGCCGTCGAGCAAGGCATTCGAGACATCATTAACCTCGGCCCTGGTGGGACGCGGATTGCTGATCATAGACTCCAGCATCTGGGTGGCGGTGATGACCGGCAAGCCCAGCTCATTGCAGCGAGCGATCACGCGCTTCTGAATGAAGGGCACCTTCTCCAGCGACATCTCAACGCCCAGATCCCCGCGCGCGACCATGATCCCGATCCCGTCAGCTACCTCCAGGATCTCGTTCAGGCGAGCCACAGCCTCTGGTTTCTCGAGTTTCACGATCAGAGGGATGGGACTCTCTGGCTGTTTGCGTCCCTGCTCCTGAGCCAGTTCCTCCTGGAACTGGTGTAGCAAGCGGCGCGCCTCCAGCACATCCTCCGGGCGGCGCACGAAGCTGAGCGCCACGTAGTCGACGCCGTGCCTGACACCGAAGCGCAGGTCTGCGCGGTCCTTCTCCGTGAGAGCCGGAGCGCTGACGGCCACGCCTGGCAGATTGATGCCCTTATGCTCCTTGAGCAGCCCGCCGTGAACGACTTCGCAGCGCACGGCGTCGCCCTCGCTCGCGATCACGCGCAGCTCCAGCAGGCCGTCGTCGAGCAGGATACGATCACCGGGGGTGACATCGCTGGCGAGCTGCTCATAGGTCGTAGGAATAACCACCACGCCGGCAGCGGAGGCCGCTGCAGCGTGCGCGCTGATGATCACCTGGTGACCTTCGGTCAGCGTCAGCGGCGTGCCGCCAGGCAGGCTGCCGACGCGAATCTTGGGACCCTGCAGGTCCTGGAGAATCGCGACGGAGCAGTTCAGACGTGTTGCAATCTGGCGAATACGCTCAATGACCAGACCATGCTCGTCCTGGGTGCCATGAGAAAAGTTGAGACGCGCGACATTCATGCCAGCGCGTATCAATTCTTCGAGCCGTGCCTCGCTGTTGCTGGCTGGCCCGATGGTGCAGACGATTTTAGTGCGACGCATGAAGTGTCTCCCCCTCATAGCTCAGCATTCGCGCTTATTATAGCAGACACCCTCTCCCTGTTCGGAGGCCGTGCTTGGACGCCGGAAAGGAGGAGACTGTCGCGATCTGTTGACAAAATGCCCGCTCCGTGCTATCCTGATGAGGCCATCGAGCAATCCGTTCTCTTTGTTTCTGTACCACGCTGCGCCGTGGTATTCCTTTTGCAGTGATCCACAGGTAACACTATCTGATAGAGCAGGATCTCTCCCGCATGGGGAGGGATGAAGAAGAGGGAAGCATGGCCGTTAAAATTCGTTTGATGCGTGTGGGTAAGAAGAAGGCTCCCAGCTATCGCATTGTTGTGGCCGAGGCCCGGTCGCCGCGCGACGGGCGCATTATTGAGAATATCGGCTGGTACAATCCTCTGGTCGAGCCTTCGGCGATTCATGTGAATGAGGAGAAGGCCCTCAAGTGGCTGCAGCATGGCGCCCAGGCCTCGGATGCGGTGAACTCGCTGCTGAGGCGCTCTGGCGTGCTGGAGCGCCTTGAGCAGATGAAGGCCGCGTCCAGAGCAAGCAACTAGGGGCGGGCTTACCCCTGCCAGAGGGTGGCGTATGCGCAAGTTAGTCGAATACATTGCTCAATCGCTGGTGGATAACCCGGCAGCGGTTCAGGTGCGCGAGGTGCGCAACGATCGGCAGGCGCTCATTCTGGAGCTGCACGTGGCGCCTGAAGACTACGGCAAGGTAATCGGGCGCGAGGGGCGCGTCGCCAAGGCGGTGCGTGCGTTGATGCGCGCCGTCGGAACGCGCGAGGGCCGGCATACCTCCTTGAAGGTCGTCTGAGCGCTATGGCTTCTGAGCATAGAGAAGGCGAGAGCGCATGGGCTACGGTGGGCAAGGTGGTCGCGCCCTTCGGGCTACGGGGCGAGGTGAAGGTCCTCTCTATGACCGATCTTCCCAACCGCTTTGCGCAGCTTGAGGCGGTTTACCTTGGCTCGCCTCCCAGACGTCACCGTATCCAACGTGCGCGCCCGTATAAGGGCGAGCTGGTTATTCTGAAGCTCCAGGGCTTCGACTCCATGAGTGCCGCCGAAACTTTGCGCAATTGTGCGTTGCTGATCCCCCTCGCCGAGTTGCCGGCCCTGCCTCCCGACTCTTACTATCAGCACGATATTCTTCACCTGCAGGTCTTCACACTGGATGGACGGGAGGTAGGCTCTATTGTGGAGATTCTGCTGACTGGCGGCAACGATGTCTACGCCATCCGTACCCCTGATGGACGTCAGGTACTCATTCCGGCGGTGAAACAGGTCATCAAATCGATCGATCTGGTGCGCCGCTGCATGTATATTGATCCGCTCCCCGGCCTGCTGGATGAAGATGAGGCTCTTCTTGACCGTGGTGACGAGGCGGAGGCTGGAGAGGAGCCGGATCGCTGAGCTCTCCCTCAGAAGCGAGGCAGGCCTCCCGTGCATCGTGAGCAGAAGCATGTTGCACAGCGGCCTGCTTGCTCTCTCTCCTGCCGAGGGGAAGCGGCCCCTGGCCCCCTCCCTCCGTCTTATGACCAGCGCCTGCTGCTGGCAGCCTGGCTCAACCTTTGTAGGCAGTCACCGTCAGTGTAGCCAGTTCAGGTATGTGGTCAAAGATCCAGATGGCGCCCCCGATCCTCGTACCAGTGGCGGGGTTCACCTCGCCGATGAAGGCCGTCATCGCCTGGTGTTCCAGATCCTCCAGCAGGGCCTGTGCTGAGGACGAGAGCAACTTCTTTGACGAAAGTTTTACCAGCTGAGCCGCATCCTGACGGGCCTGATCCAGGCTGGCTTTCACGCGGTTGAGCTGCGTGTCGAGCTGTCCGGCCAGGGTTCGCTGCGCCGCCGAGGCGTGCGGCGAGCTGGTTAGGGCCACCAGGTGCAGTTCGATATGGCGAATGTAGCCCGGAACAGGCAGTGCGTTCTCATCAAGCGTCAACAGAGGGACGCGCCCGATGGTAGGATCGACGAGAATCGGCGTGCCGGGGGGCACATCCTGGCCGACCAGCTCGGTCCCATCGAGGTAGTCCAGGATCTTGATGAGAGCCTGACGAATCTCGCTGGCGCTGCGCTCTGGCCCGACGCTGTTAGCAGCGGAGGCCCATTCAAAGACCTTGCTGACGTTCTGGAAGAACCAGACGCTCAGTCCACCATGTAACGAGAGCTGATCCAGACGTGGCTCACCGCTGAGCAGGTGACGCAGATGGTCGAGATCGCTGTAGTGCACAGTCATGTTCCCCATGGTCTGCGCCTGTGGATCGGGGGTCTGAGGAATCTCGGCATAGTAGCGCCAGCGGTTCAGGTCAGGGGTCGGGCTATCGGGCGTGAGCGAGGCACTCTCCTCGGTAACCAGGAAGCGGCTGTAGCTGGCGAACAGGTTCTGGTGATTCGGGCTGATGTAGCGCAGTGACAGGCCGCCGTGCACGGGAGAGAATCTAGCCAGCAGGAGACCGCTGCCCATCTCGTTCTTGTCGGGCAGGAGCCAAGCGTAGTAGCTCTCTCCCTGAGGCAGCGCGGCCAGATTTTGCAGGCTCACCTCGAGACCATCACAGACGCCGGTAGTGTTGTCCGCTCCGGTCAGTCCAGTGTTAAAAAAGTCGACCTGACCGTAGCTCCCCGTACTGGTGACCTGCTTCGCCGGGGCAGGCCGAGCCAGCAGGAGGGCCATCACCGTTCCCAGCACAAGAGTGGCGACCAGCAAGAAGGAAAGGCCAATAATCACCCGGCCGCGCTCAGTCGACACAGTATAGAACCCTGAGAATGTATGCCGCAGGGGAGTCAACCCGGAGGGGGGAATCACCGGGCGATCGTAGTCCGGGCGAGGCTGGAGCCTGGTCTCGGCCTGAGCCAGTTCGCCTGGCCCGCTGCTGGGCACGATGGCGCGGATTGTGCCAGTACTACCGCTGGAGGCGGTCGGAGCCTTGTGGAGTGCCAGCAGCAGCTTCTCAATCGCTCGCGGATAGTCATAGGAGCCGTCAAAGGTCTCACTGGAGGACCACTCAGCGGGAACCTCTGGCTGATCCGGGCTGGCTATAAAGCGTAGCACACCTTGCAGTCTCCGCTGTTCCACGAGCTTCAGGGCAGTATTGACGGCCATACGGACCTGATAAGACTGGACCGCAGAGGACGTTTGAAAGAGAAGAAACCACTGTGATTCTGGTAGCGCCTGATTCAGAAAAGATAAAAAGCCTTCGTCGCTGGCCCGGCCGGGGTAGATAATGACGGTGGCACCTGTCTCCTCAAGTCGCTGGCGCAGCCGGCTGAGAACCTGCAATTCCTGATGCGCTCTCGGATCGATGTCATGGCAGAGAAAAATGCCTGGAGAACTCATCTATTCCCTCACTCTGGGAAGGTATGAAGCTATAATGGCCGGCAAGAGCATCTCAGGAGAGTATAACATGGTTGTGATATGATATTCAAGCTAAGAGGGTCCAGGCCAGTTGCTTGAGTAGAGAGGCTATGCCAGGATAAACTGCCACAGAATACGCCCAAATATTGGAGAGGAGGATCAAGATGTTCTATACGCAGCCCGCCACCTCTCTCACGCCAGCACTCGTCATCTATCTGATTGATGCCAGTCATTCGATGAACGATCTGTGCGGTGCGACCACCAAGATGGGCCTCGTCAATAAAGCGCTCAAGGAGGCCATCAAAGACATGGTGCGCCGCTCCATCCGCGATGGCATTGTCCAGCGACGCTACAAAGTAGCCATCTTCGCCTATAGCACCGCCGTTGTAGATGTGCTGGGAGGCATCCGTGATCTTCCCGATCTGGTCAAGTATGGAGTACCGATCATCAGTGCAGGCGGTGAAACCGACACGGCCGTTGGTTTTGCAGCCGTCGAGGCACTGCTGCAGAAGCACCTCGCAGAGTTTGAGACCTCACCAGCCCCCCTGGTCTGTCATCTGACAGACGCGCTGATTACGGCCAGCGATCCCACGCCGATTGTGCGGCGCGTTCAAGCAATGGCTGTGCGCGATGGTCCGGTGCTGGTCGAGAACGTCTACGTGGCCGATAAAATGCTGCGCGCGCCCGTGCGCGACTGGCGCCAGTGGGGGGGAGTGACCAGAGCCAGCCAGCTAACCAATGAGTATGCCCGCTTCCTCTTCCGTCTCTCCTCGCCCATGCCAGAGATCTATCGGCAGAACATCAACAATTACGGATATAGTTTGCAGCCAGGGGCTGCGCTCTTCTTCCCAGGCATTCAGATCGATCTCGTGCGTCTGGCCTTTACGATCTCAACGGCGACGCAATTGAAATAGTCTGTGCAGTTCAGGGAGGGATGTATGGTATCTGATGAGGCCATCTGCATTGAGACAGGCCAGGCAGGCGAGTACTTTCATGCGCGGACAATCAACCGCCGTCTTGCGCTGCGTCTGCTCTCACTGCGCTGTCGGGAGTCGCAGTTACAGGCCCTGGTCAATCAGGACTATGCCCAGGTAGTCGCGCGCAGCGACGGTTCCTCACTCTGCTTCTGCGTCTGTGATGGAGTGGGAAGTTCCTATCGCGGTGATTTTGCGGCCCAGTATCTGGCCAGGGAGCTGGTCGCGTGGCTCCAGGCGGCCGAGGGACTGGATGGGCCGGCGACAGAGGTAGCCGCACGGCTACGTGCTCAGATGGATAGCTGGGCCCCTGTGGCTCAGCAAGAGCTGCATCGCCAGCCCCTGGCGGCCGGCACGCCGGCACTTGTGCGCGAGGTGCTGGAGGAGTTGCGCGACGATTACGGCAGCGAGACGGTCTTTCTGGCCGGCCGTGTCAGTCTGGCGCCCTGGTCAACGCAGCTCAGTCTCTCCCGGCCGACGGAGGCGTTTTTCTGCTGGATGGGCAATGTCACGGCGCGACTCTTTATCACCGCAGAGCACTCCTTAACCCTGGGTGGCAACGAACAGCCTGAGGGACGCTGGTCGACGGTGCGCGGCTCTCGCGGACCGCTCAACGCCTGGAGTATGGGACTCTCCACGATTGAGCGCCTGATCGTCTACACCGATGGGCTGATGGCTCTTGGCTCTCTGCTCGCTGAACTCGACGATCAGGCCCTCCAGGAACGCGCACAGGCCTTGCTGCAGTTGCCCGAAAACGATGACATGACCGCTCTTGATCTTCAGTGGCTCTCCTGAAGAGCTGGACAAGAGAGCAAAGGAGGCTGATCGGTGGCGAATTTTCAACCGTTTCCCGGGATGTTTCTGCGCGTGGGCAGCTCCTATTTTGAGTTTGTGCCTCACCCCATGCTGCCAGAAGATAAAGAGGCGGTGTTTGTGCTGGAGGGAGGAGAGGCACTGGTCTACCAACTACGCAATCTGGACACCAACGAGCGTTATGCACTCAAGGTCTTTAAGGCCTCCTATCGTGGCCCCCACCTGGTGCGTGTTGCTGAGCTGTTGCAGCGTTGTGCCCATTTCCCCGGCTGTTTTCTGGGACGCCGTTCCTGCCTGTCGCGCGCCAACCAGCCTGAGCTGGTAGCTGCCTTCCCCGAGCTAGAGTACGCAATGTTGATGCCCTGGATTGAAGCCAGGACCTGGGCCGGCCTGATCCTCGATCAGGGAGCCAGCGTTGGCTATACCTTTGAGCAGGCGCGCCGTCTGGCCCTGGCCACGGCCCAGGTGCTCTGGAATCTGGAGACACACGGGATGGCCCATGCAGATGTCGCAGGAGGAAATATCCTGCTCGCACCAACCTTACAGGAGGTGCAGCTCCTGGATCTCGAAGATCTCTACGCTCCCGGCCTGCCCGCGCCGAAAAAACTCAGCTGGGGTTCCCCCGGCTACCAGCACCCGCACCTCGGTGCGCAGGGACAGTGGTGCCCTCAGGGCGATCGCTTTGCCGGAGCGATTCTGCTCACGGAGATGCTGACCTGGTGGGAACCGCGTGTGCGTGCTCATGTGGCTGATCACGCAGAAACACTGTTTCGTCCTCATGAATTGCAACAGACCCATATTCCTATCTGGCAGGTGGTGCGAGATGTTCTGCTCTCCATCAGCCGTGATATCCTCTATCTCTTTGATCAGGTCTGGGCCTCTAACGGCCTCACTGACTGTCCCGATCTTGCTACCTGGGCAATGACGTTATATTCAAATTTCATGTAGTCATATTGCATTCTCCTGTGATCATAGGTATCCTTTAGGGGAAAAGATGTGCTATCACCGCGCTCCTTAAATTGATGTGTTTTTATGTTGAAGCGTTGCCAAAAGCACTTCCCCTGCTGTGCGTAGCATCAGGAGGGGAAGTCAACCAGGGAAGGAGGGCTAGAAACAGCTCGACTGGATAGAGTCGTTTCTGAGGAGGGACAGCTCTGAACCCACTCAGGGATCTGATGAGCATGGCTGAGATGGGCTGCCTGAGAGCGGCCAGGCGAGCCTGTGCAGGGAGCGGCGCCTCTCCAACGGCGCAGCAGCGCCGGAGTATTCGCGGGCGTGGGCGAGCCGCGAGGCAAGGCTGACACCACCTGGTTGTCTCCATCGTACACATGACCTGCCCGGGACCTGAGCGGTGTGCTGAGCTGGTTGGGACGCTTACTGTCGTTATCGCGCGTACCCGCTGGAGCCGTGGCCCGTCTGTGGGCGCTCTGCTGCGGTCGGGTGCCGTTCGGAAAGGAGTAAAGCACAATGTCTTTGCAGGGAGATCTGATTGGTGGTCGCACACATGCAATGGATCAGGCCGCGCTGAATTTTCTCAACGAGCTTTCCAATTTTGAGACTGCGGTGGGGCGCATTACCGCAGCCGTTTCTAATCTGGAAGCTGACTGGTTTGGGCGCGGAAGCGTGGCCTATCAGAATGCCATGAATACCTGGAACACGCATATCAAGGCTGTGCTGGAGGATCTCGATCAGTTGACCCGCGGTCTGCAGGGGAGCTCCAAAGCCCTCAACGAGCTGGATCAGATGATCGCCTCCCAGTTCAGCGGGTACGAATAGCGCACCACCAACGGTGGTTGATGCAGAGCCGGCCCTGCTTGAGGGGCTCTGCACAACCATCGCCGGTCATGGAGCGAGCGGATACCCGGATAGATCGGTATGAGGCGCCGTGCTCGAGCGGCGTACGTCTCTATGTCATACGCACTGCTGGTCACCGTTGAAGGCCCGGAGCGCACACTGGATCTGGAGCTGCCGGGTAACCTTGCCGTCAGCGATCTGCTCCCTTTACTGGTCGAATTATGCGCCGTCAAGCCTGTGGCTGGCGAAGGGCCACCAGGCGTGGCAGGGGCTGAGCAGGCCTGGTCGCTGACGATCCAGCAGACCGGCATCCCCGTTCCTTTAACGCAGACCCTCCTGGAGGCCGGTGTGATCGATGGCATGATTCTGATTCTCCACCCACCGGAGGCAGCGCCGGTAGTGGCTGCACAGACCGACACCTCGGAACAACCCTTTGTGCCGCGATCGATCGCTCCCAGCGAGCACACCGGTGGGATCGGCGTTACCTGGGAGCAGATGTCGCTCTCCTGAGCCAGAGCAACAAGACTCTGACCCGCTGCTGGAAAACGAGGTCGCATGCGAATCACAACCTTCTACCGACCGGCGCGCGCCTATCCTCCGCGGCTTCCGGACTCAGAGATTGTGGTCAGCGCGCCGCCGACGGTGCAGGCGGTCCAGATGGGTGCGCTTGGCTGGTTGCAATATCTCCTGCCAGTCATAGGCAGCCTGGGTTCGGTCTTCTTTGTGATCGCCTTTCGCACCAGCCTGCTGCTGATGATTCTCAGCGTCGTCATGGGGCTGAGCATGGTCTGCTCAGGCGTGGTCATGGGCTTTGTCCAGCGTCGCATGTTCAAAAAGCAACAGCGGCAGCAGCGCAGCCTGTATCTCGACTATCTCGATCGCCTGCGTCGCCACCTGCTGGGGCTGGCTAAAGAGCAGCGCTTGGTCGAGAGGCGACTCTATCCTCCCTATGAGGAGCTGGCCGAGCGCGTCGAGCGGCGTGAGTATCTCTGGGAGCGTCGCCCGACAGATTTCGACTTCATGTTGACGCGCATTGGTCTTGGGCCGGGCCCCCTCTGCTCACCTCTGCGTCTGGATGTGGGCGGGGCCGACTTTATGGTGCAGTATGTGCCCGATCTACGTGCCCAGGCTGAGGCGCTGGTGGCCGAGTATAGCTACCTTGATGATATGGCAGCCCTGGTACCGCTGCGTTCGCTGGGGACCCTGGCGATCAGCGGCGAGCCGGCGGCCACGCGGGCGCTGGCGCGGGCGATCCTCTGTCAACTGGTCGCCTTTCACGCCCCTGAAGATGTGCGCTGTCTGGTCTACTTTCCTGGCGAGCGCGTCCGTGAATGGAGCTGGCTGAAGTGGCTGCCGCATGTGCGCCGTCTCCATCAGGTCAAAGCCGAGCGGCGCTATGCTCCCGAGCAGCTCTGTATGCTGGCAACCACAGTGGAGGACCTGCGCACCCTGCTGCAGCAGCAGCTCAAACCAGAGATTGAGCGGCGTGCCCGCCTCAGCGAGGAGGCAGGCAACGACCAGCTACAGCGCGAGCGCGCGGCCCAGGCCTGCCTGCCGCACCTGGTGGTGGTACTTGACGGTTTCTCGCCCCACGAGGCTATCGGCCAGCTACCCGAACTGGAGCTGCTCTTCGCTGATCCCGCGCGCGTCGGCCTGACAGTGATCTGCCTGGTGAGCGATCGCTATCATGAGCCAGCCGCCATCCAGGCGCGACTCTCCATCTCCGACGTCGGTGGGCTGCAGTTTGAAGAGATCCGCTATGGCGGGCGGCGCATGGAGGGCCTGCTCCCAGATGCCGTAGCGCCCTTGCTCTGCGAGCGCATTGCTCGCAGCCTGGCTCCACTCACGCTGAGCGAGTCGACACAGCAGGATCTCTCCCAGGATATCCGCCTGCTCGATTTGCTGCAGATTCCCTCTGCCGATACGCTTGTGCCCCAGGAGAGCTGGCGCCAGGGTGAGCGTGAGCAGCTCTTGTGCGTGCCGATCGGAAGACGGGCGGACGGGCGCCCACTCTTTCTCGACCTGAAGGAGGCGGCCGATAAAGGCATGGGACCACACGGTCTGATCGTTGGCGCAACCGGCTCTGGCAAGAGCGAGCTGTTGCGCACGCTGGTCAGTGCACTGGCGATGACCCATGACCCACGTCTGCTGAACTTTGTGCTGATCGATTTTAAGGGCGGCGCCTCATTCAACGATTTTGAACGCCTGCCCCACGTAGTCGGGGTTGTGACCAATCTACAGAGCGATCTCGCCCTGGTCGACCGTGTCTACGCCTCCCTCCTGGGAGAGCAGCAGCGTCGTCAGCGCATGCTGCGCGATGCCGGCAATCTTGACAACATCAAGCAGTACCACGCCAGATGGCGTCTGTATCCCACGATGGAGCCAATGCCACATCTGCTGGTGATCGTCGATGAGTTTGCTGAGCTGATCGCCCAGCGCAGCGATTTTCTGGATCTCTTCGTGACCATGGGGCGCGTCGGGCGCAGCCTGGGTCTGCATCTGCTCTTTGCGACTCAGCGCCTGGAGGAGGGGCGCATCAAGGGACTGGAGAGCCATCTGCGCTATCGTATCTGTCTGCGCACCTACAGCGCCGTCGAGAGCCGGACCGTGCTCGGCACTTCCGATGCGTATTATCTGCCCTCTGTCCCAGGCATTGGCTACTTCAAGGTCGATGTGGATACCTACGAGCTATTCAAATGCGCGCTGATCTCCACGCCGCACCTCCCGCTGGCAGAGCAGCGCGCGCTCGAGAGCAAGGTGCGCGTCTTTACGGCCAGCGGCAAACTCCTGCACTATCAGCACCTGCTCGGCGCAGCAGCCCGTCTGCCGAGTGCTTCTCTGAGCGAGGGGGCGGCCGATCTACGTACCGAGATGGATGCGGTGGTCGAGCGTCTGGCGCAGGCTGTTCCGCCAGAGTTCACCCAGGCGCTCCATCAGGTCTGGCTGCCGCCGCTGCCAGGGGACTTACTGCTCAAGACCGTCCTGGAGCGCAGTGGGCGCCCGGATCTCACGGGAGCACACTGGGAGATGGCGCCGCCCTTTGGCGATCTACGAGTGCCAGTCGGACTGGTGGATATGCCGCTTGACCAGGCTCAGCAGCCACTCTGGCTGGATTTCTCGGGCATTGGCGGCCATCTGGCGGTTATCGGCGCTCCCCAGTCCGGCAAGAGTACCTTCCTGCGCACGCTGATGACGGCCTTTCTGCTGACCCATACGCCACGCGATGTACAGTTCTACTGCATTGATATGGGAGGTGGACTGCTGCGGATCTTTGAGCAGGCGCCGCATGTGGGAGCCGTCTGTGGCAAACCGGAGCGCGATAAGATTCGGCGAGTGGTGCGCCAGATGCGCAGGGTGATCGAGGAACGCGAGTTCCTCTTCCGTGAGCGTGGCATCGATAGCATGGCCACCTTCCGTACGCTGCGTCAGCGCGGTGAGCTTGACGACGTGCCCTTCGGCGATGTCTTCCTGGTGATCGATAACGTTGCCCAGTTCTTTCAGGATTTTGATCAGCTCGAACCGGATCTGATCGAGATGATCTCCAGTGGGCTGGCCTATGGTGTGCACCTGGTGATCTCAGCTAATCGCTGGGCCGAGCTGCGTCCCCGGCTGCGCGACAATATTGGGACACGCCTGGAGCTGCGCCTGAATGATCCGGTCGATTCTGAGCTGGGGCGAGCCATCGCTGCGGCCATTCCAGCCGGTGTACCGGGACGGGGGGCCAACCGTGAGAAGCTCTATTTTCAGATCGCGCTGCCTCTGATAGAGCCGCCGCACGAAGCCGCTGAGTTGCATCTCGCTGTTCAAGAGCAACTGCTGGCCCTGATCCGGCGGGTCCGCGCCTCCTGGAGCGGCATGACGGCGCCGCCAGTGCTGATGCTGCCCGCCATGGTGCGCCTTGAGGATCTGCCAGTGCCATCTGAGGACGAGCCGCCTGGGGTGCCGATCGGCCTGGAAGAGTTTCGCCTGCAGCCTGTCTATATTGATCTCTTGAACGCCGGGCCACACTTTCTCGTGCTGGGTGATAGCGAGTGTGGCAAAACCTCGCTCCTGCGCACGTGGATCCACGGTCTGGAGCGGCGTTACACGCCCCAGGAGGTGGGCTACGCCATCGTAGACATGCGCAAGCGGCTGCTCGATTTTGTGGAGAGCAAGCACCTGCTAACCTATGCCTACAACCAGTCCACATTGACAAGCTGTGTCGGCAATCTGAAGGTTGACCTCGAGCGGCGTCTGAAGAAGGCCTCCGATGTGCCGCTGAGCGAGTTACGCCGTCCGCAGCGCTGGAGTGGGCGCCACTACGTGCTCTTTGTAGATGATTATGAGGCACTGACCGGTTCAGGCGTCAGTCCTCTGATGCCACTGGTCGACTACCTGCTCGTAGGCCGCGACATCGGCTTCCATCTGGTACTGGTGCATCGAGTGGGCGGCATCGGGCGGGCCATGTTTGAGACGCTTCTGCAGCGCCTGCGCGAGATGGGCAGCGCAGGCCTGGTGATGAGCGGTGATCCCATGGAGGGCAAGGTACTCTATGGCCAGGCCGCCGGGCCACTACCACCGGGCCGCGCTTATCTGGTGCAGCCAAAGCACCCGCCAGCACTCGTGCAGATCGCCTTTACGGCGCCGCGCTGGGAATGAGACGCCACCTCCTCAGACGTCGGTCTCGCGCAGAGAACGCAGGCCAGGCCTGGGACGAGGGCCGAGGCCAAGATCGTCGGCCGGCGCCAGGCGCAGGGCGGCGGCATGTTCCGCGATGAGCGGCTCGATATCGTCGTGGGCGCGCGGGCGGCGATAGCTACGCCGGCGTGTGCGTGACCCTCCCTGGTGAGGGGGACCGTACAGCGGGCTGGCGCTCTCAGGGCAGCCGCTGGCCAGGTCGGCTGCAGATGTCAGGCTGTCGGCGTGGTGCGGGAACGGCAGGCTGTCGGGAACACTCTGCATGAAGAAGGGAGCTACGCTGCCGATCAGAGCGGCGTCATGTCGCAGATGCCCGGCGAGCACCTCGATGGGCTGGCTATCCGCAACGCGGTTCTGCTCCGCCAGGGTCGCGCGTACGCGGGCCAGCAGCAGCTCGTCGGCCTTCAGCACGCCGTCGGTCAGAATCAGCACCTCTGGCGCAAAGAGGCTGCTGTAGCGGGCTGCCGCTACGCCCAGCCAGTGCCCGATCTCCTCATAAATGCCGAGCGCAATACGATCGCCCTGCAAGGCTTCCTCGGCCAGGAGCTGCGCGCTGAAGGCCTCACGGTTGCTCAGGCGACGGATCAGGCTGGTCTCTTCACCGCGCCTGACGGCCCGCTGGATCATACGCTGCAGCGCCTCCAGGGAGACCAGACTGCTGATACAGCCGCGCTTCCCACAGCTACAGCGCGGTCCGCTGGCAGCGACTGGTAGATGGCAGACGTGGCCGGTATAGTCGCGCGCCGCCGGTTCGGGAGAGCCCTCGGCAATCAGTGAGGCTCCCACAACGGCCTGTACGGTCAGCAGCAGCAGCCGCTGGCGCTTGCGGCCTGCGCCGAAGCGGTACTCGCCCATGGCGGCGGCATCAACGTCGCTATGGAGCACGACGGGGAGCCTGTAGCGTGTCTCCAGCAGATCGCTGAGGGGAAACTGGTTGAGGGAGGGCAGGATGGGAATCAGGAAAGGACGGCGGCATGTCTGATCAAGCTTGCCCGGCAGCGCCAGGCCGATTCCACGCAGGCGCTGTCCGTGGGCTTGAGCGTTCTGCACCACCGTATCCAGTGCGCGCAGGTACGGCTCAAGGGTGGCCTGAGCTGGTCTCCCCCGCAGGGTCCTGGCCTCGGAGCGCTGCCAGATCTGTCCCTCTTCATCGATAATGGCGATGGTCGCCCGGCTCCCTCCGATCTCGACCCCAACCGCCGCGCTCTTCTCTCGACGCATCTGTCTCATCCTGGTGGCCCGGGTTCCAGTATATAGCTAGAACACATGTTCTGGATGTTGCAGGCCCAGACAACATACGCAAGGACAATAACGACAGTTTATGCAGGAGAAAGTATACTCACTGTCGAGAACATCTGTCAAGAGCATCCGTTCTCACAACAGGGCTTCGAGGCACTCCTGGAGCCACTTCAGCCTCACTCGCCTTCATCCGCCCCGGAGGCTGGTTGGCAGGCGTGGCGCTTCCGGCTCAGGAGGAGCGACGGGATCGAGGGAGGGGTGCCGCGTTGGGAGCAGGAGAGAGCGTCGGCATACAGCTCCCTGGCCGGCGCTCTCTCCTGGAGGTCGCGTTGATTGGTAGCGGGCGGCTAGGCGATAGCTGCCCAGCCTCTGGAGCGTTCGACGGCATTGAACCAGCGGCGGTAGAGGGCCTCGATCGTGCCGTTGCCGCGCGGTCGGTAGGTAGTGGCTTCGCGCCAGAGGGAGGCCGTTGCCTGACGATCACGCCAGAGGCCGACAGCGATGCCCGCCAGGAAGGCGGCGCCGAGGGCCGTTGTTTCGCGCACGGCGGCGATGTGTACCTCGACCCCAGTGATGTCGGCCAGGGCTTGCATCAGAAAGCTGTTGGCCGAGGCGCCGCCGTCGACCTTCAGGCTACGAATGGCGCGCCCGCTGTCCTGGGCCATGGCCTGCAGCACATCGCGCGTACTGAAGGCAATGCCTTCCAGCGTGGCGCGCACCAGATGGGCGCGCGTTGTACCCCGGGTCAGGCCGACGATGGTTCCGCGGGCGTAGCTATCCCAGTAGGGAGCTGCCAGTCCCGTCAGGGCTGGCACGAAGAAGACCCCGCCGCTGTCAGGGACCGAGAGGGCCAGTTCGAGCGTCTCCTCTGGATTCTGGACCAGCCCGATGTCGCGCAGCCACTGAATAGCGGCCCCGGCGACATAAATACCGCCGTCGAGGGCGTAGACGATCTCGTCGCCATGAGACCAGGCGACCGTGGGCAGCAGGCCGTGGCGGGAGGCTGGCCAGGCCTGGCCGGCGTTCAGCAGGATAAAGGCGCCGGTGCCGTAGGTCACCTTCACATCGTTCGGCTCATAACAGGCCTGGCCGAAGAGCGCGGCCTGCTGATCAACCAGCGACGCGCTCAGCGGCAGTGAGCGGCCAAGGTGCTCAGCTGCGATCGTCCCGAAGTGAGAGCAAGATGGCTGGATGACCGGCAAGAGCGAGCGCGGAATCTCCAGCAGATCCAGCACCTCCTGGTCCCAATCGCGCGTCTGCGGGTTGTAGAGCATGGTGCGCGAAGCGGTGGTATCGTCGGTGCGATGCTCGCCGGTCAGCGACCACAGCAGCCAGGCGTCCGTGGTACCTGCCAGCAACTCGCCGCGCGCGGCCAGCTCGCGCGCACCGACCACATTGTCCAGGAGCCAGCGAATCTTCGTGGCAGAGAAGTATGGGTCGAGTGGCAGACCGGTGCGTTCCGCGATGAGTTGGGCCGCGCCCTCACGGCGCAGGCGCTCGCAGAGGTCATCGGTACGCCGGTCCTGCCAGCTAATGGCGTTATAGAGTGGCAGTCCTGTGCGCCGATTCCAGACCACGACCGTCTCGCCCTGATTGGCCAGACCGCAGGCCAGCACTGGCTGGTCGCCGACGGCCTCCAGCACAGTACGAGCGTTCTGAACCACGCTGGTCAGAAGGTCGTAGGGATTCTGCTCCACCCAGCCCGGCTGCGGATAGCTCAGCGGAACCTCGCTCGTCGCCTCCGCCAGGCAGTGGGCCTGAGCATCGAAGATGAGCGCTTTCGTGCGGGTAGTGCCCTGATCTATGGCGAGTATTGCGGGAGCCATCTTCCTTGCTCTCTCTCCTGACGATTGCTCCGGTCCGGCCATGCGGACCGGCTATGTTGACGATCCCGAAATCTCTGGTGAGGAGCTGGCCAGCTTCTCTGCGCTCTCGCTCTCTTCAACAGGCACCGTTTTCAAGACGGCCGGCCGTGTAATCAACAGCCAGGCAAAGTAGATCAGCCCGATCGCGAACATCACAAGCGTATAGATCCAGGGCACGGCGAACTGAGCGTCGCGGAAGATCAGCAGCTCGAAGACCAGCCAGACCAGCGCCAGGATGATCACCGGCCACTCAAAGACGCCCAGCGTGAAGCCGCCGGGCACGTGCGGCAGGCGGCGGCGGGCCGCGAGGTAGTAGATAACCGTCAGCAGGTAGATGATCGCCGGCAGCAGGGTTGCCGCTGAGAAGAGGTTGCTCAGGGTTGTCGTCTGATTGAAGACGATGCCAATGAGGGCAAAGAGCGCCAGCACGACCTCGCAGATGATGAACGAGAGCAGCGTCGAGGGAACCGGTGTGCCAGTATTCGGATTCACCTGCCTCAGCCACTGGTGGGCGGGAAAGCGCTCATCGCGCGACATGGCCCAGATCAGACGTGTCAGCGTGATGAAAATGACCAGCCCGCAGGCGAAGATCGAGAAGGTTACCAGCACCAGCAGGATGTCCCCGACGATCGGTCCCAGGACGTGCGTGATGATATCGGCGACCGGCGTGGCCGAGGAGGCCAGCGCCGTGAGGTTATCGGAGGCCAGATTCAGGGCGATCAGAAAGACAAAGCCGACCAGACCGCTCAAGGCGACCGAGGACCACATGGCAAACGGAACGGTACGATGAGCCTCCTGCGTCTCCTCTGCCAGGTTCGCCGCAGCCTCGAAGCCGACGATGGTGAACGCTCCCAGCAGGAAGGAGAGCATAAAGGGACCGGTCGAGAAGAGACCGCCGGGCTGAAAATAGCCGTTTGCTGAGATGCTGCCGGTGCTGAAGAGATGATCCGGGTGCAGCATGCCGCGGACGGCTCCCACGATCAAGAGCAGGAGCGTCAGGCCAACAATCCCGATGACCTCTGTGCCGACGGCGGTGTTGTTGATGCGCGTTGACCAGACCGTCGAGAAGAGGACCAGCAGCGTCTGCAGGAGCAGCACCAGGGCGGTGGCGATCCAGGCGTTCACCGCGTTCTCGCTGTAACCGAAGAGGGTGGGAATGACGGTCTGTGCAACCGCGTAGTCAACGGCGACAACATCGACCACCAGGAAGGTGAAGGTGATCCAGCCGGTCAGCCACCCGATTTTGGGATTGATCAGGCGCGAGGCCCACTGGTAGGAATAGCCAGCCAGCGGAATGTGGGAGGCCAGAGCGGCAAAGACCAGTGCGACAAGCAACTGGCCGACGATCACCAGCGGCCAGGTCCAGATACCGCGCGGCCCTCCCCAGTTCAAGACTGATCCATAGGTCGTAAATATGCCAGTGGTAATCGAGATGAAGGAGAATCCGACAGCGAACGAGGCGAAGCGTTTCAGTTCGCGACGAAACTCCGGGCGGTAGCCAAACTTCTCTACGAGCTGATCTTCGGAGACAATCGGCGGTTGTTCGCTGAGCGACATAGGAGATGCTCCTTTCTCATTCAAGACGTGATTGCCAGTGTGCCTGCCTGACGCGCAGAATGGCACAGGAGCCGCCTTGCAAAACCGTCTTCGGCTGCGTCCCTGGACGCAGGAAGGGAACGCGGGGTGATGGACGCGATGAACCTGATACACAGGCGCGATGGGCGCGCTCCTACGCCTGTGTCGGGCGCTCGTCCTGGAAGAGCCGCGCCACGTTCTGCGCAAACTCTGCCGCCAGGCGGCGAGAGGTTGCGCGGATCATGGCCTCTCCCAGAGTTGCCAGGCGTCCCAGCATGGTCAGCTCGATGGTGTAATCGACCTCCGTTCCTCCCTCAACGGGTGTAAGATCAACAATCAGATGGGCGCGGAAGGCCCCGGCCATGGCCAGCGGCTCACCCACCATCTCGGCTACCAGATGGCGCGGTGCGTCGGCTTCGAGCAGGGTGCCACGCGCCTGGGCCCGAATGGTCATGAACTGGACGCGCACGGCGAGCCGGGCGCTGTAATGGGTGGCGTCCACCTGCTGGGCCTCTTCGCAGCCGGGGATGACGCGACCGAGCCGGGCCGGGTCCATGAAGATCTGCCAGACGTGCTCGCAGGGAGCATTAACCATCACGGCTCCGCTCAGCTTCATGATACACTTCTGAGCAGCAAGGCTGCTACCTCCTTTCCCATGCGTATGGAGTACTGGTGGTCGAGCGAGGGGCGTACCGCCGTACCGATGGCGTAGATCCCCTGGAGTGTTGTCTGATACGCGCCATCGACCAGAATACGGCCGTCGGCGGCGAGGGCCAGCCCACTGCCCCGGAGCCAGTGGGTGTTCGCCAGCATGCCAGTGGCGTAGACGAGGGTATCGACCTCGAGGGTGAGCCGGCCCTCAGCAGTGCGCAGGCTGACTCCCTCCAGACGAGGAAAGCCGTGCACCTCGATCAGCTCGCCCGTCAGCGCTGTCTGCTCCCCGGCGTCGGCGCCGGACGCAGCTCTGATCACCTCCAGGCCAGCCTGCTCCAGACGCTGGGCAGTGACGCGGGCATAGCGCGATGCACCATAGACCAGGACGCGGCGACCTGGCAGATAGCCCCGTGTCAGCAATTGATGCGCCAGAATAGGCGTCATCACGCCGGCTGGTCGCGTTCCAGGAATCTCTGCCTGCTCGCGTGGTGCTTCCAGACCACCGCAGGCCAGCACCAGGCGGCGTGCCTGGATGTGCGTCGTCCCCTGCCGCCGGCGCACGACCAGCGTGTGGGCCTCGTGCGGCGTCAACGCGGGTAAGAGACCGACCGCGGTGGCCTCCGGCAGGAAGGTGACCCCGGCAGGCAGACGAACACTCGCCAGCAGGTGCCAGGCCTCCTCGAAGCCAGCAGCCGGTCGCAGATGGCGCAGAAAGCCGCCCGGAGCCTCCTGATAGTCCAGCACAAGCGTACGTCCACGCTCGGCAATGCCGCTGTGCAGCAGGCTGAGCGTGCTCAGGCCCGCTCCCACGATCACAAGGTCGCAGGTCTCCTGCAGTCCATTCATGCCGGTCAGACCTCCCTGTCCTGGTAAGGCGTAGCTGTCTCGATTCCGCGCGGTGACGGCGCTGTCCGCGCACCTGCCAGCACCCCAGCGATCACATAGGAGCGGGGCACATGCTTTTCGAGGCTGAGCGGATCGCGTCCCAGTTCCTCTCGGAAAAGCTCGATCAGGCGCGGAATGCAGAGGTTGCCCTGGCACTCGCCGAGCATGGCGCCGGTTCTGCGCTTCAGACCGTCGAGCGTCGTTGGTGGCAGCGGTCCCCGCATGGCGGCCAGCACTTCGCCGCGCGTGATGGAGCGACAGAGGCAAACGACCTCGCCGGCGTCGGCCGCCGGGCTACTCAGGTACTCTGGTAGCGACTCGCGATAGCTGGTGCGCAGGTGTAGACCCAGTTCTGCACGCACGAGATCGGCGACGTAGCGCCCGATGGCTGGTGAGGCCGAGAGGCCCGTTGAGCGGATGCCGGCCACGTGGAGCAGGCGGCGGCTGACCGTCGAGGGACGGATGATATAGTCGCCGCTGCTGCTGACCGCGCGCAGGCCCGCAAACTGACGCACGACGGGAGCCCCGGCCATTGCCGGTACCAACCTGCTCACGCCTTCACGAATGCGCTGCAGTCCGGCCGCCGTGGTTGCCAGATCGCTCTTCTCCTGCACATCCTCGGCCGTTGGCCCCAGCAATACGCCACCAAAGACAATCGGTGTCACCAGGATGCCCTTGGAGAGGGGACTGGGGACCGGCAGGATAATCTGGGCGACACCGTGATCCTCTTCAGTGATCAGAAACTCCCCCTTGCGCGGCGTCAGCCTGAAGGATGTGTCGCCCACCAGACGCGCCACCTCGTCTGCCCAGAGGCCGGCTGCATTGATAACCATTGATGCAGAGAAGCGACGGCCGCGCTCAGTCGTGATGTGCAGTCCCGTCTGCTCGACGGTGAGCGTACTGACGCGCTCGCCGCGAAAGAGCAGTGCGCCGTTGAACAGGGCCTGTTCACAGTAGGCGCGTGTCGTCCAGAAGGGGTCGATGACGCCTTCGCCCTCGATCAGAGCGCCGCTGAGGACCTGAGGATTCAGATAGGGGGCCATCTCCAGCACCTCCTCACGGGTGAGGCGCGGAAGGGATACGCCGTTGCGCTCAGCGCGCGGCATGATCTCGCTGCTGAGCCTGGCCTCTTCCTGCGCGCTGGTTGCGACCATGAGGGCACCGGTTTGTACGTAGGGAATATGCAGGGTTGCGATGACCTCTGGCCAGAGATCGCGCGCCTCTGCCAGCAGGCGTGCCTCAAGCGTGCCAGGGTGGGCATCGAAACCGGTATGGACGATCGCGCTGTTCGCTTTGCTGGTGGCCTCGCAGATATCGGGAAGGCCCTCGATCAGGGCGATGCTGGCGTCATAGCGTGACAATGCGTGCAGGATCGCACAGCCGACCACACCGCCGCCGATCACGAGGATATCAATATGCAGGCCGCTCGTCTCCATGAGCAACTCCACGTCTGTCTGGCGCTGAGGGGGCAGGGTGTCTGGACGATAGCATGCCCCCCTTGCGGGAGAAGGGTGATGATAATTTATGATATAAGTTTACTGATAAGCTGATAGTTTGTCAACATTTTCTCTCCTCATTCTATGAGGCAAGCGGTATGCGTCGATGACCGGCGGTGCCCAGATCAGAGAGGAAGAAGGGTGTGAAAAGGAACGAAGACATCATCCCCTGCTGGCTGAAGCCGCAGAGGAATGGTCGGTGCAGATGGAAGATGAGGCGCAGGTGAACACTGCGCCTCGTCGCTAGACGTGGCTCAGGAGGTGAGCTGCCAGCATGGCGGCCGAGAGCAAGAAGACGCTGGTCAGGGCCAGCAGATCCACACTGGTCAGGCGCAGCTCGCGGCGTTTACTGCGACGCCAGCCGCGGTAGCCGCCGCGGTAGCAGCGGGCCTCCATGGCCGTACTGAGGCTCTCGACCCGCTGGAGGCTGCTGAGGAAGAGCGGTACAAGCAGTCCGCTCATAGCGTAGACGCGCTGCACGGGATTCCCGCGGCCGAAGCGCACGCCACGCATCGCCTGGGCGATGCTCAGACGCTCCACCTCAGCCATCAGTAATGGTACGGATTTGAGCGCCACGATAAAGATCATCACCAGCTCGTGGACTGGCACGCCGATGTAACGCAGGGGGAGGAGCAGAGCCTCCGCCCCATCGGCCAGGTCGACCAGCGAGGTGCTAAACATCAGCAGCAGCGTCAGATAGTAAAGTAGGAGCACGCGGATGCTGATCTGAGCGCTGTGGGCAAGGCCCTCCCAGGAGAGCGTCAGGATTCCCCAGTGCCAGATCAGGCTTGAGGCCTGAGTCGGTGAGGTATAGAACACCACCTGAATAACGTAGAGGATAAGCAGAAAAATGAAGAAGAAGCGAAGGCTGCGCAACACATAGAGCAGCGGCAGTCTGGAGAGGAAGTGCAGGACAATGCAGCCAGCCAGGCCAATGAGCAAAGCACTGAAGTGGCTGACGTAGGAGAGGGTTCCGATCAGCAGAAGCGCGCAGACAATCTTCGCGCGCGGGTCCAGCCTCGTCAGCGGAGAGCCGTTATCGATATAGCGACCGAAAGAGGCCGTTCTGGAGATCTCAATCATGGCAGCTCCACGTTGCGCATCTCGTTCTCGTGAAGATCAACCTGCCAGGGCAGTGGGAGGCTGGCAGAGGAAACGGCTCTGACGATTGCCTGCTCCAGCTCATCCAGGCTCAGGACATCCGTGCGGATATCCGGCAGGAGATCGCGCAGGCCCAGTGCAATGCGGGTTGCCTCGGGCAACTCGATGTCCAGTGCCAGCAGTTCCTGGGCATGCGTGAGGACCTCGCGCACGTGCCCGCTGAGCAACACGCGCCCCTCATGCAGGATAGCGACGGTGTCGGCCAGTTCCGCCACATCCGCCAGACTGCACGAGGTGATCAAGATCGTCAGATCATGTTCGTGCTTGAGGCGGCTGATGAGCTGCAGCAGGTCGCGCCGGCCGCGTGGGTCCAGGCCAGCCAGCGGTTCATCAAAGAGGATGGCCTCCGGCTCCAGTGCCAGCACACCAGCGATCGCCACACGCCGCTTCTGACCTCCGCTGAGAGCGTAGGTATAGCGCGTGCGGAACTCCTCATAGGGGAGTCCCACCGCTTCCAGGGAGGCCTGTACCAGCCGGCGCGACTCAGCCAGCGGGAGCTTTTTACGTCGTGGCCCGAAGGAGACATCCTTGCCGACCGTCTCTTCAAAGAGCTGAGACTCCGGCGACTGGAAGACCACCCCTATGCGCAGGCGCATGGCTTCAATGTCGAAGCTGTGCTGGTGCAGATCCTTGCCTTTGAAGAGCACCTGGCCGCGCGTTGGCTTGAGCAGGCCGGGCAGCAGGTGAATGAGCGTCGACTTGCCTGCCTGCGCCGGCCCCACGACGGCCGTGATCGCACCCTCCGGGATAGTCAGCGAGCAGCCCTGCAGAACATCGACAGCGAAGGGGGTGCCGCGCATATAGGTATAGTGGACATCCTTCAGTTCAAAGAGCATAGGGCTGCCCTCAGTTCATCGAGAGTAAGAACCACCTCTGGTAAGGTCTGCCAGCCTCTGGAGCGCAGACGTGCTCCCAGGGCAGTGATCAGCGGGAGGGCCAGGCCCGCAGCCTCCAGGACATCCCGATGCAGCAAGACGCTTGCGGGCGTTCCATCCAGCAAGACCCGCCCCGCGTCCATCACGATGACGCGCTCGAAGTCAGTAATTTCGTGCATATGATGTGTGATATGGATCACGGTGATGCCGCGCTCGCGGGCCAGGCGCCGCACCGTTGCCAGAAGCTGGCGTGCGGTGCGGCCGACGAACATCGTCGTTGGCTCATCGAGGATCAGATAGCGCGGGCGCATCGCCAGGACCCCGGCGATAGCCAGGCGCTGCTTCTGTCCCTGGGAGAGGTCGCTCACGGCCGTGTACGCATAGGGACGCAAGTCGAGCAGGCTCAAGGCCTCCTCGACACGCTCCTCGATCTCGAAGCGCGGTAGACCCAGGTTCTCCGGTCCAAAGGCGATCTCATCGATGACCGTGTTGGCGATCAATTGATCGTCGGGGTTCTGGAAAACGATACCCACACGCTGGCGGATGGTCCAGAGACTCTCGCCACCAGCGTCGGTGCGCATGCCATCGACAAGTACTCGGCCGCTCTGGGGCTGGAGAATCGCAGCCAGGAGTCGGGCGAGCGTGCTCTTCCCGGAGCCATTCTGGCCGATGAGGGCGATAGTCTCGCCCTCATCGATGCGCAGGCTCAGCTCGCGAAGAGCAGGCGGAATGCCCTCCTCCGCCGCGTTGCCGTAGCTGAAGGTAACTTGTTCCACCTCGATCATAGCCGATCTAGTAGGGAAGCTTCTCGCGAGGCTTCGTCTCGCTTGCTCGCACGATACGGCGGCGTACGATCTCGTAGGCACGCACGATCAGCGTCGTCAGAATGGCCGCGACGATTGCCTCGACCACCGCCTGGGGAATGATTGGCGGCACAGCAGCCAGGGGCAGGAGGCCGCGCCAGACGGCAAAGCTGAGCACGAAAATAGTATTGGTGGCGGCACCCACCAGGCCGGCGGCGGCGGCGGCCACATCCAGGCTGAAGCGGCGCAGTCCGGCGAAGGCCAGCCAGGCTGTGAGCCCGATAAGAATGCGTGGCACGAAGGCAACCAGCGGATCTTTAAAGAGGGGGATGGAAGCGTTAAGAAAACTCATCAGGCCGAAGAAGAAGCCTGTGATCATCCCGATGATGGGGCCTTCCAGCACCCCCGCCAGGATGGCTGGCAGGTGCTCGATGGTGGCATGTCCGGCAGGGGTCGGCACAGGGATGAAACCAACGCCCGGTACATAAGCCATCAGAATCGTGATGCCAACAAGCACGCCTGCCGTCACGATGCGCCTGGTGGTCAGGGTCCAGGGAGTCTGACGGGGGGGCGTGAATTTGCTGGGCGGTCCACTCAGGGTGTCGTTGCTCAACGCAGGCACTCCTTATTGTACAGAACCGATGACTGCGGATACCAGATGTGCCAGGCAGGATTCGTACTGCATGAAATGCACATACAGGCCAATCCGCATATAAAAATAACAGACTGCAGAAAACCTCCTGCATCCATCCACAAGAAAGGCTATGAAGGAGGTTTTAGATCATCTAAGCAATTATACAGGTGAGGCTGTCTGCCTGTCAAGGAAAGGCCAGCGCGATTTCAGCGCACAAGGTGGCTGAGGCCTGCTGGCCCGGCGATCAGCGCCTCGGTCGCCATCTGCAGAAACAGGCCTGTCTCCACGACGCCGACGATGCGACGCAGCTGCTGCTCCACCTCCTGAGGATCACTGATTCCTCCAGGGAAGAAGCAGTCCAGAATCACATTGCCGTTATCGGTATAGAAGGTCTGACCATGCTGCTGGCGCAGGCGAGTCTCGATGCCGAGCCCTTCGAGACGGCGTCTCACGGGGGTCAGGGCGAAGCGAATCGTTTCCACTGGCAGGGGGGTACGAAGTCCCAGGGTCGACACCTGTTTGGTCGCGTCAGCGATGACGACGAAGCGTCGCGAGGCCGAGGCAACCACCTTTTCGCGCAGCAGGGCGCCACCACCGCCCTTGATCAGTTGCAGGTGTGCATCGATCTCGTCGGTACCATCGAGGTCCAGATCCAGTTCAGGGTAGTGATCGAGGTCCGTGAGGGGGATTCCCAGTTCGCGGGCCAGCGCCTCGGTCTGCCCGGATGTAGGTACGGCGCCGCGGATATGCAGGCCCTCCTCTTGCAGGCGTCGTGCCAGTGCCCGGATCATCCAGGCAGCCGTTGAGCCAGAGCCTAGCCCGACGACCATGCCCGGCTCAACCAGGGCGGCCGCCGCCGCGCCCACCGCCTGTTTCCAGGCATCCTGCTGACGTGCGCTTTCCATCAAGCTCTCTCCTCTCTGCAGAGAATGATAGTGATCTCTCTATAGCATATCGCATGCCAGGCTAGTCTGTCTGAATGGAGGGGAGAGGGCTGGCCTCTCCTGGGGAGAGATCTTTTAAAACTGGCAGGTTCTCGTGTACTATGTGTTCAGGTATGCCAGACGACCAGATGACACCGTTCGTTTCCTGTTCGCCGGCCTTGTGCTATACTAGTCCCAATGCTGGACTTCCAAGGTGCTACCATGTCAGAGCAATCGCGCATCCTGGTGATTGCCGATGAAGAGGATCTCAGCCGCAATATTGTCACCTCCCTGCGCAACGATGGCTATAGTGTGCAGGGAGCGAGCAGTGCGGCCGAGGCGATACGCATCCTCTGGATGGGGGGAATGCAACATCTGGTGATCGCCGATTTGAAAGTGGCCAGCGCCGATGATTTTGAGCTGGTGCAGTGGCTGCGGCTCTATTTCCCACGTACCTATGTACTCTTGCTGGCCGCCCCCGACACAACTGCCCTCCGCACTCAGGCGTTGGAGCGAGGGGTTGTCAGTATTGTTGAAAAACCCGTGAACCTGCACCTGTTGAAACTGGAGGTGCAGCGTTTGCTGGCGCAGACAGGGTTCTCCGCCAGTCTGGACTCCTTTGACCTGCTGGATGTGATCCAGATTGTGACGATGAGTCGCAAGAATATTGCACTGGTTGTCAACACAGGCCAGGAAGAGCGCGGATTGCTGCGTTTTCAAAATGGTGAGCTGGTGTGGGCCGAGTATGGTGCATTACATGGCGAGGAGGCCTTTTTCGCCCTGGCGGCCTATAAAAACGGGACAGTCAGCCATCAGCCCTGGGACGGAGAAATTGCGCCCAATGTGACTCAGCCCCTGTCACGTTTGATTCTCCAGGCATTGCAGTACCGCTCAAAGTATGCCGAGGCCGTACAGGCCAGCGGTGAGTTACAGGCACTGGGGCCAGCCTCCTCCGGTCCCCTCTCCGAGGCTCTGGAAGACACGCCCTTCGTCTTCGGCGGCCAGCCCACGGCGTCAGGAAGCGTTGAGCAGCCAGCGGCCGTGACTGCAGATCCCGAACGTGAGTGGTGGATGGCGACCGGCTACCTGCCCAGTCTGGGTGGACGCACAGAGCGTGGCCAGGCCACAGGAAGTGGACCCTTGCCATCGACGGGGCAGCTTCCAGCGGCCAGCGCAGGTAGCGGCGGAGCCGGAGGAGGAAGTGCCGGTCTGGGAGACGGCAGCGGCCTGATCATCACCCCGACGCAGGTTCGTCGTACATCGGCGGCCGAACACGTGGAGTTACCATCCTGGCTCACCGAGCAGCCAGCGCCGGGCGAAGGTCGTCAGGCAGCAGCTCAGGCTCCGACAGGCCCCTTCCCGGTCATCCCGGGTCAACGAGCCGTGGCAGGTAATGGACGACCGACTCCGGCTGGGCATGCCGAGCAGCCACTGCATCGGCCGCTCTCGACCGACACCGGTACGCATCTGCGCCGCATGGGGGCCAGCGAGTGGTCGGCCGCACAGGCGGCTCCACCCAGCAGTGGGCCGCTCCAGAGCCTCATCTCGGCCCAACGCACCGGTGGTCCTCTCGCGTCCGCACCGGCGCGTAAGGAGGCCGTTCTTCCCCCCGAGACCGAGGGGTTGACAGGTCCACGGCGGGCTATCTCCCCTGGCGAACAGACAGACAACCTGCCGCGCCCTGTGCAGGCCCCCAGTGAGCGGAGCGGTCCCTTGCCGCGCATCTCCAGGCGCAATATCAGCGCCATCGTTGCCGCTCTGCAGACGTTGGGCTACGCCATTCCCGGCTTTGTGGCCACGGCCGTCCTCAATATGGAGGGGCAACCGATTGCGCAGGTCTCGGTCGATGATCTCGATCTCTCGGCTGTCGGGTCCCATCTCAAGGCCCTGCTACAGGGTGCCCTGCGCTCGCTGGAGGTAGGCAACTGGGGAACCTATGAGGACCTGGTGGTTACCAGTGCTGACCATCGCCTCCTGCTGCGCCTCATCGAGGGAGGTGGCACCGCCTTCCACATCCTGATTACCAGCCGCGAGGCTGATCTGGCCGAGAGCATGGAGGTCATGGCCAATGTTGAGGGAGCCATTGCTGCTGCGCTATAATCTGTGCTGAATACTATGATGCTCCGGGAGAGGCAAAGAGCCATGAGCGAGGAAAAGCCCCAGAAGACCGAGGAGCAGCGCCGAAGGGATCGCTACTCTTTTATCATCGGCATGGTCATCGCGATGGTGATCCTGCTGGCCTTCACCTTGCTGTTCAACCACTAGCAGCGCCAGGCTACCGGTTGCCATTCTTCAGGCGGCTTGCCTGAAGGGCTTCCCGTAGCCGGCTCAGTTCCACTTGCTGATGATCCGTCAGAGAGGTGGTCGTAGAGGAATCTGATCCCGCTTCGGCGTCTGTTGAGGGTGCAGGAGCAGTGTTGCCTGTCCGCGCCTTGAGGTCCTGCAATTGTTGCTCAAGCGTCTTCTGCTCGTGTTGCGCTGGTTGATCAGGGCGAAGATTGGCGCGGCGCCGGTGCAATGTACTGAAAGCGCGCGTCCGGGCCTGAGCATCGAGGAGCGCTTCCTGAGCGCGAGCCGCGTGTTCCTGCTCCTGGTTGCTGCTGCCTCCGGTTCTATGGAGGGCCTCCAGGACGCGCTGCTGAATCAAGGCGTTGCGCTCATGGAGCGCCAGTAGCTCGATGGTCGTCTCGATCTCGTTAATGCGCGCTTCAAGCTGACGAAGGATATCCCGCATAGTATTTACGAAATGTTCCTGCTCCTTCTTTTGCTGTTCATAGCGAGAAATAAGGCGCGCGATCTCATTATGTTGAATGATGGCCGCACGAGCTGCCTCCTCATTGCCTTGCTGGAGGGCCTGCTCTGCCTTTTTCATCCAGAGGTCTGCTTCCTCCTGCTTCGACTTACAACGTCTCTCCAGCTGGTGAGCGGCGGCGATAGCAGTAGCGACCTGGGTCTTCACCTGCATTAGCTGGTTGCGCATGTCGAGCTGCAGCTGACGCAGAGCGGCCTGCGGATCGTCAGCCTTCTCGATCATCGAATCGACGTTGGCCCGTAGCAGAGTCAGGACACGTTCCAACAGGTTCATGACACAACCCTCTCCATGAATAGCATGGTGCCAGGATCTGCCAGCCTACCTGGCAGATCCCTGAAGCACAGGAGGGAGACACGTCAGAGACGGCAGGCACCCGCTATCTCTGGCGCACTCCCTGGCAGATTGGCCCTGAGCGGAGTGATGGCCAGCCCGTTCAAGCCTGGTCAGCACGTCATCAGGACTCGTGCGTTTCGTGACCAGCAATCCCAACGCTGTTGGCGCTAGCATCAGGCTGCTGAGAGCCGTTCTCTGGCTGCTGGCTATTCTGGCCGCTGATCGTGGGTACGCGAGCCATCAGCTCGTTGAGGTGCATGCCGCTCAGCAGCTCAAAGAGCGCCGGGATCTGAGCCGCCATATTCATAATATCACCAGTCAGGCGGCTGGCGCCCACACCATTGCTGCCATTGCCGGTCGAAACGATGGTAACCTTATCGACCTTGCTCAGCGGCTCAGCGATGGCACGCACGATCTCAGGCATATTCGTCAGCAGCTTATCAATGACGGCCGCCTGGTTGTACTCATGGTAAGCCGCAGCCTTGACCTTCATCGCCTCGGCCTCCGCTTCACCCTTCGCGCGAATGACCTCGGCCTCAGCCAGGCCTTTGGCGCGAATGACCTCGGCCTCGGCCATACCGCGAGCGCGCTCCGCCTCGGCCTCGCCCAGACCGCGAGTGCGGGCTGCGTCGGCCTGGCCCTGCGCTTCCAGGATCAAGCGCTGGCGCTCGGCCTCAGCGACCGTTTCGATACGGCGCCGCTCCGCCTCAGCAGCCTTCTGCACCGTTGCCTGAAGCTCCAATTCGCGGCGCTGGATTTCAGCCTCCTGCACCCTGATCTGCGCGTGTTTCTCGACCTCCGTGACCTTAATCGCCTCTTCGACGACCTGCTGCTGCATGATGTTAGACTGGATGTCATACGCTTTGTCCGCAGCGGCCTGCTGTTTCTTCACCTCAGCGTCGAAGGCCGCCTTTTTGAGCAGCAGATCGCGCTGGTATTCAGCCTGTTTGGCCTGGGACTCAGCCTCCGCCTTGGCCCGCTCCTGATCGGCCTGCGACTTGGCAATCGCAGCTTCACGGGAGGCATTGGCCTGCTGGATCTGCGTATCACGTGCGGCCAGGGCCGCGGCGATATCGGCCTGCTTGCGGATCTGAGCAATCTGGGGACGTCCCATGTTCGCGATATAGTCATTTTTATCGCGGACGTCCTTAATGGTGAACGAGATCACCTCCAGGCCCATCTTCTCCATGTCGGAGCTGACAGTTTTAAGCATCTTGGCGCTCACGCTCTCAGGATCTTTCACCAGATCCTCAACCGTCAACTGGCCAACGATGCCACGCAGGTGCCCCTCCATGACCAGCCTGATCAGGTTCTCCCGCTCCTGCTGGCTCTTGCTCAAAAACTGCTCTGCAGCGGTTTTGATACTCTCCTTATCGGAGCGAACCTTGATCTGCGTGACTGCCTCGACGTTCACTGCGACGCCCTGGGAAGTGTAAAGGTCCTGAGCCGGGGCGACGTCGAAGGACATCAGCTCAAGCGGGAACTCCTGTGAACGGCTCAGCAGGGGGAAGACAAATTTCGCCCCTCCAGTAATCACGTCAGTGCCACCGGCACCGTAGATGATAAGCGCGCGGTTGGGTCCCACCTTATGAAGCATGCTGCCATAAGCAGCGATGGCGAGGATGATCAGCAGCACCAGAAAAAGGACCCCGCCGACGACCAGGCCGATGATGCCACCAAGCATACTATTCGACTCCTTACTGTAGATCTTTGCGCATTACCAGTTCTGTATCGTTATCATTGTGATCCTGAAGCAGCGTACGCAGCTGTTCGAGCTCTGCCTCTGTTGGCATGCGCGACTTACCCTCGCCAGGCTCCGTTTCAAAGTAGCGCTCCCAGGTCTCAACCTCGGCGATGCCACGCTGATAGTGAAGGATAATCACCTCCTGTCCGCGCTCAATACCTCGCCCGTCGATGCTGCGAGCCGGGATGCTCTTCCGCAGGCCCCCTGGAGAGACGTAGATGACCTCACCCACACCATCGGGCTGGATCGGCAGGCTGACTCTGGCGATCAGTCCAGTGCGGTCGGAGACGTCCTGGATCGTCTCACTTTCGCTGTCGCCGAAGATGCGAAAGAGCAAGGCCAGGACCAGCCCTGTCAGGACAAGACCGGCGACCGTTGCGAGGAGAAGGGTGAACAGAACATCAAGGCGTGTAGCATTATGAAAGACGTACCCAAAGAAACCAAAGCCGAGCAAGAAAAAGACAAGCATTCTAAGAGAGGAGAGAAGATGGGGAAGCAGACCGGGGACACCTGGCTGAAGAGACTGGTTCTGGGCATGCACAGCGTGACCCGATCCCGTCTGAGAGGCAGGTGCTGCTGTGCCATGATGGACAGCAACAGGGCCACCATGAGCCTGGCCAGGACTGTGCAGATGCGACACATGGCTGCCAACGTGAAGGTGAGGTCCACCGCCCGTATGGTGGACTCCTCCATGTCCCCAGGCTCCGAGCAAGGTAGACATGAGCAAGAAGAAGGCCCCGAACAGGAAGCACCCTATAAACACAAGTGAAAGTGGATCGGTTGCAAGTGCCATACCTCTGCTCCTTTGCGCGTCTGGCCAGGGCATCGCTGGTGAAATCGCGCGCTCTTGCGGCCGTCCTTTTCTACGGTGGCCAGCGGACGACTGCCACCAGCCCCCATATACTCCGCAGCTTCAGATCATTCTGTATAGACGCAGAATATCCATAGATATACAAGCATGTGATGCAGGTACTGGCCCTACTGACGTTATCCGAGCGAATGCTCCTGGTCAGGCCTGGCCTGTGTCTGATCAAAGCCAACGAGGGCCTGAACAATCATCTCCAGCTCATCGGCCGAGAGCGTGAGCAGGTGGGTAAGCAGTCGCAGGTAGCGGCGCGGGTCCGCCGTACTGGCCAGTGTCTCGAAAAAGCCTCCAATCTCCGGCTCCGCGCTCCACTCTTCAGCGCTGGCCTCCAACCAGGTAGTCAGGCGATCACTGCCATCGGCCACATCGGTCAGCAGGTCGGTGCTGAAATCTGGCGGATCACTCACCAGATAGCCTGGGTGGACCTTGAAAAAGCGCGCCAGCAAGTCGCGGGTGAAAGCCGTCAGGTGCAGACGCTTGCCGCTCTCCAGCTGCGAGAGATAAGCCTGGCTGATGGTCTCACCGAGCTCCTTTCCCATCGCACTGACAACTTCTGTCTGGGTCATGGGCCGGTTCAGGCCACGTAGCTCTCCCTCCACTCTCCTCAAATGCCTGAGCTTCTCAGCGAGATCCATAGTACCTCACATAGCTATCTGCTAAACAGTACTTTTTACTATAACGATTTGTTATCTTCCTGTCAAGAGAAGGTTCCCCCGTCAGGACTGAAGGAGACCAGTGTGACAGAGCGAACTCGCTCCCTGGGAGGCCTGCCGCTAGCGGTAGCTCTCCCAGGTGGTACAGGGATACAGGAAGTCAGAGCCTCTGCCTGCTCCTGGAGCCGCCAGAGCGCTCCCCCGGCCAGGCGCACCAGATCAGAGGACCGGGTAGTGGCCGCTGACCAACCCCATCCTGCTCCCTCGTCTGCGCCTGGGACCCGGCAGTGGTAACAGGCGGGCACTCGCTGGCGAGATGCCAGCGGCCCGGCAGAAGAGAGACGATGCAGCGAGCCGCGAGCCCGTTCAGGCTAGCGGAGAGACCCCGCGCCAGCCAGGGGGAAGCTCCCGACAGAGGCAGCAGGTTCTCCTGAGCATGCATGACAGGACAGGAGCCGCCGTGGCGCGTCTGCCTGTCTACAACAGTTGCTCTTTCAGGAACCTGACAGCCAGGGGCCAGGCCTCGGCGGCGGCCTTTTCGTTCCCCATGCCGTGCATTGGATTGAGGAAAGCGTGGCCGGCGTCGTATATCTTAATGGTGATGTCCTTCCCGGCCTCCTTGTAGAGACGCTCTATTTTTTCGATCTGCTCCAGCGGAATGCTATCGTCAAAGCGCCCGTAGAACGCCAGAATCGGCGCATTCACTCTGGCAACATTTTCGGGGTGAGGATCATAGCCGCCAGCATAGAAGGGCACTACGGCGCCCAGGTCGGCATAGCGTTCGGCCACGGTATAGGTCAGTAAGCCGCCGACGCAGAAGCCAATGAGGCCGAGCTTCTTGGGCTCAACTTCAGGCATCGCCTTGAGCCTTTCGAGAGCGCCAATGATCTCCTTCACAGCACGTTCCATGTGCTCGCTAATATGGGTCATCATCATCTTAAGGGCGTCGTTGGGTTCAGTCGCGATCTTCCCGTGATAGAGATCTGGCACGGCTACGACAAACCCCTCCATCGCCAGTTTCTGTGCAAGGTCCTGGATGTGCGGCTCGATCCCCCACCACTCCTGAATCATGACCACGCCAGGGTGTCTGGTGTCATCGTCCGGTTGAGCGACGAAAGCGTAGGCGTCATTGCCGTTGACCTTGAGGTCCACCAGTGAGGTGCGTATGATTGCCATAGCTTGAACTCCTCAGAACATAGAGAGTCAGGGTCCACAACGTCTCCTGCGGTAGCAAGACCCCTGGTATTATATATTACGTACAGCCTTGCCGGGAGAGCCTCATGTCGGCTTTTGCGGGTGGACGCTCTGCTGGTAAAAAATACTCTTGACCGTGCAGGTAGAAAGAGCGTACAATTGCTGAGAACCTGGACAAGCTGTCGGAGTCGTGGGTAGGAAGCCATTCTACCGACAGCCGCTTACTCTGTATGCGAAGAGGGATGACGATACTATGTCAGACGCATATCTGGATAAGGTAGCAGCGCCGGCTTCGGCGAGTGAGGTGCCAGCCTCCGAGGCGGTGCTTCAGGAAGAGGATCCAGCCTCGGTGACAGCACCAGCGGCTCATCAACAGCCCCTGGCGCGCTCGGCCTCGCTGCGTGAATATCGGGGGACAGCCGAGCACATTGCCGCGCAGCGTCCGCTGCCGCCACTCGACCCTGATGCGCCAGAAGTGAGGCAGCGTCTGAGTCCTTTGCGGGCCGAATTGACCACCATCCTGACAGATCTGCGCTGGCAGGGTCTCACCGTTCAGGAGGCTGCCAGCCGGGCCATACCGCTACTGGACATCGGCCCACTGCAGCAATGGGCACCCGTACTGGTCACGCACCTGCTGGAGATCGATCGTGCTGGTAATCTGCTGCCGGTCTGGCTGGAGATGATTGAACGAGGCGATCCGTCTGACATTCCCCCGGGGAGTAGCGCGGCTGAGACGGCACCGGGCAAGGCTCGCCGGGTGGCTATTTTGCTTCTGGGAGCCTATAAGACGCCCGAGATCTCGCAGCTCCTGGGGCGCCTGGCGCTTGATCCCGACGTCTCGCTCTATGCAACCCAGGCCCTGCTGCGTCAGAACACCCGAACCGCCTGGCAGACGCTGATTGCCGCACTCAAGGAGGCCGAGGGTTGGGCGCGTGTGGACCTTGTCGAGGCCTGTCTGAAGCTGAAGCAGCCCAGCTTCTATGAGCTGCTCCTGGCTGTTGGCCTGGAGCGTATTGATGGCCTGGAACGCTATGTGGCAGTGCCGCTCTATCGCAGCATCCCTCTGGAAGCGTATCTCAACCCCGAGACTGCTCTTGCGCGCAAGAGCAGCCAGCAAGCTGCACTGGTCTGCTACTATGTCTTTCTCGAGAGCATTCAGAGTGCTACAACGAATCCGGAGCAGCCGCCAGTCGCCTTTGAGCGCGAGTTGCCGCGGCTGGAGTCGGCGCTCTTCGCGGCTGCGCGGCGCAGTCCCTCCTGGCAGCGGGTCGTAGCTCTGCATCATCTGGCCACGCTGCTCGGGCGCTACTGGGGAGGGATCACGCGGGGTCTCATCAAAGAGCCGCGTGTTGTTACTCCAGTCATGGCCTGCCTGCCCATGATGAACGAGATTGAACAGTGGATGAATGGGCCCGGACGTGAAGTGTTGCTGGCGTCTCTGCCAGAGCAGGATACATCGGCCTGGTCGCCATTGCTCAAGACCCTGGTGGAGCTGCACGAGGTCCGTGCCAGCGCCTACCTGCTGGCCCAGCTCGGCGCCGTCACCACCCTGCAGGGGTACGAGCAGGCCCAGCGGCTGGCGCTGGCCTGCGATTCGCTGGCCCGGCTGGGAGACGGGAGAGCCGTGGAGGTGCTGTTGCGTCTGGCCGAGCGCTTTATGCTGAGCGCTGAGCGCCGCGCCCGCCCGCAGCGAGCCGAGCAGTTACCTCCCGATGATGATCAGGTGCCTGTCAGCATTCTCTCGGCAGCTATTCTGCGGGCGTTGATGCTGACCGGTGATCGCAGAACCCTCGATCTGGCGGTGCAGGCCGCCAGTGACTTCGACCCCGTCGTTCGGAGCGCCGCTCTGGAGCTGATCAAGCAGCTTGATCCACGTGGCGAGGAGAGGCGCTGTCGCATGGCCGTGCGTGAGGCTCTCAGCGATCCCACCCCCTCAGTTGCCGCTCAGGCCTGTTTGCTGGTGGCGCAGTATCAGGACCTGGAGTCGATTCCGGCGCTGCGCTATCTGGTGCAGGCCCGTCCCGCTCTACAAGCAGCAGCCACTACGGCATTGCAGCAGCTCGGACAGCCGGTCGTCTGAAGACGCCTGGCTCCCTTCATCCTCTCTGCCTGGGGTCTGGTCCCCACCTGGACCATCGGGAGGGGCAGCTGCGCCTCTAGCGCACGGTTTTTCGATCTTGCCGTATACTATACAATAGGAAAAAGAAATCTCTCTGCTGCACACTGAGAACAAGCTCTGTTCTTGGCGCGTGCATGATTTTTTTGCCAGCTTCCTTTCATAGTAGTGAGGGACGAACAGGATGAATATGTTGGTGGGGAAGACGCTCGGTGGGTACCGTCTCTTACGGCTCCTCGAAAGTGGTGGAATGGGGGACATTTATCTCGCCCAGCATGAACGTATTGGACGCAAAGTTGCAATTAAGGTGATCTGCGGCGATTTGCGCTCCGCGCCTCTCTCTCCCGAAGGCATGCAGGCTGCTAAACGCTTTATCCGCGAGGCGCGCGCTGTTGCTGAACTGGAACATGAGCATATCCTGCCCTTGTATCATTTTGGCGAAGAGACTCTTGATCCTGATGCAACCCTGATTACCTATCTGGTGATGCCCTATCTCTCTGAAGGCTCGCTCTGGAAATGGCTGCAGCGTCGTACTCAGCAATATGGCTTTGGCTGGCCGATTTCGGCTGAGGAGGCCGGCTACTATCTGCTCCAGGCCGCCTCTGCCCTGCAGTGTGCCCATGATCATGGAATTGTGCACCGCGACATCAAGCCCACGAATTTCCTCATTCGCGTGGAACGAGGTCCGCTCAGCCCCGCACTTGGAGCCGAGCGGGCCGCCCTGCTCAACAGGATCTTTCCCCACGGTCGACCGCATCTTCTACTGGCAGACTTTGGTCTGGCCACCTTTTACCGGCAAGGACGCTCCTTCCACCGTTCAGTTGGTACCCCCCTCTATATGGCGCCTGAGCAGTTCGATGACCCGGCTCAGGCGAATGCAGTAGCCGTAGGCCCGGCGGCGGATCAGTATGCGCTGGCAGTCATGATGTATCAGCTTGTCACCGGACGCGCCGTCTTTGAAGGGACGGCCAGCCAGCTGCTACACCATCATCATCATACGCCACCCACGCCACCCAGCGTACACAATCCCGCTTTGCCCCGTGAGCTTGACGAGGTTTTTCTGCGCGCTCTGGCCAAGAAGCCGGAGCAGCGCTATCCTAACATTTTAGCCTTTGCACAGGCCTACGATGCGATTCTGCAGACCCGGCTGCAGACGCTGACCGGCCAGCAGAAGACAGAAGCCCGAGCCCTGGCAGTGGCAGTCAACCGTCCGATCTGCCTGGCCCTGCCGGCGCCAGCGGTTGAGCGCCTGACAACGCCGGCGCGTACGCCTCAGCCGGAGGAGACGCTTGTCAAGGCAGTGGCAGTTCAGGCGCAGTGGGTACATGATGAGCGCCAGGGTGATGAGCGAGGGAGCCAGGAGCAGGGTGAGCAGACGCCGCCGACAGAGCTACGGATGCCCGCCCGGGCGATCGCCGCGGCTGATACCTCGCCCGGCTCAGTGCAGCGGCGTGGCGATGTTGCGACATGGCCAGCAGCGGGTGTGACAATGGTGGAGAGAAAGCTGCTCGTGCTGGCCATTGGCCTCATGTTATTGCTGGCGCTCTTGATTGCCCTCTTCCTGCTGGCTCTGATGAGCATGCATCAGGGGGGATTGCCGCAGACACCAGCCGCGGACTCGTTGCTGCGGAGTGGAGCTGGCCCGCGGTCGGTGTCTGCCTCCCTGGCGCCGCTCTCCCCGCTGGTGGTGGCCTATCGGGAGGAACAGTTCCCCCTGGCCTCCCCGGTAGCGGCGCTCTCTGGTCTGCTCTCCTATGAGAGCTAGTGAGGTACGATCGGCAGAACGATATAAGAGGGGTGTGTGCGGTTATGGAGAATCGTCTGCCGTGCGGAGATCATTTCGGCGCTGGCGCCCAGCGGCTGACCGGTATTGGGGTTGCGGTCCCAACGCGGAAAGTTACTGCTAGTGATATCCAGGCGAATACGATGGCCGGCCTTGAACAGATTGCTGGTCGACCAGAGATCGATCTCGTACTCGTAGGCCTGCCCCGGCTCGATCAGCACCTCCTCGCCGCCACGTGGTGCGTGACGGTAGCGAGCGCGGATGATACCATCCGTCAGATTTTGGGCGTAGCCGTCAGGGTGCACATCGACCAGGCGGGCGACGAAGTCGGTGTCGCTGGCGCTGGAAGCAGCCCAGAGGTGGACACTGATCGGGCCAGTGACCTCCAGATCTTCACTCAGGGGAGCGCTGGTGTAGACCAGCACATCCGTGCGGCCCTCGATCGGGCGCTGGTCGAAGGGGCCGGCGGGATATTCCGGGGCCATCAGCAAGGCGCCGCCGCGCGTAATGACCGGGTTGGCCGGATCATAGGTATACTGATCAGCGCTCTCGTCATCGGGGGGCTCCGTAGAGAGCGAGCCATCTCCATGCAGGGTATTCGCGTGACCCTGGCTATGCAGGTAGTAGCGTCTCTCCACAGCGCGTGCCAGAGGCCACTCCTGCTCGTCACGCCAGACATTAGCACCCATCACGAAAATCTTGATAGGAGCCTCCTGCATGACACCGTTCTCGATACCTTTCATCCAGTAGTCGAACCAGCGCAGTTGGTAGCTCATGATATCTATCTGCAGGTTGATAAAGGCCGCAGTCGAGGCAATGCCGAAAGTCTGCTCACCGACGAGCGGTCCCTGCGACGTGTGGGCCCAGGGGCCGACCAGCAGTTTACTCTGGCGAGCGACTGTACTGGTGCTGTGGTGGCGCATGGCGTTGAAAGTATCGAGTGTATCCTGCAGGAAGATGTCATACCAGCCGCCGCCGTTGAAGGTCGGCAGAGCGACCCGCTCGTGCTTACCACTGATCGTCATGTACTCGGCTGCGGCGCGCACCATAGGAAATTCGAGTGCCATAAAGAAGGCGGGAGCGACCTCCTGCACCTTCAGCGGTCTGAAGGCTTTGAGAGGCAGCGACCAGTAGCCCTCCTTACCGAGTGCATCCATTTCTCTGGCCCACAGAGCAATGGCCTGGGCAAGCGCCTGCGGATTGTCGCGGTGCCGACGAATCAGGACATCCATGCCCATCTGCAACTGCCACTGGGCCATATTCCCCAGTTCGAGAGCGCCTCCGCGGAAGACCACCCCATTGAAGGGATCGCTCCAGGTGAAGAGCGGAATCATAGTTTTCAGCGCGGCTGGCTGTTGGATGGCCGCCGACCACTGGGTAAAGCCAAAATAGGAGGCTCCATACATGCCGACCTGGCCATTACTGTAGGGCAGACGTGCGGCCCATTCAATGGTATCGAAGCCATCCAGGGCCTCATGCACCATGGGGACCCATTCGCCCTCAGAGGTAAAGCGTCCACGTGTATCCTGTACGATGACAACGTAGCCGCGCCGTGCTGCCTGGGTGGGGTCGAGAATCGCACCGGCCAGGGGAAGGTCCTTGCCGTAAGGCAGGCGTGTGAGCAGAACGGGCCACTGGCCCTCGCCCGCGGGCCGGTAGACGTTGGCGCGCAGCGTCGTGCCATCGCGCATGCTGGCTGGTACATCGTAGTCGACGACGACTTGCTGACCTGGTTGCATCGCCATAATCGCAGAACTCCTTTTTCGAGCCTTTGCTGGTTGCCGCGTGGATGCGTGGTCATGCCTGCAAAAGCGCCTGTATAACCAGGTCTATGATACAACGTCTGGCGGAACAACTGCCAGGATCAGCAGGGAGGCCCCACACCGGCGCCTCCCGACAGAGGAGCAAGCGTGGCTCCGATCTGGAGGGGCTCTGCCGCGAAGGTCCTGGCTTGAGCGGAGACGGCCTTCGATCTTGACACTCGCGTGCTCTCTTGACTATACTGCCACTCATCAAGTGTGGAACACTCTATTCCGGCAGGCAGAACAGGCCGGCCGGTATAAGGGGGAGACCTATGCGGCATGGAGCGCCCCTGGATGGCGAAAAAACGGTCCAGATTGTCCATCGCATTGCCAGTGTGCTGCGTGCCTTTCATAGCCAGCGGTTACTGGGGATTACGGATCTGGCCCAGGCGACCGGTCTACCCAAATCGACCACCCATCGGCTGGTCACGGCTCTGGTGAATGAAGGGTTACTTGTGCAGGATGAAGATACCCATAAGTATGGCCTGAGCCTGCACGTCACAGCACTGGGCGCCAGCATCCTCAGCTCGCACGCTGTTCGCAAGGCGGCGCGCCCCATTCTCATGGAGCTGCGCGATCAAACGCGCGAGTCGGTCCATCTGGCCGTACTTGAGGGGATGGAGGTAGTGATTATCGATACAGAGGATTCGTATTTCTTTGTGCGTGTGGTGAATGTGCCGGGCCAGCATTTGCCAGCGCACGCCGTCTCGACGGGCAAGGTGCTGCTGGCTTATCAGTGGGAGGCCCGACTCAGTGAGTTGCTCACGCATATCAAGCTCGAACGCTACACCGAGCGTACGATCACTGATCCGCGCAGGCTGCTGGAGGAGTTACGCCAGGTGCGTATGCAGGGCTATGCGCTCTCCTCTGGGGAACTCGAGGAGGGAGTTGATGCGGTTGCAGCTCCGGTCTTCGACCATCTGGGCATGGTGGTGGCAGCGGTCTCTATCGGCGCTCCAAGCGAGCGGTTTCGTCCACGCCAGGCCGATTGTATCGCAGCTGCGGTCCATGCCGGGCAGCAGATCTCACAGGCCCTGCGCTACGTTGGCTGGAATTAGCCTGCTGGCGGTTGCTGAGGCTCTTGGGGGTGGCATCTGCTCAGCGGCTGGCTGCGCGGTTGACCCTGGAAGCAGTGCGTTAACATCAGTGTTGCTCCAGGAGCACTGATCAAAGGTGATCTGTGGCCGGGGAGCCCTGGAGGCCACGCTCTTCTGGGAACGCACGTGGAGATTGAGGGGGTGACTGGCGATGGCCTGGTAGAGGCCGAGCGCTGGCTCTGGCCCTATACATCTTCCAGTGCCTTCCTGTGCCTGACCATTCAAGCGTTGTGCTGCAGCGACAAGAGAGGAGGTCAGGCCATGCTGAAGATAGCGGCCTATCATTGTCCCGCAACGGTGGGAGAAGCGCTGACGTTGCTGGCTGAAGAGGGGCGGACGGTGATCGCCGGTGGTACAGATCTACTGGTCAATCCACGCTACCTGCGTGGGATTCGCGAGGTGGTGGATATTCGTCACCTCGGCCTTGACTACATCCGTGAAGAGGCCGGCTGGCTGCTGATTGGCGCCGGAGCCACCCTGCGCGCCGTGGCCCGCCATCCAGGAGTGCAGGCGCGTGCCTCTGGCCTGCTGGCGCGCTGCGCAGCCCTCTGTGCCTCCCCCAATATTCGCAATATGGCGACCCTGGTGGGCAATGTCGCCTCTGCCTTGCCCTCGGCTGATACGCCGCCAGCCCTGCTGGCCCTGGATGCCCTCATTGTGCTCTGTGGTCTCGGTGGTGAACGGGTCCTGCCATTGACCCGGTTTTTCATCGGCCCTGCGCGCACGGTACGCGAGCATGAGCTGATTCGCGAGATACGTATTCCTCCTGCTCCGACGGATCTGCAGGGAGGCTTTTGCCGCATCGGACGCTGTGCTGAGGATATTGCCCTGGTCAATGCGGCGGCGGCACTGGTGGTGCGCGCGGGAGTTATTGCGCATGCGCGTCTGGTGCTGGGAGCGGTTGCTCCGGTGCCCTTGCGCCTGGTGAGCGCTGAGGAGGCGCTGCTAGGTCAGCCGGCGCAGGAGGAGACCTTCCGTCGTGTGGCGCAGATCGTGTGCGAGCAGGTGAGCCCGATCAGCGATCAGCGTGCCTCGGCGCTCTATCGCCGCCGTGTCAGCGGGGTGGCGGCTGTCAGGGCGCTCTGCCAGGCGGCCGGTCTGGCAGAGCGCGGGGAGGAGTGGCGCTATGCCTGAGATCGAGATGGCGCTGAGAATCAATGGCCAGGCGGCGGTCTGGCGCGTGGCGCCTGGTGAGACCCTGCTGGAGGCCTTACATCGTTACCAGCTCAAGGGGGCGCGGCTTATCTGTGGCAGCGGTGACTGCTCTGGCTGTGGAGTGATTCTCAATGGGCGTTCGGTGAATGCCTGCTGTATGCTGGCGGCTCAGGCGGAGGGGGCGGAGCTGCTGACGATCGAGGGACTGGCTCAGGATGGGCGTCTGCATCCGCTGCAGAAGGCGTTTGCTGAAGAGGGCGCGGCTCAGTGCGGTTTCTGTACTCCGGGTCTGATCATGCGGGCCTATGCGTTTCTGCAGGAACATCCCCGCCCGAGCGAAGAGGAGGTGCGGGCGGCGCTGGCAGGGAATATCTGTCGTTGTACTGGTTATGTCAAGCCAGTAGCGGCTGTACTGCGGGCGGCTGAGATGCTGACCGCAGGTGGAGGGGAGGCGCGCCGATGAGTCGCGGGGAGAGCCTGGAACAGCCGCGCTGCGTGGTGGGCCAGCGCGTGCCACGTGTAGATGCCCGTCCGCTGGTCACGGGGGCACCGGTCTATGCAAGCGACGTAGAGCGGCCGAACATGCTGCACGCGCGTATTTTACATGCTCCGCATGCGCATGCCAGAATTGTGCGTGTGGATAAAGGCGGGGCGCTGGCCCTGCCAGGGGTGCATGCAGTACTGACCTGGGAAGATGTGCCACGAGTGGCGCACACGACGGCTGGCCAGCCCTACCCTGAGCCGTCGCCTTATGATATGTACGTGCTCGATGAGCGTGTCCGCTATGTAGGTGACTGGGTGGCCTTTGTCGCCGCAGAGACGCCTGCCCTGGCGGAGGAGGCCCTGGGCTTGATCGAGGTGGAGTACGAGCTGCTGCCCGCGGTCTTTGATCCCCTGGAGGCCATGCGGGAGGGCGCCCCTCAGTTGCACGAGCCGGATACAGCCCATCCGCATTATGGGACGGGACAGGCAGGGCCAATCTATGATGCGGCGCATAATATTGTGTCGCGTGAGGAGTTCGAGCGCGGCGATTTTGAGGCGGCGTTGCGCGAGGCTGACCTGATTATAGAGGGTGAGTACCACGTCCCGGCCATCTCTCATGCGGTCCTTGAGCCGCATGTCTGTCTGGCCTATCTGGATGCCTATGAACGCCTGGTGGTCATCAGCAGTACACAGGTTCCCTATCATACACGGCGCCACCTGGCGGCCGTTCTCCAACTGCCTATCTCGCGTGTCCGCGTGATCAAGCCGCGGGTGGGTGGCGGCTTTGGTGGGAAGCAGGAGATGCTGCTGGAGCCGGTGGCGGCTCTCCTGGCACTGAAGACGCGCCGTCCAGTGAGGATTTCGTATAGTCGAGAAGAGGAGTTCACAGCGGCGCGCTTCCGTCATGCGTTTGTGATTCGCATGCGCAGCGGAGTGCGACGGGATGGCACCTTGCTGGCTCTATCGATGCATGCCATCGCTAATGCCGGGGCCTATGGGACGCACAGTGCGACCGTCGTGCATAGCGCAGCGTACAAGACACTCTGTCTCTATCGTGCTCGCGCTTACCGTTTTCGCGGGGAGGCCGTTTACACCAACCTGCCCGTTGCTGGTGCCATGCGGGGGTATGGGGCGCCGCAGGGTTTCTTTGCCCTTGAGTCGCACATCGACGAGATTGCCCATCGTCTTGGCATGGATCCGCTGGAGTTTCGTCGGCGCAACCATGTCCGCAAGGGAGATGCTGATCCTATAGATGTCGTGGAGGTCAATGGTGTGCTACAATCAAAGCGGCGATTTCGCTCCTGTGGGCTGGCCGAGTCCCTGGAGCGTGGTGCAGCAGCGGCGGGCTGGTACCAGCCTCTGGAGCGCGGAGATGGACGGCCCCTGCGGTGTGGGCGTGGTCTGGCAATTGCCATGCAAGGGAGCGGTGTGGCTGGAGCTGAGCTCGGTGGAGCCTCGATCAAGCTCAACGAGGATGGCTCGTTCAACGTGATGACCGGTGCGAGCGATATCGGTCAGGGCAGCGATACTGTTCTGGCGCAGATTGCCGCCGAGACCCTGGGGGTCTCCCTGGATAGCATTGTCATGCAGTCGGCCGATACGGATACCAGCGTCTTTGACTATGGTGCCTATGCCTCCAGCACTACCTATATCAGTGGTGGCGGCGTAAGAGTCGCTGCTGAGCGTGTGCGCCAGCAGATTCTGGAAGTGGCCGGCGATATGCTGGATTGCTCTCCCGAGGACATGCAGATCAGAGATGGTGTCATCCATACACCACGTGGTCCCTCTGGTCTGACGGTGGCCGACGTAGCTCAGGAGACGCTCTATGGGCGGCATCGACAGCAGATCATGGCGAAAGGGGACTTCTGGAGCGAGGATTCGCCAGCTCCTTTCTTTGCGCAGTTCGTCGAGGTGCAGGTCGATACGGAGACCGGTCAGGTCCGCGTTATGCGTGCTGTCAACGTGTTAGATCTAGGGAGGGCCATCAATCCGACCCTGGCGACCGGCCAGGTCGAAGGTGCAGTTGCGATGGCGCTCGGCTATGCTCTCAGCGAGGAGGTGCAGATGGATGAGCATGGCCGTGTACGCAACCCTGGCTTTGTAGATTACAAGGTCATGTCCACGCTGGATATGCCTGTCATGACCACCATCCTCGTTGAAGATCCTGAGCCGAGTGGTCCATTTGGGGCCAAGTCAGCGGGGGAGGTGCCGATCAACGGTATGGCTCCGGCCGTGGCCAACGCGATCTATGATGCGCTGGGGGTGCGTATTCGCAGCTTGCCGATCACGCCAGAGAAGATCTTGCGAGAACTTGATAGACTACACCAGTAGAGGGACTGGGAGAGGTGAAGACTCTCCCCCTTCCCTGCCTGTAATGCTGAGAACTGGATGCTGGTACATGCGGAATGTGTTTTGGCTGAGGCGTGTGAAAGAACACAGACGCTTAAGCGAGGAGTGTTGTAAGATGTTGCAAGAGCCTGCAGAGCAGCCGGGCGTGGCCTATCTGGTGATTCATCGTGAGCCGTTGCCCAGCAAACGTGTGGAACTCTGGAATGAATGCACCACCATCGGGCGCAGTCGCGACTGTGATATTTTTCTGGAAGATGTCAGCGTCCATCGTCGGCAGGCCAGCATCCTGTATACGCCTGATGGCTACCTGCTGCGAGATGATCATGGAAGCGGCGATAGCTTCGTCAACGGTCGCGCGGTGAAGCAGATTCTACTCCATGACGGCGATGAGTTGCGCTTCGGCAACACTCGCCTGACCTTTTATGCTCACGAGGGAACACGCCCCTTCCAGCTGGCATCCTCGCGTGGCAAAGAGCTGCACCTGGCCCGTCAGACTGATCCCTCCATCACGGCGATCGCCAGGCTCGAGCTGGGCAGCCGCTCCGGTCCGTTGCGCAGCTTTGATCTACTCCCAGAAATGACGATTGGGCGTAGCCGTGATTGTGATATCTTCCTGGAGGATCTGGCGGTCAGTCGTCTGCACGCCACCATTCGTCAACTGGCAGATGGGAGCTATGAACTTGAGGATCGTCGCTCTGCAACCGGCACCTTTGTGAATGGCCAGCGCGTAACCCGTTGCCTCCTCAAGGAAGGCGATGTCGTGCAGATCGGCAACAATCGGATTACGTTTCGTCTGGTGTCCTCGTCCTGAGCAGCGCACTGATGGCCTGAACGCGCTCGCTGTAAGGGTCAGGTGCGCCCCCTTCCGCTGCTGGCGGATCATAGGCATGTGTCTCGTTGATGAAACGCAGCACCTCTGGCGGCACATCACGTGCGTGGGCCTGCGGGTCCTGGCGTACGCGCGTCGATGAGATGGCGCGATAGGCTGGGTCGAAGGGCAGAATCTGGATGAAGGAGGCATAAGGACGATTCTCCGTTCGCTCCAGCAGCTCTCGCAGGCTGCTTTCGCCAGCCGCTCCGCGTGGTGCCACCAGCAGATCGGCCAGGCTGAAGAGCGCGCGCAGGGCTGACTCGCGGTCGCTGTAGTAGCGTGGGTCGAAGATCTGCACAACCTTGTCGAAGCCCACCAGAAAGGTCAGCCGTGTCACGGCTGGGAAGCAGCGCCGTATCGCTGTGGCCTGCTCCACATAGAGGCCGCGGTTGAAGAGCAGAATGCCAACACTCGCCAGATGGGACTGTAGAACCTCCTGCAGCAGAACGAGCCGATCGAGCAGGAGGGGACGCTCGACATGCTCTTTATCGACGATATGTTTGCTGACTGCGGCATAGAGAGAGGGCGGCACTCTGCCGGCATCGTCGCTATCGCCAGCCTGGCGCGCAAATGCCTGTGCCTGGCGCAGGAGAGCCAGATGGGCCTGCGTAGGAGGGTTGAAAGCGGCTGACAGGACGATGATATGTCCCGCCGGCTCCCGCGCCGGTGGAAGTACCAGCGCCTGTGGTGGTCCCTGGGGATCAAGGACCTCCAGCAGGGTATTGATGATGCGAAACTGCTCGATGGTCTGCGGGGTAAAGTTGACCGCCATACGGCTGCTCCTTGCTTTTCGATCCACAGCAAGGGCATCTGCCCTATCCTCTAGAGAGCATACCACACTGCTGTAGCGGAGCTGCTCCTGCCTTCCTGAGCCTTGCCTCTTCGCTTTGCGCCTTCGTCAGTCCGGTGAGCCTGTGGGCATGGCGGTGACCTGCCTCCATTGCACCGCTCCAGGGCGCCTCATTTGACTGAGGTGATAGCCGGGCGCGGCCAGGACGCTCCCCACCCGACCCGGTGGAGCTGATCACGGCTGGTGCTGGCGCAGACGATCGCGGAAGGCGGCGATCTGGGCGCTGTGCTCACGCTTGTGACCGTAGTACATGTAGACGATCAGGTCGTCCAGGGAATAGGGGTCGCCGTACCAGGGCAGTGTTCCAGTCTGGCGACAGGTATCAGGGGAGATCCGTGCAATCAACTCCTGCGCCCGTTCGCTGGCGGAGATATACTCCTGCAGTACGTCCTGGAAGCCGCGCCCCTTGCGCAAATTGACCTCAGTATCGTTGAATTGCGGACCCAGCTCTGTGAAACGTCCCAGATAGGGAGTTGGCTCATCCTCCAGGAAAGAGATGAGCACATCCACCAGTACCAGTTCGTAGGAAGCCAGGTGGGCAATGATGTCCTTAACGGACCAGACGCCGCAGGCACCACTCTGTTGCAGAGCGGCTTCGGGAAACCCCTCCAGGGTTTTGAGAACGGTCAGGTGACCGTACTTGAGGATATCGCTGGCGTTCATGATCTGGGTCCTTTCAGCCTTGATCCGTAAGCCAGGGTCTTGCTGCTGCCCCGTTCGTTGGCGGAGAAGCGCACACTCTCTACCTGGTACACTATCTTATCTCACCATGGCCCTGTCTGTAAACGGCACAAGTACTGGGAGCAGGCTGAGGGGCAGTGGTCCTTACGCTCCGGGCCTTCAGGCGCTCAGCAACCTTCTGTTTTTCTCGTACACTGAAGAGAGCAGTCACGTACGTAGTGCTCTGAGCGTCCACAAGCGACCCTATGAGAAGGAGTCAACGCGATGCAACAGCATGAGAAACTGCAGGTGAAGAATTTCCAGACAGCTGATGAACAGCGTAACCTGCCCGCAACGACCATCGAGGTTGTCACTTTTGGCACACAGGCTTTGATGAGAACGACCTTCGCACCTGGCTGGCGCTGGTCGAAGGATGTCAGGCCAGCAGTAGGCACCGCCAGTTGCCAGGTGCCTCATTGTACCTACGGGATCGCCGGCCGGCTGCATGTGCAGATGGACGATGGCAGCGAGCAGGAGATCGGGCCAGGCGATATCGCCTTGATTCCTCCGGGTCATGACGCCTGGGTCGTGGGTGATGAACCATATATCGGTCTGGATTTTCAGGGAGGGCCGCTCTACGGTAAGCCGGGCGGGTAAGAGGGAAGAGCGCATCAGCCGCCCTGGAGTCTGCCAGGGAAGCGTCGGGACGAGGCCCGCCGCCGGTTTGAGCCGGCTGTCAGTGGACCTCACCCCGCGCTCTTTTCTATGCTGTCAGGCCTGCATCAAGCGTCGCAGGACCGTCGGCAGAATGCCGCCGTTCTCATAGTAGGTCACATCCACCTTGCTATCCAGGCGCACGAGCGTCTCAAAGCTGAAGGAAGAGCCATCCGACCGGGTCACGCGCACAGTGACCTGCTGATGCGGGTGCAGACCCGCTTCGATACCCACAATGTCGTAGACCTCGTGTCCCGTCAGGCCGAGCGACTCTTTGTTTTCACCCGGCAGGAACTGGAGCGGGAGAATCCCCATACCGACCAGGTTACTGCGGTGGATCCGCTCGAAGCTCTCAGCGATCACCGCGCGCACACCCAGCAGCAGAGGTCCCTTGGCAGCCCAGTCGCGCGAAGAGCCTGACCCATACTCCTTCCCGGCAATCACCAGCAAGGGCACGCCCTCCTGCTGGTAGCGCATGGAGGCGTCGTAGATGGTCATCTCCTCGCCATCGGGCAGGTGGAGGGTATAGTAGCCCTCCTTGCCTTCAACCAGACGGTTGCGCAGACGAATGTTCGCAAAGGTGCCGCGCACCATGATCTCGTGGTTTCCCCGACGTGCCCCGTAGGTATTGAAGTCGCGTCGCTCCACACCCCGAGCCAGCAGGTACTGGCCTGCCGGACTGGCTGGTGAGAAGCTGCCAGCCGGAGAGATGTGGTCAGTAGTGATCGAGTCATCGAGCATGACCAGCACGCGCGCCCCATGGATGCCCTGCAGCGGTGGCGGCTCAAGGGCCATCTCCTTGAAGAAGGGAGGCTCCTGGATATAGGTCGAGTTCGGGTCCCAGGCAAAGAGCGCGCCCGTCGAGTTGCTGAGGGAGCGCCAGTGCTCATCGCCGTCAAAGACATGGCTGTAGTTCTTCTTGAAGAGGTCAGGCGAGATCGCGCGACTGACGACCGCATTGATCTCCTCCTGCGTGGGCCAGATCTCGCGCAAGTAGACCGGGTCGCCGTTCGCATCGAAGCCGATGGGGTCCGTTGTCAGATCGAGATTAACCGTTCCGGCCAGCGCGTAGGCGACCACCAGCGGCGGCGAAGCCAGGAAGCTGGCGCGCACCTGCGGATGAATGCGCCCCTCAAAGTTGCGATTCCCGCTAAGCACGGCAGCGACCACCAGATCATGCTCCTGCACGGCGTTAGCAACCGGTTCGGGCAATGGACCGCTATTCCCGATGCAATTGTGGACCGCAACTGTGCCCGCCACGAAGGCGTGCAGATCATTCACCGCCAGATCGAACACCGGGCGCCTGCCCGCTGATCGCCGTTCCACTACCTGGAGCGTAAACGTTGGCAGCGTGCGCGCATCCTGCTCTATACAAGAGCGTTTCGCAGTCCCAGCTTCCGCATGTGGAAGCAACAAGGCGAACCACTCGCGCGCGCCAATATCATTGAACAACTCGACGGGAGATGGAACATCGCAGGCATCCCTATGCAGCCGCTGGAACTTGCCCGCTGTCTCCTGCGGCTGCCGCGAAAGGCGGTCGAGGCCCCACAGTAGCGCGTAGTGAGGGAAGACCACCGGTTCGCGTTCCATCAGCTCCACCGCTCCTTGCCTGCGCGCTCTCGTTCTCGATAGCACGCGGTCCTCCTCGTGCACCGCCTCCAGGCGCTTCGCCATCCAGAGTCGCTGCCGGCGAATCTGGTCCACCAGGCGCCAGTAGACCGCCGCAGCGCTGGCGCGGAGAGTCTTCTCCATACAGTAGCGGAATCCCACGCGCTCCACGAACGAGAGGCCATCTGGAAGCTCCAGGCGAACCTCGATGCGCGGGATGCCGTTCTGCGCTGCCTGATAAGAGGAAGCAGAGCGGCGCGTAGGATACTCATAGATGTTGGCTCCCTCAGTCTTCACCCCACAGCGTGCCAGCAGGCGGAGCAGATCGTACATCGTCTGCTTGAGCGTACCCACCTGCGCCGGTGTCCCCCTCTGGGAGTAGGCAGGTGGCTCAAGCGTTGACTCCTCTTCACTCTGGCCCCAGCGATGCAGGACGGGTGCATGGCCGTCCGCGCCGAAGAGTCCGCCCAGGAACTCTCGCACCACTGCTCGCGGGCAGTTCTCATCCAGCACGAAAGCTGGGAGCGCCGGCACTTGCTGAGTGCGCCACTCGGTGCGTACGCCTGAGAGCGAACCGATGGCCTCGATAAGTGGTTTCGGCAGTACAATAACCCACTTTCTCTCGTCGTAGCGCCTTGCTACAGGACGGCAGCCAGTAAGCAGCTCTACATCGTCGAGGACCGTCTCGCGGTCCAGAGCCTGCTCGACGTACATCCGCCCCTGCCCAGAGAGACTGATTGAGTCCTTGCTCAGCAGATGGCCGAGCAGGCGCGCGAAAGCCAGCAGGCGCGAACGCTCATGTGGCGTCTCCATCGTGAACGTCAGGCTGCCCACATGCAGCGTATAACCGACTTCGTCGTCCCCCGGCTCATCCAACGGTGCCTCCAGGCCAACCACGACGCGATCCAGGCCCGGCACGAGCTGATCAGCGCGCACCCAGCGCCCATCTGCGCAGAGAATCTGATGGTCGGGAGTACAGACCAGCTCGCGCCCGTCTTGCAGGACGAGCGCAACACACTCGCGCTCACCCTGAACCATCATCTCGGCCTGCGTGGCTTTACCCAGCCTGCCGTCCGTCGTGGGAGCCAGGAGTGCGGCACCACCGAAGCGAGGCATCTGCTCAATGCGCCGCGCAGTGCCATTGGCAAGCAGCACTGGCGTTCCTTCCGCAATACACGTTGTACAGCCGTAGCCCACCAGGTGAAAGCGCAGAGCCTCCAGGTAAGGCAGAAGCTCGGCGCTTTCCAGATAGTCGATCACCGCCCGTGAGCCTGGGGCCAGGCTTGTCTTGACAGTAGGTTTCACGCTCAGACCGCGCTCAACGGCATGCTTGGCCAGCAGACCTGCGGCAACCATCACCGACGGGTTGGAGGTATTCGTGCAACTGGTAATCGCCGCAATCGCGACCGAACCATCGCTGACAGTCGTCTGGGTCTCCCCGATCGTGACCTCAGCGGCACGCTGGTGGCCATTGCTACCATTGCTGCCGATGCGGTCGGCGTAGGTCTCGCGGAAGACCTGTCCCACCTTCGGGAGGGGCACACGGTCCTGCGGGCGGCGCGGGCCGGCCAGGCTCGGCTCGATAGTGGCCAGATCCAGCTCCAGCAGATCGTCAAAGCGTGGCTGGGGAGTCTCGTCGCTACGGAAAAGGCCCTGAGCTTTCGTGTAGTGCTCGACCAGCTCGACCAGCTCAGCGTCGCGCCCGGTGCTGCGCAGATAGCGCAGGGTCTCCTCATCCACCGGGAAAAGGGTGGCCGTGGCGCCGAACTCCGGCGACATATTGGAGATCGTTGCGCGGTCGGCGAGCGAGAGATAGCGCAGACCGGGGCCGGTAAACTCGACAAATTTGCCAACGACTCCACGTTTGCGGAGCATCTGTGTCACCGTCAAGACCAGGTCAGTGGCGGTTGACCCTTCAGGGAGAGAGCCGAAGATGCGCACGCCGATCACTTCGGGAGTGAGCAGGTAGAGAGGCTGTCCAAGCAGGACGGCCTCGGCCTCGATGCCACCGACGCCCCAGCCGAGAACGCCGAGCCCGTTGATCATCGTGGTGTGCGAATCAGTGCCCACGAGCGTATCGGGGAAGGCGACACGGTCGCCATTCGTGGTGCCAGTCATGACGACCGAAGCCAGATATTCCAGGTTGACCTGGTGAACGATGCCAGTGCCCGGAGGAACGACCCGGAAGTTGTTGAAGGCCTGCTGAGCCCAGCGCAACAGGGCGTAGCGCTCGCTATTGCGCTCGTATTCACGCTCAACGTTCCGCCCGAAGGCGAGTATTGAGCCAAAGGCGTCGACCTGGACCGAGTGATCGATGACCAGGTCGGCCGGCACCAGTGGATTGATCTTCTGAGGATCGCCTCCCATACGCGCGACGGCGGAGCGCATGGCGGCCAGGTCGGCGACGGCCGGTACACCCGTGAAGTCCTGCAACAGGACGCGGGCGGGCATGAAAGGAAACTCCTGCTCACTGGCAGCGGCCTGGCCGGGCTGCCAGCGTGCCAGCGCCAGCACGGTCTCGGCAGTCACCAGTTCGTCATCCAGATGGCGCAGCAGGTTTTCCAGCAGAATCTTCACGGTGAAAGGCAGGTGCTCCAGCTCCACACCTTGCCTGGCAAGCGCCCCGATCTGGTAGTAGTATACTGTGCCGTAGCTTCCGCTCAACGTCGAGCGGGCATGAAAGGCATCGTTATGCGTTGTCATCGTGTTCTGTCCTCTGGTTCTAAAGTATTGGGGAAACGGTAGGGGAGGACCTCGACGTGAGAGCTGTTCGCTGAGGTGTCTGCCGCCCCTACGCCGGTCGGTTGTTCTGGCCTGACTGTGACGGGATCGAAAATCATCTCCAGCTTAATTATAAAGGATAGGCAAGAGTCAGGGCAAGCAAAGAGCGGCGTAGGGACAGGTTCCCAGGGAGCCCTGCGTAGAACCTGACCGTATGGCAAGGGAGCGACGAGGTGGAAAGATGCAGTCGGAGAGAGTGAGTATGTGACCAGGATGGCAATCGCAGAAAGAGAGGGCAGGGGTCCAGGATAGCCGATGTGTCCGATAGAAGCTTACACAACGAAGAGTGAACACCGCACGGAGAGACAAAGATGCTACTCGTTTCAGACCCGCAACGGACACACAGACCGCTTCGAGCCTCGGTGCTGGGTGGATCGGTAGTCTTGGCCCCCGTAGCCAGGTCCCGGTCCCTGACTAGAGCATACCGACCACCCAGCACCCATCAGTAAGCTTCCACGTCCACGGAACCATCCATGAACTCTGCCCAGTTATTACTATGCGTTATTGCCGGGTGAAATGCATCAGCAGAACTACCTACCATCTGCGAAGGACCTCAAAAGGGCAAGGAGAGCGTGACAGTGCAGCCCTTGCCGGGGGCCGAATCGATAGATAGGGTTGCCCCGATCAGTGCGGCGCGCTCACGCATGCCGAGGAGGCCCAGGCCCCCCTGAGAGCCGTGGCCGGCTTCGTGGCTATTCTGGTGAAGAAGGAAGCCACGGCCGTTGTCACTCACCCTGACGATAAGGTGATCAGACAGGTAGTGCAGAGCCACAAAAGCCTGGCTGGCCTCGGAGTGGCGCCAGACGTTCGAGAGGGCCTCCTGAACAATACGGAAGATAGCGATTTCCGCCTCTGGCGAGGTTGGATGTGGATCGCCAGAGCAGATAAAGGCACAGGGCACCCCGCGTTCAGCAGAGCTGTCACTGAGCCATTCGAGAGCAGCATGCAGACCCAGGTCGTCGAGAACCGAAGGGCGCAGATCACGACAGGCGCGGCGTACCCCCTCCAGCGTACGATCAGCCAGGTTCTGCAGACTGGCGTGCCATTCAAGATCTTTCTGTGGCAATTGAAGCTGGCGCATAGCCCGTCCCAGGCCGTCCAATCCCAGCGAGAGGGCGATCAAAGCCTGAGCGGTGTCGTCATGCAGCTCGCGTGCCAGCCGCCGGCGCTCCTCTTCCTGCACGCGCGTGATCAGGGAGGCGTAGTCGCGCAGTTCATCCTGGCGGCGCCGGGCACTGCGGAGGTCCTCGAGTGTATGCTGCAGCTCATTGGTCTGGATACTCAGGCGTGTACTGACCAGAGCCAGATAGTAGATCGCGAACAGCGGCACGAGAAAGAAGAACCAGGCGAGCTCAGCCGCAGCATCGTCAAAGATGTCCACCACAGGCAGGAGCGGTCCCACGCTCAGAACCAGGGCCTGGAAGCGCAGAAAGGGAGAAGTCAGGTAGGACCGCCAGGAATGACTCAGCCGCGACCATTGGAAGCGAGTCAGCAGAGGAAGGGAGATGAGGCTGATCAAAGCCATCATCACGATCGCGGCCAGCACACTGCCGAGCAGCTCGCTGGTCTCTGTCAGGCGGCCAGTGTGGCTCAGCGGCAAGTGGGCATTACCAGAGATCCAGGTATAGATAGTGCCGACGATAAAGACCATCAGCGCTGTACTGGCCACGCGGTAAGAGGCCTCACTCCAGGAGATAAAGCCACGCAGGAGAGTATAGGCCTGCAAGACGAGCTGCGTGATGATAGCGGTAATGACGGCAGCCGAGACGCTGATCAGGACACTGGCGGCCAGGTAGAAGGGAGCAGTGATGTCAAAGAGGAAGAGCGGCCGCCAGGTGTCCAGGACCTGCTGGCGCGTACTCTCCGGGTGAGCAAGCTCTGACTTGAGGAGGCGCAGCAGGGAGAGGCGCCCCAGGAGAGCGATCAAGGAGGTCAGAGCGACCAGGCTATAGATGGCGCGCGGACCATAAAAGTTCGGTGCTGGTCGATAGTTCCTGATCGACCAGATCAGGAGCAGCAACGTGACAGCCAGTGATAAAGCGATGACCAGGAATCTGAGCAGCGAGGCGTGCGCTTGCCTGTCTCTCATCGTCATGGTGAATCGTAGGTATCCTGCAACGAGATCATACCCTGTCGCAGTGCCTGCAGGACGGCCTCTGTGCGTGAGCCGACCTGCATCTTCTGAAAGATGTTCGCCAGGTGGCTGTGGACAGTGCGGATGCTCAGGCCCATGCGGCGAGCGATTTCTTTATTGGGCAGCCCGCGGGCCGCCAGCCGCAGGACGTCGAATTCGCGCTCGCTGAGCAGATCGGAGGAGCGCTGCGTTGGATGGGTACGGTAGGTCAGGCGACGCATCATCTTCTCGGTCAGAGAGGGTTGCAGAACCGACTCGCCGCGTGCCACCGCGCGGACGGCGTTCACCAGCTCCTGTCCGTGGACGTTTTTCAAGAGGAATCCGGCTGCACCTGCCTCCAGCAGGGCGATCAAGTACTGCTCATCGTCGTAGGCGGATAGCACCAGGACAGCGGTTTTGGGGCAGCAGGCCTTGATCTTACGAGTCGCCTCGATGCCGCCCATGCCCGGCATAGCGATATCCATGATGGCAATGTCAGGGTTCACCCGTTCAGCCGCAGCCACGGCCTCCTCCCCGCTGGCAGCCTCAGCCACCACCTCGACATCGCTCTCGGCTTCCAGCAGGCGGCGGGTGCCTTCGCGTACCAGGGCGTGGTCGTCTGCAAGGAGGACGCGAATCACTCTCTGTTCCTCATGATCGCCATTGACTGCACCTGTCGCAGAATGCATCGTCATAGCGCTATCATCCTGTTCCAGTAGATCACCAGACATGGTAGACTCTCGTTTCGTTTGGATAGAGAAAGGCCGGTCTTTGCCCTTACTATAGAGTATCCATCCTGGTGACGGCCACAGCAAATGTGCTGAGCCGCTTTCATTATGGCACGTAGACAGCGCGAAGACAAGAGGCCAGGGGGGAAGGAGTGGACAGACGAAACTGGCCGTTGAGCGCCGCTCCCCCGAGCTTTGTGGTATGATGGGAAGTGCATGCCGAAACGTTATATTGACAGAGCAGGGACCTTTTCGTTAGAGTAAGTCGAGGTCCCGTGTGCTGTTTTCTCGCCATTTCTATCATGTGTACCTGTATCTATGGAGCATCTCAAAACTATGTGCTGAGCAGGGAGGAGGCCCATGGGGGGCTGTTTGGACGCTGAGAGTTGCGGTTATCAGAATCCAGAGAAAGCGCGTTTTTGTGCTCGCTGTGGGATTCCCACCCGGGGATCATTCCTGCTGGGGCGCTATGAGATCATGGATTTGCAGAGCAGGGATCGTCAGACGGTCACGTTGCGCGCCCTGGATCATCACCGAGGTCTGCCAGTCACTGTACGTATCTTGCGCCCGCGTGAGACGACGGCGCGAGAGCGCGAGGAATTCCTGCAGGATGCAGAGCTGGCACGCTCGCTCTCCAGCCATGTCAATGAGCCAGGGAGCATTCGCGTCACCGATTATGGCCAGGATGGTCCGGTGGCGTTCCTCATCAAGACGGAGTTTGATCCGACGCAGAACGCCGGGAGGCAGTTCAAGCCACAGATGACGGTCCGGGTGGGGAGGGATCTCTTCAGGCCCGAGACGGAGGCGGTGGTGCAGGCTCCCGAGCTGGTCGAGGAGGACGTGCGCACGGAGCGCCATCCAGCCATCGTCATGCGCACGCCGGCGCCAGCGAGTGCTCCACCGGCCCGGCAGACAACGACCGCCGGTGTACGCAACTGGCTGGCTGAGGCCAATGTGGCCTACGAGCAGAAGCGCTACCAGGAGGCGCTGGCTGCCTATGAAGCGGCCATTCGCCTGGAGGGGGCGCCTGCTGACGCCTGGATTGGCAAGGGGGCGACGCTGATGCTGCTCGGACGGCCCGAGGAGGCCCTGCGGGCCTATGACTATGCGTTGACCCTGCGCCCTGACGATCCTGAGCTGTGGAACTCGCGGGCCAGCGTACTGCACGAGCTCGGGCGCTATGACGAGGAGATGCGTTGCTATGACCGCGCGCTGGCCCTGGATCCCTCCTCGGCCTTCGCCTGGAGTGGGCGGGGCATGGCGCTGGCCGAGCAGAATCGTCCTGAGGAGGCCCTGCTGGCCTTCGATCGCGCGCTGGTGCTCGACCCGAGCCAGAGTGTGATCTGGCAGGCGATGAGCGATACGCTCTACAGCCTCCAGCGCTACGAGGAGGCCCTGATCGCTGTCGAGCGCGCCCTGGATCTCGATAGCAATCAGGCCTCGCTCTGGGATATCAAAGGCAATATCCTGCGACGCCTCAAACAGGCGGATCAGGCCCTGCCTCTCCATGAACGCGCACTGCAACTGGATCCGCAGAATGCTCTCTTCCATTTCGATAAGGCGAACGATCTGCGCGATCTGCGGCGCTATGCGGAGGCCCTTGTAGCTTACGATGAGACCCTGGAGCTTGATCCAACCCTGGCCGGCGCATGGTATAATCGAGGAAACGTCCTGGCTGCGCTGCGCATGTACGAGGATGCCCTGGAGTCCTATGATCACGCGCTCCACTATGATGACGGTTTGATTTCGGCGTGGTATAACAAAGGCAGCCTGCTACACGAACTGGGGCGTTACCAGGAAGCCCTGGAAGCCTTTGATCGCGCATTGGCCCTCGACGCCCATTATATTGCCGCCTGGAACAATAAGGGACTGTCGCTCTTCGCGCTGGGCCGTCTGGAGGAGGCGCTGGCCGCCCTGGACCAGGCCACCGCCTTTGCTCCCGAGGAGCCAGATGCCTGGCACAACAAGGCGGTTGTGCTGGAACGGCTGGGGCGTACAGAGGAGGCACGCTCCTGTCAGGAGTGGGTACGCTCCCTGGAACAACAGGCAGCGTTGCGCAAGGAGTAGCCTGGATTCTATTTCAGAGGAGGAGGGCATGCGACGCTGCGCCGATCTGGATGATTGTGGATACGAGAACCGCGATCATGAACTTTTTTGCCGGGCCTGCGCTCTACCCCTGCTGGGCACAGCGCTTGCCGGGCGCTATGTGGTGGATGCCTTGATCAGCAAGGGGGGCTATGCGGCCGTCTTTCGCGGCATCGATCAGAATCTGTCGCGCTATGTCGCGATCAAGCTGCTCTTGCCCAGCAAGACCACGACGAGCGAACGTGAGAATTTTCTGCGCGAGGCGCGCATTGCGGCGGCGCTCGACCACCCCAATATTGCGCCCGTGCTCGACTATGGTCGCGACGGCCCGGGGGTCTTTCTGATCATGCCGCTCTACACTGCAGGCTCGCTGCGCACACGTCTGGCGGCTGCCGCCGGGCCGCTCCCGCTCAGGGAGACGGTGCACCATTTTCATCAGCTGGTCTCGGCGCTCCATTATGCGCATACGCGGCCACGTCCAGTGATCCATCGCGATATCAAGCCAGAGAATATTTTGATCCATCAGGAGGATCACCGCCTGGTCATTACCGATTTCGGCATTGCGCGCTCGCTCGAGCCGGGCGTGCAGGTTGGGATGACGGTCACGGTGCGTGGCACAGTTGGTTACATGGCTCCTGAGCAGGCCAGCGGGATCGTGGACCCGCGCAGCGATCAGTATGGTTGTGCGGTTGTCCTCTACGAGATGCTTACTGGTTATCATCCACATGATCCCCTGAGCGGTACCATTCCGCTCCCAACCTCGCTGAACGCTGAGTTGCCTCCGGAGCTGGACGAGGTACTACTGCGCGCCCTCTCCCCCCGGCCTGAGGAGCGCTATAGCAGCATGCAGGAGTTCCAGTACTTCTTTGATCGCTCCCTGCCAGTTGGCACCACGGCGCGCCAGCCGGTGGTGCGTCCTCCAGAGGAGGTGCGTGTCCCCCTGCAGAGCCGGCGTGTGACCTACACACCCTCAGGTGGAGTAGCGTACAGCCATACTGGCAAGCCCGAGGCGCCTGTGCATCAGGAGGTACGGAGCACGCCAGGGAGCAGTGCCAGCGCGCGTGAGAAGTGCCAGGAAGGGGATCAGTTGCTCAGACAGCAGCATTATGCACAGGCGCTGCGAGCCTATGAGGAGGCTCTGCAGCTCGCGCCGCGCAACTTCCATGCCTGGAATGGCAAGGGCACTGCTCTCTACAATCAGGGGAACTATCGCAAGGCCTACGAGGCCTTCCAGCGCGCCACCGAGATTGATCCTGAGAACGCCATCGTCTGGGTGAGCGCTGGTCTGGCCCTGCAGCGCCTGCAGCGCTATCAGCAGGCGCTGGTGCATTTTGAGCGGGCCCTGGTGCTTGATCCCCACTATGTGGCCGCCTGGAACGGCAAGGCGGACGCGCAGCTTGATATGGGGCTGACCACCGAAGCACTGACCTCCTATGAGCAGGCGCTGGCCTATGATCCCAATAGCTTTCATGCCTGGAATGGCCTGGGGAACGCGCGCTCGGCACTGCACGATTTTGGCGGCGCCGTCGAGGCTTATACGCGCGCCCTCCTCGTGAATCCGCGCAGCGTTGTGGCCTGGTGCAACAAGGCCGAGGCCTTGATTCGCCTTGGACATCATCGCGCAGCCCTCGATGCCCTCAATGAGGCGACTGAGCTGGACCGAAGCTATGCGCGCGCCTGGACCCTGAAGGCCGAGATCTATGAGCTGCTTGGCCACTATCAGGAGGCGCAGAAGGCTCGTCGGCGTGTCAAGCCCTGGGGCTTGCTGAGCTAGCTGGAGGCCGCCTCGCCTTTGCTCGAGGCCAGCCAGCCAGCCACGCCTGGCGCAACCCCTTTCCACCTGCTGCCCCCCATCTCCTCTGGCTGCCACTGCGTGAGTATCGAGAACTTTAGCTTCGTTTCTCGCTTATAATGGAAACTAAGGTAATCTGCAGCTTCTTGCGACTTCTCAACCTCGGAGGGAGGAGGCACTGATGGGTACACGTTTTCGCGAGACCGATGCATCCAGGGAAGAAAACGCAGCCAGACCGCGTGCCGCCCTGATGCCTGAGCGAAGCTCTCTGTTCGTCGGCAGTGACGAGCAGACAGGGATCGTCTGCTATGATCTGGCCGAAGATTACATGAACGAGCTGGATCGCTGCTATCAGCGTTTAAGGACCCGCCATTGTCATCTCTGCCGGCGACATGCTCTGGCCCGCCGCTCGGTCATGGGCCTGCTGCCTGTGAGCATCCTGCTGCTGGGCATCAGTATCGCCAGCCTCTTTGTTGCCGCTCCCCTGGAGGTTGTCGTGGCGGGTGCATCACTGGCCGTAACGATGACCCTGCTGCTGCACCGTTTGCATGCAAAATATCAGCATGAACTGCGTAATAACATACAGAGGCTGAATGATCTTTATACTATATATCTGGAGCTATTCAGGGCTTATGAAATTATGGATGCTCAAAAGAGAGGAGAGGCTATAGAGGCCATTCTCCGTCATAAAATGAAATCCATCGATCATATGTGTGAATAAATCTCTCTTATGATCAATCCCTGTAAAACGAGAGAGCAAGAAGTATCGAAGTGCTATGCTGTATCGCAACCTGTGTATTGCTGGGCTGGGGGTTGTTATGCGTGACCAATCGGCAGAGCAGGGGCAGGAATCGCCCGAGGATGAGTTCCGCCAGGCGAATCACGAGGCTCCCCGCTCCGAGCCAGTAGACATCTCCTCTGAACCGCTTGAGTACTTCCCGGATCATCTGGCTGACTTTTATCAGTTGCTGAAAGCTGACTATGAGGATATGCGGCGCACCAACCACATCATTTTTTATGAAACCAGAGTCATTATCTGGCTCTGCGTGATTGCTGCCCTGGTAGTTGCCTTCAGAGCCTCCTTGATGGGGGGCTCGCTGGTCTCCATCGCCACGCTGGCGATTGGCCTGATTGGCAAACTGATCAAGGTGCGCGATGGGGCGCGCGAAGAGATGGAGAATCGCCTGGAGGAGCTGCGCCTGACCACACTGGAGATCGAGCGGATCTGTCTGCGCGTCCGCTTTGCCAGGGCCATCAGCGATCGAGAACAGCGCAATGAGGTGCTGGAAGAACTGGCCCGCGATGAGCCAGCCCACCAGCCTGAGCATCTGCAGGCGCCGCCGCCGTATCTGCCGCCACTACCGCGTCGGACTCACGACTCGGCGCAGCATCCTCATCGCAGGAGCAGAGAGAGCTGACGGCTCTCTCGAGGCATCTGGGACAGCCTGCGCACTCGCAGCCAGGTGAGCCACCAGCTCTGCTCCCCTCGTGGAGGAGTGCAGCGACTGGCCACTCACCCGGCCGTGCCGAGCGAGAGAGCGGCAGCCAGCAGCCCTCTGCCAGCGGGCATCTACCTGCGGGGAGTGCCCACAGTATTGCTCAGAAGGCCCAGGCACTCGATCTCCAGCTCGACGCGGTCGCCGACGGTCAGCCAGCGGTGGCGTTCTGGCCCGAGCTCAAGCAGGCAGCCTCCGCCGCACGTTCCCGAGCCGATGATATCGCCGGGGCGCAGACGCACGTGCTGCGAGGCGCGCTCGATCATCTGCGGGAAGGTATAGTAGATGTCCTTGAAGCTGGCTGTCGTAAGCAGCGTGCCGTTGACACGTGCGCGCATGGTCAGGTCGAAGCGTTCAAGGGCGCCAGTGTCCAGGCGTCGGGCGGTCAGCTCGTCGGGAGTGACCAGCCAGGGTCCAAAGGAGATCGCGAAGTCCTTGCCCTTGGCGGGTCCCAGTTGCACGGCCATCTCCTGCATCTGGAGGTCGCGTGCGCTCCAATCATTCATGATCATGTACCCGGCGATATAGTCTGGGGCCTCAGACGCCGGGATGTCCTCTCCCTCGCGACCGATGACCGCGGCCATCTCGAGTTCATAGTCAAGGGCCTGGCTCAGCCGTGGGTAGGGGATCGTCTCGTGATGCCCATAGAGGGCGGAAGTGTTCGAGAAGTAGAAGACAGGAATCTCGTACCACTGTTGAGGCACAGTCAGGCCGTTACGCGCACGGGCGTTGCGCACATGGGCCTCGAAGGAGAAAAAGTCGCGTATCGTTGGCGGTGCAGGCACAGGCGGGCGCAGGGCGAGCTGCTCCAGACGGTAGGCCAGCCCCGCCTCGGCCTGCAGCGTTTCGCCATCAGCCTGTGCTGCCAGAGCCAGCGCCTCCCGCAGGTGAGCCTGTGCCACTGGACCCTGTTGCAGCAGCTCCAGCATGCTGGCCGGCAGAGGACGCAGGCTCTCCTCCCGCGCCAGGGCTGTCTCAAGGCGCGCCGCCCAGCGGCCCAGCGCCTCTACATCGAGCACGAGATCGTCCAGCAGGACGCCAACGCGGCCAGCCTCGCGGGGTGTTTGTTCAGCGGTCACATACGTTACCAGTTTCACGGACGCACCTCTTTCTTTCCAGGTCACCTTGCTCTGTCATCCTGACGTAGCTCGCTCGCTCTGAAGACCTCAGGAAGCCAGGGCGGCCATACTAGCGAAGAGCAGCGGGATCTCTGGCGGGTTCTGATCGCCGCTGAGTTCACGATAGATCGTGGCCACGTTCACAGCGATGCGCTCGCCATCGTGCCAGGTGGCATAGCGATCCAGGGGGATATCGCGGGCGGCTTCAAAGGCCGACATGCCCGCCTCGTAGCGCTTGCGAGCCTCGTCGTAGATATACTGCAGGTAGCCCTTGACCTCGGCGACGCCCTGCTTATCGGTAATCGGACCATGGCCGGGGACGATGGTGGTGAGGTCCAGCGCCAGGATCAGGTCACAGGCTCGCAGCCAGTTAGCCGTAGGACCTGCCCACATGATCGGGTGGCCGCCGATGAAGAGAATATCCCCGCTGAAGAGAACGCGCTCGTCAGGGACATAGACCAGGATGTCACCGAGCGTATGGGCGGGGCCGACCTCGATCAGGCGCACCTCTTTGCTGCCGACATGCAGGGTCAGCTCGCCACTGAAGGTCTGGCTGGGCAGGGTCAGCGTGATGTTACTGAAGTCGAAGGCGCCGAAGGCGTGCTGTACGAAGCGCTGGAGCTGTGGCAGGCTGGCCGCCTGGGCGATGAGGGCGGCGAAGCGCTCGGGCGTGACCTGCTGCATTTCGGCGTGCGCCCGCTCGGAGGCAATGATCCGGGCATTGGCAACGAGTTGATTGCCGTAGCAGTGGTCGCCATTGGCGTGGGTATTGACGACAGTGCCGATCCGGGCTGCCGCCGGAACGGCCCGTCTCATGGCCTCCAGCATCTCAGCGGTGAGCTTGAGATCGAAGAGTGTGTCGACCAGCAGGGTGGCCTGGCCGTCACTGATCAGGCCGCTGTTGCTCAGTCCCCAGGTGCCGGGCGGCTGGAGATAGGCATAGAGATGGTTGCCAAGGTCATGCAGTCCTCGGGTGTAGGCATGGCTACTCATGCGTTCTCCTCCTTACAGGACGGGCGTGTACGTCGTTGAGGCCTGGCGTGGAGCGCGCACCTGTTGTGGCCCTGCGCCGGGCAGCTCTGGCATGGGATCGCTCCTCTACTACGCTTACAGTATCGCATGTGGCGCAGCGTTTCGCGAGAGGGTTCCCCAGGAACCCCCTGCCAGCGCCAGCCAGTCAGCTGATAGGTCACTATGAGATATATGTTCCCAAAAATATTCATATAAATGGCAATTTTTGAGTATCGATATATTGACTTTTGTGAAATGAGCACTTATACTAGGTCATAGTGACCTGTCTTCATATGACCCGCAGGCCTCCGGGGGGAGAGATAGAAAAGGTCCGTAATGGACCATGGAGGAGTAACAACCAATGAGTTCGCAGGAGCATCAAGTCAAGGGCATGGGAGAATATCAGGCCGACGCTGTCGCGCTCGCCAGTGGAGAAGGTCCGCGCTATCGGCTGCGCGGCGGGAGGCTGGCCAATCCCTGGCTGGCCCTTCTGGCGATGATGTTTGGTCTGTTTATGGCGTTGCTGGATGTGACGATTGTAACGATTGCGCTGCCGACGATTGTCCAGCAGTTACACACCGACCTGACGACGGCAGGCTGGGTGCTGGACGCCTATAATCTGGTCTTCGCTGTGCTGCTGGTGACGGTCGGACGGCTGGCGGATCTCTTTGGCCGGAAGCTGGTCTTTCTCGCCGGGATGGCGGTGTTTTCGCTAGGGTCGCTCCTGTGCGGGCTGGCCCCGACGATTGGCTGGTTGATCGCATTTCGCGCCGTGCAGGGTATTGGTGCGGCGGTGCTCAATCCGGTCAGCCTGGCTATTTTGGTGGCGATCTTTCCGGCGCGACAGCGCGGTGCGGCGATTGGCCTCTGGGGGGCGGCTGCCGGCCTGGCCTCTGCTCTGGGGCCGGTGTTGGGGGGACTGATTGTGCAGAATGTTGGCTGGAACTGGATTTTCTATGTGAATCTGCCGTTCTGTCTGGTCGGGCTGGTGCTGGTCTGGCTCTGGGTTCCGGAGACGCGCCAGGAGGGGATTGCGCGCCATATGGATTGGGGTGGGCTGCTGACGTTGAGCCTGGGGGTCTTTGCCCTGGTGCTGGCGATTATGGAGGGCAACGCCTGGGGCTGGACGTCGCTGACAATCCTGGGCCTCTTTGCGCTGACGCTGGTGGCTTTCCTGCTCTTTGCGCTGGTGGAGAGCCGTGTGCGTGAGCCGATCGTCAATTTCCGCCTCTTCGCGGTGCGCAGTTTTCTGATCTCCAATGTGGCGAACTTGCTCTTTGGCACCGCTATCCAGGGAGCGTTTGTCATTCTGGTGCTCTACTTCACGGCCCTGCGTGGCTATGATCAGCTCGGGGCGGCCTATGCTCTGGTCCCCTTACCGCTGGCCTCTCTGGTGGTCTCTCTGCTGATGGGGGCCTTTGGACGCCGCCTGCCGTCGGCGCTGATGGGCCTGACTGGCCTGCTACTGGTGGCCGTTGGCTTCGCTCTCCTGGCGTGGCTTGACCCGGCGGCGGCGCTGCTGGATGTGACCTGGCGTGTGGTGCTGATCGGTGTGGGGATGGGGCTCTGCTTTCAGAGCTTTCCGGCGCTGGCCCTCAGCGAGGTCCCGCGTGCGCAACTGGGTGTGGGCAGCGGCATTTTCAATACCTTCCGCCAGGTTGGCTTTGCGCTGGGGGTGGCCGTCTTGATTGCGCTCTTCACCGGGCAGCTGACGGGCCATCTGGATCAGGCGCGCCAGAGTGCGGTGCGCCTGGTGGCGGTGGATCAGCAGTTGCCTCCTGCGCTGCGCGCGGGCCTGCAAAGGGAGCTGAGGCAGGCGAGTACGGGAGGTGGAGAGGGGACTCAGACGGGTGGCTCCGGCACTGAGGCCGTCGATCTGAGGCCGCTGGCGAACGTGCTGCCGCCGGGTCCGGCGAGAGAGGCCTTGCGGAGTCACCTGCAGGAGCTGGGTGACGCGATTGCGGCGATCTTCAAACGTGAGGTGATGGCCTCCTTCGCAATCACCTGGTGGGCGGCTGCCGTGGTGGCGTCGCTGGGCTGCCTGTTGACGCTGCTGGTGATCGGGATCGAGGCGGGATCTCGTAGGCGGCATCGCAGTGGGACGGCGGTCGACACCAGCGCGGTCGCTGAGGTGGTGGCGGGTCCGTAGCGCTGAGGGCAGGCGCATCGGATCGGCTGCGACTGGCGAAGCCGAGCGGGAGGGCGTGGTCTGGGCTTGAGGCGCTGGCGGGTCCGCCACGGTGCATCCGATGGATCGCTGCAACACGGAGCGCGGGGCGTTGCGGTGGCGCCGGCCCTCGCCACCCTGGTGCGCTCTGTCCTGTCCTCCTTCCTACGAAGCGGGAGCGGCCTCGGCCTGCTCCTGCTGCTGCTGTTCCTGAAAAATGCGCTCTCGGAGCTGTTCTCCCCACTGTAGCTCAAGCTTCCACTGCTCGATCCAGTGAGATATCACGTTCAGCGTATCGTCGAGCCGCTCTGGCGGCCAGCGCTTTGCTTTGCTGGCGATGCTGCTCAGCAGATCCTCGATCTCGGTGTAGAGGTGGGTAATGTGGGCTTCACAGTAGCTGCAGTAGTGCTCCGTCAGGTAGAGTCGCTCAGCAGGGGTGAGGAATTCAAAGCCGCTGACTTTGTGAGCGAAGATCTGCCTGTATTCGCCGAGCTTGGAGGTGGTATCCAGCATGAGCTGGTGGAAGCGCTGGCGTCCCGGCTCGGTGATCTCATAGACGCGCGATTGCCGGTCGCCGTGCTGGCTGGACCCTCCAGAGACAGCCTGAATCATCCCCTGCTGCTCCAGCCTGGCCAGCAGAGGGTAGAGACGACCGTGGCTGAGGGTGGCGTAGGGCCCGATGATGTCCTTGATAATCTTGGTGATCAGGTAGCCATGCGCCGGGCCGCGCATGAGCTGGAGCAGGATAAAGAGTTCGTACCACATGGGAAAACACCTTGATGGCTGAGCATGCCGATCTCTGTTCTCTTCTCTCCTAATAATAACAGACATTCTCACAATCGTCGCCCCCTTGTCTGTAGAGGGCGCGGCGGAAGGACCTGCATCCTCCCACTTGCGTTGCGTCGGCCAGGAGGCTATAACATAGGCAGAGATGCAAGGCATGTCTACAAAGGAGTCCTCTCGTGAGCGAAGCTGCTTCTACTGACCGGCAATCAGCGACCGTGGCCGCCCTGGGGAGAGGGCAGCGTCGGCCGGTGCGACCAGGCGAGGTACGCCATCTACGGCGGGTGGATGATCCGGCGCTCTCGCCCGATGGTCGGCGCGTGGCCTTTGTCCTGCTGGAGGCCGTGCCGGGCGAGGTACGCCTACGCCGGCGCATCTGGCTGTGTGAAACCGCTGGCGATCAGGAGCCTGTTCCCCTGGGGCAGGTCGTGCAGGGGATACACCTGCAACTGGAACAGAGCTGCCCCCGCTGGTCGCCCGATGGGCGCCTGCTGGCCTTTCTGGCGCGCCCGCTGGGAGGCGAGGGGCGAGCGCAGATCTATCTTGCCGAGGCCGATGGTGGCGAGGTGCGCCAGTTGACCACCCTGCCGGGGGGAGCCAGCGAGCTGCAGTGGGCGCCAGATAGCAAGCGTCTCGCCTGCCTCTCGCCCGATGGCGAGGAGCCAGCGCGTGATCCACGAGTGGCCGGAGCTGAGCGCTACACACGCCTCTGGAGCATTCACATCGACGAAGGGCTCCCCCGTCCGGTGACGCCCGACAATGTGAGCGTCTGGGAATACTGCTGGTCGCCCGATGGCCGGCGCTTCGCGCTCTACTACTCGGATGAGCCCGAGCTGACAGCCTGGTATCGCGGGCAGATCGGCCTGGTGGACGCTGCCGGCGGGGCGGTACGCCGGCTGACGCAGCTCCAGCACCAGGCCAGCGCCCTCACCTGGTCGCCGGACAGCCGCCGCATCGCCTACGTCTCCGGAGAATGGAGCGACGTGATCCACGGCAGCGGCGATCTCTACGTGCTCGCGCTCGATGGTGGTGAGCCGCGCAACCTGACGCCGGGCATCGACTGCAGCCCCGCCTGGTGTTGCTGGTTCCCCGACGGGCGCCGCCTGCTCTACACTGCCTGGAGCGGACTGACGCAGCAGATCGCCATCCTCGATGAGATCAGCGGCGAGCGCGTGATCGTGGAGGCGGACTGCGTGATGCACACCGCCTGGCCGCGCCTGGCCATCAGCTCCGATCTGCGCCGCTTCGTCGTGCAGCGCTCCTCGCAGGTGCATCCGAGCGATCTCTACTTCGGCGAGCTGCGCGATGAGAAGAAGGCCAGACCCAGCGTGCACTGGCGCCGTCTGACGCGCCTCAATCCGCTGGCTGAGGAGACCTGGCTGCTGCCCAGCAGTGAACGCATCAGCTACGAGAGCGACGACGGCTGGCGCATCGAGGCACTCTTCACACCGCCAGCCGTGCCCAGGGGGACAGGCGCCCCGCCCCTGGTGGTCTATGTCCATGGTGGCCCGACCTGGGCCTTTCTCGACGACTTCGCCTGGGAATGGAGCCTGGCGCTCTCCACGGCCGGCTATGCCCTGCTGCGCCCGAACATACGTGGCAGCGTCGGCCGGGGGGTGGCCTTTGCCGATGCCGTGGTCGGCGATATGGGCGGTAAGGACTTTCAGGACATCCTCGCTGGAGTCGACGCCCTCATTGCGCGGGGGCTGGTCGATGGGGAGCGCCTCGCCATTGTCGGCTGGAGCTATGGCGGCTTCCTGGCGGCCTGGGCCATCACCCAGACAACCCGCTTCAAGGCCGCCGTCGTGGGGGCTGGCCTGACCGACTGGCATGGCTTCCACGCGCAGAGCAACATTCCTGACTTTGATCTGCGCTTTCTGCAGGCCGATCCCCTGGAACAGCCAGAGGTCTATCGCGAGCGCTCCCCGATCACCTACGCCGCGCGGATCACCACGCCGACCCTCATCCTGCACGGCGAGGAGGATGAGTGCGTTCCGCTCAACCAGGCCTGGGCCCTCTATCGCGCCCTGCGCCGGCGGCGGGTCCCCGTCGAGCTGGTCACCTATCCACGTGAGAATCATGTCCTCCTCGAACTGCCTCACCAGCGCGATTGCGAGGAGCGTCTGCTGCGCTGGCTCGACCGCTACCTCTGGTGAGCGCCTGTCTGCTGCGCTGGCGCAGAAAGGGCACCAGGCGAACAGCATCGCCCTATCAAGGCCGTTCGCCTGGTGTGTGTCTAGCGGCTCTGCATGCCGAGCAGGTTGCCGCTCTCATAGCGACGGAGGCCCGCATAGAAGAGCGCGGCGGCAGCGGCGCTGAAGAGCAAGATGAAGCCCACCAGGCCAGCCAGCAACGGCCAGGTGAAGTGGCGCAGCAGTTGCAGGGGCACGAAGGAGATGAAGCCTGCCGGCAAGAGCGTAAAGAGCAAGAGCTTCACCGTGCCACGAAAGATGTTCATCGGGTAGCTGCTGAGGGAGACCAGCGCACTGAGGAGCTGCTGCGCCAGCCCCTCGACGTTGCCCAGGAAAAAGGCCAGCGCGCCCAGCAGCACGGTAAAGGCCACGAAGATCAGCGCCACCAGCCCGCTCAGCAGCAGAAAGAGTCCCAGCTGGGCGACTGAGGGACGCAGCAGCAGGAAGGCCGCCAGACCGAAGAGGATATCCCCGAAGGCTGTGGGATCACTGCTCGCCACACAGAGGTGTAGCAGGACGTTGCGCGGCATCGTCAGGTAGGCGTCCAGGCCGCCGCTTGTAATCAGGAGCGGCAGGCGCGTTGTGTTCTCGCAGAGGGCGAAAGCCAGACCGAAGCCAGAGGCGGTGGTCGCCCAGATGATGACGATATCCGTCTGCTGCCAGCCATTGACCAGCGGGAAACGCTGGAAGTAGAGCCACCAGAAGCTCAGCCACAGACTATCAGTGAAACTCATCGTCAGCACCTGCAGCCAGAAGGCGCCGCGGTACTCCAGGGCGGCCTGCAGGTTGGCGATGAAGTAGGCCCCGATAAAGCGCAGCGGCCGGAGCGCGCGCCCGGCGGCCAGAGCCCGGGCGGAAGCATGTTCGGACGGCATGGACTCACCCTCCGTTGATACTGGTGCGCCGGAGCGCGGCGCGATAGAGCAGGGCCAGCAAGAGGCCCAGCACCAGGACAGTGATGAGCTGTCGGACGAGCAGGGTCCAGAAGAAGGCCGGCTCAAAGTGCACCAGCGTGCGGGCCGGTCCATAGGCGATGGCACTGAACGGGAGGGCCTCTGTGATGCTGCGCAGCGGCTCCGGGAAGATGCTCAGGGGAAGCAGCACGCCGCCGAAGAGCAGCGTCAGGCGATTGAAGATGAGCGCGAAGGAGGTGGTCTCTTCAATCCAGAAGGCCAGCAGGCCGATACTGAACTGGATCACAAACTCCAGCGTCATCGCCAGCAGAGCCAGCAGCGGCCAGACCAGCATCCCCCAGAGGCTCAAGTGAGGCAGCCCCACGAAGAGCAGCGCCAGGACGATCGCCACGGGGCCACTGATCGCGATGCGCGTCAGCCGCTCGCCCAGATAGCTGGCGAAGTGGTAGAGGACGTAGTTGCAGGGACGTCCCAGGAGATAGGCCAGCTGGCCGGAGCGCACCTCCTGGTCGATGGTGCGTGTGATGGCTGGCTGGGAGGTGGCGATGGTCTCGGTCGCCACCAGGTACCAGATCATGTCATTCACGCTGAAGCCATCGAGCAGGTGCACGCCCCGCGTAGCAAAGGTCGTCTCCCAGAGCTGGCTGAGAATGAAAACCAGGACAATCAGCAGGAGCGAACGGAAGAAGACCTCGAGCAGATAGGCCAGGTTGTTCGCCATGCTGACCTGGAGCACTGCCAGGTATTTGCGCAGGGCCAGACCCGGACCTCCGCGCTTCCTGCGCAGGGCCATCTCCAGCGATCTCATGGTGGGCTCTCCTTTCACTTGCCTGAGTGTATGCTGATTGATGACGCTGGAGCGCTCTCGGCTGCAGCGTTGCGGTAGATCGCGGCGATGATCGTCTCCATCGGAGGGTCGGAGATGGTCATGTCCAGGATGTGGACGCGGCGCATGAGCGTGCTCAGCAGGGCATCGAGGGCGAGGCGCTCAGTATTGACCTCCAGCAGGAGACGATGGTCTTCGGCCTGGATGACCTGCAGCAGACTCTCGCTGAGCGGGAGATCCAGGGCCAGGTGAGCCGCCTTCTTGTCGCGCTGAACGATGGTCTCGGCGCGCTCCTGGAGCAGCAGCTCGACGGTTTTCGTCTTCAGGTACTGGTGCTTCAGATCGGCGACCGCTGTATCGAGGATGATCTGGCCGTCGTTGATGACGATGGCGCGTTGACAGACCTGCTCGATATCGCCGGCGTCATGGGAGGTCAGAAAGACTGTCACCTGCTCCTCGCTGTTCAGGTAGCTGATCAGCTCGCGAATACGCTGTTTGGCGATGATGTCCAGCCCGATGGTTGGCTCGTCCAGAAAGACGATGCGCGGCTGGTGCAGGAAAGCGGCGGCCAGCTCGCAGCGCATGCGTTCGCCCAGGCTCAGCTTGCGGGCCGGCGTGCGCAGAAAGGCGGCGATATCGAAGACCTCGATCAGGAAATCGCGCCGTTTGCGATAGGCCTGCATGTCGAGTTCATAGATGTGAGCCAGCAGGTTAAAGGTATCCTGTGGTGGCAGGTGGTACCAGAGCTGCGATTTCTGTCCGAAGACGCTGGCGATGTGATAGGCCAGCTGCGTCCGCTGTTTCCAGGGGACATAGCCCATGACACGCGCCTGGCCGCTGGTAGGGAAGAGGATTCCGGTCAGCATCTTAATGGTGGTGGATTTGCCGGCGCCGTTGGGGCCGATGAAGGCCAGGGTCTCGCCGGCTTCCAGGGTGAAGCTGAGCGCTTTGACGGCCTCGCGCTCGCGATAGCGTGGCGCCAGCAGGGCTGCCATGCTGGCGCGCAGGCCGGCGCTGCGCTCGCGACTTCTGAAGCGCTTTGTCAGGTGAGACACCTCGATCAGTGCCATCGTGTGGAATCCTCCCTTGTCTTTCTCCTGAGGCGCCTGAAAGGCTGCAGGGCATAAAAAGAGGGGAGCAGGTATGTCACCTGTTCCCCTGAGAAGCTTGGTTCGCTGCGAGAAGGGTCTAGATCATGGATCGTTCTTGTGTGACCCCGAACCCGACGTGTCAGCGGAGATCAGCCTCGACGGAGACGCAGAGCGACACGCCCTACCTGCCCCGGCTACCGCAATGGTAGGGGTAGGGCGTACGGTCATGCTCATGATCGTTCCACGCAACAGTTGTGGCTGCATCTCAGCTTGAACCTGCTTGCCTTACAGAACTGCTGGATCAGTGCTTGCGTTCAAACGAGGCTGATCTTGCCCCGCCGCGCTTAAACTGCACTTGCCTATAGCTTACCTGTTTCGATTGCGATCTGTCAAGGGTGAGATTCTCCAGGCCCGCTCTTCACCGGTGGTTCACCCGAAAGTACCAGAAAAAAGATGCATTTCTATGTCCATATGTAAGGTATGCTACACTCTTCCCTGTCAAGGATACAGGCAGGCAGAGGGAGAAAGAAACGCTGTGAGCAAGAGATATCGATCTGGACTGGCTTGCCTGCTGCTGGTACTGCTGGTAGCCTGTGGTTCAGCGCAGCAGCATGGACAGCAGGCGCAGCCGGGCGCCACACAGGTCACACAGACGCCGGCAGGCGATGCCCTCAGCGACGTTGAGCAGCATCCCGGGCCGACGACGATTGTCATTCCCAGCCAGCACGCCACAGTCACTCCCACCAGGTCTCCTACGCAGAGCACAGCGGCCCAGGTGCACACCTGTGGTGGCACGGCGCCCAGCACGCAGGGAGCGGTGCCCAGCGCGGCCGTGATCGCCGTCACAGGCAAAGGCAGTGCCCCGTATGGGACGCCACCGGCGCTGACCGCTGAGGAGATCATGCTGACGCAGAAGCTCTTTCAGCAGATCAATAGCGATCGCGCGGCCTGTGGTCTCTATCCCTTGAGCTGGAACGAGACCCTGTCGGGGGGAGCCCGTCTGCATAGCTGGAACATGTATCACTGCGGCTTCAGCCATACCTGTCCTGACGGGCTGCCCCAGTGCACACGCATCGCCAACGAGGGGTTCACCTTCAGCGACTGTGGTGAGAACATTGGCCTGGCCGGTCCCTATCCAACGCCCTGGGGAGGCGCCTACAGCGTCCAGGAGAGCATGGCCAATGAGCCAGCGAGTGGCTGGCATCATATTCACCTCTTCAGTACGACCCTGCATCGCATTGGCATCGGGGTCTACGTTGCGCCCAACGGCTGGATCTGGTTCACCGAGGATATGGTCAGCTAGGGCAGCTCCGGGATTGACCGGCTGGCCCGCTGACGGATGGGGCCGGCCGGCCGGCCCGCAGACCAGAGAGGCGCGCCAGGGAACCTGGCAGATTATTCCCCCCGCTTCTTGTGAACGGGCATATACTGAAAAAGAAACCTGGGAGTCGTGTGGTGTAAGCGGGAGGAATGGTAGCATGACAACAGAGGGAGACTTTCAGGCGCTGGTGCAGCAGGTACGTGACTTACTGGAGTGTGGCGCGGCGGGTCTGCTGCTAGGCTGTCCCGACGAGGCGTTACGTCATCCCCTCCTTGATGTCTTTATCCCCGTACAGCAGGGCTATGCCGGTTGTTATGGGGCCGAAGAAGTGCTGGCCCTCCTGGAGTCTGAATGGGTACGCGCCCTGCTTGACATGGCCCTGCAGAGCGGGCGTCTACAGTGCAGCGGCTGCATCCCACGGACCCTGAACCGCCCCGGCGTGCGCAGCCTCGCCGTTGCGCCGCTGGAGCGTCCGGCGGGCGTGCTGGGGCTGCTCCTGCTCATCGATGCCCACGGCGGGGCCTTCTGTGCGGGTGAGCGGTCGGTGCTCATCGCTGCCCTGCAGCGACTCTCCAGGAAGCTAGAGCACAGCCTGCGCCGTCTGTATCGGGCCTCGCTCTCTCCGCGGGCCGGTCGTCTCCCCCTCTCCCTGGTGGTCCGCGGGCCGGTGGTGGCGCATGCTGGAAGGGGCCAGCCAGAGAGCGAGCTGGATCAAGTAAGGAACGAGTTTATCTCGATGGTCAGCCATGAATTGCGCTCGCCGTTGACGGCCATCAAGGGCTATGCTGGCCTGCTGCAGGCCTACGGGCTGGCCGACGTCACCGGGGGTGGTGAGGGTGAGCCGCAGCCGGGCGGAGCGGCCCTGAGTGGCGAGCTGCAGCGTCACTATCTCACAGTCATCATGGAGCAGGTCAGTCATCTGGAGGCGCTGGCTGGCGACCTGCTGGATATCTCGCGCATTCACGCCAATCACCTGGCGCTCCGGTGTGCCCGTCTGGACGTGGCGGCGCTCTGTCTGCGGGTCGTGGAGCTGACTCGCCAGCGCGTGGAGCGGGAGGCGCCGGGCAAGTACCGGCTGTGCAGCATGGTTGAGGAGCAGCTGCCGCCGGCCTGGGCCGACGCCGACAGGGTCCAGCAGATTCTGACCAATCTGCTGGAGAACGCCGTGAAGTACTCGCCCGATGGCGGGCGCATCGAGGTGCGCATCGAGGTCTGTCCCGCCTCCCGGAGGCGGAGCGTGGCGGTGGAGCGCTGGCTTCGGATCAGCGTCAGCGATGAGGGAATCGGTATCTCAGCGGAGCAGCAGGCGCGGCTCTTCAAGCCGTTCAGCCGTCTGGAGCAGCCAGTCGCCGGCTGTGTGCCGGGGGTCGGACTGGGCCTCTACATTACGCGCAAGCTGGTTGAGGCGCTGGGAGGGAGCATCGAGCTGGAGAGCCGCGAAGGCGAGGGAACGCGCGTGACGTTTACGCTGCCGGTGGCGGAGAGGATGGAGCAGTGAGCGGAGCGGAGGCGTGGTGACCCTCCTGGAAAGCGGCTGGAGCAGCCTGATGCCTACTTGCGAAGTACGGTCCAGTTTGTTATAGTGTGCCTGGAGTGATTGTCATTTTCATCCATCAAGGTAGGGGCGAGGCCATGCATATCAGCCTGTTAGAAGATGATACTGCCATTCAGGAGATGCTGCAGCTGGTGCTGCAGGACGAAGGTCACAGTGTCACCGTATATCCCACTGCCGAGGCGTGCTTGAAGGCCCTGGTGGCAGCCGCGGAGAGTCAGGCACCGTCCCCCGATCTACTGATCGTTGACTGGCTTCTCCCAGGCCTGGTCTCTGGCACCCAGGTCATTCAAGAGATTCGCAGGATACCACGCTATCAATTCCTCCCCATTATTTTAACGACCGCCGCGACCTTTACCGATCCCGAGGCACTGCAGAGCCTGGGGGTCACCCTGCTGGAGAAGCCCTTTGCGATTGATGACATGATGAAGCTGATCCGCGACCTGACGCAGCGTCGCAGCGGATCGGAGCGTTGAGCGGCTCGTAGCCAGCGTCTGCCGCTGTGAGCAGGGGCCGGGTCCACCTTAGAGAACGCTGAAAACTTTGCGCGACGTGTATTGTTGACTTGTTCTTATGCCTGAGTGCCTGTTATCCTAACAGTAGGGAATGAACCCTGCTGCTGCAAGGCAGAGAGGAATGAAAACAACCACAGCTGGCCTGACCGGCTGTGGTCTGCGATTGGTAACTGAAGCACCACTAGTAACCGAAGCACAACTAAAGGAGAGCACAGCATGCAAACACAGAAAGGTCGTGGCCGCGGCTTTGCCTCGATGAGTCCTGAGAAGAAGCGCGAGATCGCCAGCAAGGGTGGGAAAGCAGCCCATGCTCTGGGCACTGCGCACAAGTGGACCAGCGAGGAGGCTCAGGCCGCCGGTCGCAAGGGAGGCTCGATCAGCCGTCGGCGTCCCAGGAGCGCCCAGGCGTAGCGTGGAAACGGCATCTGCCCTTCCTCGTCAAAGGCTGGCCTGCGGGGTCAGCCTTTTTGTTGATGGAGCGTGTGGCGCCAGGTCGGGTCTGCTGAAAAGGAGCGGCGCGGGCGCCTGATGACGGGCGGAAGGTTCCTTGCCCCCGTCTGTTCAGTGGCGACCGTGCTCCGCCGCCTCGCTGCCAGTAGCCTCATGCTCGCATGTCAGGCCTGAGGCGCCCCCTGTGGCTGCCACCCCTCGCCGCTCTGCCTCTCACTGATCACTCGTCGAAGAGCCGTCGACCGCCCGCCAACCAGCGGGTCCCCCAGCGGACCGCCGTCAACGAGCCGTCGCGCCCCCGTCGGCCAGCGGGCCCCCCATCAAAGACCCGTCAGCGGTCCCCCCTGATGCACCAGGTTCGTGCAGCCGCGAGCAGCCGCGTCTGGCCTCCCAGGCCCGCTGGCGGCGACAGTCCCGCCTGAAGCGCGTGTTGCAGGTCCGGCGCTCCACTGGTATAATGCCTTCTGTGATTTCCGATGGCAGGTAGCAACGGTAACGAAGGAGGCAGCTATTCCCCAGCGAGCACCGCACTTCATCGACCCGACGACTGGCATCACCGGCAGCCATTCTCCAGCAGAGAGCGTGCCAGGCGCTGAAGCAGCAGAGACGACTGAGCGTGATGCCGCCTGCTGGCAGATTGGGAGCTGGCGTTTCCGTATCAGTCTGGCGAATCTGCGACCCGGTAGCGGTTTTGCCATACGGCGCTTCAGCATTGTGGAGGCGGCTCTGCTTCTCATGCTCGGTATTCTGGCCTCGAAAGGTCTGGGGGTCATCCGCCAGTCGCTCTTCAACGCGCTCTTTGGCACCGGACCAGAGGCCAACGCCTACTATGCAGCCTATCGCCTGCCAGATACGCTCTTCAACCTGGTAGCGGGCGGCGCGCTGACGCAGGCCTTTGTGCCCGTCTTCGTGGCCTATCAGAAGAATCATCGCCAGCGCGAGGCCTGGTATCTGGCCAGCCTGGTCTTCAACGTGCTGCTGGTCGCCCTGAGCGTGCTGCTGCTGATCGGCACGCTGCTGACACCGGCCTTCGTGGCGCATATCCTGGTGCCCGGCTATCCGCCGGCGGAGCAGGCCCTGACGACCAACCTGACGCGCATCATGTTGATCCAGCCGCTGCTGCTCGGCCTGGGCACGATCGTGACGGCCATTCTGAGCAGCCGCGAGCAGTTCCTCCTGCCGGCGGTGGCGACCGCGGTCTACAATCTGGGTCTGATCGCCGGCCTGCTGGTGGCGCTGGCAGTGCCGGGCGTGGGAATCTACGGCCCGACCGTCGGCGTGCTGGTGGCGGCGGCGCTGCAGATCGTGGTCCAGCTCCCCGCACTGCGCAAGCAGGGCGTGCGCTATTATTGCGCCTGGAATCTAAGAGACCCGGGGCTGCGCGAGGTGATGGTCCTCTTCATACCCAGTATGCTGGCGGTGGCGGTGGCCTATGCTGGCACGATCGTAGAGACGACCGTGACCTCCTATCTGCCAGACCTGGCGAGCCTGGCGGCGCTGCACAACGCCTATATGCTCTTCTATCTGCCGGTCTCGCTGATCGCCCAGGCCATCGGCCAGGCAGCTCTGCCGAGCATGGCCAGCCTGGAGGTCGAGGGCCGCTATCACCAGCTAGCCCGGCTCTTCCGGCGGGTCATTCTCTCCTCCGTCTTGTTGAGCCTGCTCTCGGCTCTGCTGCTGGCGCTGCTCGGCCTGCTGCTGATCGACCTGATTTTCCGCCACGGCGCCTTTGACGAGCATTCGGCACAGCTGACCAATCTGGCGCTGCTCGGCTACGCGGTCGGGCTGCCGGGGGTCAGCGTCGGCGATGTGGTGGCGCGGAGCTTCTACGCGCTCAAGGATGCGCGCACGCCCCTCCTGACCAACGTCATCGCCCTCCTGGCGCGCATCGGCCTGATCGCCCTGCTCTTCGTCGTGTTAACGGGCGAGCAGAAAATCCTGGCCATCTCCCTCAGTCTCTCGCTGGCCGCGACGGCCGAGGCCCTGCTGCTCTGTCTGGTGCTCGCTGTGCGCCTGCGCCAGAGGATCGCCCGCGGGGCAGGCACCTGAGGATAGCGCACGCCCGCTCACACCGTCTGCGCCGGAGGGTGGCAGGTTGTTCACTCCCCCCGCAGGCGCTCCCGGAGGTCTTCACCAGAAGTCGTAGCGCGCCCCCGGCTTTTGGGCGGCCTTTCGCAGTCCCCAGGCAATCATCGTCAGGAAATCGTATAGCTGTGAGGTATGCGGCGAAAAAATCGTAATGAAGAATAGGATGAACGTGGGGAGCGATCGCCCGGCCGTGAGGAGCGATCGCAGGCCAGTTCGCCGGCATCCTGGAGGCCGAAAGCTGCTTGACAGGCTTCACTCAGGTGCATATACTGGTGACGATTTTTCAGGGCATGCTTGCTGCCAGCCTGCCCGGCTCTGTCAGATGTTCACGACGAGGAGTGACCATGAACTCCGATGCCAACCAGAAGAGCAACCCCGCTCCCGAGGAAGTGCCCCATACAGCCCCAGGCGTCTCTGACGAAGAGCTCATCATTCGAGCCGTGCACGTCAACAAATTTTTTGGCGAGAAGCACGTGCTCAGAGATATCGATTTTGAAGTGCGCCGGGGCGAAGTCGTGGCCCTCATCGGACCCAGCGGATCAGGGAAGAGCACGCTGATCCGCTGTTTAAACGGATTGGAGAAGGCGACCAGCGGAGAGATCTACATTCACGGAGAGCGCTTGAACCCCTGGCTGTCGCCAAAAAAGCTCAGTCCGCTGCGCCGCGAGCTGGGCATGGTCTTTCAGAACTTCAACCTCTTTCCGCACATGACCGCGCTGCAGAACGTCATTGTCGCGCCCATGCTGGTGCGCAAGATTCCCCGTGAGCAGGCGCAGGCCCTGGGAGAGGAGATGCTGGCCAAGGTCGGCCTGCTGGAGAAGTGCAACGCCTATCCCGGTCAGCTCTCCGGCGGCCAGAAGCAGCGTGTCGCCATTGCGCGCGCCCTGGCGATGCAGCCCCGCGCCCTGCTCTTTGACGAACCGACCTCGGCGCTCGATCCTGAGCTGGTGGGAGAGGTGCTCAAGGTGATGAAGGATCTGGCCTATGAGGGTCGAACGATGGTGGTGGTCACCCATGAGATGCAGTTCGCCCGCGATGTCTCGGACCGCGTGGTCTTCATGTCCGACGGTGCCATTGTCGAAGAGGGCGACCCCGAACAGATCTTCAGACAACCCCGCGAGAAGCGCACGCAGGTCTTCCTGGAGCGTGTGCTCTCGGTGCTTCCCTAGAGCAACAGGAGAGGCGTTCATTCGTCATGGTGGTTTCCCGATCCAGGAAGGTATTTTGAACCACACAGAAAGGCGGCATATGTTATGAGCAGTGGACTCACGAGGCGAACGTTCTTGCAACGCAGCGGGGGGCTGCTGGTGGCCGGCAGCGCACTGGACCTGCTGCTGGCGGCCTGTGGTGGCAATGTGGCGACGCCCTCGGCGTCGCCTGGCGCCGCGACGGTGCCCAGCGAGGGGCTGAAGATTCCTGGCCTGCTGCAGTGGGGCTCGGACTTTGTGGATGGCGCGCCCTACGTCTTTAAGGACCCCACCAACCCCAACAGGCTGATCGGCTTCGAGGTGGAGATCGCCGATGGCCTGGCCAGGGTGATGGGGATCAGGGAGAAGCAGGTCGAGACCGACTATGGCCATCTGGAGCAGGCCCTGCTGGCCAATCAGTTCGATTTTGTGATGAATGGCTGGGAGATCACGGAAGATCGCAAGAAGACGGAGCTGTTCTCTGATCCCTACTATCGCTACGGTCAGCAGATCGTGGTGCGGGCCGATGATCCACGCTTCAGCCAGTACACCCAGTCCAGCGAGGTGTCGCTGCAGATTCTGGAGGGCCTGACGGTTGGCACGGGAACAGGCTACAAGGCAGCAGACTATCTGGCGACCGATCCGAAGGTGCATGTCAAGCTCTACGATGGCAATCTGCCCTTCGACGATCTGAAGGAGAAGAAGATTGATGCGATGATGGTGGACCTGCCGATTGTGGCCTACTACGTGCTGGGGAGCGGCCCTGGCGGCACGGTCGATACGAAGCTCAAGGCGATCGGGAAACCGCTCTTCCCCGACGTCTATGTCATTGGCTTTAATAAGGCCAATGCCAACGCCGCCACGCTGCTGCGCGAAATCAATCAGGCGCTGGCGATCCTGAAGAAGGATGGCACGCTCAAGCGCATCTACCAGAAGTGGAGCATGTGGAACGATCAGCAGACGGCGATCGGCATCGTCTAGCGGCCTCTCCTGAGTGGGGGGACGCAGCGCGCCTGTTGGCTGCGCTGAAGGACTGCGGGGGCGACCGGAGCACGGCGGTCGCCCCTGCGCGCATGAGGTGAGCTATGGACCTGATACAGCAAGCTCTGCCAGACTTTCTGCACGGGACGCTCAATACGCTGATCTATTGTGTCTCCTCGTTTGCCCTGGCGCTGCTGCTCGGCCTGATTCTGGCGCTGATGAGTAATGCGCCCTTCATCTGGCTGCGTGTGCCGGCGCGCACCTTTATTCAGGTGATGCGCGGGACGCCGATGATTACGCAGCTCCTGCTGATCTACTATGGCATCGGTGCCCTGCTGGCCAACGTCAATCTGGCGCAGATCGATAACGCCTGGACGGCCGGCATTGCCACGCTGGCCCTCAACTATGCGGCCTATGAGGCCGAGGTCTTCCGCGCCGGCTTTCTGGCCGTCGATCGCGGGCAGAGCGAGGCCGCCTACTCGCTTGGCCTGACGGCCACGCAGAACTTCTTCCGCGTGGTGCTGCCCCAGGCCGTCCCGTTCATGATTCCGCCCTTCGTCAATGACTTTATCTATATGCTCAAGGACTCGGCGATCATCAGTGTGATTTCCGGCGCGGAACTCACGGCGGCCCTGAATCTCTGGGTCTCGCATCATGGTAGCAATCCGTTGCCCCTGTATGCGCTGGCGCTGGCGTTGTACCTGGTGTTGAGCCTGCCCACCTCCTATGTGGCCCGCTACTTTGAGAATCGCCTGCGCGCAGCTCTCTAGAGAGGAGTGGAAAGAAGGAATGGCAAGTATCGAGCCTCCTCTGGACCATCGTACGCAGCCGGACTCCCTGCTGAACGCGGCGCGCAGTGAGCGCCGCCAGGCGCGGGGCTGGCTGGTCATCCTGGATTACCTGTTCTACGTGCTGGCGGCGCTGGCGCTCCTGGCGCTGGGCTACTATTTCTATAGCTTTCGCAGCACGATCGCGCTCTATGCGCTCCCGCTGGTGCAGGGGGCCCTGGTGACACTGGTGCTGGCGCTGGTGAGCATGGTGCCGGCGACGCTCTTTGGCTTCATCGGCGCCCTGGGCCGCCTCTCGCCGATCGCACCGCTGCGCTGGCTGGCGACGCTCTATGTTGAGGTGGTGCGCGGCACGCCGATCCTGGTGCAGTTGCTCTTCTGGTACTATGGGGTGGCCCTGGCCCTCTCGAACCTGGGCTTTGATCCCTATACGCTGGCGTTCAAGCTGATGACGGTGCTGCAGAATAATAGCCTGGTCCCGGATAACTTTGATGTCTATTTCTATGGGGTCATTGGCCTGAGCTTCAACTACGGCGCCTACCTGACGGAGGTCTTCCGCACGGGCATTGAGTCGGTGAACCGCGGCCAGCGTGAGGCGGCCCTCAGCCTGGGGATGTCCTCCTGGCAGGCGCTGCGCACGGTCATTCTGCCGCAGGCCATCCGCCTGACGATTCCTCCGTTCACGAATAACTTTATCACGCTGATTCAGGATACGGCTCTGCTCTCGGTGATTAATGTGGTGGAGCTGGAGCAGGCGACCTCTTCCTTTGCGTATCCGCAGCTGGATGCAAATATCAAGCTCTTTATCTTTGTGCTGGGTGCCTTCTACTACCTGGCGCTCTGCTACCCGCTCTCGCTGCTCTCACGCTACCTGGAGGCGCGTTTCGCTCGGGCTGATTAGCTCGTGGAGGGCCGCTGCGCCGGCGATCGCTGGTCGGCGTGGTCAGGGCTGGGCCGATCCCTGGCGTGGTCAGAGCTGGGCCGATCCCTGGCCTGGCCTGATCCGACGAGGGGGGGCTTGTCTTCTGGCTGCTTTATAGGCTATACTTAGAGGTAAGAATATCCATCAGCGTCCAACGCTCCGTTGCATTGTGAGTGTTTTTATGCGATCAGCCAGCTGTATCGACGAACGGCACAACCGTTACTATCTTCCGAAGTACCACGTCTTCCGTGGCTTCCACCTCTCTACCTGCTATCCCTGACCCTCGCTCCTCTCTCGGGGTCGGCATCTCCTGTCTCTGGTCGTGTGTCTACCCTGGCGTGGCTCCGGGCCATGCATTTCATATAGCCTACTGTTGAGGAAGCGTCCCCTGTAGATGTATTGCTGAGCGACTGAGCAGGCGTTTGCTCGCTGAAGCAAGCGCCCTGGCGTTGTTGTTCTCATCCTGCTATCTCGCAGGATAGGGGAGGCGAGGCAACAGTTCCTGACCTGCCCACCGGCGCACATGCTGTCAACATGAGGACAGTGACGACGCCAGCGGATGCGTCGGCGCCAGGGCCGATGCGGCGGACCGGTGTGGGCAGGCTGCTCTCTGGATGTCCGCCCTAGTAGAAAGGTGTTTTATGCGTACCGATGGTAGACATCAAGCGTTAAAGGACTCTCAACGTTACCTTGATATTCTGCAGAAACCTGAGTTGAGTCAGTCTGAAGCCGAGTGGTTGATTGAGACCACGCTGAACAACTTTGCGCGCTATTATAACAGTGGCTTCATTGAGTATCGCAAGTCGGTGACGGAGGCCGGCGACTTTGCCGCCGTGGAGTGGACGGGGCGCGGCGCTACCTTCCGCGACGTGCTTGGCCGCGAGTACATCGATTGTCTGGGCGGTTTCGGCCTCTTCAATCTGGGCTGGGCCCATCCGCGCGTGGTGGCTGCCGTGCGCGCGCAGCTTGAGAAGAGTCCCCTGCCGACGCAGGAGCTGCTCGACTCGCCGCGGGGCATGCTGGCGCATCTGCTGGCGGAGATCACGCCTGGCGAGATTCAGTACAGCTTCTTCGTGAACAGCGGCACGGAGGCGGTGGAGGGGGCGATGAAGCTGGCGAAGCTCTACACGCGCAAGAGCGGCTTCATCGCGGCTGTGCGCGGCTTCCACGGGAAGACGACTGGCTCCCTCTCTCTGACGGGCAAGGCGATCTTCCGCCGGCCGGCCCTGCCGCTGCACAATAACATCTACCATGTCCCCTATGGCGACGCTGATGCCGTGGAGCAGCAGTTGCGCATTGCGCGCGAGGTGGGCAATGACATCGCTGCTGTGGTGATGGAGCCGGTGCAGGGTGAGGCGGGGGCGATTGTGCCGCCAGATGACTTCTGGCCGCGTCTGCGCGCCATCTGCGATGAGTATGAGGTGCTGCTGATCGCCGATGAGGTGCAGACGGGTATGGGGCGCACGGGCCGGCTCTGGGGGGTGGAGCACTGGGACGTCAAGCCGGACATTATGACGGCTGCCAAGGCGCTGGGCGGCGGGGTGATGCCCATCGGGGCCTTCATGGCGACGCCGAAGATCTGGAGCGTGCTCAATAGCAATCCCTTCATCCATACCTCAACGACGGGGGGCAATCCCCTGGCCTGTGCGGCGGCGATCGCGGCGATCAACGTGACCCTTGAGGAGGACATCGCCGGCCAGGCGGCTGAGAAGGGCAGCTACTTTATCGCCAGTCTGCGCGAGCTGGCGGCGCGCTACCCGGATATCTACAGCGATATCACGGGCAAGGGGCTGCTCATCGGCCAGCACTTCGTCGATGACGAGATCGGCTACGCTGTGGCGGCCGGCCTCTTCAAGCGCGGGGTGCTCATTGCGGGCGCGCTCAACAATTCGCGCGTGATCCGTATCGAGCCGCCGCTGGTGATCACGCGCGAGGAGATCGATACGGTGCTCAATCGTCTGGAGGAGACGCTCAAGGAGGTGCGCGCGAGCAAGCTCAGCAGCGCGCCGGCGCCGGCGATGGTGGAGGCGGCCGGCGCGGCCAGCTCGAACAGTGTGAGCGGTGTGGCTGGTGTGGCTGGTGTGGCTGGTGTGAGCGGTGTGAGCGGTGTGGCTGGTGTGGCCGGCGCGGATCAGGATAGTGCAGTGGCCTGAGCGCTGGCTGCTGCGGAGATGGAGGGAAGGACGATGCATATTGTGGTGCTGGGCGGCGCGGGCGCGATGGGGCGCGTGACTGTGCGCATCCTGAGCGAGTACGCCGATGTCGAGCGCATCACCCTGGCTGATTATCATCTGGAGCGCGCCCGGGCGGTGGCGGCCGCCATTGAGGCTGCGCGCCCGCGCGCGCGCCTCGAGGTGCGTGCTATCGACGTCACCGATGAGGCGCGGCTGGGCGAGTTGCTGCGCGGGGCAGACGTCGCCCTGAGCGCGGTCGATTACCGCTACAATCCGCCGATCCTGCGGGCCTGCATTCGCGAGGGCGTGCACTACGCGGATCTGGGCGGCCTCTTTCACATGTCGCGCACGCTGCTGGCTATGCATGCGGAGGCGGAGGCGGCGGGCATCACGGCTGTGCTCGGCATGGGGAGCACGCCGGGCATCACGAATCTGCTGGCCCGCGCCGCCGTGGATAGCCTGGAGCGCGTCGAGAGCATCAAGGTGCAGATCGGCTGTGCCGATGCCACGCCCACGCGGGCCCCACTCGTTGCGCCTTACTCGATTCGTACTATCCTCGACGAGTTCACGCGCGAGCCGCAGGTCTACGAAGATGGCGCCTGGCACGCGCAGCCCCCGCTCAGCGGTCAGGAGGAGCTGGTCTTTCCGCTGCCGGTCGGGCGCGCTACGGCCATCTATTCGTTGCATTCGGAGTGCGCTACCTTTCCGCTCTCCTTCCGCGAGAAGGGGGTGCGCCATGTCTCGTTTAAGATCGCCTTCCCCGGCGACTTCATGGCGAAGCTCAGGTTCCTGGTGGAGCTGGGCTTTGGCAGCGCTGAGCCGCTGGCGGTCGGCGGGGTGCAGGTGGCGCCGCGCGAGGTGCTGGCGCGCCTGCTGGAGCGGTTGCCTGCTGAGGAGGTTGAGCCGCAGGATTGTGATGTGCTGCGCGTGGTGACGCGCGGTGAGGCCGGGGGTCAGCCGCTGGAGATCACCGGCCAGGTGGTGGTGCTCCCGGACCGCCGCCGCGGGCTGAGTGCCGGCGCGCTCGATACGGGTGTGCCGCTGGCGATTGTCGGGCGTATGCTGGCGCGCGGGGAGATCACGCGCCGTGGCGCCTTTGGCCCGGAGGCCTGCGTGCCGGTGGCGGCCTTTTTTGAGGAGCTGGGGCGCTACGAGATGCATGTGACGGAGACGCGGACACGGACGCTCTGGTAGGGCGCTCAGCCGGTGGCGGCGGTGGCGGCCTTTTTTGAGGAGCTGGGGCGCTACGGGATGCACGTGACGGAGACGCGGACACGGACGCTCTGGTAGGGCGCTCAGCCGATGGCGCTCCGCTCTGCTGGTCTGGTCCGCCGGGGATGGCGCCCGGCCGACGATTCCCGTTGCTCTGGCGCGCGTCTGTGATACAATACCGTTGTGAGCGGGGCGGCAGAGGCAATGATTTCGTACGGTTCTGGCCGCAACGCTACGAATATCGCGAGATCAGGTGTCCGCGAGCGCCCATCTCGCATACGCAGGACAGGCTATTTCTCGCACCTCTCTGTGAAAGGGGGCCATGCAATGGCTGAGTACAGGCTACTCATCAATGGAGAACTGGTCAACAGTCAGGAGGGCCGCTTTGTTGACGATATCGGCCCGGCCAGCGGGGAGCCGATCGCGCGCGTGCCGCAGTCGACGGTACAGGACGTTGAGCGGGCTGTGGCGGCGGCGCGGGCGGCCTTCGACGATGGACGCTGGTCCGGTCTGGCGCCGGGCGCGCGGGCGGCCATCCTGGAGCGGCTGGCGGCACTCGTCGAGGAGCATGCCCAGGAGCTGGCGGAGCTGGAGTCGCAGGATGCTGGCAAACCGATCAAGCTGGCGCGCGATAGTGACATCCCCTTTTCGGCGGACAATCTGCACTTCTTCGCCGGCGCGGCCCGCCATCTGGCGGGGCTGGCGGCCAGCGAGTACGAGAGCACACACACGAGCATCATTCGCCGTGAGCCAGTGGGCGTGGTGGCCTCGCTCGCGCCCTGGAACTACCCCTTTATGATGGCGGCCTGGAAGATCGGCCCGGCGCTGGCCGCGGGCAATACGGTGGTGCTTAAGCCGTCGGTGGAGACGCCGCTGACGACGCTGCGCCTGGGTGAGCTGGCGCTGGAGGCTGGCCTGCCGCCGGGCGTGCTCAATATCATCACCAGTGGTCCCGGGGTGGCGCAGGCCCTGGCCAGCCACCCGCAGGTCAACATGGTTTCGGTGACGGGCAGCACGGAGAGCGGCAAGCTGGTCATGCGCGCCGGGGCTGAGACGATCAAGCGCGTCCATCTGGAGCTGGGCGGCAAGGCGCCCTTCATTGTCTACGAGGACGCCAACATCGAGGCGGCGGCCAACGGCGCGGTCGTCGGCGGCTATGTCAACTGTGGCCAGGACTGTACGGCCGCGACGCGCATCTATGTCCAGGAGAGCATCTACGACGAGTTCATGCAGTCCTTCCTGGAGAAGGTGCGCCAGATTCGTGTGGGCGATCCGGCGCAGGAGACGACGGATATGGGGCCGTTAATCTCGGCGGCGCAGCGCGAGACCGTGGAGGGCTTCGTGGAGCGCGCTCTGCGCGATGGCGCCAATATCCTGCTCGGCGGCAAGCGCGCCACGGTGCCGGGCCTGGAGAAGGGCTTCTTCTTTGAGCCGACGGTCATCGCTCAGGACCGCAACGACGCGGAGATTGTGCAGTGCGAGGTCTTCGGTCCGGTGGTGGTGGTCTGCCGCTTCAAGAGCGAGGAGGAGGTGCTGGCCAAGGCCAACGACGTCGTCTATGGCCTGGCGGCCTCGGTCTGGACGCGCGACATCTTCAAGGCCATGCGCGCTAGCAGCCGGCTGCATTTTGGCACGGTCTGGGTGAATGATCACCTGCCGATCACTTCGGAGATGCCGCACGGCGGCTACAAGGAGAGCGGCGTTGGTAAGGATATGTCGATCTACTCGTTCGAGGAGTACACGCAGATCAAGCATGTGATGGTGGAGCTGACGGACGCGCCGCGCAAGGGCTGGCACTATACGATCTTCGGCGATGCCGACTGAGCGGACGCCGGCGGGCGCCCACGCGCGGGGAGCGGCAGCGGGCACAGGGGCGGGCGAGCGTCTGCCCCTCCTGCCGTGGCTGGCGCTCCCCACGCCCCTGCGTCCCGGTCTGTTGCCCCGTCTGTTCCCTCGTGTGACGTCCCCAGAGAACACAGGGTTCCCCGGGTTACGTCTCCAGGGAACGGTCAGTTCCGCCCCCGTGTTGCACGCGCTCAGGCGGTGAGAGGATGGAACACGGGACTGCGAGGTTTGTCGGAGGAATCTCGAAGGTTTGTCGGAGGAATCTCGCAGGGATCTCAAAGAGATCGCAGACGATGCCACCCTTCGGGGTGAGATGCAAGCCCCCGCCTTCAGACGGGGGTTCACCTGACGTGTCAATTCGCATCTACTACGGAGATATGCGTAGCAATACCGATGCTACGAAGAGATGTAATGGAACAGTCTGCGATCGCTGGCATCAGGGGCGGCTGGAGCACGCTGGTGCCTGAGGCACAGCTTCTGCGATCACGCGACCCGGCCGGGGCGGGGCGGGCTGGCCTGGGGAAGGGGATGGCGACCAGAAGAATAGTGTACTGCGCCAGACTTGCCCCCCGACTTGTCTGGGCACAGTACACTACATTCCAACAAACGGCAATCGGATCAGCTTTGGCTGATTCTTCTGATGGGCGAGCGGCGCGAGCCGCGCAGCGTTCTGTACGTCGCCTGGTGGGCGCCATCCAGGTAGCGGATGGTGGGCGGCTCATCCTTGACGGCGATGATCACCGCGCGGTTGAGCTGCAGATGCAGGCAGGTCGCCACGAAGCCGGCCGCGTGCAGCCAGGAGAGATGCTGCGCCAGCGTGGCCGGATCATCCTCCTTCTCGCTCAGCTCCTCGAGGAAGTCGATGCGCTGCAGCTCCTCCGGCGAGAGGCGCTCACGCTCGAAGTAGCGCCAGGCGGCGCGGTAGAGGTCGTCGAGCGGCCCCTCATCGAGGGCGACGCGCTCGATATGCACAAAGAGGCTGCCTGGCTGGAGCAGGCGCCCCAGGAAGCGATAGACGCGCTGCTGCACCTCGTGGGGGGTATGGTGCAGGGCCAGCACGCTGATCACTGTGCGGTAGTTCTCGGCTGGCAGCTTGAGAGACTCGATCAGCTGAAAATCGTGCTCGATGAGCTTGCACTGTGTGCCGAAGGGGGCCAGGCGCTGGCGCGCGATGGTCAGCATGGCCGGCGAGACGTCCACGCCCACCACGCGCGCCTCTGGCAGGCGCCCAAAGATCAACTCTTCCACCTGGCCGGAGCCGATCCCCAGATCGAGAATCGCGCTGCCCTCCTCATAGTGCTCCTCCAGCAGGGTCATCAGCAGCTCGAGCTGCAGGGTGCGCCCCGTCATCTGTCGGGAGCTCACGGCGTCCCACTGCCGGGCAAACTCCGGCTCTTCCCACCTGTCTTTCATTGTCACGAAAATCCCCTTTCTCTCAACGTGTGTTTCAGTCTCTCGCGTCAATAATGGTGATCGTCCAGTCCAGAGGCATCGGGCGCCCTCCGACCCTGTCGCGCCTTTGAGCGCCGCGCCGTTCAAGACATCCATCCAGGCGCTGCCCTGCTCCTGGTGCTCGCAGCTCCAGCGATCGCAGGCAGCGCGCGCCACGGCGTCGCAGCACGTCTCACGGCGTTGCAGCGCTACACCCCTACTGTATCACAGATGGCGCCGCGGCGCCACTACCTCTTGGGGCCGTAGTGCTGCGCTATCGCACCTTTGTACTGGTGCCACGCCGTCCCATCGCACCGGCGCCCCGCCGCGACGGTGCCCCATCGCGACGGGGTCGCACCGCGACGGGGGTCCCATCGCACCGGCGCCCCACCGCGACGGGGTCCCGCCGCGACGGGGTCACGCTGGGACGGCGCGCCTCACACGGGCAGCGGACCCTCGTCCGCGGCTGACGGCAGCGCGCTCTCTGCGGCGACCTCGGTGGCGCTGCGCTCGCCGCCATCGGGGCACGGCGCGCCGTCGGCGCCTGGCTGCCCGCCCTCGATCTGCTGCAGGTATCTGCGCACCTGGTTGTCGTGGATCTCGAGCAGGGTCTCCATCGCCTGGGTTGGCCCGACGTGGAGGCTCAGCTCGCTCTCCAGCTCTCCGATCTGTCTCAAGCGCGCGTTGATGAAGTCGTGCCGTGCACAGACGGCCAGCCCCAGTAGCCCGCGTAGCGCTGCCTCGTACTCGCGCTCAATCTGCGCTCTCAGCCGCGCTACTTCGCTCTCTGCCATGTGTCTGTCCTTTCTTGTGTTAAATGGACATCTGGATATCCATACATAGCTATGTACTGTGCTTCTTGAGGGCCCGCCCTGAAGCTAGGAACAGCTTACCACAGTTCTGGGGGTACCGTCAATATTTTGATACCAAAATAAGTACATTATTAAAATGATGTAATTCTATAGAAGGTACCGTGCAAGCAGTTGTGTTGCTATACTCAAAGAAAAAAGGCGGTATAGTGCATGCTGCGTCTTCGCGTGAGGGAAGTCGCGGAAGCAAAAAGGGTCTCAAGAACGAAGCTTTCTCAGCGGTCTGAAATTAGCTATAACACTATTAAAGAAATTTTCCGCGATCCCTATCGTGTGATCACGACGGAGACATTGCAGCGGCTGGCCGACGCGCTGGGAGTGCCAGCGACGCAGTTGATCGAGGATGTGCCACTGGAGCAGTGGAGGCGAGAGACAGGGCAGCGAGCGCAGGAGTAGAGCCAGAGAAGCCAGAGAGAGGCCAGGCAGGCAGGTAGATAGACAGACAGAGAGCAAAGCAGGCGGTGGAGGCCTCCCGGGGAGCAGAGCCCGCCAGGAGGCCGGCGCCGCCTGTCTCGTCTCTGAGAAGCAGGCGCGCGCCGACCCGGAAACAGGCAGAGCGTCGAGCAGGCGCGCCGGCGTTCAGCTGAGGCTCTCGATGAGGCGCCTGGCGAGGTGCAGCCACTCCTCCGGCGTCTCATCCGGGATCGAGCAGCCGTTAGCCAGGATCAGGCGGTGAGCATTGGTCTGCGAGACCGCCGAGAGCATCTCATTCTTCAGCTCCTCCTCGCTGCCATGCGTCAGCGGGCCGCGCTCGTGGAGGCCGCCCATCAGGGTCTTCGCGGTCATGGTGAGAGCCTCGCTCAGGCTCGGTCCCGTCAGGCGGTCGCTCCAGCTCAGGACCTGCACCGGGTAGTCGCTGAAGCTCTCAAAATAGATCTCATCCTCGCTCTGCAGGGGATCAGCGTGGACGTGCACGATATTGAGCCAGCCGCCCTGCGCGCCCTCCAGCGCCGCCAGATCGTAGGGGCGGCCCAGCTCGCGGTACTCCTCGCGCGTGAAGTCGGCGGTCGTCGCCCCCATGCAGGAGAAGAAGATCCCGCTGGCGCCGGCCTGCACAGCCTCGCTCATCAGCAGGCGGAGGTTGGCGGCGATGGTGGCCATACCCTGACGCGCCGCCTGCGGGTTGGCGCGGATCTGCTCCACGGCCCCGCGCTTGCCCAGGGCGCGCAGCACGTAGGTCAGAGGACTGAAGAGCGTCAGGATCAGGGGATAGTCGGGGCCGACCTGCGCGCGAATGGCCTGGATGCAGGCGATCTGCTCGCGGAAGCTCGGCGTCGTCATGTCGAGACGCGGCTGCTGGCTGATCTCCTCCAGGGAGCTGCCGCCGTCCGTGGGCAGGGGATAGGGCAGGTCCGGCATGATTTTAATGATATCCAGTGCGAATTTCTGCACGAAGAACTCAAGCGTCAGCTCCGCCAGCTTCCTCCCCGATCCCTGCGGTTTGAAGTGGTGCCAGAAGATGAACGGGACGCGGTCGACGTGCTCGCCGGCGACGGCGGCGCGCACCCGTTCATAGGGTGTCATCGTCTGTGGCATGGATGCTTCTTCCTTCCTTCAGGTGAATGTCTGCGGTCTCCTCGATTATATCACCCGGGTCGCAGCGCGCGCGCGCCGGGCGCGGCGGCAGGCCCGGAGGGCGGCAAGCACGGCCGGCAGGGCCAGCGAGAGGCCGCAGGCGATCAGCAGCAGCAGATCAGAGGGCGGGTCATCCCCGGCGGGCGCGCTGGCGAGGAGCAGGCTGCGCCGCGGCGAGCTGGAGGGGGCCGCGCCGCTGGTGGCGCTCTGGACGGGCTGCGCGCTGGCGCCGGCGCCCGGCGAGGCCTGCTGTGTGGTGCTGGTGGCGCTGGCGGTCGGTACAGGCGCGGTGCTGGCGGTCGCCGTGGGCGTGGGCGTGGGCCTGGTACGGGTGACGGTGGCGGTGACGCTCGGCGTGTGGCCGGGCGTGGCGCTGGCGGTCGGCGGAACCGAGGAGGGCGCGGGCGGCGCTGAGGCGAGCGGCTGTGGCGCGCTGCCGGCCGCGCTCGTTGAGGTGGGGGTGAGCGTGGCGTGGCTCGAGGTCGCCGGCGCGGCCAGGGTGAAGGTCAGCAGGGCGATGTGATGCGTCTGCAGATCGCGTGCCAGGACGAAATGCGGCCCCGCCGGCCAGCGCGCCTGGAGCGTCAGGCTGGCCGTAAAGGTGCCGTGGCCGTCGCACTCGATGAGGACGGGCCGGCCGTGGCTGTCGAGGAAGGCCGTGCGGTTGTCGAGCCAGAACATCACGGGGGCGAAGGGACTGAAGCCGCTGCCGCGCAGGCGCAGCGTCTGGCCGGGCTGCAGGGGACCGCGGTCGAGTCGTGCGAGGGAGAGGCCCGGCGTGGTGGTCAGGCTGGCCGCTGGCTGCTGATGGGCCTGGCCGGCGGGACCCGTGGCCGTGCCGCTGGCGCTGCGCAGCCAGCCGGAGCTGAGGAGGATGGCCAGCATGAGCAGGCAGGTCGTGGAGAGCAGGAGCAGCGTCCCGCCGATCCATAGAAGAAATTCGATGTTGCCTGGACGCAGCAGCCACCAGCGCAGCCGCTCGAGCGGATTGAGGAGATGGGGCCTGGCGAGGCGCGAGAGGTCTGGAGAGGAGTGGCCCGGCTGGGAAGGCTCCTCGCCGTCGCGCGGCTGCAGGGCGCGGCCGGGCCGCCAGCGGATGGGCGCGCCCCGTCGCGGCCTGACGGCGGCGATGGTCTGGCTGACGGCCGGCGGTGAGGCCGGGCTGAGAGCGGCCGACGGCTGCGTGTCGAGCTCCGTGAGGCTGGCGAGATGGGCGCGCCGGCGCTCCTCCTCCGGTCGAGGAG
>JBHOQN010000021.1:0-4901 GCA_042408965.1 Ktedonobacteraceae bacterium
CGGGTTCACGACGATCCGGTCCAGCCGAATCTGGCAGTGACGCCATTCCTCTTCTGACAGGGTCACCACCTGATCCGCTTGCAAGACCCATTGCCCCCCGGACTGCTGTTGACAGAGCACGACTTCCACCTTGCCGGGGAGCGCCCGCCACAGCAGCGCCTGCCCGCGCGGTGTCTCGATCACGAAGGGCTTGCGGTTGAGCGGCTGGCCGGCACTCCCTCTGATCACCCGCGCGAGTCTGGCCCGGACCACCTCGAAGGCCCGGTAGGGACTCTCGTACTCCCAGGGAGCCAGAAATGGGTAGAGCGTGTCGTCTGTCCCAGCCGCAAGGACTGGCGCCAGGGGAAGGTCGGCCCACTGCAGAAACTGGGCCGTGAGCAACCGACGGACGAGCGCGGCGTCAAGGTCCACCTCGTCGTCATGCATTAGTGGAGGTCTTCTCTTCAGTCAAGCAGAGGCTCCTATTCCTAAAGGTATGCCTGGATGGCGGCCAGAGGAAAAATGCGCACCAGCACGTTACCTGGAGCGAGCACCACGGCGAGCAGCAGGAATGAGACGCAGCAAGAGAGAAGGCCACAAAACCAGAGAGCGATGCAAGGAGCTATAGATGGCCAGATTCCTTATTTCTGTCTCGCAACACCCTCCTGCAGGCTGCACAGCATGAAGCACGAATCAACCGGGATGGCATCACAGGTCCCACCTCCTTGCCTGCGTGTCTCCGCCACAAGAGCAAGAACCAGTCTCGCAGAGGAAAGCGGAGAAAACAAGGTCAATGTCGTCACAGGTGTTCCGTTCCTTCGCCATGTTGCCAGAACAAGCAAGAACATCAGGGTAACCCTGTGGCTCTTCTGCGAGCACCGATGCATCTCGTTGCGCAATCCGTGGCTCGCTTCAGCGGTACACCGACGTTGGCCCTGACAGCTGCCCAGAGCAACCAGTGGCCTGTCGACCAAGGGAATATTGACATTCTCATTCTTTTGATATAGACTATCAAAAGATAGAAAATATCAAAAAGGAGTGTCTGTCATGAGAACAAGAGAGGCTCGCAAGTGGTGGGCGCTGAGCGCCCTGTTGTTGGCTGTCCTGGCCGTTGGCCTGGATAGCACAATCCTGAGTATCGCGATCCCGACGTTGGCAGGAGCCTTGCACGCCAGTGAGACCGATCTCCAGTGGTTTTCGGCGGGGTATCTCCTGACGCTGGCCATTGCGATGCTGCCGGCAGGTCTGTTTGGCGATCGGTTTGGCCGCAAGAAGGTGCTGCTCATCAGCCTGCTGCTCTTTGGAGCAGGCTCAGCGATCTGTGCCTATGCGCCCACACCGGCCATCTTCATTGTGGCGCGTTGTCTGCTCGGGCTGGCTGGAGCGGGCATCATTGTGATGGCGCTCTCAACGGTGACCGTGCTCTTCGCCGAGCAGGAGCGCCCGCGCGCCGTAGCAATCTGGGGAGCGGTCAATTTCCTCTCCCTGCCGCTTGGGCCGATTCTGGGAGGCTGGTTGCTCAGCCACGCCTGGTGGGGATGGGTCTTCCTGCTCAACGTGCCCATTGCGCTGCTGGGACTGCTGGTGACCCTGGTGCTGCTCCCCGAAAGCCGGGCGCCGGGGCGTCCCGATCTCGACCCGCTCGGTCTGGTCGCCTCGGCTGGCGGCCTGGCCCTGGTCACCGACGGCCTCATTCAGGCTGGGAGCGCTGGCTGGGGGGAGAGCGCGACACTGCTCCCGATCGCTGGTGGTGTGCTGCTCCTGGGCGGCTTTTTCCTGTGGGAATACTGGCTGACTCTGGCTCAGGGATCGCGAGGAAGACCGCTGCTTGATTTTGCCCTGTTGCGTACGGTATCCTTTACCTGGAGTATCATCTTGCTGGCTGTGATGGTCCTGGCGATGACCGGGCTGCTGTTCACACTCCCGCAGTACTTTCAGGGAGTGCTCGGCATGGACGCGATGGGCTCGGGGGTCCGGCTCTTAGCCCTGGTGGGAGGGCTGGTCGTCGGTGCCCTGCCGTCGGATCGCGTTGCTCGTCTGCTGGGAGTCAAGGCGACGGTGGCGTTGGGGTTCGCCCTGCTAGGAGGTGGGATGCTGCTGGGAGCTGCCTCGCTCTCTCAGTTTTCCGAGTGGCTCACCGCGGCCTGGGTGGCCCTGGTTGGCCTTGGCATGGGACTGACCTTGGCCACGGGGACGGCGGCGGCGCTCTCCGAGGTGCCGGCGGAGCGGAGCGGGGTCGCCTCGGCGCTGCTGCAGGCCTTGCAGAAGACGGGCGGACCGCTGGGAGCAGCGATTCTCGGCAGCGTGCTCAACTCGGTCTATGTGAGCCAGCTGCCTCTGCCAGGGCTGCCCGCCTCCCTGGCAGACGCTGTGCACCGGAGTCTGTTTAGCGGGCTGGTCGTCGCGGCTCGCCTCCACTCAGCTGCTCTGCACCAGCTGGTGGATCAGGCCTTTATTGATGGGCTGAGAACCACGCTGATCGTCGCAGCTGGCATCGCCGGCGCTGGCATGTTGCTGGCGCTGCTCACTTTGCCGGGCAGAAAGCGCTCCCTTCAGCGGCGGGGAACTGGGGCCACCCTGGCGCCTGCCAGAGAAGGGCGCCCAGCGGTTGCCCTGCCAGCCACTGCTGACGACCGGCCTGAATAAAGGAGAGGAGGAGCAGGATCACGGTCACATCCAGAACGAATCAGTCGCGCTCAGGATTACGCGAACGCAAAAAGGCCAAGATGCGGGCGTTGATCCAGCGCCAGGCGCTGCGCCTCTTTCGTGAACAGGGATACGAGGCGACCACCATTGAACAAATCGCTGAAGCAGCCGAGATTTCGCCCAGCACCTTTTTCCGCTACTTTCCAACCAAGGAGGCGGTCGTCCTCTACGACCGCCTCGATGCGTTGGTGATAGCGGCCTTCGAGGCTCAGCCGCCCGAGCTCTCCCCGATCCAGGCCTTTCGGGCCGCTCTTCGGCAGGTGTTCCACAGCCAGCTGGCTGCTGAGCTGAGCGAGCAGGGAGAGCGTATCCGCCTGATCAGGCACGTCCCTGAGTTGCGCAGGCGTATGCTGGATCAGGTGATGGACGCTCTGCCTCTGCTTCAAGAGTTGCTGGCACGCCGGTTGCAGCGGCCCGTCAACGACGTGGCAGTGAGCACCTGGGCAGGGGCGATCCTGGGGGTCGGGCTGGCGGCCCTGCTGGCTGACGGGGACGATCTTGGTGCAGTTTGGGAGAAGATGGATGCCGGGCTGGCCTATCTGGAGTCTGGGCTGCCATTGTAAGGCGGGAGCGGCTTGCTTCTGCCATCATCCCCTCCTAAGAGAAGCGCTCTCGCCGGATGGTGAGGCGGCAGGCCTCTCTCTCATTGTTCCCAGGAACTTCCTCCGCAACCGGGGAATAGCAGGTCACTAGCACGTCTGCTCTGTCCTGCCCAGCAGCCCAGACGTACGATAGACCGCTGGCCTCCCTGCTCAGCCCACCGTAGGACGGATGAGCATCCGCACCTGCCCCCTGATCAGTAGTCGTTGCCTCGATGTGGCGATCACTGTTTGCGAAGATGGCCAGGGCGCTGCGGACTGCCTCTTCCTTCGGCGTCAAGAAGGCTCCGAAACCACGTTGTAGGTGGAAGGCAGCGCTTCGAGACTGGTCCTCGCCTCCTGGTATCTCCATTGACACCGCTCACCTGGGCCAGGGGAGCAGAGCAGGCCATCCGATAGAGACCGGCTGGCGCCAGGCTAGCCTTCTCCCAGTTCCCCACAATTGAGTCCATGCCTGCCTGGCATGAGAGACAGGGGAGGTTTGGCCTCGCTGGAGATGGGTCCATACCCCCAAGTAGCAGGCTTCTGCTGGCCTTCTTCTCTCCACCTCCCCTCTTGGCTCACAAGCCTTTTCTCCTCCAGGGACACGCTAGCGATCGAAAGAGACGCCACCGGCTCGCCCATTCTGGATGAAGTGCACTCATGAGCTTTTTGGGCAGCGGATGAGGCAAGATGGACTCGTGGACGATTGTCTCCCAACCACCGCAGATGCTATCCGGGGGACGCGGCGAGCGGCCATAGCTGGTGATGCCATCAACAACGCGCCAGCCCTGAGGCAAGCCAATGCTGAGATGGCCAGGGCCACGAGATGGCGATTGCTCGTGCGTCCTCGATCAGCTCCTTGCCCTCGGCTCGGAGAGCGACTTCTCAGGGCACGCAATCCAGCCACAGGCAGCCCTAACTGGAGGCCTCTCCACCAGGTCCTGGTGGCGGTCTCACAATGAACCGGTGATGCGATTGGTTGCGCTCCCTGCTGCGGAGAGAAAGCGGATCATTTCCTGCAGCCGCTGCTGCCATCTGGGAGGACAAGGGGAACGAAGGGCAAGGTCCCGCCCCCAAGCGACTTTCCCGGCGTCTTGACGAGCTGCTGCTTGCCCGGCAGAAGGAAGCTCAGCCTGTAGCGCCTCTTCGAAGCCATCCCTGGCTTGCCGGGCGAAGGTAAAGATCCCATGAGCTGCGAGCTGATCGCCCCAGCGCTTGAACGCCTCCGCAGACTGACCTGGATCGCTCGCCGGGTGAAGCTCATCCTTCCCCGCGGCTTGCACGACACGATTCACCAGCGTCTCCCCTTCCCTCTTGTTCCAGAAAACGTCTCCATCTGCCAGCATGGCCCAGGGGAGCCCAAAGAGGTGCAGAAACCGAACCCAGGGCGCCAAGTTGTACGTTCTGCCGACAGAGCAGAGCAGGATATCCTGCAAGGCCAGGTCGGGACACCATAGCGGCAAGACCCCAAGCTCCGTCTCTCCCTCCACGAGCAGAACCGCCCGGCTGAACAGGGCTTCTCGCGCCAGTGTTCCGGGCCCGCGAAGCCTCTGTTCCAGCTCATGCTCCTCTTCTGGGGAGGCGAGCGCGCTGGGTCCCAAGGCCCATCGGCGTGTCCCTTCTGGTCCGGCAGTG
>JBHOQN010000025.1:0-16643 GCA_042408965.1 Ktedonobacteraceae bacterium
GGCTTGCCTTGCTTTCTGGCTGTTGCAACCCGTTTGAGATAGGCCTGTTCTTTCTTGATCTTCCAGGTCAAGGCCGATTTGACCGCTTCCGTTGCTTTGACACGGGCAGAACAGATCAGTTGAGCAGGAAGATCAGGATACGCAGCCCGAAGGGGATAGTACGTCCGTTTGTGCAACTCCACCCCATTGCTACACCCTGTCGTAAATCCTTCGCGACAGACAGCATTGAAGCAGGCCGTATTCTGCTCCAGCGTGGTCTGGAGGCTGTGCGCCTGTTCTAGGGTCGGGTTGAGTTGTTCGACGATCGTCCTATCCATGCACATAGCATATCATACATGTCAGGCGATGGTCAAGCACAGAAAGGAGGGGGCGCATTCCTCCCCACGCCTGAAGGCGGGGGTCTCCTGCGCCTATATGATGAGGCGGAGGGGTCAACAGGGTGCCGTCGAGATCGAGAGCCAGCAGGCGATACATAGGACGTTGCCCTCCATTCTGCTACCAGACCAGCTCCATGTCGCGCCGGGCAACACTGAACCCTTCGCCTTCATACAGCGGCCGCCCGGCGGCTGTCGCCCGCAGCCAGAGCCGCCGGGCCGGGGTCTCCTCGCGGGCGTAGATAATGATCTGCCGAAGGATGGCATGGGCTAGCCCCCGTCCGCGCCACGCCGGATGAGTATACATATTGAAAATATAACCCTCCAGGCCAGAGGGATTCTCGTGTGATGGTGGCCCCTCTAGAAAGACCAGGCCGCCGGTGGCAACAAGCTGGCCTTCTTCCTCACCGACCCAGACCAGACATCTCCCTTGAGGAATGGTTGCATGGAGATAGGCTCGCGTCAACTCATAAAGCGTTTGCTCGTCTGCTGCTCCGTGAACCTTTCCGGTCTCCCGCATGAGAGCTAGGCGCAAAGAGAGCAGCCCGTCCAGATCGGCGCTGGTGGCACGCCGAATCATAGGCATAGAGAGTCAGACTCCTTCCGTACGTTTGCTCTAAGCTTATCATGGCCACTGCTGACGTTGCAAATCTGGGCGTGTCTGTGAGATACTGCTTTGAAGAAAGTTAGCTTTAAGAGAGAATCGTGTCCCATGAAGATAGGAATAGGTTTACCCGCGTCGATTCCGGGGGTGGAGCCGCGGCTGCTGCTAGACTGGGCCACACAGGCCGAGGCAGCCCGCTTCAGCTCACTGGGCCTGATTGATCGGCTGGTCTATCCCAATTTTGAGCCGTTGATAACCCTGGCGGCTGTCTCAGCGGTGACCTCGCGTATTCGCCTGATGACCACAGTGCTGCTGGCCCCCCTGCGCAATACAGCTCTGCTTGCCAAGGAGGCCGCCAGCCTGGACGCCCTTTCTGGCGGCCGGCTGACGCTGGGATTAGGCGTTGGCGCGCGGGAAGATGATTTTCGCGCGGCCTCTGTCCCCTTTCATCGTCGGGGCAAGATCTTCGATGAGCAGCTCACCTCGATGGCGCGCATCTGGTCGGGCGAGCCGCTCAGTGCAGAGGTAGGGGCAATTGGACCAAGACCAGCCCGGCCGGGGGGACCCGAGATTCTGCTGGGTGGTTACTCACCGGCCGCCATTCAGCGCTTGAGGCGCTGGGGAGATGGTTTCATTGCGGGAGGCAGCGCGCCTGAGCAGGCCGGGCAGTTTTTCCGCCTGGCCGAGCAGGTCTGGCAGGAGGCAGGAAGACCCGGCACACCACGTCTGGTTGGCTCGGTCTATTACGGCCTGGGCCGCGACGCGGTCGAGCGCGCAGGTGCCTACCTGAGCCACTACTATGCCTTCGTCGGTCCACGCGCTCAGCAGATTGTGCAAGGGATCCCCACGACGCCAGAGGCGGTGCGTATGGTGGTGCAGACCTTTGCCGAGGCCGGCGCCGATGAGGTAATGCTCTGGGCAACTATTCCTGATCTGGAGCAGATCAGCCTGCTAGCAGAGGCGGTGAGCGGCCTGCAGAGCTGAACGCTCACCAGCCTCAGCAGCATACCTGTGGCCATCCGCTACCTCCTGTCCTGTTCGCGAAAGGGCAGGAGGTTTTCTTATCGCGTTGATCAGCGGAGTGGGCAGCTCCTCGCAACGTTCGCGTGGCAGCCTGCGGGGTGGGGGTCGAGGGCGTCTCTCTCTGGTGAGGTGAGAGGCATGCACGTGGAGACTGTGGCGTGCTGGGAGGATGATCGCTCTGAGGGATCTCGGCGAGCTTGCCGAAAGTCCTGTTAGGCGAGAGGAGTGTGTATCTTCAACCATCTGTGTGGTATAGTTGTTGAAGGTGCCGTGTAGTTGTGCAAAGGACGAGAGCAAAGGAGGGTCACCGTGCCTATTTGCCCGATCTGTGACGATACGGGTCTGCAGAACTCCGATTCTGCTCATCCACAGTTCTGCTACTGTGCAGCGGGAAAGCAGGCCAGGCGCGAATGGGAGGCAGCGCAGGCCGGGCGAGGGAGCGAGCAGCGCACCAGGCCAGCCAGTTTCATTGATATCGAGCGGCTTGAGGAGGTCAATGCCAGCGTTGACGCCATGCGCGCCTCGTTGATCGGAGCAGCTGCGGGCGAGGCTGCTGTGGTGGCGAAGCCAGGGGCTGTGCAGCTGCTCTATCAAGTAGCGCACGCCGGTCATGAGATCTCCATTGCAGAGGCGACCCAGCTCTATGAGCTGGCAAAGGCGCTCGAGGCCTTCTTCAGTGCGCTGGCACCCATCGGACGCAAGTCTCGTTAGGAAGGGGCTGCCGGATAGCACAAACGGGTAGCGGAATTGACACTCATAAATACTTTCCTCTATACTCTCGACAAGCGCACCCTGCACGAATCCATTCTGGGGGTGGGTGCAAAGAACGCCTGATTTTTGTTTCTAAAAAGGATGTTCTTGTTTCAGGCCATGCAGAAGTGAGGGGGCAGGCTCTTCGGCAGATGGCCCGCTGATGATACACCGTCTGGACGCCAGCGCAGAGAGACAGCAGCCAGGTGAGCATGCAGTACAGTGGCGAAGCGGTGTTCCTTTCTTTGCACCTGGAGCGGCGTTTTTATGTTCCCCATAGCCGACTGACAGAACAGGAAAGGTCACAGTCACCCGATCGATACAACTGGCAGGCCCAGGCCCAGGTGTTTTGAGCAGCAAATTCGCTCCGGTATGAGGAGGAAGAATCCATGATATGTCCGCGTTGTGGCAATGAGTGGGATGCAAGCAAAGGTCCATGCACCCGTTGTGGGCTGGTCATTCGTCTACCTGGCCAGACGGGGGTATCTGCGCCAGGATGGCCGGCAGCTCCTGCACAAAGGAGTGGCTCACAGCAGCGCTCTGGCCCTCTGCCGTCCTTCCCATCTTCTCCTTTGAGGGGGCCGGGCGCGGCGCCGGGGGGGTCCACCTCACGCGCGACGCCGCGTCCTCCCTATAATGTCTCCGGACCACTCTCCAGCTCATCTGGCTCCTTTGGCTCTATGAGTAGCCAGATGGATAGCGCTGCCCGTCGTCAGCCGGCAGGATCCTCCGATCTGAGCAGACCGCTTTCTCCGCCCAACGTCAGTGGCTCTGATGCGTTCTCTGCACGCAGCGTCCAGCGACCTCCTCTTGTCCCTCCAACCAGTCGGCCAGGCGACACCCCGCTGCCACCGCGCCCCGGTCAGCGCTCGCAGGTGCCCATGCGCCCCAATCGCTCCAGTGGCGCTCTGACCCAGGATCTCTATCGTTCTCAGAACGCCCTGCGCGCCAGCCGTCTGGTGACTGATCCGCTGGCCCGCGAGGGGGCGCCCTCCCCAATGCCTCAGGTGGCGACGGTGACCCCCTATCCGCCCTCTCTGCAGACACCTATTAGCAACAGCGGTATGACCGGAGGGACAATGCGTCCCCTCATGCCAGGAACACTGCTGCGCGGCGGGCGTTATCGCCTCCAGGAGCTGCAGGGACGCCAGGAGTGGCTCAACAACGTTTTTGAAGCGACCTGGACGGCCCAGGACGCTCAGCGAGCCGGCGCACAGGTGATGATCTGCGAACTCGTCATTCCCGATAACGCCTCAATGGTCATGCAATCCATGTTACGCACCGCGACGGTGGCACTGACCGCGATCGGGCGCCATCCCCATGTGCCTACGCTCTGGGATGCTTTCAGCGATCAGGGACGCAACTTCTTCGTGTTTGAAGCTATCGACGGTGAAAATCTGCTGGCCCGCCTGCGCCGCAGCGGCCGGGCCCTGGCGGAGCAAGATGTCATTGAGTGCTGTCTGCAGATCACCGAGGTGCTGGACTCGCTCTCGCAGCAGTCGCCGCCGCTGGTGCATGGCCTCATCAGCCCCGAGCACATTATGGTGACTCGCTCCGGCTCTCAATACATGCTGACGAACTTCTCCATCGTCCTGGCGGGTGGGGCGACGCAGTTCGTTTCCGGAATTGATCGAGGACGTCTCTCTCCCTACGCGCCCCCGGAGTTTGCGCGCGGTGCCATTGATATCCGCACGGATCTCTACGCGCTGCTGGCTACGGCCTATCATCTGGTGACGGGCAGTCCTCCGACTGGGGTCAGCGGCAGCATTCCTCCCGCTCATCGCCTCAATCCACAGGTGAGCACGGAGTTCGATGCCATTCTCTCGAAAGGGCTGCGACCCATTGCCAGCCAGCGCTATCAGCGCCCCTCAGAGCTGCGACAGGATCTGCTGGCCCTGCGCTCTGTGGCGGGCAGCGTCTCTGCAGGCAGCAGCCAGTGGTATGAACAGTCGTTGCAATCCATGCCACTTATGCCCCAGAAGCCTGTGACGGCCCCGCCGGTCCCGGACAGCGTTGCCCAGGCCCTGCCGCGCATGCTGGGCGCCACGCTGGAGGAGGAAGAGCAGCGTCTGCTCCTGCCGCGGCCAGAGGATTTGCCACCTATGCGGGAGAGCAACGATAAACTCAATGCCTCGCTCTGGGTGATAGGCATGCTGGTGGCCCTCATCGTTGTGGTTGTGCTGGCTCGAGGAGCCTTCTAGGTCTGCGCCTGATTGGAGGTGGGCCAGGAGACGAGACTCATGGGATTCCCTGGCACACCGTCAGGCCAGAGCAGAACGAATCAGGTCTGCCTGCTCCTCGTTGAGCAGTCTGGCGAATGCCGAAGGACGGTCTCAGCGCTTCCTTAGAACCACGAAGTCGATCAGCTCATCGAGGACGTCGCGGTCTGACGATGGCGGAAAGGCATGCAGCGCCTCGCGGGCCCGGGCCGCGTAGCGGTAGGCGTCCTCGAAAGACCGCTCGATAGCGTTCCCTCGAGTGACCCACTCAACCACCTCGCGAATCTCTTCCTCACTGCTGGCCTCTCCTGAAAGAAGGAGGCGAACCTGCTGGTGATGACCGTTGCTGGGCTGGCTCTGGAGCGCGTAGATCAGAGGCAAAGTGACCAGGCCCTGCCGTAGATCGTTGCCAGCAGGCTTCCCGATGGTGCTCTGGTCCTCGGTGTAATCCAGAACGTCGTCGATGATCTGGAAGGCAATACCCAGGTTGATGCCGTAGCGATACAGGTGCTCAATCTCTTCATCGGACGCCTCGCTCAAAATGGCTCCGCCCTTACAGCAGGCCGCAATCAAACAGGCGGTTTTGTGGCTGATCTTCTCATAGTAGCCCTGGGCGGTCAGATCGATACGCCGTGCCGTCAGCATCTCCATGATGGTGCCTTCGCAGACGGTCGCCACGGTATCCGAGAAGAGATGATCGATGCGGTGGTCCTCGATATCGGCGATCAGGCCAGCCGTTCTGGCGAAGTAGTAATCGCCCAGCAGAATGGCGATATGGTCGCCCCAGATGGCATTCACGGTTGGCTGGCCGCGCCTGGTTCTGGCTCCGTCCACGATGTCATCATGAATAAGCGTCGCCAGGTGAACCATCTCGAAGGCGACGCTCAGGGGTAGAAGCTTCTCGAAGTGGTAGACCTTCAGTCTTCCCGAAAGGAGCGTCAGCGCTGTTCTCAGGCGTTTACCGGGTGATGCCAGGGCATGCATGGATGCGGAGTTAAGAATATCAAGTCCGGACGTCGCGCGCTCCTGAAACACCTTATCCACCTGATCGAGATCAGCCTGGATACCCGCAAACAGGCGGCTCAACGTGGCCGTATCATTCATCACAGGTTCTCCGTTCTGGATGTAGCATGGGGCAGAGGCAGGCCCCGATATAGCTTCTGGTCTAGAGGGACTCCCCGCATAAGTACAGAGGCGGGAAGCGATCTCGCCCCTGTACTTACCTCCTTTCAGATTATAGCATGCCTCAGCCATAGCCGAAACAGTGATCCGGTGGAGCGGTTCTGCCACAACCTGCGCAGGGAAGGCGGAGAGGCTCTGCCTGTCGGATGTTGAATGCTCGATCGGACAGGTCTGCCGTGCTCCACAGCACCTATGGAGCCGGCCATTTAAAGCCGCGCTGTGATGGCCGTGGCACCGGCGGCTGTTTGCTGGCCTTGCTGGCAGAGCCGGGAGTCCTGGCAGCGCGGGGAGACTCGGGAGCGATCGGAGCGGCGGAAGAGTTGCTGGGAGGCGGTGTGACTCGTCCGATCAGGTGATGAGTTTCCTGAGAGACCTCCTCCCAGAACTCCTGCTCCTTGCGTCGGCTATGATTGCTTCTCCCTCGGCCACGTCCGTTCCTCTCGCGTGCGGGACGTGCCGGCTCCGAGGCCGGGCGGTGCCTGTTTACGGCACCTGCGTTGTTCCCCGGTCTATAGCGTGGCGCATCATACTCGTAGACTCGGCCAAGGTGTCCATTGCTTTTTGGGGCAGCGACCTCCGCGCGGGAGCGGTAGTCGCCAGAGCGCTGGCGAGAGCCGCCGGTGCCATTCGAGCGCTGCTCATAGCGGCCGAGGCTGTTCGGCCCTGGCCGGCCGTTCCGTGCCGAGGAGCGGCCATTGTCTGCATTGCGGTACGAGCCTGGTGTGCGGGTTTCGGGGGCTACGCCGGGATTCCCATGAGCAAGGTCGCGTGGTCGTCTGGCGCGGTCCTGGCGTCCGCTGGTGGGGCGATAGTCCTGAGCTGGTCCCGGCGGCCGCGGGCTGTTGTGAGCAGAGGTAGAACCCGCCTGAGAGGAGGATTGCCTGTGGAGGTCTGCACGTGGGCGATAGTCAGGATGGTGAGGACGGGCGCCCAGCTCCCAGGCGCGGTCTACGACTTCACGACTCAGGCGAGGGCGTGTCGTGCGGGAGGGCCGCTCCTGCTGGTTTCTGCCGTTGGAAGGCTGGTTGCGAGCGGAAAAGCGAACATCATCTCTTCGCCGGTTATTAAATTCTCTGGTCATATTTCCTTTCTGCTCGTCCCGTTGAGGGGTAGAGTGGTCACGAGGTAGACGATCGAGCCAGGGTGAACCGCCCGGCGGATGGTCCTGGCGCTGTCGTTACAACGAACAAACATGTTTTCATGGTCGGCATGCGCTGCGCTCTTCGGCGATGCTGCGGAGGGACCTTGCTCTCTCAGTATAGCACACTTTTTGCCGCGCTGCTCCGACCTCCGACCGTTCACTGAGCAGCGGTTGGGACTGGCGTTGGAACGGGTCCCTGATACAGCGGAACACCTGTATAGGTCAGGTTCTGGCTGCCGTACATAGCGAGTGTTCCCTGGAGCCGTTCGTCCGGCAGAAGCGGACGAAGCATAACCGTATAGTAGAACCCCGTGGATGGCTCGTAAAATTCCCCGCTCTCGTGACCATGCAGCAACTCTGAAATGGTCGTCCTCTGCGAGCCTGAGAGGAGTAGAGCCTTGCGAGGAATGGTGAAGGTCAGACACCCTGAATCGGCGTTGGGTCCGGTGATGTCCTGCGGTACGGGGCCGCATTCAAAAATAGCCACCTGGTTCAGCGTAAAATCGGGCAGGCTCCAGACCGGAATCTTCTGTGTGAGATCGGGACTAAAGTCCTGGCGGGCCAGCAGGACCTGCTCGTCGCTGCTGTAGGGCGAGGTGTGACCGCCGATGGCGCTGGTGATGGCTGTCAGGGCTTCCCCCAGCCGCTGATATTCGTCCATGTCCTGCTGGCTCTCTTCGCGATTGCCAAAGTCGCTGTAGAGGAACTGGTACCGCTGGTTATTGACGTTGAATTGGAGCAAGGTCGCATCCTGATCGGGAATGTCGTAGAATTGCTGGCGCTTGAAGCCGGGTAACCCGTAGCTATTGACCAGGGTATGCAGCAACTGGTTGAGCTGATCCTGACTGAGATGCCCCTCTCGCATCTGTAGACCGGGACCCAGAATGAAGGTCCCATCGCCGTAAATACTGATCAGCGGGCTGAGATCGAGGGTCCCGAGATGACCTCCACCGCGGAAGATGCGTAGGACGACAGCCTCTGCGCTGCTATCGTAGGTGATAGTGCCGTTGTCGATCTGGCGCAGGTGTGGTTGTGCGGTGGCCGGCGATCCTGCGCTCTCCTGGCTGCAGGCGGTCAGGATCAGTAGACCAAGCAGACAGCAGATAATCAGGAAGAACTGGCCGGCCTGCGGGCTGTCTGGGGTGCTCCTCCTGGTGTGCATCTTGTCTCCATACTCCATTGCTTTCACTATGGAAATGATCAGCTCTGTCTCTCTAGATTATAGAAGCGATAGCCAATCATTTTGTAGATCAGTCTGGCGGCGAGAAAATCTGCGCGGATCTGCCCGGGAATGGGGCAGTGTTCGACGACATCCATGGCGACAACAGTGGTGCGCTGAAAGATCTCGCGCAGCAGATCAAGCGTCTGGTACCAGCTCAGGCCACCTGGCTCCGGTGTGCCAACGGCGGGCATCTCTGCCGGGTCGAGCGCATCCAGATCCAGTGTGAGGTAGGTATGTTCTGTCAGACGCTGCCAGGGAATGTGGGCCTGTCCCCGTACCAGGTCGCGTGCCCAGACGATGGCCACATCTGGCCTACTCTTCAGAAATGAGGCCTCTTCGGGGCTGATGCTGCGGATGCCCACCTCCAGGAGCGGAATACCCATTTCTACGACACGTCGCTCCACGCAGGCGTGCGAGAGGCCTGTCCCCTCATATTCAGCGCGCAGGTCGCCATGCGCGTCAATATGAATAACGGTCAGATCGGGGAAATAGTCGCGCGCCACAGCGATAGGGGGAGCCGAGAGTGAGTGTTCTCCTCCAATGGTCAAGGGTAGCTGTCCGCGCTCCAGGACTTCGCGCACGGCCTCGCCAGTGACCTTCAGGGCGGTGGCGTGATCCATGCCATGGTAATCGAGCGCTGGGCGTGTGTAGACTCCCACCTCGATCGGACAGCAGCCCAGCTCTTCGTCGTAGAGTTCGATCTGGCTCGAGGCATTCAGAATTGCCTGCGGACCGTGGCGTGTTCCGCGCAGGTAGGAGACCGTGTATTCCAGCGGGGCCGGAATGATGGTCACACGTGCTTTTTGAGGATCGCTATACTGCGGTTCGTCAAGGAACTGGGTGACGGGTGGCTGTTCCATACAGACAAGAAAGGTCCTCCTCCATAGCGTGGCCTGCTCTGCAGGTGAGCTGCATCTGGCTGGCCTGCTGTGTAATCTAACATACCGGGCGCTCTTTGAACAACACATCAGACGTTGCCGTACTGGCGGCACGCCGCAGGGATGGCTAGTGGACGAGAGAGAGGCTCATTCTCTGGATGGAGAAGCGAGCTGTCGGGCCGGTAACCAGCAACCCCGGCAGACCGCCGCTGTAGCCATTGACGTCGTTCACTGCGTGCGCGGGAGAGTTGAAGTCGAGGCTGGCGTTATTGATGCGCGCTGTGATGGTATCGCCGTGGACAGTGACCTCCAGTGTATCGATGCCCGTCTTACTCTTCTGATATGACCCGTCCACCAGTGAGAGCGGGGTGCCCGGTTGAGCGCTGCTGGCGTTGAACTTCCACAGGGCGTAGTGGCTTACGCCATCAATCACCAGGGCGTAGCAGGAGACGTAGCTGCCCTGCTGCCTCAGGCGGAAGACCAGGCCGTACCAGTTCTCTGCTCCGCCGCGTAGGCGCTGGATCTGGGTGCTCAGCGTAAAATTCTGGGGGAGAGGTCCCACGGCTGCCGGGTAGGGGAAGTAGTACGTTGCCGGAGGGGTCTGGCCGATGGTGATGATGTAGCGTCCGTTGCCGATCGCGGTGTTGAAGTTAGGGGCGTTCTCGGTCCACTGCAGGTGGTTATCCTGGAATGTGTCTGTAAAGGTCGTGGTCTGGCTCGCTGGCGTGGTGGCGACCGCCGGGCCACCGATCAAGTGAAGCCAGCCGCTCTGGGAGAGCAAGAGGCCCAGCAAGCCCAGAATCAGGAGGGCGGCCCCGATCATGGAGAGGCGCGAGCGCCAGGTGGTAGGGCTCGTCGGACGTGGAGCGCTGAGCGAACTCGCAGGCCCACTGGCACTGGCGGCTGTCTGTGAGGTTCGGGTAACTGGTGGCGCGATCCGAGGGCGTTCGTGTCCTTCTCCTGGCATACCCTGCGCGGAGGCCTCGACTGAGATCTCTCCCTGTAATGCCGCCTGGCGCAGGCCGAGATGTGTTGGACCGCTGATGAACGAGGCGCGCAGTTCATCGGTGGTAGGTGGTAGGAGCGCGTCCAGTGCCAGGGCCATCTCTTCCGCCGACTGGAAACGCTGCTCTGGAGCTTTGGCAAGCGCACGAGCGGTAATGAGCGCGAGGCTCTCGGACAGGGCCGGGTTGATCTCGCGAACGTCGGGGGCGGGTTGGTGGACGTGCTGATAGAGCAACCCCACAGCGCTTGTGGCGTTGAAGGGCGGCCGTCCCGTGAGCATTTGAAACAGCACCATGCCCAGCGCGTAGACATCTGTACGGGCATCCACGGGCTGCATCCTGATCTGCTCGGGCGCCATGTACTCGATGGTTCCGATAAGCTGACCAGCAGAGGTCAGTTCGCGGTGTCTGGCCGGGAGGAGATGATCGCTGGACGCATCCCCCCCGAGGGTGGAGTAATCTGGCTCGGCTGTCCCGCGCTGGTCGAACAGCTTGGCGATGCCGAAGTCTGAGAGGAGGATGTCGCGCCGTGCGTTGCTGGCGATCAGCATATTCTGTGGCTTCACATCGCGATGCACAATGCCGCGTTCGTGCGCGTGATGCAAGGCGCGCGCCATATCTCTGGCGTAGCGCACGGCCAGAGGTAGCTCCAGCGGCTGTTGCTCGCGCAGCAAGGCCCGTAGCGTTCCGCCGGCGACGTATTGCATAACCAGGTAGGTGATGGGAGCGCGATCGGGCCAGACCTGCTCACCGAAGTCGTAGACGCCAACGATATGCGGGTGTTCAAGGCGCGCGATGACCTGAGCCTCGCGCTCAAAGCGCTCGGCGAAGCCGGGACGCGCAGCCGCCTCGGGGCGGATGACCTTGATGGCCACCTCGCGCCGCAGACGGGAGTGGTAGGCCTTGTAGACACGCGCCATGGCGCCCTCACCCAGTTTCTGCTGGATGAGATAGGCACCCAGATGCAGCCCGATCAGTGAGTCGTGTTCCATCATGCATACTCTCTCCTGCTCTGTTCTCGGCCATCAGCCGATGGAGCGCCGGTCGCCCTCAACGGGCTTAGCTGATCACGGGGGTACAGCTCCAGGTCACATTCACCGTGTTGGCAGGCCCTGTGAAGCTCAGGGTTGCTGGCGTCTGACAGCTATTCGTTGGGACAACAACCTGGATCTCCACTCGCTGACCGGGACCAAGGCTTCCGCTGCCGGGTGAGAAGGTGATCCCTGTGATTCCGCTGCTGCCAGCGCTCCACTGCAGGGCGACCGGATTGGCGCTGCTGGCGGCGATGATAACGTTGCAGGTCCAGTTGGCAGTTGTATAGGTGCAGCTTGTATTGGCCTGGATGGACCCTGACTCGGGCGAGATAAGTGTCAGCAGTGGCGCCGGCTGGACGGTCAGCGTGACGGTGATCGTAAAGAGGGCCGGCCCGCTGGTGAGCAGGATTTTGCCGTGGTAGGTGCCGCTTTCAAGCTCGCTGCCCAGCACGCTGGCGCTGGCGATGAGCGTTGTCGCGGCGCCACTATTGAGTGTACCACTGTTGCTGCTCAGATTCAGCCAGTCGGTAGTGGTCTCTAGCTGCAGCGCGGCTGACCATTTCTCCAGTCCGCCGCAGTTGTGAATGGTGAACGATTGAGCTGCGGGATCGCTGACGCTGGCGATGCCGGAGAAGTTTAGGGTCGCCACGGAGGCATTGATGCAGGCGTTGACGACATTGAGAGTCACGGTAAGCGTCTGCGCAGGGTTCCCCTGATTATCCGTAAAGCGAACGGTCGCCGTGTAGCTGCCAGCCGAGAGCTGCCCCGGACTGGCGCTGACGCTGATCTGCTGCTCTCCCGCGGCTGCGATCTGCCCGGAGGTGGTGCTGAGCCGCAGCCAGGGAGCTTGTTCGCTATCCCAGCTCGCGGTCCAGTTGACAGGGCCGCTGCTGGCAGCGCACAGAGAGATCGTCTGAGTGACACCCTGATCGTAACCCGTGCTGACGGGACCGAGGGTCACGGCGTCTGGATTGACGCAGGTCAGCCCGCTGACGGTTGGCGCCGAGGTCGCACTGGGACTGGCGGTAGGCGTGGCCGTTGTTCCCACTGTGGGGCTGCTCGCTACGGTGGCGCTTGCTGTTGGGGTGACCCCTGGAGGCAGAACGGTGAAGGTCAGGCTGGCCGTGCGTGGGGTAGCCTGCTCCTGGGCCACAATCGTATGCTGGCCAGGCGACCATGAGGGATCGACGGTCAGCGTGAGATCGAAGGTACCATCCCCTCGTGTATGGATGAAAGCGCCTGCCAGTCTCTGCCAGGCGCCCGCGACGGGTTGAGGCGCCAGTGCAGTGAAGAGCTTCTCCGAGGTGCCTGGCCAGGACGGCACGGGAGGCCGGCTGAAGGCGAGCGGTATATGCCCGTCGAGAGTCAGGGTGACACTGCTACCTGGCAGGAAATGCTCTCCATGCAGGTGGAGGACACCGCCAGCGCTCACAGAGCTGCTGCCGCCGAGGATCGCCAGGGTGGGGGCCCAGATGGTCAGGGCGGCGGCGACACCGCTGCCGAGGAGCAGAACGAGCGTAATCAGAGTGACCGCTGTGAAGACCAGCAGACCCGATGGGCCGCCGGCCGGCGGGCGGGGCGGCCTCACTGGCTGAGATGGGAGCGGTGTGATGGGGCCTGGAAGAATCAAGGGTCCACCGCCGCCGCCTGCAGCCCCTGTAGGAGCGCTGCCTGCCTGGGCCGCTTCGGCCTCTCCTGGCGGGGATGGCGCTCCCTGCACCTGCGGTACAGCGGCTGGCAGGCTGCCCTGAACCATAGGTACCGTGTTCACCACTGCTTGTCCGCTCGCCGCCAGAGGCAGCGCCAGACCGATCAGGGCAGCTCGCTTACGTTTCTCCTCCTCCTCCTCTTCCTGCGGAACCTCCTGCTCTGGCTGCTCATCTGCTGGCATCTGCATGGTACTGGCCTCTGCGAGGGAGCGAGAGTCCATCTGCAGGGTGTCCGCCTCCTCGGGCGTCTTTGTGGTAATCTGAAGAGTATCGGCCTCTTCCAGCAGCCCCTCGGAAACAGCCTGCGTCTGATAGTCCGCCACGAGTTGCTCTATGTCGCCCTCTGGCAGGGTCTGCCCCCAGTCCGAGACGGTCTCTTCCTCTTCCACTGGCCTGGCGATGGTCGCATATGGATTCGGAGTACTGATGGCGATCGCTGTTTCATTGTCTGGCGGGGTTGCCGCAGGAGGTACGCTAAGGGCAGTGGGAGCCTCTTCTGTGCCGCTCACGGTGCGGCCGCACTGCCCGCAGCAGCTGGCATTCTCGGCCAGTTCCGTGCCACAATATTTGCACAGGCGCATGCTCACTCTCCTTTGCGGCAGAGATTCTTCGGTGTTGAGGCTACGCCTAGTCTATCATAGTCAGCAGCAAATAGGGAGAGTGAAAATTGTCGCCTGAGTGAGGGGTAGCGGTAACACCTGGTAAAGCTGCTGCTAGCTATGACCAGGAATCATCATGAATAAGGAGTGTTCCCAGTGGAATTGGGGTGTACATCAGCAGGGAGAGAACGCCTGAAAGGAGGAGGAACTGCATATGTGGACTCGGCCACTCCCTCTGAAGGAAACGGTGGCTGCCTTGCGCACCGGTCAAGCGGATCTGCAGGAGGCGATTCGCAGCGCCTGCGACTGGATTAAGCGGGCCGAGCCGACGCTTCAGGCGCTGCTGCCCGAAAGTGGACGCTGTAGACGTCTGCTGGACGAGGCGGTGAGGTTGCAGGAGCGTTTTCCCGTAGAGGCTCGCAGGCCGGCGCTCTATGGGACATGGGTGGGGATCAAAGATCTTTTTCATGTCGAGGGCTTTCCCACGCGCGCTGGCTCGCAGCTCCCTCCAGATGTATTGACTGGGGCGCAGGCGAGCTGTGTCACGCGGCTGGTGGAGGCCGGAGCGCTGGTTCTGGGGAAGACCGTCAGCGCTGAATTTGCCTATTTCGAGCCTGGTCCGACGCGCAACCCCGTCCAGCCGGCGCACACGCCCGGCGGTTCAAGCAGCGGCTCGGCGGCCGCTGTGGCTGCCGGCTACTGTCCACTGGCCCTGGGTACGCAGACCATTGGTTCAGTGTTACGGCCGGCGGCCTTTTGCGGCATTGTCGGCTTCAAACCAACCTTCGGGCGTATTCCGACTGATGGTCTGGTCCCGTGTGCGCCCTCGTTCGATACCGTGGGCTTCTTCACGCAGGATGTAGAGGGGGCGATCCTGGTGGCACGTCTGCTCTGCACGGATTGGCGCAGCGTTGCTCCGGTCTCTCGTCCAGTGCTGGGGATCCCCGAAGGTCCCTATCTGGCCCAGGCCGCGCCGGAGGGTCGACAGGCCTTCGAGCAGCAGATCGAGCGTCTGCAGCAGGCCGGCTACACCGTTCGGCGTGTTCCTGTGCTCGCCGATATCGAGGTGATCAATCGCCGTCATTGGCGGCTGGTGCATGCCGAGATGGCTCAGGTGCACGCGCGCTGGTTTGCGCGGTATGCCTCACTCTATCGCCCGTTGACGGCGGCCGCCATTCGCGAAGGCGTGACCATTGCGGCTGAGGAAGTGGAACAGGCCCGCACGAGCCGTGTGCGCCTGCGTGCCGTGTTGCAGAGCGTGATGGAGCAGGAGGGTATCGATCTCTGGATCTCGCCGGCCGCCCCGGGACCAGCCCCCGAGGGCCTTCAGAGCACCGGCAGCTCTATCATGAATCTCCCATGGACGCACGCTGGCCTGCCAGCTATCAGCCTGCCGGCAGGTGCAGCCAGCAACGGACTGCCACTGGGACTCCAGTGCGTGGCTGGCTGGATGAGAGATGAAGAACTGCTGGCCTGGGCAGGTACACTGGCGGGTCTGCTCTGAGCGTCTGGCCAGCGGCGTCGGCGGTGATGGGGGCCACATCACTCTGCCGGCGCCATCTCGCGAAAACGGTCAGCTACCCGGCGCCTACGGTCCGCTCAGGACGCAGCCGCTGACATGGTTGTCCCATTCCTTCTGCACGATGTAGCTATGGCCGTTCCAGGTGACATTGCCGCCATTGGAGCCGATGGTCCCGAAGTTCCAGGCACACTTGTCACCGATTTCGTACCCCTGACGGTCGTACCAAGCGTTGAGCAGCGGATCAGTCGCAGCCTCCATGTGCTCATGGGAGGTCACATTGATGGTACTGTCTGCATCAATGTCGTTGTTAGGCGAGGAGGGCACGCCACAGGCGGAGAGATTGGTCCCGGTGTAGGGCATCGCCGCGTAGATGGTGTTACTCCCAAAGTAACTGTGATAGGCGCAGAATGTGGTAAAGCTGCATGAGCCGCTAACGCAGATGTTTTCTCCTCTGGCCGTGAACACAAAGAACATGTGGGTGAGCGAAGCGGTCCAGCCGTTGGCGCTCATGGCTTTGCTCACCTCGGCCTGAATCTGGGCATCGCTCAGTGTCGAGGAGGGGTAGGAACTGGTATCGACCCAGGAGCCGCCGAGGACGGAGTTACCAGGCGCCTGGCCACTGGTGTCGGTGTACTGGGTGTTGTTGTGGTAGAGCGGAGAGCCGCCGACATCCTGGAAGTAGCGCAGAATCAAGCTGTTATAGGTAGGACTGACGTACGAGCCGCCTGGCTCCCAGAAGATCGCATAGGTCGTCATCGTACCGCGCATAACCGGGCCGTTGTGATAGACCAGGTTGTTGCTGCTGGCTCGCTGTACGCTGTGCGAACTGCCGCGCGTTCCCATCAGATGCTTTGCGCCGCCAACTGCCGCACTTACCGGCAGTGGCTGCGTCAGAACGAGCATCAGAAGCACCAGGGTCATGGGCAGTGCACTGAGGGAGAGTATTCTTGACTTCACGGATGGCTACCCACTTTCTGAATAGCAATGAGGAGTCGAACGATCGGCCCGATAGTCTGGCCCCCGACGGTGTGCTGATCTCCACCATCTACTATCGGTCTCTCTTCAGTGTACATACTCTCAATATGCAAGAACTTTATTCTCACGTTCCCGGTGGATCAATTGATACAGCAACGATCGCAAGATCTTCTCTAAGGCTGGCGATGGTTACATAAGAGCAAACCTGCTGGTGGCTGGCAGATCGCACAGCTCCAGGCGTGGCCAGGGCAGGAGCCTCCATTGGAATACAGAGCAGATCGTGCTATCATGACTTCGGCGGCAGGATACCCACGGGTTCAGCCGTGGGAGGAATGCCGCTCCTCCTTTCCACAAGGTATGCCCTCGCTTTCTGGACGAGTTCGAGTTGCTTGTGGCTGGCACTGGCA
>JBHOQN010000026.1:0-96645 GCA_042408965.1 Ktedonobacteraceae bacterium
ATGAATTACGGAACCGCTCGCTTGCCCATCTCGCCTCGAATATCCTACTGCTGCTCTGCGCCGTACACGGCTGCTCGCTACTCTCGATGGAATCCTTGAAAACACTCAAATCCACTGGGCGAGGCAAAGGTGTGCGGGGGCGCTGGAGAAACTATCGCAACAATTCGACCATTCGCGGAGAGATCTGGAGACTTCTCAGATACAAGTGCCGCCTGATCGGGCTCCGATTCCATACGGAGTATCCGCGTGGCACGAGCCATGCGTGTCCTCGATGCGGAAAGGCAGCCAAAACCTATCGTGACCCTTCGGACCGCACGAAAGACGTGAAGTGGGGGCGGTGGCTGTGGTGTGAACACTGTTCGTACAATGGCGACCGAGATTACTGCGCCTGGGTGAACATTGCGCGCCTGGGTGAACATTGCGCGCCTGGGCGTTGCGTATCTCATCCAGATGAAAACTACGGGCAAGGCGCGTGCTTGCTCGATCTTTGACCCACAGGTCAAGCCTGCATCATATACTGGTGCAGGCGCGGTGTTGCTGTTGCTACCGCCAGGCCCCCATGCCTACCCGAATCCTTCGGGAAAACTGTTCTACTATCCTGGTTGGCACGCTTCTGTCTTTCTGCAATCGTCACAGCCCAAAGCTGTTTTCCCTCGATTGCGGAGGATAGCTTAAGATTGCTTAGGATAGTTCATAGTTTTAGCAACGGTAAATATAAGCAGATACCTGAGGTTGGGGTTCATAGGTCAATCTCTTTACACGAGGTAGACATAAGAAACTTCTGAACAGGAGAGTCGTCCTCGTTCTCGGACGAGTGAACCTGGAAGAGGACGGCGATGCCGACAATACCCGCTTGCGTTCTGGCAAGACGCAGATGCAGCGGTGATGGCTGGCGGCGCTTATGGGCTTCCTGTGGCAGGCGATAGCGGGTCGTGATCTCCTTGAGGGCTGTGCCGACGTCGGACCATGTCCCCTCTGGCGGGAGAGTGCAGATGTGGCACGCCTTCGGCAGCAGGCTATCCCAGCTTGGCCAGGAGGTGCGAGAAGAGGCAGCCGGAGCGCTCTCTCCTGGGCCTTCTCTGATCAGCTCCCGCGCCTGCTGCAGGCCCGCCCTCAGGTAGTCGTCCAGGGCGTCGCGGCTGGCCAGGGGTCGCGTGCCCAGGGTGAAGGGAGATGGCAGGTTCGCGGGAGCATGGAGCAGTCTCGCTTCCAGGTTCCCGCCGCCGTGTCGCGCGCGTGCCCCACTACCACCCAGGTTCGTCAGCAGCCAGAGAGCTGTCACTGCCTCTGCCAGGATCTGACGCCTGACCTTCCCCTCAGGGTCCGTCTGCTCGCTGGTGCATGCCGTCAGCGTCAACTGGAAGCTGCTTCCCTCCGGCAGATAGGGCCGACCTTGACCTTTCGGCATGATGAGCATTGCGAGCGAGTTCTGCACGTCTTTGCCTCGATCACTTTGCGGCTGGCGTCTGATGGCGCTGATGCGAACGCTCACCGGCGATCCCCGCTCCGTCGTGCCGAAGACCCGCGCCTCGCGCTCTCTCAGCAACGCCATATTTCCCCCGTAAACGCCGCCGACCAGCGCTCGGTACCAGTAGCGGAGCAGGCCGCGAAAGGATGGCGGCCGTAGCTCGTCCTTTTTCTGGCTGGCTCCTGCCATGAACAGGGGAGTGATAACCTCCAGATCAAAGCTGGCCTGTTCTCTGTTGTACGATGTCTGGATATCTTTCTCCATCAGCGCTCCTTATGAGGGTCGATCCTGGGACGTTGAGCTGATTGGCATCGGAGATAGAAACAACGGCATCTCTTGCATTAGAGCTATTCCACCTGTCTATTCAGTCTTGAGCAGCATACAGGCATCACCAGGATTCTATAGGGGGTAGTATACTCTCTTTCAATGAAGAATGACGGTGACATAGCAAAAAATACTGGCATGATTTGACGATGGAACGTAAGCTACTTGTGTAACAGATAGAATCAGCCGTTTTACACTGTAAAACGGCTCTTCAATCGTGCTAGAAGTCGCCGCGGACTGCATGGGCGATGTTCGATGCATGCGACAGCACACGGCTAAGCGCGTTGAGCAGGTCGAGGTGGATGGCGCTGGACTCCCAGCTCGGCGGCAGGCCACTCTGGAGGCGGCGCAGGTGACGCAGATGCAATTGACGCTTCATCGTACTCAGCTCTGCCTTGCGCACAAGGAAGTCGCCCGCCAGCGAGGCGTCCTGGGCGGCCAGCGCGGCCAGCGCCTGCTCCAGAGCAGCAGTCACCTCATCATGGTAGCTCAGCAGATCCTGCCAGCCCTCCGCTGAGAAAGTTACCTGGCTGCGCTGTTTACGGCGTGCCAGGCGCATCATCTGCTTATCAATGATATCGCCGATGGCCTCCAGGTCGGTGATGATGTAGAGCAAGGCGATCTCGCGCTGGACCTGTTCACGAGTCAGCCTGTTTTCATCCAGTTGCGTCAGATAGCGTTTGATGGCGGCATCCAGGCTATCGAGCTGATCATCGAGCTGTTCGAGGCGCTCAGGCACCTTGACCGCCTGGTTCTGGAAGGCCAGCATGCTCAGCCGCAGCATCTCCGTGACAATATCCGCCATGCGCAGCACTTCGCGCGTGGCCTGGCCCAGAGCGATCGCCGGCGATGCCAGCGCCTCTGGATCAAGATAGCGCACACCGGGCTGCTGGAGAGGCTGGCGCGCTGCCTCAGGCAGCAGCGCGCTCACCAGGCGGACAGCGGGTGTGGCCAGGGGAATGAAGAGAGCTGCCAGCGCCAGATTAAAGACCAGATGGGTGAGGGCCACTTGCCAGGCAGGTTCCATGTTGAGGTCGGCCAGGAGCGCAGCCAGCGGATGCAGCAGGGCCAGGGCGACCGTCGCCCCCAGCGACTTAGTCCCCGTGTGCAGCAAGGCCAGGCGACGCCCTGTGATCGAGGGCTGGCTGAGGGCCGTCAGCAGAGCGGTGAGCGTCGAGCCGATGTTAGCGCCAAAGAGCAACGCCAGGGCCGCCATCGGGGGCAGCGCCCCGTTCGCGGTCAAGGCCAGCTCCAGCCCGATGGCCGCGGCGCTCGAGGCAAAGACCAGCGCCAGCAACAGACCCAGCAACGCCAGTACCAGCGGCGCCTGACTGAGCGCGCGCAGTATCTCGGCCGTGATGGGGCTGCTCGCGATGGGAAGACTGCCAGCCTGCAGAGCCGTCAACCCCAGCAGAATGACACCGAAGCCGAAGGCGGCCTGGCCGGCATCCCGCTGCGGTCTACGGTGGGTCAGCAGCGCCAGCGCAGCCCCTCCGCCGGCGATCAGGATAGCGTAATCGGTGATGTGGAAAGCCAGCAACTGAACCACCAGCGTCGAGCCGACGTTGGTGCCCAGGACCATGATAAACGCCGTCGTCAGCGGTAGCAACTCGCCATTCACCAGCTCGACCAGCAGCGAGGAGGTCGTGCTGGAACTCTGGGTCAGGGCCGTCGCCAGCAGGCCCACGCCAAAGGCCAGAAAGGGGCGCCTGGCCAGGGCCAGTGTGGCCTGTTGCAAACGCGCTCCTGCCGCGCGCTGCATGGCGTCGGACATCAACCGTAATCCGTAGAGCAGCAAGAGGACCCCGCCAAAGAGCAGGCCCACGACCATTGTCGGATTGCTTGTCTGTGCCATTGTCTGCCCGTGCTCCCTCCTTCTTCGCCTGAATCCTGCCCTGCGTGACCCGGATCTGGCCACAAACACCCACCCTGCCAGCAAAAAGCTGTCAGGTTAACGCTAAGTTAACATAATATTAAGAGAATGTTAAATACACTATAGCATGTCACGTTTCTGCTTGCAAGAGGAGGACATCCCTCCCCTGGCTTGACCGCGCTGTCAGATTGTTCGTTATAAGTGTCGGTGCTAGCAGAGGGGCTGCAAAGTGAGACGCTGGCGTCGCTCTAACTTTTTTTGTCACTGAAACAAGACTACTTGAAAATAAAAGAGCAAGATGGTATGAAACGTGCACCGGCTCGTGATATTGTCTGGTTGTTCCTGCTCAGTCGCGTGGGACTGGTCGTCGTTACCTATTTCGCCTATACACTGCTCAACGGACCGCGCTACGCCGGACCCCCGGTCGACGTGATGCAGACGCTCACCTCCTGGCGGCGCTGGGATGTCGTCCACTATATGGAGATCGCGCGGTACGGCTATCGCAATATCTTTGATACGGCCTTTTTCCCGCTCTTTCCCCTCCTGATCGGGATCGTTGCCCATCTGGCGGGAAACCAGGGCTATCTGCTGATTGGGACGCTGATCAGTAATCTGGCGTTACTGGGCACACTCTTCACGCTCTATCTGCTGGCAGTAGAGGTCTCTGGCGAGCAGGTGGCGCGGCGCACTCTTCTCTACCTCTGCATCTTTCCAACAGCGCTCTTCTTTTTCGCCGCCTACAATGAGTCACTCTTTCTGTTGCTGGTGACCAGTGTCTTTCTGGCCCTGCGCCGCCATCGCTGGTGGCTGGCCGGGCTGCTGGGCATGCTGGCGGCTCTAACGCGCTCGCCGGGACTCTTGCTGGTCGTTCCCTATCTATGGGAGCTCTGGCTGGCGCGCGCCGATCTCGGAGCTCCGACGGAACCCGGAGGTCCGCCCGTGGCTATTGCCTGGCGTTCCTTGATCTGGCGGGCCTTGCCGATTCTGCTGATCCCTCTGGGCACGGCCCTCTACAGCTACTACTGCTGGCGGCTGTTTGGCTCGCCGGTGACCTATGCGACCGTGCAGTATCGCTGGGCCCACAGCACCGTCTGGCCCTGGGCGGGCATCTGGAAAGCCCTGGTTGGTCTCTTCTGGGCTGAGCCACCGGGGTCGCTCTTCGAGGCGCACATTCTCCTTGACCTCAGCGCCACGCTGGGTTTCGTCGTCCTCGCCGTGCTCGGCTGGCGCCGCCTACCCATGAGCTTCAATCTCTGGATCGCCCTCTTGTTGCTCCTCTACCTTGTAGAGCCGAGCATCAATCAGCCAGACCCACTGATCTCCAACCAGCGCTTTGTGCTGGAGATGTTCCCCGGTTTCATCACGCTGGCCGCGCTGGGCTGTCAGCATCCTCGTCTGCACCAGACGATTGTGCTGCTCTTCCCGCTGCTGCTGGCAACTCTCAGCATTCTCTTCCTGATGGGACGCTGGATGGTCTAAGGGGATCTGCTATCCCGGCAAGGAGAGGTTTTTCTACTGAGCCTCGCCTCTCTGCTTCTGCTGCTCAACGCTGTACCACGTCTGGAAGGAACACGTACTCTATGGCTGAGAATCTGCTCACCAAGAACGGAGTCTCTCTCGCTCGTCGTCGTGCTGATGAGACAGGCCAGCCCCTGGGGAGGACGCTGGTGGCCTGTCTCCTCCTGCTTGCGCTCTATCCGCTGGTCGTCGTGCTGTCCATTGGTCCTCTGGCCAGGCTGGCCCCTCATCCGGTCGCTGCACAGCTCCCGGGAAAGGCCCTGGCTGGCCTTGGCCCCTGGTTGGCGGACTGGCTTGTTACCAGTCTGGAGGCCGTATTACCCTTTCTGACGGCCGCCGATCTCGATTTTCACGTCCTCATACTGGGCCTCTTTCTGCTCTATGGCCTGCTGGCTCTGTTGCTCTGGCGCTGCACTCCGCATCTGTCCCGGCGGGTGCGTACGGTCCTGTGGTACGCGATCCTCGCGGTGACCCTGGTAAGTGGCGGAATCCTGGTCATGGCGCCGGCCATGCTCTCGCACGATATCTTTGTCTACGTAGGCTATGGACGTGTCATCGCGGTGCATCAGGCTAATCCCTACTTTGTTCCGCTCGCGGCCTTCCCGCAGGACCCCTTCTATCCTCTGGATGACTGGCGGGAGGCAGTGGCTGCCTATGGCCCGCTCTGGCTGGGCATCTGCAGCCTCTTCAGCGTCCTCCTGGGAACGCAGGCTGTGGCCTCCATCCTGGCCTTTCGTCTGCTGGCCCTGGCTGCTCATCTGGGCAATACGCTACTGGTGCGGGGTATCCTCCGAGCGGCCTCGCGCTCAGAGCGCGTCATTGCACTGGGAACCTTGCTGGTGGCGCTCAATCCGCTGATCCTGCTCGAAAGTGCTCTGGGGGCGCACAACGACACGGTGATGATGACCTTTGTTCTGCTGGGCCTCTGGTGGAGCCTGCGGGCCGATCGCGCCGGTCGCTACGGGCTCCGCGCCCATCTGCCAGCTCTGCTAGCTTTGACTCTGGCCATGCTCATCAAGTTTACTGCGCTGGTCATTCTCGGCCTTCTCATCGTCATGCTTGTCTTTCGCGTATTACGAGATTCGGGTCACGTGAATCTCGCCGATGCGGTGCGTGCTGCCTGGCGCCCAGCCCTGCGTCGGCTGCTGGCGTCTCTTGCCTGCTGTGGGCTGCTGGGACTGCTGGCCTATCTCCCCTTCTGGCTGGGTCACGCTCCCCTGGAGATCATCGTCAGCCTGGTTGCACCGCCTTCGACCAGCAGAGGGCTGGGCCAGTTCTCCATTCTGCGAGCCATTCAGGAGTGGGCTTATTATCATCCCCACCCGGTCGAGAGCTGGAGCAATCTGCTGCTGCTTCTCCTGCAACAGCGGAGCGTCTGGAATGCCATTGATGTCTGTGTGCTGAGCATGACCCTGCTCGTTGCCCTCTGGAGGCTCTGGCAGCGGCCGGTTCTGGTCCGGCTCATCTCCGGTGGGTTGCTAGTGCTGGGAGGAATCCTCATAGTGACGCCCTGGTTTTTCCCCTGGTATCTGGTCTGGTTGCTGCCGCTGGCGGCCCTCTCTCTGCCGCAGCGCCCTGGGGGGCTGGAGTACGCCTTGCTGGGGAGCACCCTGATCTTCTCGCTGTCTGCTTTTGCCATCTATCTTTCGCGAGGCTATCCGCCGGTGGGAGGCGGCTGGATAGGCTGGATGGGCGTCAGTGCGGTGATGCCACCGCTGCTGGCCTTTGCGCTGCTCTGCTGGTTTTCCAGAGGAATAGGGGACGCACCGCACGTAGAGGGGGAGGCGAAAAGCGCTTGAGATTGCGTTCTCTCCAGGGAGAGCGTATAATGGCCCAATATGCTGGTTGCTGCTGAGAAGGGCATGTACAGGATCGAGGGAATCGATGGACTGGCTACCGCGTCTGCTGATCATGCTGGGGCGGCCGGCGCAGACGCTGGCTGCGCTCATCTCGTTGCAAACGCTCCAGGAGGCCTTGCACATCTGGGGATACCCGGCCGTGACCCTCTTCGTGATGGTCGAAAGCTCGGGGATCCCCTTTCCGGGCGAGACGATGTTGCTGCTGGCCTCCTTTGCCGCTGCCATTGATCAGCGTTTGCAGATTCCTCTGGTGATCGCCTGTGCCGCGCTGGGGGCCATTCTTGGTGACAACATCGGCTACGCAGTCGGACGGCGTGGGGGCAGGCCGCTGGTCGAGCGCTTCGGACGCTACGTCTTGTTGAAACCCGAGCATCTCGATCGGGCTGAGCAGTTCTTCGCCAGACATGGTGATAAGACGGTCTTCTTCGGGCGCTTTATCGCCGTGTTGCGTGCCTGGGCCGCTTTTCTGGCCGGGGTTAATCGTATGCCCTGGCGCACGTTTCTTGTCTACAACGCGGCCGGCGGCATCGTCTGGGCAACGATCTTTGGCCTGCTCGGCTACTTCGCTGGCCGCGTCTTCCACGATAATTTCGCCCGGGTTGAGCAACTGGCGCGTACGATCAGTTGGACGGGTGCGCTTCTGCTGGTGCTGGCCGTCGTGCTGGCCTTTGTGGTTTTTCGCCTACGACGTGCGCGCTTGATGCGCCGAAAGGCTCTGGAGGCGATACGCATCACCCGCCAGGAGACCTCTGTGGAGGGCGTTCCCGCTGTCCCGACTGTGCCGGCTGGAGGCCGCTCAGCAGACCAGGCGAAGGATGCTGATAGGCTGCAGTCAGAGGCAGAGTCCTTTCCGGCAGAAGTCCCGCCTGCTGGCTCTATAGCGGCTGACGAGAAGCCACCCGTTGCGGGCGAGGAGCGCGCTCCTCCTGGCGGTCAAACAGATGAGCGCCCGCTCCACGGCCCGGACGCCTGATCGGGTACGCCGTGGTGGAAGAGCCAGCGCGGCAGAGGGCTGGCGACCGCTCTGTCCGCTTGCCGGCTCCGCAGGACGGCGGAGACGCCGCGCCGCCTCGCGCGGATTGCCTCTCGTTCCTCTGGGAGCCGTAGCGATGATCGCGGTCGCACCCTGAGGTGAGGGCGAGCGCTGTCCCGTTCGCTGCCTCCTGGGAAATCGGCCGCCGCAGCTTCTCTCCAGGGGCCGCGGTACTTCACTACTAGCGTTTTGCCGCCTGCCAGCATGACTGTGCTACAATAGCGACAGGAGCTACCTGGAGATAAAGCGAGGTTGCCTATGCCGGCGTTGAGAGAAGGCCAGAAATTTGAGCGTTATCGCATCATCAGATTGCTCGGTACAGGTGTAGCTGGCGAAAGCTACGAAGCTGAAGATACCGCTCTTCTCCGCAAAGTTGTCTTGAAGTTGCTGCATCCCTGGGCGCCTCTCTCAGACGCGGCGCGCCGCCAGTTCTTTCGCGAGATGCAGGGGATCGGCGCCCTGACCCATCGCTATCTGGCCCCCGTGCTCGATTATGGTGAGGTGCATGGCAATCTCTATGTTGCGCGCCGCTTTTTTAGCAGCGGCTCCCTCTTGAGCAGCGACGGCCGTCTCTGGTTCAGTCCCCCTCTGGAGCTGCATGCCGCCATCGCCTATGCTCATCAGCTTGCCCAGGCGCTGCAGCAGATTCACGAGTGCGGCTATCTGCATGGGGCGCTCGGCCTCTCCAATATCATGGTCCTGCGCGGTCCCAATATCGAGCAGGCGGCCGACTATGCACCCTTCATGCTGGCTGATGTCGGTCTGGCGCACTTTGTGCGTCGCTTTGGCCATTCGCGGAGCAGCGTGCTGCCTGTGACCGCTGCGCCCGAGCAGATTGGCGGGCGAGTCACTTCCGCCAGTGATCAGTTTGCACTGGCTGTGATTCTCTATGCCTGGATCAGTGGCCGACCTCCGTTTCTGGGGACGCCTGCCGAGGTGGAGCAGGCCAAGCTGAGCGAGTCGTTTCCCTCGTTGCTCTCGCTCAAGGCGCCCGCCTCGTTGGAGCAGGAGGGCATCATTCGCCGTGCGCTCTCTGTCTATCCAGAGGATCGCTATCCGTCAATTCTGGCCTTTGCCGATGCCCTGCTGGCGACCCTGCGTCGTCCCTCGGTCCCTGTGCCTCAAGAGGTAGAGATCGAGAGGCCGCCTGCCCGCGAGGAGCCTGGACCTGACGCCCCACCTCCTCAGGTGGCGGTCTCACCGGTGGAGGTCACAAAGAGGGAGGAGGAGATCGTCGAGGAGGGAGTGAGCGGAGAGGAGCAGGTTAAGACTGGAGAGGGCGTTGAGAGAGAGGAGGGAGCGAGCGTCCGTGAGGAGCTCGCCGAGCAGGGAGTGCCGGATGGAGACCACATCGTCGCGGGGGAGGAACCGCGAGCCGCGGAGCCGCCTCTGGTGGAGCTCCCCGAGGTAGAACTGGCAGGAACGCTGCCAGAAGGGGGAGAGGCGCAGCGCCAGGAGGAGCATTCCGCTGACATGGCTCTCTCTCTTGAGGCTGTGCTCCCGACTCCCACCGGCGGCGAGGAGCGCCTCCCGGCCGCCGATCCCGAAAGGAGCGTCTTGCCTGCTACGACCGTTGAAGCTGCACGTGCCAGCGTTTCCGATACTGATCACGCGCCTGTAGAGCAGGTGTCAGCCAGCCTCACCTATCTGGAGACCTTGCTGCGGACAACTACCCAGGTTGCTCCCGACCATGGAGCGCGTCATGAGCAGGCCGCTGCCTTGAGTGGCGATGGCTCCCTGGCCGGAGCATCCGCGTCGTGGGCTGCTGAATCGCATTCCCACTTCCAGGAGCGTACACGTGCAGGAGAGGCAGAAGAGACGGCGACGGTAGAGGGGTCTTCCCCTGAGTCCTCCTTGCTGCTGGAGGTTCTCTCTGCAGGCTCGCAGGTGCCGGCGATGGCCCCAGTGGTTGGCGAGCCGGTGCTCACTGTGGAGGCGTCGCTCCCCGCAGCTCCGTCGGAAGCGTCCTCCGCAGATCTGCCCGCATCTGCTCAGCCCGTCCCGCTGGAGGCCAGCGTGCTGGTCATGCCGCCAGCCGGGCAGGAGCCGTACGTTGTCACTCTCGCTGCAACAGAGTTAAAGATCGGGCGGGCTGGGGATAGCGATCTCTTGCTCGAAGGCGATCGCCAGGTTTCACGGCGGCATGCCTATCTGAGGCGAGAGGGAGCGACCTTTCTCATTCAGGATGGAGATAATGCCGATGGCGTCTTTGTGAATGGTGAGCGCCTGCCTGTGCGGAGCAGCCGTCTGTTGCAGGCTGGTGATCGTATTCGTATCGGTGCCTATGAGCTGATCTTCCTCCTGGATACCGCCAGCAGCGTGCCTGCCACGGCATCCCTGGAGGCGCCGGCCGCCTCTGGCAATGTCTCTGAGGCGGCCTCATCGACCTCCTGAGTGCTGCTCTGCGCTACCACCTGTTCACGTTCACGCGCGCTCGGAACCCGGTCACCTCTGTGCTCTGGCTGGACGGAGCCTCGCCGCTCCACGCAGCGTGGTCCCCGGTCCACCTCTCCATGTCTGCCTGGTCTTGCCCTCTCGTACTGACCGGTCCGCCCTCCTCTTCCGTTCTGGTGCGGGCAGGCGAGGAGCGAACTTCCGGCTGGTGGTAAGATAAGGTCACCACAACAACATCCGTGTGGAGAGACAAGCTGTGTTATATCGTTTACTCAAGGCGCTGGCCAGTCTCTGTTTCAACGCCTTGAATCTGCTGCTCCTGGGGAATATGCCGCCCCTGGGAGCGGTCAATGTCGTTGTCGAAGAGCGTGGTCGTTTCCTCGTTGTGCGCAGCCCTGGAGGCACCTGGAGCCTGCCAGGAGGCTTTATGCGCTGGAAAGAGACACCTGCCGAGGCAGCGGTGCGCGAGTGTGAGGAAGAGACCGGATTGCAGATCAGGATACAGAGCGTGATTGGTTGTTACGGGAAGGTCAGCACCTCCCTGACTCGTATGAGTTCGCTGACGGCAGTGCTCTGTGGCGAGGTTGTGGGTGGCTCGCTGCGCTCCAGTATGGAAGGCCGACCCTACTGGGTGGAGAGAGACGAGGCCTTACGCTACCTGGGGGCCGAGACGCAGGCGATTTTCGACGATTACGAGCGTTTTCTCGCCCGGACGTACAGGAAGCCATCTGTCGCCAGTGAGGGTGAATAGAAGCGGGAGCTGCTGGAGAGGCAGGGCTGTACCGGAGCGCGAGCAATCCTGCACGAAGCTCTGGCGCTCCGCGCCTCTTTCTGCTGCTTGTCGTCGCTCTCCGGGCATGCTATACTCCTCATCACGGTGAGAGAACCGGGCCAGAGGAGTGAAGATGGATACTGAAGTTGTCAGGATTAACGCGCAGCGGCCTGAGATGGAAGTGATCGAGCGCGCGGCGGCCCTCTTGCGAGTGGGCGAGGTGGTCGTTTTCCCGACGGAGACCGTCTATGGGCTGGGGGGCGATGCCTTTCAGGAAGAGGCGCTGCACCGCATTTTCGCGGCCAAGGGCCGTCCCTTCAACGATCCCTTGATTGTGCATATTGTCAGCGAGATGGAACTGCAGCATGTGGCTGCTGAGGTCTCTGAGCGCGCGCGGCGCCTGGCGGAAGCCTTCTGGCCGGGACCACTGACGCTGATTCTGCCGCGCGGGGAGTCTGTCCCCACGCTGGTCACGGCCGGCCTCGACACGGTAGCTGTGCGCATGCCACGCCATCCCGTCGCACGGGCTCTGATTCGGGCTCTCGGCTCGCCCGTGGCCGCTCCCAGCGCCAACCGCTTTATGCATGTGAGCCCGACCAGGGCCGAACATGCCCTGGCCGACCTCGCCGGCCGGGTTCCCTTGATCCTCGATGGTGGGCCAAGCGAGGTCGGCGTTGAGTCAACAGTCGTCGATCTCTGTGCAGAGCCGCCCCGGATTCTGCGGCCTGGGGGAGTCAGCTTCGAGGCTCTCCGCACCATACTGCCAGAGGTGCTCCCGCCACCGCCTCGCCCCGCTGCCCCTATGGAGGCGCGCGAAGCTCAGGAGCGACAGGCGCAGAGAGCACCCGGTCAGCTCCCTGTGCATTATGCTCCCGCGGTTCCGCTCCTGCTCTTTGAGGGGAGCGAGGAGGCCATGCGTCAGGCCATCGCCGCCGAAGCGCGCCGTCGGCAGGCGGCTGGTGAACGGGTGGGCATCCTGGCAGCCGACGAGGATCTTGCAGCTCTGCGCGACTGCGTAGAGCAGGGGGCGCTGGTCTGCTCGCTGGGAACGACCACGGCCCCTCAAGGAATTGCGGCCGCTCTCTTTGCCGCCCTGCGTTCGCTGGAGGCCGCCCACATCACTGTGATTCTCTCCCGCAGCTTCAGTCGCCAGGATCTGGGCCTGGCTGTTCAGGATCGCCTGTTGCGCGCCGCCGGTGGCCAGGTCATCGATGTCCGGGCCGGGTCGCTGCCTCTCTAATCTAGTGATGGAAGCGCTCAGCAATCTTCTGGATCAGCAGCTCGATCAGAGCAGCGATCAGGCTCTGCACGAGGAGGCCGCTCACAGTCCAGGCGAGGGAGAGCGCCGGGAGGCTTGAGATGGAGCTGCCTGTCACGACCTCTGCGGGCAGGAGCTCACTGGCTGCGTAGGCTGCGACGAGGTAGCCCGCGTGCGTGGCGCCGCCGATGATGATCATCACTGCGGAAATCAGGGCGCCGCAGAGGAAGATGAGCAGGGCTCTCCCCAGGCCACGCAGGACGAGGCGCTCGTGCAGCCCTCCCACGAGATAGACCGTCAGAAGCTGACCTGCAAGAAGCAGCAGGTCCCCTCGCTGGAAGCCTGTTGGTAGCCCCTCGGCGATCACGACTGCGCCCGCCAGGAGGGGGATTGCCAGCGCGCGCCGCCGACCAAATACAGCGCCGGCCAGGAGCACGAGCAGATTCGCCAGGAGTGCGCACAGCACGCCGCCCGCTCCATACGAGCGTGGTAGCTCTCCCAGGAGCGGCAGCATGTGACGGGTGCTGAAGAGCGCCCCGGTCGCTGTCGCTGCCAGGAGGCCGGCGTAGCCCAGGAGGAAGCCGCTCTCGCTTGCCGAGAAGTGGCCGCGAAAGAGCGGCAGGTAGTTGAGCGCCATCGGTGGCGGTGGCAAGCGCGGTGGCGGGACGTCGCTCGGCTGGTAGTAGGAGAAGGCGCTGCCAGGTGCTCTCGTCTCAGCCGTCCCCGCCAGAGTGGGGGCCGCTGCTGCCTGCTGTGCTAGGCTCTCCGTGAGGCCTGCTGGAGCGCGTAAGGTGCGGGCCTGTGTCGCAGGTAAGGCGTCGCGCGCAGGGGTGAGCAGCAGCGTGCTGGTAGTCGCCTGCTCTAGAGCTTCGGCGAAGGCCTTGATCGAGGGGAAGCGCGCTCGCCAGTCCTTCTCCAGAGCGCGCATGATGATCTGCTCGATCTCCAGAGAAATCTCTGGCGCCTCATGACGCAGCGAGGGTGGTGGTGTGCTGCAGTGCTTGACTGCGACTTCGGCGAACGTTCCCTGGAAGGGAGGGTGGCCGGAGAGCCATTCGTAGAGGACCACAGCCAGAGCGTACTGATCGCTGGCGATGCGTGGAGGTCCCTGGATCTGCTCAGGGGCCATGTAGGTGACGGTGCCTGCGATATCGAGAGGACCCTGAGAGCGGCTGCTGCGTGCCAGGACAGCGATGCCGAAATCTGCCAGTTGAATGGCGTCGCCCCGCCCGATGAGCATGTTTTCTGGTTTGACATCGCGGTGCACGATGCTGGCGTCGTGGGCGTATTGCAGAGCCGCAGCCACCTGACGGACGTAGCCCAGAGCGATCATGAGGGGTACCTTTGTGCCTCTAGGATGACGCTGGCGCAGCGTACCGCCGGGCAGGTAGTCCATCACCAGATAGGGGATCTGCCCTTCATGGAAGCCGAAGTCCAGGATGCGCACGATGTGTGGATGAACCAGGTGCGCAATGAGGCGGGCCTCACTGCGAAACTGCTCAATGTCCTCGCTGTTAAGGATGGTGCGCAAGACTTTGATGGCCGCTGGCGTATGCAGATGGATGTGGGTGCCCAGGTAGACCTGGGCAAAACCACCTTCCCCCAGCAGGCGCTCGAGGTGATAGTGACCCACCTGTTGCCCCGAGTAGTCGGTCATGTCGCTTGCTCTCCGCGTGTATTGCCCGTCGTCCTGGGTGTTGCCTGTTATCCGCCTCTGTATGGTATCAGGTTGATGGGCATTGCTTCTCTCTCTTGCCATGGTGCCAGGCAGGCGGCTTCAGAGACCTCCGCACTCTATCAAACGCCACGAGGGCCTGATTCTGGCGCATGGACTACGCCGGCCCGTCAGAGGGCGGAAGTAGCAACGAACTCGCCGCGCATAAACTGAATGATGTAGTCCCCGGCCGGGTGCCCGCTACGCTTGACCGCCTCGATGACCGCTTCACGATCGTAGGGTACCCGGCGTAACTGCACCTGGTAGCCGCTGTTGTTGGCCTTCACGATGGCGTAGCTCGCCAGCAGTTCGGGGGTGACAGGATTGCTCACGCTCCCCAGGTTGATGACGCGCACACCGCCTGCCGTACGATCAAGCGGAATATGGGTGTGGCCGACGCAGATCAGGTCGGCGTTGCAGTCCTTCACCAGGGCCTCTAGCTCGGCCTCGCTCAGACGGAGATGAATGCCTGGCCCGTCATCGGTGCCGGGCGCGGCATGCACGCCCAGCAGACGCGTCCCATCGGGCAATCTCAGGCGTTGCTCCAGCGGCAGGCGTGCCAGCCAGTCCAGCCAGCCGCTGGCTGCCAGGTAGCCCCTGGTCCAGGCAAAGCTTTTGACTGTGCTGATCATCTTAGGCAGCAGTTCAGGACGAACCTGAGTCTGCATCTGTTGAAGCGAGAGAGGTAACTCATCAGTTATGAGATAGCGATCGGTGTTGCCGCGCGCGAAACGCGCGTTCGGCAGAGCTGAGACGCGCTCAAGCACCTTCACGGGATCGTAGCCGATGGCGGCAAAGTCGCCAAGCAGCCAGTATTCGTCGATGGGTCCCTGCTTCTGGATGTCCGCCAGGACGGCCTCCAGCGCGATGGGGTTCCCGTGAATATCTGAAAGAATGGCAATACGCATACACAAACCTCTCTATATCGATGTGCTTCCCAGCAGATGTCTGCAAGATAGTGAATAGGGCAGACGACGCTCCTGGAGCAGCCATTATCGTTGTGCTCGCCGTGCGCGGACAGAGCAGCCGGGGTAGGAGCCTGGAGATCCCTTGCGGTGTAGCCCCTGCCTGTTGCCAGCAAGGCAAGCCGGTGTGAGAGTGAGGGCCGGAAGACCGTGACGGGTGCTGTGGCGGGACCAGGCAGATCCTCGGATAGGCGTGCTGCTCTGGCTCCGCGCAGAGAAGCGCGTGCGGTGAGCGCGACCAGGCGGCTCTGCAGCGACAGGAGCGCCTCTGCGATACCCATGTACTGGCCTTGCCGTGAGCAGGAGGCAAGTGCTCCGGCCCGAATCAGATGGCCCCTGGAGTCTCAGGAGATGACGGCAGGCCGGCGGAGCGGAGACCATAGGGCTACTCCCCCCAGCATGGAATCGCTCGCGGCTGCGCAGGCCGCTGGGAGGTAGCTGTCCGGTGTCGGTGCAGCTCACGACACTGCCTGGTGGTGATCTTCACGTGTCATAGACTCCTGACGTAGTTTCAGGTTGATCCATCTCTGCCAATCATAGCACATCCATACTCCACAGGCCCATAGATCTGACCAATAAGGCTACTGATCTGGTGTACATCTCGCCGGCGCATGCTGTGGTAATCCCGACCATCTACGATCCTTCCCCTGTTTCTGCAATGCCCTCTAGATATCGCTGCATGTCGTTCTGTATCTCCACACTGCCAGGACTGACTGCCACGAACAGCGTGGAGGTCTGGCAGAGAGCGAAGAGGATAGAGGGCAACCAGGGCGCGTACTGGCGTGGAGCGTCTCATCCAGCGGTGTGCGAAGGCGTGCACAGCCACGCATGGTCCCACATGGCTTGTTTGGGGGGTCAGCGGCGATCGAGCATGTAGCGGATCTTCAGAGCCAGCTGTAGAGAGAGACGTAGGTCTGGGTCTTCGAGCGACTGACCGAGCAGCTCCTCGATGCGCTCCAGCCGATAGAGCAGCGAGTTGCGATGCATGTGCATTGCCCGAGCTGCCTCGCTCAGATTGCCATTGCAGCGAAAGAAGCATTCCAGGGTCTCGATCAGCTCGCTCCCGCGGCTATCATGCTCAAGCAGAGGACCGAGCGTCTCATGATAGAAGGCAGTCAGCTCCTCATGGCCGTAGAGGTGGAAGAGCAGGCGATAGATCCCCAGGCGCGCAAAGGAGTGCACCAGACCCTCCCCAAAGAGCCGGCGTCCGATCTCCAGGGCCTGTTGAGCTTCGCGCATCGACTGGCCGATCCCCTGAATCTGCAGGGCGATGCGTCCGATGCCAGCCGAATAGGTAACACGCTGCTCCGCCTCTCCAGAGAGTGGTTGACGGCCAGGACCGCTCGGGCCTGTCTCACCGGTCAGCTGCTTCATAAAGTTCGTGCTTTGTTGAATGCGCGTGTGGACGCGCTCCAGGCGTGCAAAGAGCGCCTGCTCCAGCTCATGCTCCGAATGCACCTCGCTATTCCCTGCTCGCAGTTCGGTCAAGGGGAGTAGGGCCAGAACACGTTGCTGCTCGTTCACGACCCAGGCAGATGGCCAGGAGCGCAGAATCTCTTCGCGTACGCGCCTGCTCCAGCCGCCGCTGCTGGTGTGGGGGGAGAGCACCGCGAAGGGGGCCAGTTCAAAGATGACCACCACCTGTGGAGGAGTCAGATCATAGCCGAGCAATCGGGCACGGACCTGTAGCTCTTCCGGTTGCTGATAGCTTCCCTGAATCACATCCATGAAAGCTTCAAGCTGGTAGCGACTCTCCACCTCGCTCCGCTCGCGTTCGCGCACGAATTCGAGCGCCAGGATTGGAGAGACCTGTCCCAGCAGAATACGCTCCTGGTAGTCGATGCGCTCCTCATGGCCGATGAGCGAGAGATAGCCCACAATCTCGTGGCGGATCAGAATGGGGACCACCACACGCGCCAGCCCCTGCTGGCGGAGCAGCTCCTCGTCCTGCACGGCTGGAGAGCTGGCCGCCTCTTCTCCCGGCGGAGGAACCTGCCAGCGTGGCAGATAATCAGCGTCTTGAACCACCACCCATTTGCCGGTGATCTGGGCCAGGTGTTCACAGAGACCCTGGATACCAACGCCTTGAACGCTGAGTTGCATCAACTGGTGCGCCACTTCGGTCGCTTTTCGCTCGATCTCGCTGCGAAAACTCGCGACAAAGGTGATGACCTCACGCACAATCTCTTCCAGAGGAGCAGTGGCCGGAAGGTAGATCAGCGGGAGGTGCAGCCGGTTGGCAACGCTCTCTGCCTCAGCGCCCAGCATCGCGAGCGAGGGGGCGGCCACAGCGACCGCTGAAATGCCCTCCCTGTGCAACGTCTGCAGCAAGTGCGGGAGTGTCTCGTCGAGGCGGCGCAGCTGGGTCAGACTGAGCAGAGCCAGTTCACCGCCGCGGATACTCTCGAAGGCGGGAAGACGTGCGCGCATGCGCAATGCCCAGGTCACGCGACGCTCCAGACCCTCTGCACCAGCCACTAGTTGAGCATCGCGTGAAGCCAGCAGCGTCAGGATATTCCGCACCGTAGCCGCCGAGGTCGGGGGCGGGCTGCTCATAGCGGTGCCTCCATACAAGAGGGAAGCGCGGCGTTTACCGCCGCGCTGTGGTAGACGTTGTACCTGAGCTGGCCTTCTGGGCCTTGCGCCTCTCTTTCAATTTCTTTTCCTTGATCCGGTGTTTGCGCAATGCCACTCGTTTTCGCTTATTCATAAGCTGCGAACCCTCTTCTCTTTCCAGTCAAAAAATCATGCACGATTGGACATATCTGGAGAGCTTTACTCCTCAGCATCGGGGCCGGCCTCAAAGTCGATCTCGCTGAGGTCGTCAGCATCATCGCCGCCCTCGTAATACTCATCGTCGCTGAGCAGTTCATCCTCATCGTCACGATCGTAGCGCAGCATACTGTCCTTGATATAGGGCCGAATCGGCTCACCACCAGCCTGGGCAGGGAAGCTCACAGTTCCGGCCATATCCGGGTGCTGGTAGGTCTCACTAATCACCAGGCGAACATGGTTGTTATCCAGCGTCGAGACGGCCGCGGTGTAGCGGTTGCCCTTCTCCATCAGGCTGATCAGGCGATTGGCCAGGCGCGGCTCGATCTGGCCGATCGTCTCGCCCGTGGCCGAGCGCACGTAGATCACATGGCCGACGCGCTCCATCTGCACTACTTCGCCTGTGCTGACCTTCGCAAGGATGCGCGGATCTGCCAGGTTGATCAGATCGGTCGTCGTACGCTTGCCGGGCTCCTCGTTAAAGATAACAGGATCAATAGCGACCGCGGCAGCGTTCACCCTGGCCCGGTCCTCCTGGAGCAGGGCCAGTTGCTCCAGATTTTTCCTGGCGATAGAGTTATTGGGATTCAACTTGAGGGTCTGCGAGTAAGCCTCACGAGCCTCGGCATATTGGCCCAGCTCCCGGTACGCCTTCCCCAGACGGTTATAGACCTCAGGCTCATTGGGAAAGAGGCTCAGAATATTCTTATTCGTTGCAACAGCCTCTTCCCACTGGCTGGCCAGCGCCTGCTGAATCGCCAGCTCTGTCCATTGCTTGCGCAGCCGTGCCTTCTCCTCTGCTGAAAGCGCCTGCGTCATCGAATGCCACCTCCCTCTGCGTTCGTGTAAGATAGATGGGTCCAGTGCCTGGCCTGCCTATTATACCGCAACCACGCAACCCTGCAAGGACCAGGCGGTAGCACGTTCAATGCGCACCTTCACCAGATCTCCGGGTTGGAGCGCGTCAGGGTCGATCTGTGCTTTGAGGTCGTTATGACAGGCAATATGCTCCTCATCGGCTGGCGGGAAGAAGACCAGCTTATTCCCGCGATTGCGCCCCTTCCACTGCCGTCGGCCATGGAGCGTATTGCTCTCCTCAATGAGCACTTCTTCAATCTTGCCGAGGTATTGCTGATTCAGCTCAAGGGCGATCTGCGCCTGTAGTTCCTCTACAGCATGCAGCCGGCGTTTCTTCTCTGCCAGAGGCACATCGTCCTCCCAGCGGGCCGCCACCGTGCCCTGGCGTGGCGAGTAGGCAGCGACATGCACCACGTCGAAACGGATGTCCGCCAGCAGGTCCAGCGTATGCTGAAACTCCTCTTCACTCTCGCCGCAGAAGCCGACGATGACGTCGGTGGAGAGCGTCACCCCCGGCCACCAGGAGCGCAGCCTGGCGATCAGCTCGCGGTACTCATCGATCGTGTAGCCGCGCTTCATGCGCTTCAGGACCGCGTCATCGCCGGACTGGACAGGAATATTAACGTGCTCGCAGACCTTAGGCAGGGCCGCCATGCGCTTGATCATGCTATCCGTCATGTGGCGCGGATAGGAAGTCATAAAGCGGATGCGCTTGAGGCCCTCGATCTCGCTGAGGCGGGCCATCAGATCGGCGAGATCCGGTCTGCCCGGCAGATCCAGGCCGTAGGCCTCGACCGTCTGGCCAAGCAGCGTCAGCTCTCTGGCGCCTCTGGCCACCAGCAGCTCCGCCTCGGCGACCAGCTCCTCGGGCGGGCGACTGCGTTCGCGCCCGCGTCGGTAGGGGACGACGCAGTAGGTGCAGACCTTATTGCAGCCCAGAATCACAGGCAGCCAGGCGGTTGGGCCGGCGTGGCGGGCGTCGATCGTCGTCGGATAGTGGGCGATCCGTTCCCCCGGTCGGGGGACGATGGCCATGGGCAGCACACCGCGTTTCCCCGCTCGATTGAGCGAGGTGGCGATCGTCGGTGCGCTGGCCGGTGGTTGCTCCAGGGTCACGAACTGTCCACCCTCGTCCAGGTAGTCAATATCCAGACAGCCCGCGCCAGAGATGGGCGTCCAGCGCTCTTCCAGGAAGCGTGGCAGGATATCAGCCTGTTCGACTTTGAAGAGCAGATCGATATGGGGATAGCGACGGGTCAGCTCGTCGATGGTCTTCTGATTGCCGATCATACAGCCCATCAGGGCGATGAGCAGGTCGCTCCGGCGCTCCTTCGCATGCTTGAGCTTTGCCAGCAGATTATGGGCGCGCTCCTCAGGCGCCTGGCGGACGCTACACGTGTTGAGGACAACCAGATTGGCCTGCTCCAGACTGCTCTCCTCCCAGCCCAGTTCGTCCAGAATGCTCTGAATGCGCTGCGAGTCGGCCTGGTTCATCTGGCAGCCGACCGTCCAGATATGGTACTTCCCCTTTGGAATCGTGGCGGTAGTGGTCATGGATCATCCCTCTCCGAGTCTGAAGGCGTTCTCTCAACACCGGGCGGATCAGCTCCGTGGAAGAGTTGTGCTTTCCCTGGCTCGCTATTATACACTATTCCTTGCCCTTTTAGAAAGTCCATACTTTGAGATTGGTATAGGCCACTTCTGTCGCCTCTCCACTGGTGGTTGCGGGGATCGCCAGCAGGGCTGTCTCTCCCTGGTTGTAGGTGCGATCACTGACCTGAATGATCTGCTGACGGTTGATATAGATGCTCAGCGTGTGGTTCTGAGCGACGACCCCCAGTGTGTTTTTCTGGCCGATTCCCAGATGAAACTGCAGGCTGATGCTGTGGGCCAGCGTTTTGACGTGTGAGAGATTGTTATCGACGTAGGTGAATAGCGAGTAGATGCCATCTGTGTTGATCTGGAAGAGATAGAATTGATCCTGGTTGCGATCTCCGCGAAAGAGTACTCCTCCTGCATTGCCATGTATAATCTGCATATCAACTTCCATTGCGAAATTGCTGTAGTTAATGCCATTGCTACAGGACTCAAAGAAGCGTGGGTCCTGACTGATGACGTGGTACGAGCCAGCGCTGAAAGCACAGTGCGCTCCAGTCTCCCAGCCGATCCCGTTCTCGGGCGTGGTGAGTGACTCATAGAGTGCGAGCGTTCCGCCGGGCGGGTAGGGATCAGGGTGAGAGGCGATCGTCGTGGCGGTAGCCTGGACGCTGGCGGTGGCCGTGCTGGCAATGCTGGTAGCCTGGACGCTGGTCGCCCGCACGCGAGCGTTGATGGTGGCCGCGGTGGCCGTGCTGCTGACGGCGGTCTGCTGCGCCTGATCGCTAGCGGTGTTCTGGCTCTGGACGATGAGAAAGAGTCCAGCTCCGCCGGCCAGCAGCACTATCAGAGCCAGGCTGATCAGCAACAGCCGCCGATTTCGTTGCGCGGCCTTTGTATGTTCGTGCGTGGCGCTTCCTCTAGGCGGCGGCGGCGGTAGGGTGCTGATTGTTGGCTGATTGTACCCGAAGCCGCTGCCTGGACCAGGCGTATGAACCGTGGCGGCCTGCGGGGGGTAGGCGGGTGTCCCTGGTGGCGGTGGTAGTATCGCTGGCTGTGAGCTGGCACTCTGGCTGAGAACAGTGCGCCTGTTCTCCTCGCCTGTCGAGGGTGGGGGCGCCTCTGGCAGCACATCGATCGTCAGAATCAGGGCGCCGCGTGGCCCCCCGGCGTTTGCAGCGATGCCCTGGCCATCCAGGCGAATCACCTGGCCGCGCTGTACCCCGGCGGGGACGCTGACGGTGATCTGGCGTCCATCGGGGAGATTCAGGGTGCGCCTGGTGCCTGTTCTGGCTTCTGTGGTGCCGATGGCCAGTGTTGCGCGAAGATCGTCAGGGTGAGGCTGCCCTGGCTGAAAAGACATGACTCCTACCTCCTGCATACTCTATGAGTCCTGCCCACTGTTGAGGGGTGTGGGCGCCTGGATCTCTTCTCTTTCCCTGTGTAATATCTGCCTGATTGGAACTGATCAGCGAATGATGACGCTTCAAGCGAACGCAGGTGGAGGCGTTTGCCTGTCACTGCTCAACTCGAGGCGCTGACGCGCTCTCCCTGCAACAGACGCAGGCCGCCCAGCAGCAGGCAGAGGTCGGCTACTTGCAGGAAGAACAGGTTATTGAACGCACTGGTAATGCCGGGGAGTGAGAGAATCAGCACAATGGTGGGGGCCAGCCCGAAGAGCAGCGTGGGCCCTGGATGTATCTTCCAGCAGACCGGACGCAGCCACCAGACAAGCACACAGAGCAGAAGGGTGGTGGCCGCGATGGTATCCGCGATGGTCGTCAGCGAGCGAACGTCGGGGGCTGTCAGGGTGAAGGCCACTGTGACCGTGATGATGCTGCCGATCAGTGCCAGCCCCGAGAACCAGCTATCCCAGCGAGGAGCGCGTGCAGAGGCGCTGGCGAAGCAGAGATAGCTGCCGAGCAGGGAGAGGTTTCCTGAGGCGTTCAGATAAGCGATCACCGGGGAGGCCTGATTGAAAGGATGCAGATTGATCACCAGATTGACACCCACAAAGAAGCTCCAGAGGCAGGCGAAGACGGCTCCGAGGCGAATCCAGAAGGAGCCTGCTCTGAGCACAAGAGTGACCCAGACTGCCAGCAGAAGAAGCAGGTGCCCCAGGAGCACCCAGTTCCCGCCGTAGAGATGCGCCTGCCAGCCGCGCGTCAGCAGACACTCGGCACAGAGTCCCAGGCCAAGCGTCAGGGCAAAACACACAATGAAGCCCGGTGTCCAGATGACGACCGTCTGTGCCGAAGGCTGCTCCAGCGCCAGTGCCTCTTCCCCAGCGTTCGGCGTCGCTCGATCTGTGTCTGGCGCTGGCTGCTCTGGCTGTGCGGACTGCGCGATCTCCGGTTCGATGGCGCTCTCGGCCATACGCTGCCCCCTTTCTTCCTTGACTATTATACCCTATGGGGCTGGCAGCGGAGAGACTCAACGCCAGTGGTCCTGCCTGAGCTGAGCGCAGAAGATCCCGGCCCTGATTGCTGTTGCCAGACACCAGCGGCTCGTAGCAGCAATCAGACCGGCGACAGCCGCAGGTGATCCTCGACGGCTCAGTGGGGGAAGGGCGCCGGCGCCTCAGCACGCGGGCTGAGCTGACGCAGCGCAGCGCTGCGCCGCAAGCGTGGCCTGTCACGCAGGCCTCCACTGCGCGGCGCAGTCTGGCTGGTGATCTTGCTCGCCTCTACACCTGACGCCTTGGCGGCTGACGAGTCCCTTCACCCGGCTTCTCGCCGTATTGAGGCTGGTAGCTGCCCATTGGCTCGGCGCGCGTCTGCTCGGCCTGCATCTGGCGAGCACGCAACTGCTCGGTCTGCAACTGCTCGGCCGTCGCGCTTCCTCCCGCAACAACCCCCTCTCCGCGTGAGAGAAGGCGTCGCGCCGTGTCCTGGCCCCCCAGGCCAAAAGCCAGACCAAAGGCAATCGCCAGGCCGCCAGCCACGGCCGCAAAGAGAATGTTCATCAATGCTGGCGCGATATCGAGCTGCTCAAGCGCGATCAGCGCGGCAAAGCCAAGCACCCCCCAGCGCACGAGGTTCCCCAGGAAGGCTGAGTTTCCCATGCGTGTGGTGAGGCGGCGCACCAGATCCCCGGCGAGGTTGCCGACCAGCGCCCCCACGAACAGCACCAGCACAGCCGCAAAGACGTTGGGCAGGTAGCCGACGATCATATTCAACACGTTGCTGATGGCCGCAATTCCCAGCGCATCAGCGGCCGCCACCAGGAAGATCAGAAACAGGAACCAGTAGACGATTTTTCCCAGAAGACCGGCGGCGTCCATGCGAATGCCCATGTTCTGGCTCAAACGGCTGAAGCCGGTGCGCTCTGAGAGGCGATCGAAACCGATGCGGCGCAGAATGCCGGTCACTGCCGCCTGAACTGCCCACGAAATCAGCCAGCCGACCAGCAGGATGACCAGAAAACCGATCAAGCGTGGGATGAACGCAAGAATCAATCCTACAGCGTTGGCTAGCGCCTGCAGGATCGACTGTCCCCAGTTAAACGCAGGCATGCTCAACTCCTTTCTGACTCAACTGAGCATGTACAGAAACGGACCATCAGTCTATCAATGGGCCGCCGTTGCTACTATATATCATATAAACGGGGACGCTTATGAAAACAAGTCAGCTTTAAGATTGATCGATGAAAAATGGAGCGTTGCACTTTCCATCCGCGTGGTGCTCAGCGCTGCGGTAGCAGAGGGTGTGGTCGTGCTGCGCTCGAGGAAAAAGGACAGGTGAAGAGTGCGCCGGAGAGCGGTCTGCCGGCCACCGGCGCAGGAAAAAACAGCCCGTCCTGGCACAGGAACAGATCAGTTCTCCAGGTCGACTCCCACAATTCTGGCCGCCTGCTTGCGAAGGACCTGCAGACCCTCGCTGAAGCGCACCGGGTAGGGAGCAGCCGGAGAGAGTGCGCGGTAGGCCGCTGGGAGAGCCGCCAGGTTCTGTTGTGCCAGTTCACGGATCTCCGAGAGCGGAGGCAGGCTACCGGGGATCATCTCACCGTTGCGCATGACGGGTTTGAGCAGGCGGTGGTAGCCAGTAGGGGCAGGCTCGTGGGCGAGCTGCACGACGTCCTCCGCCCACTGTGGGTGGCGGTAGATCTCCTTCTTGCCCGGCCAGGTTGATTTCTGGCCGGCGATCTTCACCTTAGGGTATTCGGTGCCATGTTCGTCGACGTACCAGACCTCTTTATAGACGGCCCCCAGTGAACCCCCAGCGATGCCGCGCTCGATCGAGCCGGCTCCACTGCCAAGGGCTGTGCCCACGCCGAATGAATCGATGGCTGCCCCTGCTTCGATCAGTTCGAGAATCTTCCATTCGTCGAGATCGCCGCTCGCCAGAATACGGACGCCTGACAGACCGGCGCGATCCAGTTGCTCGCGAATGTAGAGGCTATCTGCGACCAGGTCGCCACTGTCAATGCGCACCGCTGCCAGCGTATGGCCCAGGGTCTCCTGGGCGCGCAGCGCCACCTCGATGGCGGTGTGGATGGCGCGGCGGGGATCGTAGGTGTCGAGCAGTAAGGTATAGCGATTATAGGCCTCCGCAACGGCCGTGAAGGCCTCCTCTTCGCTGTCGAAGAGTTCGATCAGCGCATGGGGCACGGTGCCTGTCGCCGGCAGGCGGAACTCGAAAGCGGCGTTCAGCAGGGAGGTGCTCGAGCAGCCTCCAATGTAGGAGGCCCGCGCGACGGTGAGCGGCTCCTGGGCGCGGCGGAAGGCGAATTCGGCCACGCGGCGCGGGCGGCCCTGCTCAGCCGCGTAGACAATCCGCGAGGCCTTGGTGGCGATCAGTGTCGAGAGATTGATGGCCTGCATGATGCCCGCCTCCAGCAGCAGCGCCTCGCGAAAAGGTGCGGTCACACGCAGAATTGGCTCGTTAGGAAAGGCGATCGACCCCTCTGGCAGTGCCAGGATCTCTCCGGTGAAGCGCAGATTGGCCAGCTCGTCCAGAAAGGCCGCATCATAATCGCGGATGCGCGCCAGGAAGGTCAGCTCCTCCTCCGTGTAGCGAAACGATTGGACAAATTCCAGGGCAGCTTCCAGGCCTGCGATCAGCAGATAGGCACCGCCAAAGGGAGCCGTGCGGGTGTAGAGATCAAAGGTTGCCAGTCCGTTGCGTCCTGTGCGCCAGCTCACGTAGGCAGCGTCGGGGTGATACATGTCCGTCATCAATCCTGGGTGCACACTGGGGGCGCGGCGATGCATAGACAGCCCTCCTCAGTTAGTGTACTTTTTACGCTATTAACAAATCAGGGATATTTTACCACATAGATGCAAGGCGTGCCCTCGCCAGGATGCCGTTCCAGACCTGCCAGCGATTGACACTACAACCGATCGTGTGCTACTCTCTATCATGTTACAGGGCGAGTCCCGTGCCAGCCCGGCGTGCTGTGCGAGTGCGCCTTTCTCTCGAACCTCTAGAGGTCTCCACTGTGGTAGAAGCCTTGACCCGTTCGAGGATCTGACTTGAGGACATTAAAAGTGGAAAGAAAGGAGAGCCGCGCAGAGGAAACTAGAAGGACGTAACCGCTGTGGTACCGTATCCCCCTCTTCTCTGCAGGTTTCCGCACGCTCCTGCCTGAAAGAAGGAGACTGCAGGCGTGTACCGCAGAAAAAGCTACAGCAGCACTGTTGTGCACCTTTCCCGGCCTTATATACTGAGTGCAGGGAAGTTGCCGGCGTGATTAGACCAGATGGAGGTTCTACCGATGACGACGAAGCGCGAAATCACTGTGACTGTGAATGGTCAGCCGTACCGTTCAGAGGTCGAGCCGCGCATGTTGCTGGTGCATTATTTACGTGATGTCCTTGACCTTACCGGCACTCATATTGGCTGTGATACCTCGCAGTGTGGGGCCTGTACGGTGTTACTCAATGGTGAGGCCGTGAAAGCCTGTACCGTGCTGGCAGTCCAGGCCGATGGCTGTGAGGTGACCACCATCGAAGGACTGGCACCCTCTGAGGGCCAGCTCCACCCTCTTCAGGAAGGCTTCTGGGAGAAACACGGTCTGCAGTGCGGTTTCTGCACGCCGGGGATGATCATGGCCGCCTACCAGTTGCTCAAGCACAACCCCAACCCCAGCGAGGCCGAGATTCGTAAGGGCCTTGAAGGCAATATCTGCCGCTGCACGGGCTATCAAAACATCGTCAGGGCGATCCAGTACGCCGCCGAACAGATGCGTGCTGGCGCCTCTCAGCCTGTCGGCGCCGGTGAATGATCTCCCTCGCTGCGTCACTCTTCACTGATCCCTGATCTTCTACTGTGCTCGTGAGAAGAGAAAGGAATGGTTGACTATGGGTATTGCTGCTCTGGTTGGTACGCCGATTAAGCGGCGTGAGGACCCCCGCCTGATTACCGGTCAGGCCACCTACGTTGATGATATCAAGCTCCCTGGCATGCTCTACATGGCTGTGTTGCGCAGTCCCTATGGTCATGCGCGCATTCACAGCATCAACACAGAGGCTGCGAAGCAGGCACCGGGCGTTGTGGCGGTGTACACGGCTGAGGATCTGAAGGGGGTCGTCGGACATATCCCGGTGGCTGCGCCCCTCCCGCCTCACATTACGAATGGCATGGGCCGGCGTGGTCCGCTGGCTGAAGGTAAGGTGCGTTTCTATGGCGACCCACTGGCGGTGGTGATCGCCGATGGCCGCTATGCCGCGCGCGATGCGCTCGATCTGATCGACGTTGACTACGAGCCTCTACCGGCTGTTGTCGATGCTGAGAAGGCTGCTCAGCCCGATGCTCCGCTGCTCTATGAGGAGTTTGGTACGAACGTCGCGCTCTCCATGCGTCCTCCTACCGATGAGATCGACAGGGTCTTCGAGGAGACCAGGGCCAGCGGTGGCATTGTGGTCAAGCAGCGCATGGTTAATCACCGCCTGGCGCCCTCGCCGATGGAGACGCGCGGGGTGGTGGCCGAGTTCCGCAAGGCCGATCGCCAGTTGACCGTCTGGAGTTCCTCGCAGATCCCTCATCTGCTGCGCAACTATCTCGCCGAGCAATTGGGACTCCCTCTGCATCAGGTGCGTGTGGTGGTCCCCGAAGTAGGTGGTGGCTTCGGTTGCAAGCTCAATATCTACCCTGAGGAGGCCCTGGCCGCCTTTGCGGCCATGAAGACCGGTCGCCCGGTCAAATGGATCGAGGATCGCAGTGAGAACCTGGCGGTGACCATCCATGGCCGTGATCAGGTTGACTATGTGGAAGTGGCGGCCACTCGTGAAGGGAAGATCACCGGCCTGAAGGTACACGTCGTCTCCGATCTGGGCGCCTATCTGCAATTCTTCACTGACGTCATCGCCATCGCCTTTACGCTGCCGATGATCTGCGGCTGCTACGACATTCCTGCGGCCTATGGGAGCTGCGATATTGTCTTTACCAACAAGGCTCCCACTGATGCCTATCGCGGCGCCGGTCGCCCCGAGGCTGCCTACCTGGTGGAGCGGGCGGTTGATCTGGTGGCCCACGAGCTGGGCAAGGACCCTGCTGAGGTGCGCCTGCTCAATTTTGTCAAGCCGGAGCAGTTCCCGCACAAGATGCCCACGGGGGCGGTCTATGACAGCGGCAACTATCACGCGGCGCTGGAGAAGGCGCTGCAGCTCGCCGATTATAAGAATCTCCGTGCTGAGCAGGAGCGTAAGCGAGCGCAGGGCAAGCTGATGGGCATTGGCATCTCCTCCTACGTAGAGATCTGCGGCATTGGTCCCAAGGGAACCACCCCCTTCGGCCTCTACGAGAGTGCCCGTGTGCGCGTGGACCAGAGTGGCGATGTGCTGATCTATACAGGCTCCTCGCCGCATGGCCAGGGTGAAGAAACCACGTTTGCCCAGATCGCCGCCGAGGAGTTTGGCATCCCGGTCGATCGCGTCCTGGTGCTCCATGGCGATACTGACTCGACCCCTGAGGGACGTGGCACCTATGGCAGCCGTACCACGGCGGTCGGTGGCAGCGCCGTCTACAATGCTGTCCAGAAGCTCAAGGAGAAGATGAAGCAGATCGCGGCCCATATGCTGGAGGCCAGCGCCGAGGATGTGACCCTCGAGGATGGCAAGTTCCTCGTTGCCGGAGCCCCGCAGAAAGCTGTCACGTTCGCCGAGGTGGCGACGGCGGCCAATCTCTCGAACACACTGCCGCCTGGCATTGAGCCGGGACTGGAAACAACGGTCTTCTTCGAGCCGGAAGCCTGTACCTTCCCCTTCGGCACGCATATCTGCGTCGTCGAGATCGACAAAGATACTGGCGAGGTGCACATTGTGCGCTATGTCGCCGTTGACGATTGTGGACGTCAGCTCAACCCCCTGCTCGTGGCGGGTCAGGTCCACGGTGGCATTGTCCAGGGCGTCGGTCAGGCTCTTATGGAGGGGATCGTCTACGACGAAAGTGGTCAATTGCTCACCTCCTCGTTCATGGACTATGCCATGCCGCTGGCCTCGGAGCTGCCCTCGTTCGAGCTGGATCATACGGTGACTCTGACGCCCGTCAATCCGCTGGGAGTGAAGGGCGTTGGCGAGGCTGGCACGATTGCGGCCACTCCGGCGGTCGCCAGCGCTGTGGCTGATGCGCTGGGGGTGGCGCACATCGATATTCCCTTTACGCCGGAGCGGATCTACCAGGCCATCCACCAGGCATGAGTGGAGAACGGATCGGGTGAGCGCTGTTCCAGGGCGCTCGCCCTGATCTCGCGCATGCCCTCACGCTCTGTCAAGCACACGAAGAGGAGGATTCGTTTCTATGATCCCAGCAGCATTCGAGTACCATCCCGCCACCTCTGTGGATGAAGCGATTGCGCTGCTCTCGCAGTACGGCGACGACGCCAAGCTCCTGGCGGGTGGCCATAGCCTTATTCCGACGATGAAGCTGCGTCTGGCGCAACCGGCGCACTTGATTGATATTGGCAGAATCTCTGGCCTCGCCTATATCCGCGAAGAGAACGGGGCGATTGCGCTCGGTGCCCTGACGACCTATGTGACTATCGAGCGCTCGGATCTGCTGCGGCGCCACTTCGCGCTGCTTCCTGAGTGCGCCGCTCTGATCGGCGATCCTCAGGTGCGCAACCGCGGCACGATTGGTGGGAGCATCTCGCATGCCGATCCCTCCGCCGATATGCCAGGGGTGGTGCGGGCGCTCAGGGCGGAGATCCGTGTGCGCGGGCCCAACGGCGAGCGCACGCTGAACGCTGACGATTTCTTCCTGGGCACCTTTACGACGGCGCTGGAGCCTGGCGAGATCGTCACTGAGATTCGCCTGCCCCTGCCGCCGGCCCGCACGGGAAGTGCCTACACCAAGCTGGCAAACAAAGCCTCTCACTATGCTGTGGCCGGTTGTGCGGCGCTGATCTCGCTCGGCGGCGACGGCACCTGCGAAGCGGCCAGCGTGGTCATCACCGGGGCAGCCACCATGCCGACGCGCGCCTCGGCCGTCGAGGCGGCTCTGCAGGGCAGACAGCTCAGCGAGTCGGTGGTCGCGGAGGCGGCCGCCCGGGCCGCTGATGGATTGGAGCTGATGGAGGATATCCACGGCTCGAAAGCTTATCGCGCCCAGATGGCTGGTGTCATGGCCCGCCGCGCCATTCTCAGAGCCCTGGAGCGCGCACAGGGCTAGCCTGTTACGTCAGAGCTGGAGCGGGGAGTGGCTTCACTCGGCGCGGCTGCGTCGGGGCCGAGGGTGCTGCCCGCTCTGGCGTTGCACGGGGATCTTTTGCGGCTGACTTCAGAGATCGAGGCGGTAGAGACGGCGCGCTGTTTCGCGCCAGAGCTGGGCCCGTTCGTAAGCGCTCAGGCTGGCGGTCGCCATGTGCAGCAACCTGACCCCCTCGATGTAGGAGGCGCTCAGCGTGCTGACGGGCCAGTCGCTGGCAAAGAGGAGGCGGTCGGCGTCAAAAAGAGCCAGGGCTGCCTCCACATAGGTCTGCAGTGTCTCCGGGCGCAGCGGCGGAGGCTCGGCGAGCGAGACATAGGCAGAGAACTTCATCACAACGTTGGGCTGCGCGGCCAGGGGCGCCAGGCGCTCCTGCCATGCCTGCACACCGTCGGGAACCAGCGGCAGTCCTGCCAGGTGATCGATGACAAACTGGGTCCGCTCTTGCGCGGCGATCAGTGCGATGGCTCGCTCCAGCGTCGCTCCATCGATGAGCAGGTCACAGGACAGGCCCTGGGCGGCCAGGATGTTCAACCCTGGGCGTAGCTGCTCCCAGTCCTGCTCTGGCGAGAGCGTGGGGCGTACTCCTTTGAAGAGGGGCTGCTCCTGCAGGCGAGCCAGGATCTCGTCTAGATCGGGGGCCCTCAGATCGACCCAGCCAACCACGCCTTTGATGTGCGGATAGCGTGCAGCCAGCGTCAGCAGCCAGGCGGTCTCGTCCAGCGAGCTGTCTGCCTGAATGAGGACGCTGTAGCGCACGCCCACCTCCTCCATCTGCGGCAGGACCTCTTCCGGCAGATAGTCGCGGTTAAGGACTGGCTCGTTAACCTGTCGATGCCACTGGTACTCAAAGCGTGCAAGCTGCCAGCAGTGCTGGTGAGCATCGACGGCTGTCTCTGGCTCGCCCATCACCTTCCTCCTTGCTCAGGTTCCTCCTGGCTACGGCGCCGTCAATGTCCGTGATGTCCACTGTCAACGCTGGTATGCGAGATATGGGAGGGATGCGAGGACGGCGCATGATGGCTGATGCTAGAATGCTGCTGGTGGTGCGTGTGAGACGGACCGGAGCTATGGCCTGCTTTGCGCCCTTCTATGGCGTGCTCTGGCGTCGGAGCATGACGGTGGTGGCTGTGATGCTGGCCGGCCGTTCGTACAGAACCTCTTGCATCGTCTGTCGAGTCGCCAGCCATGTCTGCCAGGGCCTCACCGCTCAGCTCACCTCCGCTGCGGCTGTGTCGCGGTCGCTGTGGGCCTTTGCTGGCCCTCCGATTGCTCAGGCCAACGATGAGGCTGATCAGCAGGATGAGCAGGAGAAGAAAGGCGAATCCTCCGATGAGAAAAAGCATGGGCGCGGCACCTCCTCTCTGGGAAAGATAGGGTTATAGACGCATCTGGTAGTCTACCACACTCAGCGTGAAAGTGTAAATAGTGGAAGACGTAGTCTCAGAGAGGGCAGAAGCCGAGGGTGCCGAGCCTGCGGCCCTGCTGGAGCAGGTGATCATCGGTTCCGCGCTCGGGAAGAGCGCCGGGGCCACGCCGTCTCCCCTGCCGGGCGCCACCTTCCCCAGGGATGGCCCGACTCTTCCTCGCCGGGTGGCGCACACCTGGCCGGGCGTCACCCTCCCGAGCGGGCCCCTCCTGCGGCGACCCTGCCGCGAGGCTCGACAGGTGCCAGAAGCAACGCCAGGGTCCTGCTGGCCGGCCGCCGCGCTACCTGGAAGACCTGGAGGCGCTCACGGGAGTCTGCCAGTTCGGGGTCGCTTGGACACCCTTGACCGCACGTGCTCCCGATGCTATCGTCAAGGGGGCTCTTATCAGCATGCAGCGCACGCCTGATTGGGGATGGAAACGTCATTACAAGCGTGCTGGACAGAAACTACAAGAGGTACAAAACATGTATGATATTCGGATCGAGCGCTGGGCACGGACGATCGTCGCCTACTGTCTGCAGGTGAATGCTGGGCAGACCGTGGCGCTGCAGGCGTCGCCGCTGGCCCAGCCGCTGATTGAGGCGGTCTATCATGAGCTTCTGACCGTGGGGGCCTATCCGCTGCCGTTGATCTCTCTCGATAGCCTCGATGAGATGCTTTTGCGAGAGGGCAGCGCTGACCAGTTGCGCCATGTGCCCTTGCTGCTGGAGGGCTTTGCGGATCGCGTCGATGCACGTCTGGCCATCGGCGCGGCGGCCAATACCCGTGCCCTGAGCAGCATCGATCCTGAACGCCTGGCGCTTCGCCACGAGGCCCAGGGCCGGCTGAGGCAGCGCCTGCAGTCGCGAGAACCAGAGAAGGCGGACCAGCATCGCTGGTGTCTGACGCTCTATCCGACCCAGGGCTATGCCCAGGATGCTGGCATGTCGCTGCACGAATTTGAGGAGTTTGTCTTTGAGGCCTGTTTCCTCAACGATGCTGATCCGGCGGCTCGCTGGCAGGAGCTCTCGGGACAGCAGCAGCGCCTGGTGGACTGGCTGAACGGGCGTCGCAGCGTGCACGTGCGCGCAGAGGGAACCGACCTCAGGCTCTCGATTGAGGGACGGCGCTTTATCAACAGCGATGGCCGTCGTAACTTTCCCAGTGGAGAGGTCTTTACCAGTCCTGTGGAGGAGAGCCTCGAGGGAGAGATCACCTTTGATGTGCCCTCCTCAGTGGGCGGGCGTGCCGTTGAGGGGGTGCATCTGGTCTTTGAGCGTGGCAGAGTGGTGGAGGCCAGCGCACAGCAGGGAGGCGACTATCTGGAGCGCATGCTCCATCTCGACGAGCGGGCCTGCTACGCTGGTGAGTTCGCCTTTGGCAATAACTGGCGGATTCAGCGGCCCACGCGCCATATTCTCTTTGATGAGAAGATTGGTGGTACGATCCACCTGGCCCTCGGCGCCAGCTATCCCGAAGCCGGGGGCCTCAATCGCTCGGCGCTGCACTGGGATCTGATCTGCGATCTGCGCAAGGGTGGCGAGGTGCTGGTTGACGACGTGCTCTTCCTGAAGGATGGGAAGATCCTGGTCTGAGAGGCCGCCTCGCTGGCTGGAGGCGAGCTAGGAAGGTCCCGCCGTTACTTACGCACGGGCTAGCCGGGACCTTCCTGACGCTCTTGCTGAGTTCGCTCAGGCTGACTTCAAATACGGGGAGAGTTTGAGGATCTGTCGGCGCACCACAGGACGCAGCAGCGGCATCAGCGTACGGATCGGGGCTGGCGGACCAGCGTACTGCGCCACGTCGCGAATGATCTCTTCAAAAGAGTGGCGCTGATACTGCAGCAGGCGCTGACTCTCTTCGGTGTCCAGCCAGTCGGTGCAATAGGGATCGTGCCCGAAGGCCTGCTCTGGTAGATGGCCCACGCCCATCACCTCCAGCATGCGCTCGAGGTAGTCGCGGTAGCGCACCTGGCACGAGGGACCACCGCCGATCAGCCAGATTCTGCCCCAGATCTCCTCGCGGACGATGCCGTTGGCCACGGCCAGCCCGGCATCATAGGTGTGCAACATCTCCAGGCGGGTATCGAGCGGGATACGGTACATGATAGGATGGATCGGGCGCGGCCCCAGGGGAGGCACGTCGGCGAAGCGAAAGATCGACCAGGTCAGGCCGGAACGCCTCAGGAGCTCCTCGCCTTCCAGCTTGTGGCGGCTGTAATCGTCGGTGGCCTGGACAGGATCAGTGACCTTGCGCGGTGGTGGCTGATCCTGCGTATGCCCAAAGACATCCAGGCTGGAGCTAAAGAGAAAGCGTGGCGGCTGTGGCTGCTGGCGCGCGAGGTCGATGATCGTGCGTGTGCCGAGCAAGTTGACCTCGTAGGCGAGCTGCGGATGGTCGTCGGACTCCGGCGGAAGGATCGCTGCCAGGTGTACCACGACCTCCTGGTCCTGGAGGGCAGCAGCGACTGTCTCCGCCTGACGTATATCACCCCAGTGGATCTCGACCTGGCCAGCGACCTGCCGCGCCTTCTTCTCGTTTCGCGGATTTTTGATGTCGAAACAGCGTACGCGATGTCCCTGGCGAATGAGTTCCTGAACGGCGCTGAAACCGATATTGCCGAACGCACCGGTCAGTACAACCCTCATACATGACTCCTTCTCAAATGAGCTTGCGCGTAGGTGTGAAAGCCTCTCGCTGCATGGATCTTTGTATTACTGCAGGGGAGAGGAACGGCCCGCTCGACTTGCCCGCTCGCTGAGATGCTGGATTTCGGGGAGCAGAGGATCAAGCGGAGTTCCTGTCGCCTGGGTAAACACGACGGGGGTCTGCTGAAGACGGGCACGCTGTAACTGCCGTCCGACGTAGTTCACGGCCATCTGCGTGCGTTCCAGCAGTTCTGCCTTCCATTTCCATTCCTGGGCGTGGTTGAGCAGGTTGTTGAGGGGAACGGCGATCTGCCAGAGGACCCCCTCCTGTCCTGGGGGTACACGCGCCTCCAGGTTCCCATTGGCCACAGCGGCGTGTACCTGGGCGATGACGGTGATGCCCTCTTCGAGCTGGCGCTGCTCCTGAGCGCGCTGACGCTGGAACTCGGCGATCTCTTTCTGTAATGCGATGATTTCTTCTGCGCGATCTGCTCGGCGAATGGTGGCGATAAGATAGCGCATGATAACGTAGGTGATAATGCCTACAATCAGTTGGAGCGCGATCGGCAGCGCGACCATGATCGAGCCGTAGCCCAGGCTGATCCAGCGATCATACTCGGCCGTGTGATGCTGGAAGAGGGTTAAGAGAACAATAACCAGACAATTGAAGAAGCTCGTCACCAGGGAGGCGACGGGCGGCATCAGTGCGCCGGAGAGCACTACGGGAATAACGAGCGCGCTGAAGATTCCGATGTAGACGGGGTCGAGCGGATTGGTAATCAGGTTCCCGACTGAGTTGATGACCGCGTTCATAACCAGCAGGGCGGCGGCGGTAATATTCAACCCCCAGCGATTCATGAGGGGGGAAGCCAGGGCGCAGAGAAACGCTGTGCCCTCGATCCAGGGCGCGATCCGGTTGATCGAGGTCAGCGCGCCATAAACGAACGCCAGCAGACTCAGGGGGACTATGACCAGAGCGAACATGCTGGTGAGACGCGCATAGCGCGCACGTTCGCGCTCAGCCGGCGTTGTTTCTGGCAGATGCCTGGGGAGGGTCAGGCCGTACCACCAGGCAAGCAGGGATTTCATAGGGTCCTCCGTCTTCGCTGAGATTTAACTAATCACACCAAGGGTGCGCAGAGTGGTCAGGGCCTCCTCGACGACAGCCGGCGACAGGTTGAGCTGTGCTTTGATCTGCTCGACTGTGCGCTCTCCATTGACCATCGTAAAGACCAGACGCAAGACCAGGCGCTGTTTCATGGTGAAGCTGTTGAGCAGATGGGCGTCCAGAGGCCTGAGCTGTCTTGGAGCCTGAGAAAAGGCTGGTGGAGCAGGACTACTGGCCTCTGGAAGCGAGGGCTGTATCAGCGAGTGCAGGACGTGCTCGACGTCGGGCTGGATACGTACCTGCCATTGGTCTCTGGCGCGCAATGTGGCATACGCATCGGCTCCGCTGGCGAGGATCATCCCGCTCGGAGTCTGAATCAGGCATTCGAGCACGGTGCCCTCCTTGAGGAAGATCACGCCCCGGCAGGGTTCACGCAGGGCAGGCACGTTCACTGATGTCGAGAGAATCGCGGATTGCCCTTGCAGATAGTCCAGAAGTGTTTGCAGATCAAGATAATATACCTTATCCATGAGAGTATATCGTCCTGCTCGTTTTAGTAGGAAGACAGCGCTGTCTGGCTCCTTACTTTCGATGATTCTGGGTAGGTCTGGCTGGTGTATTCCAGTATGCATTCAGGCCTTCTGGTAGTCCGTCGGTGGGGGGTCTTCTGAGCAGGGCGTTTCCCCCGGTAGTCACTGCTCCCCCCGCGATTCCGTGACAACTATTCTATCATGAAGATCAATGAAAAGTACATAGAAAACGTGTAAAGATAGCTCACTGGTAATGGGTTCCGGCACTCAGCCGTTCAGAACGCTGCCGAGCTGTCTCTGCATTCGTTACGTAGTAATCGCTTTGGGCCATCTTTTAAGAGAAGGAATGTATTTCTTGCGATGAGGCTCACTGAAGGTTCTCCGCTGCCGTTGGGCCAGGTGCGGAATCGCCGCTTGTAAGGCTTGCTTTTCCTTGAGAGCAACTATAATGGCTATATTGTATTACCATCTGCGGGGGAATCTGCAAGGACCTGCTGGCTCGACGCGATAGCGACGTCCTGGCAGTGCAGTGCTGCTCTCATTTCTGCTGTACGGCCTGTTCCCCTCCAGTCTCGAGGGGCGCTCCTTCGAGCGCAGGAGAGACAGCGCATCGCTCTGGCTGATTGCTTCCTGGAGACCAGACTGCTGGCCGGTCTGGCTGGTAGGCGACCGATGCTGATGCGGCCCTGTCCTTCCAGATACTCTCTGGCAAAACCTGTGTGTGCACTTTAACAATCGTGCCGGAAGTCCCCTAGTTGTAGCTATGGGGATGGATAGGCACGATTTTTTAAACAGCGATTGCACACTGGATAAAAATATGCGATACTCTCTTGTGTGAGAAAGACATACCAGTATCGGATGTATCCGACGAAGCAACAACTGAAGATGCTTGAAACCACGCTTGAGGAATGCCGTTGGTTGTATAACAACACGCTGGCATACCGCAAAGAGGCATGGGAGCGGAAGCGACGTTCGGTTTCTCGCTACGATGCACAAGCACGTATTCCTCTGCTGAAAGTGGAACGCCCTTCTCTTAAAACGGTTTATTCACAAGTCTTGCAAAACGTCAACGAGCGTGTAGAGCTTGCTTTTCAAGGGTTCTTTAGACGGGTCAAGCAGGGCGAAAACCCTGGGTATCCTCGTTTCAAAGGCCAGGGCCGCTACGATAGTTTCACCTATACGCAATCGGGGTTTTTCTTGACGCATAATCACCGCGTGTGCCTCTCCAAGATCGGGAGTATCAGGCTCGTGTATCACAGACCAATTCAGGGCAAGATCAACACGCTCACGATCCATCGTTCCTCTACTGGCAAGTGGTACGCATCTTTCTCTGTCGAATACGATCCCGAACGCTTGCCGGACAATCCCTCTCGGGTCGGCATGGACGTGGGGCTCAACACCTTTGCGACACTGTCCGATGGAACGAACATTGAGCACCCTCGTTTCTTCAGGAAAGAAGAAAAAGCACTGGCCAGGGTTCAACGCACGCAGTCCAAACGTGCGAAAGGGTCTCCTGAACGGCGCAAGCATCGCAAAGCGGTCGCCCGTGTGCATGAACGCATCCAGTTCAGGCGTTCCAATTTCACCCATCAGAACAGCCATCGCATCGTTGCTCAACACGGCGCCATCTGCGTGGAAGACGTGCACGTCAATCGCATGATGCATAACCATTGTCTGGCAAAGAGTCTTGCTGATGCAGCATGGAGTCAATTCTTTAAGCAACTGGCGCACAAAGCGGAAGAGGCTGGTCGCCAGTTGCTCACAGTCAACCCTGCATACACCAGCCAGACCTGTAATCAGTGTGGGCATCGGCAAAAGATGCCTCTTGCTGAAAGGGTATTCGCTTGTCCATGCTGTGGGTTGCATATGGACCGTGACCTCAACGCTGCTAAAAACATCCTTGGATTGGGACTACAATCCTTGGGAATAAATAGCTAAACAAAGTGTTGACATCTATGGGCGTTTGTGCTATTTTAGCACCTCAATGGCAAGTCGCATCTCTGGGCGCAGGCCTTCAAAGAGACGCGCCGAACAGATCAAACAGTATGTTGAGCGCGTGATGAAGGAAGGCGGATGGCACTCGTTGTACGTGGCTACAAACCTGAGCTAGACCTGAACAACCAGCAACGTACCGCTTGCTTGAAACATACGGGTTGTGCTCGCTTTGCCTACAATTGGGGGCTGGCGCGCGCTCAGGAGGTCTACTGTGCAAACGGGCAAGCGTCCCCATGCCATCCAGCTGCATCGGGAGCTCAATGCTCTGAAGAAGACCGACTTCCCCTGGATGTACGAGGTATCTAAGTGTGCGCCCCAGGAAGCCTTGCGTGATCTTGACCGTGCCTACGCCAACTGCTTCCGCCGCCTGGAACTGAGCAAGCAAGGCCGATGGAAAGGCCAGCTCGGTTTCCCGACATGCAAGAAGAAAAGCAAAGGCATCGGTTCCTTCCGCCTGACGGGAAGCATCCCTATCTTTGCCGAGAGCATCCAGTTGCCACGGTTGGGCCGTCTTCGCTTGCATGAGCATGGCTACCTTCCTACGAATGCAAAGGTGCTTTCCGCAACCGTCTCAGAGGAGGCGGGACGCTGGTTGGTGAGTGTCCTGGTGGAGGAGGAGCAGGAAGCCCCGGCCCATCCAGCTCCGGCTGCTGTTGGCGTTGACCTTGGTATCAAAACGCTTGCCACGCTTTCCGATGGCACGACGTTTGAGAACCCACGTGCCTTGAAGCATGCTCAAAAAAGGTTGAGGCGCTTAGAGCGGCAAAAGTCCCGGCGTGTCAAAGGGAGCAAGAACCGCATGAAGACGGTGAGGAAGCTGGCAAAGCAACATGCGCGTGTTGCTCGCATCCGCAAAGACGATATCCACACGTTGACAAGCTATCTGTGCAACAACCACGCACTGGTAGCGATAGAGGACGTGCACGTGTCCGGTCTGCTCAAGAACCACCGGCTTGCTCAGGCCATTGCCGATAGCAGCTTTGGGGAGATCAGGCGGCAACTCACCTCCAAGGCCCAACGCTATGGGACACGCCTTGTGGTGATTGACCGTTTCTACCCCTCAAGCAAAACCTGCTCTGCTTGCGGATACGTCAAGCCTGCGTTGGGGCTGCATGAGCGGACGTTGGTGTGTGAGGCTTGCGGCATGGTGCTGGATCGTGACCACAATGCCGCCATCAACTTGCTGCGTGAAGCAGTAAGAACGACCGGCAGTTCGTCGGGACGTGACGCCTGTGGACAGAGGAGCTCTGGCCGTCTCATGGGAGACGGTGAAACTGCTCTGGATGAAGCAGGAACCAACCATCGTTGAGGCATGTCCTCACTGTCTAAGTGTTGGAGAACGGTCTACAACGAGGATCAGCAGTCGCAGGACGAGGTCGGGGCGCTCTTCTCCGATTTCCGCTATACGCCACTCTCATAGAGATGGCTGCGTCTCCCCCCTGAGGGGAGGCGCGTCGCTTCCTTGACGCTGTCCCGCCCGGCGGCGTAGAATAGGAGAGACCACAATAGCGACCCTGTGCCTGCTCGCCTGTTCACTCATACACAGGGCACGCTCTGGCCTCTCTCTGCCCGCCCGTCTCGCTCAGCGCGATGGCCCGGGTGGGTGGTGTCAGCGCGTGATAGTTTGCTTATGATCTGGAGGCTCTCGTTGAACCAGGAACAGCAATCACTGGTCATTCCATTCTCTTCCATTGAAGATGTGCAACGGGCGATGTTCGCCCGGCGCTATGTAGCAGATCGCAGCCTGGCCACAGCCGTGTTCCTGGCACTCAAACGACGTAAGCCGCTGCTGCTGGAGGGCGAACCGGGCGTTGGCAAGACGGAGGTCGCCAAGGTCCTGGCCGACCTGCTGGAGACGCGCCTCATTCGCCTGCAGTGCTATGAAGGTATCGATGTCAGTACGGCGGTGTATGAGTGGAATTACACGCGCCAGATGTTGCATATTCGCCTGATGGAGGCCAGAGAGACCTCTCGCCAGGAGGAACTCAAGGAGATCTTCGGGCCGGATTTTCTCATCAAGCGTCCGCTGTTGCAGGCCATCGATCCGGCGAATGCCAGGGCCCCTGTCTTGCTGATCGACGAGCTGGATCGCAGCGATGAGGAGTTCGAGGCCTATCTACTGGAGCTGCTCTCGGACTTTCAGATCACCATTCCTGAGATTGGCACGGTGGCCGCCGGAGAGCCGCCCGTGGTGGTGATTACCTCGAATCGCACGCGCGAGATCCATGATGCCCTGCGCCGGCGCTGTCTCTATTACTGGATCGACTATCCAACGCTCGACAAGGAATACTCGATTGTACTGGCGCGTATGCCAGAGGTGCCTGAGCGTCTGGCGAAGCAGGTCTGTGTCTTCGTGCGTGAGCTGCGTGCGCTCGATCTCTTTAAGGCTCCAGGCGTGGCCGAGACCCTTGACTGGATTGCCTCGCTACTGGCGCTCGATCAGATGGAGCTGGTTGAGGGAGCGGTGCGCGATACACTGGGCGCCCTCCTGAAGTATCAGGACGACGTGCTGAAGGTTGGTGGCAACGATCTTGGCAAACTCGTGCAAAAAGCGCGCAGCGCTGGTTGATGGCTATGCTGGCAGAGAATTTTGATGCGCATGAGTATGCGCCCCTCCCCGATCGCGAGCCCGATGAGGCCCTCCTGTCCTCTCAGCACGATGGCCACGCGCCCTCCGCTGCTGCGCGCCAGGCGCCACTCACCCAGAAGGAGCTTGAGCGCGGCGAGCGTCTGCTCTATCGCCTGACTGAGTTCGGCCATCTTCTCTGGGAGTCGGGGATCGACGTGGGACCACAGAAGCTGCTCGATCTGGCTGAAACCCTCGACTATATTGATATTACCGAGCCCGCAGACTTCTACAACGCGCTCAAGTGCTCGTTGCTGGCCCGCCACGAGCAGGAGACACTCTTCAATCAGCTCTTCAATTACTACTGGCTCACGCGCGATCGTAAAGATCGACCGGCTGATCCAGGCGCCACGCGGCGCGATGATCGCCAGGTGCGCCTCCCGCCATCTGAGCGCAAGCGCCTGGCAGAGCACCTGAATGCCGATCACCAGCAGCGTGAGATGCGTGCCAGTGGGCGTGAGAGCGAGCGGCGTCATGCGCTCGATGAGCAGGCGGGCGAGCGTGACGATGATCAGGCGCCGCCTCAGGGAACGGCCTACAGTGCCCTCGAATTGCTGCGCAAGAAGGACTTTGACTCCTTCACCTGGGAGGAGGTCCAGGAGGCCAGGCGTCTCATGAGCGAGATGCACTGGAATCTGGGGCTGCGTCCCACGCGCCGCAAGCGCCCGACGCGCGTTGGCGACTACCCCGATATGCGGCGCATCGTGCGGCGCAATCTCAAGTACGGCGCTGAGCTGCTCGAACTGACCTGGCGTGAGAACAAGCAGAAGCCGCGTCCGCTGGTGATCATCTGCGACATCAGCGGCTCGATGAGTCTCTATTCACGGCTGCTGCTCCACTTTATTCATACCATCTCCAATGGCCTGCTCAATGTGGAGGCCTTCGTCTTCGGAACACGACTGACGCGCATCACGCGGCAGCTCAAACGGCGCGACGTAGATGATGCTGTGCGCGAAGTCTCGCGCTCGGTGCAGGACTGGTCAGGTGGCACGCGCATCGGCGATGCCCTGCATACCTTCAATCAGCAGTGGGCCAGGCGCGTGCTGGGTCGAGGCGCCGTGGTGCTGATCATCAGCGATGGTTGGGATCGCGGTGATGCCGCGGTCTTGCAGGTCGGAATGGATCGTCTGCAGCATAGCTGCCATCGCCTGATCTGGCTCAATCCCCTGCTCGGCTCGCCAGATTATCGTCCGCTGACGATTGGCATGAAGACGGCGCTCCCCTACATCGACGATTTCCTGCCAGCCCACAACCTGGATAGCTTGATCCAGCTTGGCAAGCTGCTGGAAAATATTGACGATCGGCGACCTGCGCGCACACCGGCTGCGCGTCGTGAAGCGATCAAGGCCTGGACGCGAGCTGCTCCCTGACGCATGGCGGGCAGATCCACCAGCGTGGAGGGAGGGTCTTCCCCGCTGGTGGAGCGAGGCTGCCGCCGCATCTGCCTGCCGAATGTCACCCGGTACAAGTTCCTGAGGATCTGGAGGTATTCCCTATGCGTGATATTCTGCCCGATGTTGAGCGCTGGCGCACGCAGGGCGAGCGTGTCGCTGTGGCCACGGTGGTCTCCGTGGCAGGATCAGCGCCGCGCCGGCCTGGTGCCCGGTTGGCTGTCAGCGAGAAAGGTGAGATCAGCGGCTCTGTCAGCGGCGGCTGCGTGGAGCCTGCCGTTGTCGAGGCTGCTCTGCAGGTCATCAAGGATGGTCGGCCGCAGATGCTCGAGTTTGGCATCAGCGAGGAGGAGAATTTTGAGAAGATCGGCCTGGCCTGTGGGGGCACTATTCATGTCTTTGTCGAGCGCCTCGACTGGTAGGGAGGTAGCCAGACACGATAGGAGACGAGCAGCGCCTTATACTCAGGCAGGAGGAACACGATGAGTGGATTGTATGAGGAGTTCAAGCAGCAGCTTGCGCGCGAGCAGGGAGTAGCTCTGGCCACTCTGGTGCGCGGACCCGATCAGGAGCAGGTCGGCGCGAAGCTGCTGGTCTTCCCCGATAAGAGCTTTCGCGGCACGCTGGGCGACACCGAGCTAGATGCGCGCGTGGCTGAGGATGCCGAACGGGCGATCTGGATCGGTGAACCAGGGACGCGCACCTATACTCTGGCCGCGCAGCATTTCGACGTCTTTATTGAGGGCTTTCCGCCGCCGCCGCGCCTGATTATTGTCGGCGCTGGCCACATTGCCATTCCCCTGACCACCTTTGCCAGGACCCTGGGCTATCGCGTCATTGTGATCGATGCCCGTGCGGCCTTTGCCACCCGCGAGCGCTTTCCTCATGCCGATGAGTTGATTGTGGCTTGGCCGGATGAAGTCCTCGAACAGCTTGATCTCAATCCTTCGACGGCCGTTGCTGTGCTGACGCACGACCCTAAATTTGATGAGCCATCGCTGAAGGTGGTCCTCTCACGGCGTGTCGGCTACGTGGGGGCCATCGGTAGCCGTAAGACCAGTCAGGAGCGCAGTGAACGTCTCAAGAAGCAGGGCCTCACGGATGAGCAACTCAGCCGCATTCACGCACCCATCGGCCTCAATATCGGGGCGACTTCCCCCGAGGAGATGGCGCTGGCCATCATGGCGGAGATCGTCGCAACGCGCTATGCGAAGGACCGGGCGGCCATCCTGGACTGGTCGCAGAAATAAGGGCTGTAACTTCCCCGCCGGCGGTGCGTTTCTACATTACAGAAAGCAGGTAGGCCAGGTCTCTGATGGGCCTACCTGATAGAGGCAAATTGTGCTATGCGCACGTCTCGTATAGAATAAGCATCCAGATTGCACAAAGGAAAAAGCATGCCGGACAATCCTTATTATCCGCATGATGACGACGCAACGCAGCCCTCAGTGCCGCCTGCTGCGCCACCCGGAGGCGCGGGCCAGGGGAAGTTAATCATAGGCAGCTTTCAGGATTCCGCGCGGCGGCCGCAGCGTACACCCTACCAGAATCCCCTCGCTCAGCAGCCACAGACGGACTACCCAGGTCCTCAGGGCGTCTATACGCCACCGCAGCGGTTGCCGGTCGAGGGCTATCCCATGCCTGGACGCCCCGCAGGCGCCGCCGATGTAGCCGCGCGGCGGATGCGGAGACGCGGTGGCAGACGCCGACGAGGCTGTCTCATAGGCTGTCTCACACTGCTGCTGGTCTTTCTCTTGCTGGGGGGCTTCGCCATCTATGCGCTGCAGCGGGTTCTGGCCTTCGGCTCAGCCATCTCGCCGCAGTCGCCGCTGAGCACGCAGACGGGGTATATGGGCACCTCGGAGCGCGTCAATCTGCTGGTGCTCGGCTATGGCGGTGGTCAGCATCAGGGCGCCTACCTGACTGATTCCATGCTTGTCATGAGCTTAATCCCCTCAAATCAGCATACGACGCTCATCTCTGTGCCGCGCGATCTCTGGGTTCAGGTTCCCTCAGGCTCTGGCCACTATGGGAAGATCAACAGCGTCTTTGAGGTTGGCTCTAACGATGGCCAGAACTTCATGGCCGGAGGGGAGGCCGCTGCCCAGAAGGTCTCTCTGATCACGGGTCTCGACGTTAAGTACTGGCTGACCATTGATTTCGAGGGGTTCCGCGATTTAATCAACGCCATTGGTGGCATCGATGTTTATGTCCCTGATTCGTTCACTGCGCTCTATCCCAAGAATGATGATCCCAATGTCGATGCCAGTTGGATCAAGGTCCACTTCTCCAAGGGAATGCAGCATATGAATGGTGAGACGGCCATTCGTTATGCCCGCGCGCGTGAGTCCCTCGATAATCCGGCCGAAGGTACCGATTTTGCCCGCTCTGCCCGTCAGATGATCATTGTCAAAGCTGTGATCTCCAAGGTGAAGCAGTGGTCCACCTGGCCGCATCTCTTCGATGCCATGGATGCGCTCAAGCGTACCATCTATACCAATCTCTCCCTGGCTGATCTGGGCTTCTTCTCTCTCAAGATGGACCTGAACCAGGCTCATCGTATCGGGTTGAGCAATCAGAATGTGCTGGTCGATTCTCAGTCCTCAGATGGTCAGTACATCCTCGTTCCACAAAACAATAACTGGCAGTTGATTATTGACTATGTGCGGCAGCATCTCTATAACTGAGGCGCTTCCGGCGAGTCGCTGAGCGAAACCTGTTCTTCGCGTCACCAGGGCGCGGCAGGGCAGATGAAGCGACGGCCCTGGTCCGACGCACCTGAACAGGCTGAGCGCTCTGCATCTTCCGCGGTCTGTGAGAAGAGAGGCACCGGCTATGGGACAACATCCCCGCCTTGTGGGTGGTGTCTATCGTGTCGGACAGATCATCAGCAGCGGTTCTGTCCTCACCAGTTGCACGGCTTACAATCGCAATACCAATGACGTCGTGGGGCTGCAGCTTATTGAACTACCGCCCGCGCTGGATCTGGCGCGCCTGCAGAGTCTGCTGGCACCGCTGGACCAGCGGCGTCTGGTGCAATCGCCACACGTGCTGCCGTTCTATGATTGGGGCCTTGACGGACACCTGCTCTATCTGGTGACCGATCCCCCACGGGGCCTGACACTGCGCCATGTCCTCGATCACGAACATATCGATCTCCAGCGTGCGCTGGAGATCGCACGCCAGTTGCTCAAGGGCCTGGAGGCGTTGCATGCCCGTGGTCTCTCTGGCATCGACCTGCGTCCGCAACTGATCACAGTACATGTGATCGAGCTGCGCGATCATGTGCTGCTCGACGATATCGGGCTGCGCTCGCTGCTCAATGCCCTGGGCTACGTCAGTCCTCAGCAGAGCAACGACATTGGCTTCTTTGATCCCCGGTACCTCGCGCCGGAGTACATGCAAGGAGGGGCGCCCGGCCCCTGGAGTGATGTCTACCACGTGGGCTTGCTGCTCTTTGAGCTGGTGACGGGCCGTTTGCCTTTCGTGGGGCGTACTCCTGCAGAGACTGGTCTGCAGCAGACCTCCGCACCGTTGCCGCGTCTGGAGCAGTACTACCATCACACGCCCCCGCTGCTGCAGGAGGTGCTCGATCGCGCCCTCGCCAAGCTGCCAGGCGAACGCTTTGCCTCAGCGCGTGCGCTGCTGACTGCGCTGGATGCCGTCAAGATCCCGCCGCCGCCAGCGCGTGTTCCGGCCTTCGGAGAGGTGACCATTCTCTCCTCGGCCGAAGAAGAGAGTGGCCAGAGCCAGCGATCTGTGACCGCCGAGATGTCCACCCTGGACATCTCGCTCCAGGCAACAGTGATCGAGCGGCCGGCGGCAGCCCAGGCCGGCGAGCCTCTTGCGCAAGTCTCTGCTGAGTCGACCAGCGAGGAAGAGGGGGTCTACGCCTATCTCTGCTTTGAGCCTCCTGATCAGGAGCCGCGACGTTTCCCCATGAAGAGTAGAAGCGCCGTTGTCGGACGGGCGGACCCCCGTCGCCATCTCTATCCTGATATCGATCTCACGCCTATCGATCCCAGAATGGTTGTCTCCAGGCAGCATGCTCGTATTCGCTTTGAAGAGACCTTCTTCTATATTGAGGACCTCAAAAGCCACAACGGCACCCGCCTGGGTGAGCTACGCCTGGTTCCGCTCAAAGCCGAGTTCCTGCAGCATGGCGATCATCTGCGCTTCGGCTCGGTGGAGTGCATCTTCCGCGTGCCTGGGGCGAGCGATCCCCCTGCGAGCAGACCGCCAGCGACGGGTGAGGGCGAGCAGGCTCCATCGTCGTAGCGCAGTGGGTGAGTGGCTCAGCGGCCGGCAGTGGCGCTGGCGATGGCGATCAGGTCGGCCAGCAGACCCTGGGCCGTCTGACGGCGTCCGGCGCCGGGACCACTGATAGTGACGCGCTCCAGCGTATCGCTCTCGACAGTCAGGGCGTTCATCACGCCGTCGACATGCGCCAGCGGATCGCTCATCTCCAGGGCCACAGGCTCGACGCTGGCCTCCAGTGGTGCGCTCTCCACCGTGTCCGTGGCAAGGCGCAGCGAAGCGATCAGCTTGATGCGTCGGCCCTGCTGCTGGGCGGCCTTGACCTGCTCGGCAGTGATCGCAGTGATGCCGCGACGCCGCACCGCTGTGGGCTTGAGCGCGCGCCCGAAAACCAGGGCAGCCAGGATCAGGGTTTTGGCCAGCGCGTCGTAGCCCTCCACGTCGGCGGTGGGATCGGCCTCAGCATAGCCGGCGGCCTGAGCCTCGGCCAGGGCGTCTGCGTAGCTGCGCCCGGCGCTCATCGCCGTCAGGATATAGTTGGTGGTGCCGTTGAGGATACCGCGGAGCGCCAGAATGCGGGCCCCCGCCAGCCCTTCGCGCAGCGTGCTCAACACAGGCGTGCCTGCCATGACGGTCGACTCCATGCGCAGCAGTACGCCCTGCTGTCTGGCCAGGGCGAAGAGTTCGCTGGCCGCCAGGGCGCCCGGTCCCTTATTGGCGGTGATCACATGCCGGCCCTGCTGCAGCGCCAGACGGATGTGGCTCAGGCCTGGCTCTGCGTCCTGCAGGTTCGTCCCCGTCACCTCAGCCAGCACCTCCGCGCCGCCCTGAGCCTCGGCCGCCGTCGCGCGCAGCCCTTCGAGGGCGGTCGCCCAGTGGCAGGCGCCGGGGTAGGTCCTCAGGGGGGCCCCCACTCTGAGCCGTTCCAGTAGGAGGGAGCCGTCCAGACCCTCGGCGCGATAGATATAGCCCTGACGGGCGCTGGCCACGCTGACCAGCGAGACATCCAGGGCGTACTGTGCGCGTAACCAGTCACGCTTCTCCGTGAGCAGCTCGACCAGACCCTGGCCGACTGTGCCGAAGCCGATGAGCGAAAGTCGCAGATGTTTCATCATAGCCAGTGCTCCGCCTTATCTCAGATCCATGATAGCTTGAAGCGTGCGAGCAGACGTTTGACCGGCCCCAGCTCTTCGATCTTGAGCAAGCGGGCGGCACGCAGGTAGACTACCAGGCCCACCAGCAGTTCGATACAGAGCTTAAAGAGCGCCACAAAGATATGGAAGAGGCCGCCCTGGGCGAACATCGGGCGCGCAGGGTTAGTCGTATTCAGGAGAAAATCGAGGATGCTGCGTACAATCCAGACCGTCGCTCCCATGGCCAGTGTCGCCAGGACGACACGCCCGATGAAGATCCCCAGCTCGCGAGTGATCAGAGCGCCGATGCGCTGGTGAATCAGGCACAGCAAGACCGTTGCTTCCAGCAGCCCGGCGATAGAGGTAGAGAGGGCCAGCGCTCCCATACCCCATTCAGGCCCCCAGAGGCGGGCGAAAGCATTGATCAGCAGAAGCCCCAGAGCGATTTTAAAGATGAACTGCCCCACGCTGACGATCACCGGCGTCTTGCTATCGCGCAGCGCGTAGAACGAGCGCGTCAGAATCTCCACTGCCGCCTGCCCGGCCAGACCGACGGCGAACATCGAGAGCGGAATCGCCGTGATCTCCGCACTGTTGAGGTCGAAGGCGCCATGCTGGTAGAGCGTCTGAATGATCGTCAGTGCCAGGACGATCAGGCCCAGGCTCGAGGGAATGGAGAGAAAGAGAATACTGCGCAGCGTCTCCATGATGATACCCCGCGCCCGTTCCAGGCGGCCCCGCGCCACATATTCAGCGATCGTAGGGAAGGCCGCCGTCGAGATCGACATGCCGAAGATGCCCAGAGGGAGCAGCATCAGCGTGAAGCCATAGTAATACGCTGTGATGAAGCCCAGAACAGCCTGCTGAGCGTCGGCGCCATTCACGATCAGCGCTCCCAGCAGCAGGATCAGCGCGCGGTCCACAAAGGTCGTCGTCGAGAGCATCGCCGCGTTAATGATGCGCGGGATCATCTGGCGACCGATCTGCTGCACGCCCGGATGGCGCCAGTCAAACGAGGGCTTGAAGCGCATCCCGACCCTGGCCAGGCCGGGGAGCTGAATCACCACCTGCAGCAGGGCTCCAAGCACCACGCCGGCGCTGGCGCAGTAGACGGCAACGCTCGGATTGCGATGCCCGATGATGGCCAGAAAGAGGCCCGGCAGAAGACCGATGATCAAGCCGACATTATAGAGCACCGTGCCCAGTGCGTAGAGAGTGAAGTGTTGTTGTGCGTTGAGCACGGCGCTGACGATCACGCCGCTGCCCAGGATGACCGCCTGGAAGAGCATGATGCGCGTCAAAGAGATGATCAGGCTCATCTCGGCGGGGCCGACGCCAGGGTTATAGAGCGGAACGATCTGGTTGGCGAAGGCAAAGCCGATCAGAGCGATGACCAGCATGATGGTCGTGGCCAGCGTCAGAGCGGTATTCGCGACGTGCCAGGCGGTCTTCTCATCGCGGTCCGTCACCATATAGCGGGTGAAGACAGGGATGAAGGCCGAGCTGAGAGCGCCGCCAGCGACAATGTTAAAGATCGTGTCCGGCAGGAGAAAGGCCTGGTAGAAGGCTCCCGAGGTCGGGTCTGTTCCGAAGACGGCGGCGAACATCGAGGAGCGGAGCAGACCGAGAATGCGGCTGGCCACAAAGGCGCCCGTCAGGATGACGGCGGCGTGGCGCACCTGCACCCGCCGCAGCATGGCGGTGTCCTGCGATGGCTCCGAGGCTGGCTGCAGCCCCGAAGCGGCGCCGCCTGCAGCCACTCCGGCGCTGGCATCTGGCGACATCTGCCGTGGTTGGACAGTCTGAAGCTGACCCGATGGCACCTTACTGGCACGTCCGCCCAGGGGACCGGAGAGCGGGCCTCCCACAGGCAGGCCTGCTGGCAGGGGCTGAGAGGTGAAGGAGGCTCCCCGGCTCTCTCCCTGGCGTTTGAAGAGCCTGCGCTGGAGCAGTTCGCTCAGATCGGGCTGCTGCATGCGGCGCTGCTGACGACGCAGACGCTCCTCGCGTAGCTGTTGCAGCCGCGCCTGGCGGAGCACTGGCAGGGGTTGCGAGGGCTGTGGAGCATCGGCGTAGAGGTACTCCATGCCCTGGCCATAGCCCAGCGATGTTCCCATGTCGCGCAACGGCTCCTGATAGTGGGGAGGAAACTGGGGCGGAACCCGTCCGGCTGGAGACACCGGTGGCGGATACACGGGCTGCTGCGGCGTTGGCGAGGCCGGCGCTGATCCCGCTGGCTGCTCCTGATCGTACTGCCAGCCGTAGTAAGGGGATTGTTGGTTGATGTCGTCTGCCATCCAGTTGCTGGTCCTCTTACTGATTGAATATACCGTTCACGCCGCCAGTGTCTCGCGGCTTCCTTCTAGAGGATAACAGGTTATTGCGACAAGTCAATACCTTTGACTGATCCATGCCAGTCTTTTCACCCTTTTGGGTGAGAAGGCCTGCGCCAGCATGTCCACTCCCGCGCCTGGTGGGGAGGGTCGATGATCTGGCTGGAGAGCCTGGGGTAGCCTGGTCTGGCCTGACATCGCACGAGGACTAGGAGATAGGTCTGCTGGTCTGTGGCCTTCTTGAGCGTCTGAGCGTTATCCTGTTATCATGGTACAGCTGCGCTCGGCACGAGCGAGGCAGTAGCCTGCAGACGCGAGCGCGTACAACTCAGGATTCCCTTGCTTATGCTGCTTCTTTCGAGAAGGCTATTTTCGCATCGCTGAGGTAGACAGATGGACGATTTACACGCCGTGATCTTAGCTGGTGGGAGTGGAACACGGCTCTGGCCGCTGAGTACCCCCGAGTTTCCCAAGCAATTTCTTCCTCTACCGAGCGGCCGGAGTATGATTCAGGAGACGCTGGCGCGCATTCACACGCTGGTTGAGAGGGAGCGTCTGTGGGTGGTGACGGGGCGAGCCTTTGGTGATCTGGTACGTCAGCATCTGCCAGAGGTGCCTGGCGAGCATATCCTGCAGGAGCCGCAGGGACGCAATACAGCCCCGGCCATCGCCTGGGCGGCGCTGATGATCGCGCGCCAGAATCCAGCGGCCAGCATGGCAGTCTTTCCCGCCGATCATGTGATCACCAGGATTGAGCCGTTCCAGCGCGCGATCAGGCTCGGCTATCAGCTGGCGCAGCGGGGCTATCTTGTCACATGGGGCATCAAGCCAGTTGAGCCTGCCACGGGCTACGGCTATATCCGTTATGCCGCGCCTGTGGCCGAGGGCTATGGGCATCAGGCCTTCCGCGCCGAGCAATTCGTAGAGAAGCCTGATCTGCAGACGGCGCAGCGCTATCTGGCGGATGGCCACTACGTCTGGAACAGTGGCATGTTCGTCTGGAGCGTGGACACCATCCTGGCTGAGTTGCAGCGGCATTTGCCGCAGGTGACCCATGATGTCAGGACCATCGTTGAGGCAGCCGGCACGCCACGCGAGCGCAGCCTGCTGGATGAGCGCTGGCCAGGGTTGACCGCGATCTCCATCGATTATGGCGTGCTGGAGAAGACCGATCGACTGGTCGTCATTCCCGTCGATATCGGTTGGAATGATGTGGGCAACTGGGAGCAGTATGGAGCGCTCTACGCAGCCGATGGCCAGGGGTTGCGCAGTGTCGGTCATCATGTGGCGCTGGGAAGCCAGAACGTCTTTGTCTATAACAGCACCGGGCGGCAGGTCTATACCATCGGCCTGGAGGATGTGATCGTTGTCGAGATGGACGATAAAACGCTCATCTGCCATAAGAACTATGTGCAACGAGTCAAAGAGATCGCCGAGGCCCAACAGAAAGCTGTCGAGCAGCGATAAGCCAGTCCGCCGCCCGCTGCGTGCTGATGAAGCGGAGGAGATGCCTGAGCGCTGCTCAGCATCTCCCTGCTTCTGGCGTGTCTGGTAGTCGCTGCTGCACTGGCTAGTCGCGTCGCTCGCGGTACTCGCGGTAGCCACGGTAGTAGCGATGGCGATGGCGCCAGCGCTGGTAGGTCACCAGATGCCAGACGGTCAGCAAGATCGCCCCTCCGACAAGCGCCTGGGCGAGGGCAATCTGCTCGCCGAAGATGGTCACCTCGCTGCCCACCCGTATGGGTAAGATCACAGCGATCAGGATACCAATAAAGGCGCAGAGCACTGCGCCCAGAATGCCGTAGGGTAGACGCCAGCCGATGATCGTCTCCGCGATAATGCCCATGATCACAGCAATCGCGAGGTAGATCAGATGGGCAAGGGTCACCGTGAAGACGGCGAAGTCGGCGAGTGGCAGGGGTACTGTCGATATCACGCTGGTCTCCTCCAGAGCAAGATCGTCTCTCTCACATATATTAACTTCAACCATTCGCGGGCTGTAACATCGATCTCGCCATCTCCGAGGATATTCAGCAGACTCCGAGGATATTCAGCAGAAGAACGCAGAAAGTCGAGGCGTGTCGCAGGACGAAGACCGCGTACTGTGTTATAATGGAAAGCAGATTGTGTGTCTGTGATCTGACATGGTGATTGAAAAGCAGATGTCCGGCTTCTGAGCGCGTTTTGAAAGGCAATCTCCAGAGATGCTCTCCGAACAACCTGTACTTGGCTCACACGTAATGGTCTCCTGCGCACACTACCTGGCGACTCAGGCTGGCCTGCAGGTCCTACAACGTGGGGGAAACGCCGTTGATGCCGCTGTCGCCGCCAATCTCGCCATGACGGTGGTCTATCCCTCGACCTGCTCGGCCGGTGGAGACGTCTTTATGCTCATCTGGGAGGCGCAGACGGGGCGCTTGCATGCCCTGAATGGCAGTGGGCGTGCGCCCCGTGGCATGACTCCTGAAGCCTTTGCTGCCAGAGGACTGCGTGAGATTCCCACAGCTGGGCCTCTCCCAATTACCGTGCCCGGCGCAGTCGATGGCTGGTTTGAGGCGCTGGAGCGCTTTGGACGCCTGGCCCCGGCTGAGGTGTTTGCCCCCGCCATTGCCTATGCTGAGGAGGGTGTGCCGGTCACCGCCAGGCTGGCGTCCTGGCTGAGCCGCGCGGCCGAACCGCTCTTACGGCGCTGGGAGACCACCGCGCAGATCTTTCTGCCGGAGGGCAGGCCACCACGCAGCGGCGAGATTCTGCGCCAGCCAGCGCTGGCCCGTACCTATCGCCTGCTGGCGAACGAGGGGCGTGAGGCCTTCTATGAGGGCCCGCTGGCCAGAAGCATCACCGACTATGTGCAGCGCTGTGGAGGCGTCCTGAGCCTCGAAGATATGCAGGGACGCCACGCCGACTGGGTCAGCCCCATCTCGACGACCTATCGGGGCTACGAGGTGGTTGAATTTCCTCCCAACTCTCAGGGCATTGCGGCCCTGGAGATGCTGAATATCCTCGAAGGCTATGATCTGAAGGCCCTCGGCTACCAGACGCCTGAGACCATCCATCTGCTTGTCGAGGCCAAAAAGCTGGCTTTCGCCGATCGTGATCGCTATGTCTCTGATCCGGCGTTTCTCCCTGTCCCGCTGGAGCGTTTGCTGAGCAAAGCGTATGCCGAAGAGCAGCGAGCGCGCATCAATCGCTCCAGTGCAGCACCCTTCGTCGCGGCCGGCCGCGAGCACGATGGAGATACCATGTATCTCTGTGTCGTGGATCAGGAGGGCACCATTGTCTCGCTGATCCAGAGCCTCTTCTACAGCTGGGGAAGCGGCATCGTCGGTGGTGACACTGGTGTGCTGCTGCACAATCGCGGTGCCTATTTCTCGCTTGATCCTCGCCATGTGAACTATCTGCAGCCGCACAAGCGCACCATGCATACACTGACCCCGGCGCTCGTCTTACACGAGGGTCAGCCTTCAATCGTGCTGGGAACGATGGGTGCCGATGCGCAACCGCAGGTCCATGTGCAGCTACTGACCGATATCATTGATTTTGGCCTCAATGTGCAACAGGCGATCAATGCTCCTCGCTGGCGCAGCGGACGCATCCTGCGTGGACACCAGGGGGAGATGCTGCAGGGTCAGCACGGCGCTCATCCGGAGAGTGAGCGTGGGGCAATCGAGGTAGTGGCCCTGGAGCAGCGTTTCCCCACAGCCGTCGCGCTGGGTCTGGAGATGCTGGGCCATCGGGTAGTCGTCTGGGGACCGTGGGAGGATGGCATGGGCCATGCCCAGGCCATTCAGATTGCCAGGCAGCCGCGGGTGCTACAGGGTGCTGCTGATCCCCGTTGTGATGGGCTGGCGCTGGGCTGGTAGAGCAATGCCAGTGCCAGCGCTGGCGCTGGTGAGCAGCGCCTCTCTCTGTCTGTCTGTCTGTCTGCCTGATCGGCCGGCTGGCTGCCTGATCGGGGCTACCATCCCAGGTAGGTAAAAAGAGTGGGCTGCGTTAGCTGCAAGGAAGGAAGGAACATCATGACTCTGCAATCTCATCGTCATGCTATCCCGATGGAGATTCTCGCCCTCTCTCGTGAGCGTGATCTCTTGCGTCGCATGGGGAAATACGAGCGTGCCGATGCACTCAAGCGGCAGATAGAGGAGGCGGGCTTTGCCATCAAGGATAATCCGCATGGAGCCCATCTGGTGATCCTTCCAGGGGTCGAGGTAGGGGGGCAGTTCTATCGCACCAGTCGCCAGGTGCCCTCGTTCCTCGATAGTCCCGACACCTGTACCTTCTCGCTCAACATTCTGGCCTCGAATGCCGCCGAGCAGGTGCGGCGCTGCGTCGAAAGTGTCCTGCGCTTTGCCGGCCACCACGCCCTGGAGATTGTGCTGCTGGACAACGCTTCTCAGGATGAGACCGCGCTCTGGGCGGATGGCTTGCAGCAGCAGGAGCCGCGCCTGCTCTTTGCACGCGCCACGCGCCCGATGGGCGAGGCGGAGGCGCGCAATGTCGCTTTCAAGCTCAGCCGTGGCCGTTACATTCTCTGGCTTGACGGTAGTGTTGAGCTAACCGGCGACATCTTCGCGCCGCTCTATGAAACGCTCGCCGATGATTCCGTGGGCGTGACCGGCTGGCAAGGCCTGTTGACCGAGGATCTGCGCCACTTTCGCTCTGCCCAGGAAGACGAGGTGGATGCCCTGGCCGACCTCTGTCTGGCCTTCAGACGCACGCTCCTCAAGGAGGTTGGCCTGCTCGACGAGCGCTATCGCTACAGGCGCTACCTGGACATCGATTTCTGCTTTGCCATCCGCGCAACCGGCGCGCGTGCAGTGGTCACGCCAGGTTTGCCACTGGTGTATACTCCTGTGGAGCGTGATGCCAGGTTCTCTGAGGCGGAGCGTGCTCGTCTGACTAGGCGCAACTTCTATCGCTTTCTGGGCCGATGGGGCCATCGCGATGACCTCCTGCGCTTCTAAGGCCAGTGTGAGCCGGCCGCCGAGAGCATCAGCCTGGAGCATTGCATCCCAGCCGCCAGGGGGGGCGGAGCGCTCTCTACACAGCCGGCTGACGCTCTGTGAGGAGCAGATCACTTCATGAAGAGAGAAAGAAAGATGGTATTTCTTATCAAGGAGGCGAGATGCTGCAAACATTGAAAAAACGGGGTGACATTCCCAGAGAGTATACCTGGGATCTCGAGAGTGTTTTTGCCACCAATGAGGAGTGGGAGCACGAGTATCAGGATCTGCTGCACCGCCTGCCCGATCTAGAGGCGCTCAAGGGCACCATCGCCCAGGGAGGCGAGGCACTGCTCACGGTGTTGCGCAAACGCGATGAGCTGTTCGAGCGACTGGAGGCGCTGGTCACCTATGCTTCGATGCGCAAGGATGAGGATACGACCAGCAGCACCTATCAGGGAATGTACGACCGGGGCATGCAGCTCTATGTCCGTGCCTCTACGGCTGCCTCGTTTATTGAACCGGAGATTCTGGCAGTTCCGCAGGACGATCTTGAGCGCTTTGTGCGTGAGACGCCGGGGCTGGACCTCTACGAGCAGCAGTTGCGCGATCTCAATCGCCAGCGTCCGCATGTGCGCTCGGCCGAGATCGAGGCCGTACTTGCCGCGGCCAGCGAGATGGCCGATACACCCGATGCGATCTTCACGATGATCGATAACGCCGATCTGCGCCTTCCTACGATCAGGGATGAGCAGGGACGCGAGGTGGAGCTGACCAAAGGGAACTATCTGGTCTTCATTCGCAGCACTGATCGCCGTGTGCGCCAGGAGGCCTTTGAGGGTTTGCATGGTGCCTTCCTCAAACAGCGCAATACTGTTGCCGCCACGCTGGCCGGACATATCAAGACAGATATCTTTTACACCCGCCAGCGTGGCTATCGCTCGGGACGTGAGCGGGCCCTGGCGCGCTACAATATTCCCGTCAGCGTCTACGATATGCTCATTGAGACTGTCAGCGAGCACCTGCCTCTACTGAATCGCTATATGCGTCTGCGCAAGCGTATGTTGCGGCTGGATGAGCTGCATATGTACGATCTCTATGTGCCGATCGTCAAAGAGACCATGAGCGAGGTCTCGTATGAGCAGGCGCGTGATACCATTCTCACCGCTCTGGCTCCCCTGGGCGCCGATTATGTGGGGGTGCTCAGGAAGGCCTTCAGCGAGCGCTGGATTGATGTCTATGAGACCCCTGGCAAGCGTGGCGGAGCCTACAGCGGAGGGGCCTATCGCACGCGGCCCTTTATTCTGATGAATTTCCAGGGAAATCGCGATAGCATGTACACCCTGGCACACGAGCTGGGGCATTCACTGCACTCGTACTATACGCGCAGCCATCAACCGTTCCCCTATGGAGACTACACGATCTTTGTAGCTGAGGTTGCCTCCACACTCAACGAGGCGCTGCTGACCGAGCACCTGCTGAAGACAACCACTGATCGTGAGGAGCGGCTGGCGATTCTGAATCACTCCCTGGAGGATTTCCGCGGCACGCTCTATCGCCAGACCATGTTTGCGGAATTCGAGCACCAGATCCATGCCCTGGCTGAGCAGGGTGAGCCGCTGACCGCCGATACGCTCAGCACGCTCTATCATGCCCTCAATGAGAAGTACTACGGGTCAGAGATCCTCATCGATGAGCTGATCGACATTGAGTGGGCACGCATTCCCCACTTCTACTACAACTTCTATGTCTATCAGTATGCGACTGGTATCTCGGCTGCCTGTGCACTGGTACAGCAGATTCTGCAGGAGGGCCAGCCAGCGGTCGAGCGCTATCTGCAGTTTTTGCGCTCTGGCTCCTCGGATTACAGCATCGAGTTGCTCAAACGCGCTGGTGTGGATATGACGACCCCTGAGCCGGTGCGTCAGGCGCTGCGTCTGTTTGAGTCCCACCTGACGCAGATGGAGGCTTTGATCGATCAGGCCTCCTGAGCCAGGCTGATCTGGCCAGCGTGGAGAAGAGGGGCGTCCGCCGACGTGACGGGTGTCCCTCTTCTCGCTCTGGTCGTTGAGGCGCCTATGCCTGGGTGGCCAGGAAGTCTCTCAGGGCCGCGAACACTGCGTCCGCTTTTTCGATGTGTGGTGCATGTCCGCAGTCGGCGAGCCGCAGTTCGTGGTAGAGGCCACCGTGCTCGCGGTAGCGCTCCAGGAGCAGGCGAATCTGGGTCTTCATCGGCTGAGGTGGGTAGACCTCGGCGCCAGGCCAGCCGGGCACGATCCCCAGTTGCCCGAGATAGCCGAAATCAAAAAAGGAGGTATCTGAGACAATCTGGTCGTCAACGCCGTGAATCCAGAGAATGGGTGGCTTCGGACTCACGCTCGCCAGGGCTGCCTGGTTGAGGTAGGCAGGCGAGAGGGCGTTATTGACCCCCTGGGTGCCAGGAGCGACATGCGGCCAGTTTGCTGAGGGTCGTGCGTCGCCGGGATAGTTGCCGCTGCTGGTGCGCGTCGAGAGGATCGAGGCGACGTAGATCTCCTCGCGATCGGGCGCTGCGCGGAAGGGGGGCTTGAAATAAAAGGTGTTCATGACAAAGCGCGGCGAGCCTTGCTCGTCGCTGCTGTCCGCTTCGGCCAGGCGTCGCACGAAGTCGGGGTTGGCCGTGCCGCCGCCGCTGCCCGCAAAGTCCGGCCAGACCGGGGTTCCGCTGGCATCTCTGGTTCCTCCGAACCCAAAGGGAGAGCCTGGAGCCTGCAGGATCAGGCTGCGCAGCCGCTGCGGATAGTCAATGGCATATTGCATGACGACATTGCCTCCGAGCGACCAGCCGAAGAGGTGAAACTGGTTCAGCCCCAGGGCCTCGGCAAAGCTGGCGAGATCGTCGGAGAAGTCTCTCACTCCGCGTGTCCCATCTACGGGCAGTGCCTGGCTATCGCCGTAGCCGCGCATGTCGGGCGCGTAGATGTGGTAGCCGGCGGCCGCCAGGGAGAGCATAAGGTCCTGAAAGAAGAGCGCTGAGGAGCAGTTCCCGTGGACGAGCACAACCGGGGGACCAGCGGAGCCGGCTTCCAGATAGGCCACCTCGAGACGCGCCGTCTGGCAGTGCCGCTGGCTGATCCCGGGCAGAAGTAGCGTCGTGGGCATGGCTGGAGTGCCTCCTTCTTCATGTTAGCCAGAGTGAATGGTGAAACCTGATTCATGAATCATCTAGCATACAGCTTACCCCAGCCTGCGTGAAAAATCAAGCGAGCGTTGCTCGGCCACTGCTGCCGGGGGGCGATCAGCGTGGAGACCTTGCAGAGCCTCTCGTTATTTGCTATCCTTAGATCAGGACGACTCCATCAAGAGAGAATTCTCGCCGGTCGTACATAGATCTCTATCTGAACTGAGGAAACGAGAAGTTATGGACAGGTCTCCTCAAAGTACCGGCTCGATTGCCGACGAAATCCAGGCCACCCTGCTCGACCTCGAAGGTGAGGAGGGGGAAGAGCATGTGCACCTTCCCAATCCGAGCTACTGGCCTTTCTTACTGGCCCTGGCGGTGGCGGTAGCCATAGCCGTGCTGGTCTTCCTTGGCAGTGCGCCGCTGGTTTCGCTGGCGATCTCGCTGGTGGCGGCCATCTTCGTGGTGGCCTTTATGCTCGGCTGGGGGCTGGAGGATCCCTTTCAACCCTTGCCGGAACGCTATGTCCTGGCTCCTGCGCAGGCGAGCGATCGCTCCCCGTTCAAGATCGGCCAGGAGGTGCTGGATGCGCAGGGGAACTGGCTCGGAACCATCCAGGCCCGTTTCCCCACCTATCTGCTGGTTGAGCGCGGGCGTCTCTTTCCGAAGGTCTATTATGTGCCGCGCTCTGCTATTAAGGAGCGGGTCGGGGAGGATCTTCTGCGGCTCAGCCTGAGTGAGGAGGAGTTACAGCGCATGGGGTATAACCGTGTGCCTGAGGATCTCGCTGTCGAGCCGCCAGAGCCGCGTACGCCACGTGTGCGGGGCATTCCCCAGTTCGGCAAGCGGCCGCTCTCGCCGGCGGAGACCGGCCATTATCTCTACGGTGCGCGCTGGCCCGGCATTAATACCGACGCCAAGAATTCCTATCATCTCGACGAGATTCAGCCCGACCCCAGTGCCTATGTCACTGAGGGGTATCCCGTCCTCAATCATGCCCCAGCAGGGAGTGGCAACTGATGCGAGCTTCCCGTCTGCTGCGACCGGCTCAGCCTGAAGTGGCGTGAGCCTGCCTTACGGACGGGTGGCGTGCAGGTTCGGTCCTGGGGAGCAGCAGGTAGTGCGGCTTGGCCGATCAGTCCGGCTGCTCCTTGCCCGACGCTTTGCCTGCATAGTAGGTGCAGAGATCCTGCAGAAAGCACTGCTGGCAGCGTGGCCGCTCGAAGAAGCAGCGACGCTGTCCGTGCCAGACCAGTCCCTTGTGAAAGTTGTAGATCGAGCGCGCGTCGGCCGGCAGCAGATGCTGCAGCAGGGTATGCGCCTGATCGGCCGAGACCTTTTTGCCGATCAGGCCCAGACGGATCGAGATGCGGTGGACATGGACATCGACGGGCAGGATCGGTTTCTGGCAGCTAAAGAGCAGCACGCAGGCAGCGGTTTTGGGACCGACCCCCTCGAAGCGGCTCAGCCAGGCTGCCCCCTCTGCTGTGGGCAGAGTGCGCAGAAAGTCCAGGTTCAGCGCTCCCCGCTCCGTGCTGATCTGGCGCAGGATGGCCTGCAGACGCGGTGCTTTGATCTCCGGCCAGGTGACGTGAGCGATGGCCTGCTCGACCTGCTGCGTAGGGGCATCGCGTACTGCCTCCCATGAGCCAAAGCGCCTGAGCAGGGCAGCGTAGGCTGCGGCGGTCTGCTCGTCGCGCGTACGGTGGGAGAGCAACACAGCGACGAGCTGGCTGAGGGGGTCCTTCTCGGACCAGGGCGGCTCGCCGTAGTGAGCGACGAGCCGCGCCGTAATCTCGCGCGCTCTGGCGGCCAGGACGGCCCTGTCGGCGAGCGGATAGCCGTAATCGGCCTGCCCACTCGTCTGTTTCTGGTGCTCCTTCATGTTCAGCCTTCACCTCGTTTCGCGCGCTCTGCTGCCCCGCTCTCTCCATCTTCTGGCTGCTTGCCCTGGCCAGCGCGCCGTTGTTCGGAGCGCTCAGCCCTGGGATGGTTGCAGGGCCGCGTCTGTCGACTGTTGCGCTGGTGTTGCGCTCTGGCTCTCCTCCTGTGCGCTCTGGCTCTCCAGCCAGCGCTCCAGGTCGATTGCGGCGCGACAGCCGTCGCCTGCCGCGGTCACGGCCTGCCGATAGCGATGGTCAGTGACATCTCCGGCGGCGAAGACACCAGGGATGTTCGTCATCGTGTGCTCGACGGGGACGATGTAGCCTGCCTGGTCCATCTGAATGATGCCCTTGAAGAGGGCAGTGTTGGGCTGGTGGCCAATGGCCAGGAAGAGACCCTGCACGGCCAGGGTGCTCTCCTCGCCGGTCTGTACGTTGCGCAAACGCAGCCCGGTCACTCCTTCCTCGCCCAGGACCTCAATGACTTCGCTGTTCCAGATAAAGCTGATCTTGGGATGTTTCTGGGCCCGCTCCTGCATGATCTTGCTGGCTCGCAGAGTGTCACGGCGGTGGATCACGGTCACGTGAGTGGCGTAGCGTGTCAGAAAGAGGGCTTCCTCCATGGCGGTATCGCCGCCGCCGATGACGGCCACGTCCTTGTTCTTGAAGAAGAAGCCGTCGCAGGTGGCGCAGGCGCTGACTCCTCGTCCCTGCAACTGCTGTTCACTGGGCAATCCCAGCCATCTGGCGCTGGCCCCGGTTGCGATGATCACGGCGCGCGCCAGAAACTCGCCCGAATCGCTGGTGATGAGGAAGGGCCGTCGACTGAAGTCCACGGCGCTCACGTCTTCGGCCAGCATCTCAGCTCCGAAGCGCCGCGCCTGCTGCTCGAATTTCTCCATCAACTCCGGTCCCAGGATGCCCTCTTCAAAACCCGGGTAGTTCTCGACCTCGCTGGTGAGCATCAGTTGCCCGCCTACCTGATAGCCCTGGAAGACCAGTACCGAGAGGTTTGCGCGGGCGGCGTATATCGCGGCTGTGTAGCCTGCCGGCCCCGAGCCGATGATGATGGCGTCATAGATCTTTGGCATAGATACTCCGCTTCTCTTCTTTGACACGTTCCTCGCTGAGAGGAGAGGTTCTATTCAGGTAACAATGTGAGGGAGGCTTTTTATGCCAGGCCGGGCCAGACGTGCCGGGCGTCTGCAGCTCTCTCTTAATCCTGCCAAACCTCCTGATAAGGATCGGGGCTGGCCGGACCGCGCGCGCGGTTAAGGGCGGCATCGATGTTGGTGCAGGCGGTGATCAGGGAGAGGTGTGTGAAGGCCTGGGGAAAATTGCCCAGTGCTTCGCCGCAGAGGCCAACCTCCTCAGCGTAGAGGCCGACATGGTTGCTGTAGGTCAGCATCTTCTCCAGGAGGAGGCGGGCCGCATCGAGGTGGCCGCAGCGCGCCAGTACCTCGGCGAACCAGAAGCTGCAGGGGCTGAAGGTTCCTTCGGTGCTGCCCAGCCCGTCGTCGGCAGCTCTGTGGGGATCGTAGCGATGCACCAGGGAGTCGCTGGCCAGCTCGCGCTGGATGCGTTCAATCGTTTTGAGCATACGTGGCTCGTTGGGGCCGGTGAACTTGACGATGGCCATCAGCAGTGCGCTGGCATCGACCTCTTCGCTGCCGTAGTACTGGACGAAGCTCTGTTTTTTCTCGCTCCATCCTTTGTGCATGATCTGCTCGTAGATGTGGGCGCTGGTGTCCATCCACTCGACCATGGGTGCGGGCCAGCCGCGGTGGCGTGCGAGGCGCAGGGCGCGATCGAAGGCGACCCAGCTCATGACGCGCGAGTGCACGAAGTGTCTGGGGCCGCCGCGCACTTCCCAGATGCCTTCGTCGGGATCGTCCCAGTGGTTCTGTAGCCAGTCCAGCAGACGGCGCAGGTTCTCCCAGAGGTCGTAGGAGATGGTGCTGTAGCGGTTGAAGATGTAGATGGCGTCCAGCAGCTCGCCGTAGACGTCGAGCTGCTGCTGCTTATAGGCGGCGTTTCCGATGCGTACGGGGCGACTCTTCTTATAGCCTTCAAGATGGTCGAGGGTGTACTCGGTCAGTTCCTGCTCACCGTTGATGCCGTACATTGGCTGGAGCGAGCCGTTCTCTTTCAGCTCGTGGCAGCGGGCGTCCAGCCATTTCATGAAGGCTTCGGCCTCCTGGGTAAAGCCAAGGGTCAACAGGCTGTAGAGTGTGAAGGCGGTGTCGCGTAGCCAGGTGTAGCGGTAGTCCCAGTTGCGGGCGCCGCCAATCGTTTCGGGCAGGCTTGTGGTGGGGGCAGCCACGATGGCGCCCGTGGGTGCATAGGTCAGCAGCTTGAGAACCAGGGCTGAGCGCTGGACCATCTCGCGCCAGCGTCCCTGGTAGCGGCATTGAGCGAGCCAGCGCCGCCAGAAGGCCAGGGTCTTCTGAAAGGCCTCGTGGTAGCGACGAGAGGAGACGTGCTGTGGCCCGAGGTCCTCCCTGCGAGCGCTCTCAAGGAGAAAGTAGGCCGCCTGGCCGGCATGCAGGGTAAACGTCGCCCGCACGCCTCCCTGGCCGTCCTCCTCCAGGGGTACGCTGCTGGCCAGGCCGAGCGAGAGGCCGTCGCTGTGGAAGAGGGCGCCGTCCTGTGTCAGCCGGACCACGTGCTGGTCGCGCGCGTAGTTGAAGGCCGGCCGGCAGACCATCTCGAAGCTGAGCGAGCCGCGTACGACGCTGACGGCGCGGTAGAGGTGGTGCTGGTGTTCCGCGCTCCCTGGTTGTTTGATCGGCATGAAATCGGTGATCTCGCCCACCCCATCGACCGTCAGAAAACGGGTGACCAGAATATTCGTCTCAGGGATATAGAGTTGCTTATGGCCCATGGGATTCTGCGCAGGCGGGGCGATGCGGAAGAAGCCGCCCTTCCGGGCATCGAGCAAGGCTCCGAAAACGCTGGGCGAATCGAAGCGGGGAATACAGCACCAGTCGATCGAGCCATTCTTACCGACCAGAGCGACGGTATGCAGGTCGCCGATCACTGCGTAGTCTTCAATGGGCTGGTAGGCGGTTGCTGCACCGCTGGCCGTTGCCATCGCTGGCTGCTCACTATGGGCACTGCTCTCGTGTCTGCCCTGGGACGCTGAAGACTGAGACGCGGATGCTTTCTGCTGCTTTGGCCGTTGCATGCCAGGGTCCTTTCATCACGTGATTCCCTTCTGCCAACAGGGTATGGTATAGGTAGAAGGTTGTTGCTCACCAGCAGTAAGCAGAGACCCCCTGTCTGTGGGCCTGCTGAGGTCTGCTGCGCCTGATGCACTGATGCTCCCGATGCGCCTGGAGCCGTGCCCGGTCTGTGCTCTTCCCTTGCAGGGGGAGTGGTGCGCGCTTGCGCTCGCGACAAGTGCGCCGCTGCTCTGCTATGCATTGTATCACAGAAAGGCAGAGGCAGAGACAGCCGTATGGCTTCTCGTTTGTTGCCACAGGCTACTTCGGTATCATAGAATAGGGTGCATATCAGGCCCGGGCGGGCTACTCTGGCGTCCATGTCTGGCTCGGTGTTCACAGTAGAAGGAGAACAGTAGCATGGCTATGGCTGATTTCGCATCCGTACCTGACTTCGACGAGGTGACTACATGTATTGTGCAGCGCTTCGAGGCGATGCGCCCATTGATGAGTCAGTGGGCGGATCTGGCGCGGTTGGCCGTTCAAGGTTTACCGCATGACGCGGCCAGGCTTGCGGATCTGGAACGCCGTTTGAACCTGCTGCGCGCCGATCTGCGTGCGTTCGTCCTGGTGGCTTCTGAGCATTTTTCTGATAGTCAGCTTGAGGTGCTGCGCCGGCGGGCCAGTATGAGTAAGTACGCCTGGCGCATGCTCAAGAAGCAGCGGGCGGTGACGACACGCCACGGCTTTACGCTGGTGAGCTTTTAGCCGTCCAGTCCCGGGCGACCTGCTGTTTCCAGGTCCCGTTCAGGTGCAGCCTCTGGGGCGCGAGGTCCAGTGGCTGCCTCCTGAAGAAGGAGAGTGCTATGACCAGGGAGACGCGCGTTCTGGCGATCGATGTTGGCACTGGTACGCAGGATATCCTGCTCTTTGAGAGTGGCAGGAGCATGGAGAATAATGTGAAGCTGGTGATGCCTGCTCCTACAGTGATCGTTGCCGAGCGCATCAGGCGAGCCACGGCGCAAGGCCAGGCGCTGGTGCTGACGGGGGTCACGATGGGCGGTGGCCCGTCACACTGGGCAGCGCGCGACCATGTCCTGGCCGGGTATGCGCTGGCAGTGACCCCTGATGCGGCGCGCACGTTCGATGATGACCTGGAGCAAGTGGAGCGGATGGGGTTTGAGGTGATCGATGAGCAGGAGGCGGCGCGGCGCGTGCAGGCCGGCCGTGCTCTGCATCTTGAACTGCAGGATCTGGATGCTGACGCCCTGATCACGGCGCTGCGGACCTTTGATCTTGATCCGCGTGTGGATGCGCTGGCGATCGCGGCCTTTGATCATGGGGCGGCGCCTCCTGGCTACAGCGATCGGCGCTTCCGCTTTGAGCTGCTCGAACGGACGATCAGGCGCTCACCGACCCCGGCCGCTTTCGCGTATCTGGCCGGGGAGATCCCGTCCGCGCTGACGCGCCTGCAGGCTGTGGTGCGCAGTGCCGAGCGCTATGTGCGCTTGAGCGGCTCCGACGAGCAGATCCCCGTGCTGCTCATGGACACGGGGGCAGCCGCAGTTCTGGGAGCGCTGGAAGACCCTCTGGTGCGTCGGCAGCCAGCAAGCCTGCTCTGCAATATTGGCAATTTCCACACACTGGCCTTTCATCTGGTGGAAGGAGAGATCGCAGGCCTTTTTGAGCATCACACCGGTGAGATCACGCGCGCGCGTCTTGAGGAGCTCTTACTGAAACTGGCCGCGGGCAGTCTGACGAACGATGAGGTCTTTGACGATAATGGTCATGGGGCCTTGATTGTGCGGCCTGCTGCTACGAGGGGACAGGACGAGAGAGGTCCTTTTCTGGCAGTGACGGGACCGCGCCGCGAGTTGCTGCGAGGCTCGGCGCGCGCTCCGTACGAGGCAGTCCCCCATGGTGATATGATGCTGGCTGGATGCTTCGGACTCTTGCGCGCGCTGGCTGAGCGCGTGCCGACACTGGGGGAGGCCATCCGACCGGCGTTGCTGGGGGAGCCATCGGCCTGAGCCGCTGCTGAGGGTATGCGCGGTCAGGAAGGCTGACCGGGGACCTTCAGCGGGATCGGCTGGTCTGTACGGCGCTGGCGGCGTGTTTTGCGGCGAGGTAGGGCGTCATCGCTGGTGGAGGAACGGTCAAGGATGCGCGAGACCTTCTCGCGAATCAAGGTGATCTGCGAATGGACGGCCTGGCGGGACTGCTGCAGTTTGCGGGCGATGGCGGAGGGACGTTCGCTGTTGGCAAGATAACGACAGATGGTGGCTTGCTTCTCGGTCAGATCGATGTCGGGATGAGAGAGGGCAGTGCGAGCCAGATCGGCGAGTTCGCCATAGCGTCTGCGCTTGTACTCATCGAGGTCGGCTGGGGAGAAGAGCCAGCGATCGACGACGCGCACGCCGGGGATGCGTCCGGCCTCTACGAGGTGCATAAAATGCCAGTAACTCAGCTCAAGCTGCCTGGCGGCTTCATGCGTGGTTAACATACCATTCAGATGCTGCAGGTTATAGTGCAGTTCATCACTCCGTAGAGCCATCTTGGACGCCTTTCTCCAGGTTGATTCGTAGTCTCGTGCGCCCTGTGCGGGCGGGTGGTCAGTGCATGCCCATGCTTCCATGCTCATGCTTCATGGTGAGTATACCATACCAGGGGAGGGATAGCAAGGCGCAACAGTCCCCCCTGCAGCCAGGGGACGCTTGCCCGAGGCGCCGGAGCCTGCTCTCTGTCGGAGGAGGAGCGATTAACAAGAAAAACACCTCTGGCCCATGAGAACCTGCCGGCCCTCATGTAACCAGGGTGCCTCTGGCGGTGAGACGCCGCATGAGCGCCTCTGCTCTGCTCAGGATAAATAGGCTAGCGAGGCCGGTTGAAGAGATTCTGAAGACGCATGGCCAGCATCATGTCGCCGCTGATCTTCACCTTGCCGGTCATGAACGCGGTCGTGGGGTCCAGCTTGCCCTCGACGATGGAGGCCCAGTCTTTGTCGCTGACCGTGAGGGTGATATCCGGCTTCTCTACGCCGCCCTTGATCAGCTCCGCTGCTCCGTTATTCATCTTGATAGCGTAAACGCCCGAGTCATCTCCGGTGATGTTCCACTGAAACGTCTTATTCAGCCCGCTGGCGGCTGAGGGATTGACGTTCTGGACCATAGCTTCAAAGATCTCAGCTATTGTCATTCGTGCACTCCTTCTTTGCTAATAGCAGGGAGGATCCCTACCGGCACTGGTACAAGTATAGCAGTGGCCCGCAAAGAATTCCAGGCAACTAGCTAACAATTTGACATTGGCCAGCCACTGATCCTGCACCGCTGAGTGAGGCCTCTCCTCTCTCATGGCTCTCCCGGCGGCTGGCTCTCCGGCTGCCTGGATTGCCTCTTGCTTCTGGCCCGTCTTGATGCTATTGTGTCTCTGGCAAAAGAGATTGTAGCAGGCCCGTGCAGGAGGCTTCGCCGAAGATCCTGCGGGCAGGGAGAAGCGTTTATGGCAAGTGGTTTTCGAGTGAAGGTAGAGGGCGGCTATTTGCAGTTCAGCGCGGCTCACTTCATCACCTACGGAGGAAAGTGTGAGCGCTTACATGGCCACAACTACGGCGTGCTGGTGGAGGCCGAAGGCACATTGACAGAGGATCGGCTGGTCTTCGATTTTACGGTCCTCAAGCGCCTGACGCGCGAGATCTGTCAGCGCCTGAACCATCGCTTTTTGCTGCCGATGAGCAATCCACATATCGAACTGATTGCCTCTCCCGATGAATGGGAGATTCGCTTTCAGAATCGGCGCTATGTCTTTCCGCGCGCCGATGTCATCGAGTTGCCGATCGATAACTCGACGGCGGAGCGACTGGCGGAGTACATCGCTCATGAGCTGCTCGCATCGCTGGCGGCCTATGATACCCTTCACCTCTCCGCGCTCACCGTGGGGGTCTCCGAGGCCCCGACTCAGATGGCTCTGTGTCGCCTCGATCTGCGTCTGGGGGCCAGGTAGGAAGCGCGTGCACGCTTTCAACACCGGCTGGCTGGCGACCAGCCAGCCCCGCGGCTCTCCGCTGGTGGAGGAGCACTCCCTCCGCCGCTGGCCTCAGGCTGGTCGCAGACCTGCAGGTCTTCCGCCGCTCTGCCTGGCAGGCGCTGGCTCGAGCGAGCGGGGGTCAGCGCGGCAACCTGATCAGTGCCAGTGGGCGGCCCTCTACGAGGCGCTTCCCGCCAGCGGCGCGCCCGGCAAGGGGGATCTCCGCCATCCGCAGAACCTGAGCCTGATCGCCTTTCTCGCCGTGCCAGGCCAGCAGCACCTGGTCCTCCTCGGTGACTGCCAGCGCCAGCGCCAGACGATCGCCCGCCGAGAGAGCCAGGCTCGCCACTCCAGCGGTTGCGCGGCCGCGCAGTGGAAACTGGTCCGCGGCGACGCGCTTTCCATAGCCCTGCTCGCTGATCAGCAGCAGCGCCGGCGCGGAGCGCGCCTCGTCGGTCTCCCCGCCGGTTACCTGCTCCTCCAGATAGACAGCGCTGATCACCTGCGCGCCGGCGGCCAGCGTCATCGCCGTGACCCCCTGTCCACCGCGCCCCTGGGATCGCAGGGCTTCGTCGCTGAAGCGCAGGACCTGCCCATTATCGGCCGCCACAAGGTAGTCGCCGCGTCCCTGCACGATCAGCGCCGCCGCCAGGGCGTCGCCCTCAGCGAGCTTCATATCGAGCAGACCAACGTTATCCAGCGTGCGGTACTCGCTCAGCGGTGATTTCTTGACCCTGCCCTGGCGGCTGAAGCTCACCAGGTAGCGATCGTCGTCGTGCGTGGTCAGCGCCAGCAGCGTCATCAGCTCCTCTGCTGGCGCCAGCGTCAATAAGCGCGCGGCTGGCTCACCGCGAGCGGAGCGTGTCGCAGCGGGGATGCGGTAGGCTGGCAATTGAAAGAGGCGGCCAGTGGAGGTCACGCAGAGCACGTAGTCCTGGGAGGAGGCCAGCAGCACCTGTCGTAGCTGTTCATCGCCGCGCACGGGGGTATAGAGGGAGCTGCCCCCCTTCTCGCGATCGCGAGGTGCGTAGGCCTCGAGAGGGAGCGTCTTCAGACCCCCGGAGCGCGTCAGTGCCAGCGTCAGCGGCGTGCGTTCGTAGAGCGAAGGCACCTCCTTGATCGGCTCATCCAGACGTGCCTGCGGGTCGATGGTGGTGCGGCGCTCATCGCCAAACTGCTTAATGAGCTGCTGTATCTCCTTTTTCAGCAAGGCCACCAGGGCTCGGCGATCGGCGAGCAGCCGCTCCAGCTCATCAATGCGGGCTAGCAGCTCCTCGCGCTCGCTGGCGTATCTGGCGGCATCCAGGCGTGTCACCTGCGCCAGCGTCATCGAGGCGATCACCTCGGACTGAGCCGGTGTCAGGCTGTAACGTGTCTCGATCTGCTGTCGCGCCTCAGCGCGGTCGCTGGCAGCCTGGAAAAGGCGCACGATGGCCTCCGCGTTGGCAGCGCCGATGATCAGTCCTTCGACCACGTGCAGGCGCTCTCTGGCCTTACGCAGATGGAACTGAGTGCGGCGTGCCAGCACATCCAGTTGGTGGGCGTTCCAGTAGTTGAGCAAGTCGAGCAGCCCCACCTGGCGAGGTTGACGTGCCGCCTGCATTGGCTCGCCGAAGAGAAAGACCATCTGGAACGAGAGCGTGACCTGCAGATCGGTCTCGCTGTAGAGCTGCGTCAACACACGCCCCGGATCCGCATCCTTGCGCAGATCGAGCACAATGCGCGTCCCCTTCTCGGTATCGCTCTCATCGCGCACATCGGGGAAGAGGCCCTCCAGCTTGCCAGCGTTCATCGCCTCAGCGATTGAGAGCTTCACGCGGTCCCTGCCGATGGGAGGGATCTGCACGATCACCAGCGAGCGGCTGCGAGGCGTCTCCTCCAGGCGCACCTCGGCGCGTACAACGATGCGTCCCTTGCCAGTGGTGAAGTAATCGCGGATGCCATCGAGGCCGATGATGCGTCCGCCCTGGGGAAAGTCCGGTCCCTGGATGAGGGTCATGAGCTGCTCCACACTCATATCGGGTCGGTCGAGCAGAGCGATGCAGGCGCGCAGCACCTCTGTCAGATTGTGGGGTGGAATATTGGTAGAGAGGCCGACAGCGATGCCGCTCGACGGGTTCACAATGGGAGGGATGCGGCCAGGCAGATAGTCAGGCTCCAGGACCCTGGGGTCCTGTTTATAGGTCGGGTGAAGAGGCACCGTCTCGCACTCCAGGTCAGCCATCAGAGCTTCAGCGATGGGAGCGAGGCGCATCTCCGTATAGCGGTAGGCGGCGGGAGCGTCGCCATCCTCACTACCCATGTTGCCCTGTCCCTCGATGAGGGGATAGCGCATGGTAAAGGGCTGGGCCATACGCACAGCGGCATCGTAGACCGAGGCATCACCATGCGGGTGGTAGTTGCCCAGAATCAGCCCCACGACCTCCGCGCTCTTCACCGTCGGGCGACTGGAGCGATAGCCAGCCTCGCGCATGCCGGCCAGAATGCGACGATGCACAGGCTTCAGCCCATCGCGAGCGTCGGGCAGGGCGCGATCAGTGACCACCGAGAGGCCGTAGGTCGCGAAGGCGCGCGCCAGGAGCACAGAGAAATCTTCTTCACGGATATTGCCGCTCTCCAGCGGAAGTTCAGAAATGCGAGCCATGAGTACCACCCTTAGACATCGAGTTCTTTAATCTTGCGCGCATGCTCGGCCAGAAAGCCGCGGCGGGCCTCGGCGTTGCGGTCCTCCATCAGCTCCGCCACCAGCCTGGCGGCCAGCACGGCATCTTCCAGGGTGACCCGTTTGAGCGTGCGGTGGGCGGGATCAAAAGTCGTGTCGCGCAACTCCTTGGGATTCATTTCGCCCAGGCCCTTGTAGCGTTTAAACTCCAGACCCTGGGCCTCCGGATGGCTCTGGAGGAACTGCTGGCGGGCCTCATCATCCAGCAGCCAGGTGATCCGCCCGCGGTACTTCACCGAGTAGAGCGGTGGACAGGCGATGTAGACGTGGCCATGCTCGATCAGTTCACTGAATTCCTGGTGGAAGAGAGTCAGCAGCAGGCACTGGATATGCAAGCCATCGACATCCGCGTCGGTAGCGATGATGATACGCTGGAAGCGCAGCTTCGTGATGTCGAAGGCGTCGCGCGTGCCCGTGCCGAGGACGTTGATAATCGTCCGGATCTCCTCGTTTCTGACGATGCGCTCCAGGTCGGCTTTGGCGACGTTGAGCGGTTTACCCTTCAGTTTGAGCACGGCCTGGTACTCAGAGAAACGCCCCTGGCCGGCGCTGCCGCCGGCAGAGTCGCCCTCGACGATAAAGAGTTCAGCCCGCGCCGGATCGGTCGTGTTGCACTTCAAGAACTTGCGCGAGAGCGAGGTATCGATCAGCTCGCCATTCTTCTTCTCGCCGCTGCGGGCCAGTTCCTCCACCAGCTGAGCCTCGTTGCGGGCCTTCTGCATCTGGAGGATCTTCTTCAGCCAGTCCTTACCGGCGGCAGGATTGGCCTCGAACCAGTCTTTGAGGCCCTCGTCAACAACCGAGCGCACGAGGCCCTCAACGGGGGCGTTGTTCAGGCGGTCCTTGGTCTGTCCCTGGAACTGCGGCTGGCTCAGCTTGACCGAGATGACGGCGTTGAGGCCCTGCTGGATCACCTCCGGCCTGAAGCCCTCTTTTTCGCGGCTCTTGATGATGCCCCATTTGAGGGCGTAGTCGTGCACCACGCGGGTCAGCGCCGATTTGAAACCCGTCTCATGAACCCCCCCGTCGCGTGTGCGGACAGCATTAGCGTAGCTGAAGAGCGTCGTTTTAAAGCCCGTGGTCGGCTGCAGGGCCACCTCAACCTGGACGCCCTCCTTCTCCCTGGTGATAGAGATCACCTGCTTGAAGAGAGGGGCGGCGCTGCCGGCTGTCAGGTCGCGGACATAGTCTGCGAGGCCCTCGCGTGAATAGAAGAGCGATTGCACCTGCTGGGCACTGGCCTCATCCCACATGTCCAGGTGGAAGGCCACGCCGCGGTTGAGATAGGCGGCGGCCTTCAGGCGGCTCTGAACAGCCTCGGGGGTGTAGTAGGCATCGGCGTCAAAGATGCTGCGGTCGTAGAGCCAGCGGAGCTGCGTGCCATGCAGGCGCGCGTCGCAGGGAGTGATCTGATGCGGCAGAGCGGCACCGCGGCTGAACACCTGGCTGAACTGGTGGCCATCCTTCCAGATGGTCAGTTCCAGCTTCTCTGAGAGCGCATTGATGACCGTCGCTCCAACTCCATGCAGGCCACCCGCGGTTTTGTAGACGCCCTCGGCGAACTTCCCACCCGAATGCGGTACGGTCATGATCACCGTTGCGGCCGGCAGGTACTCGCCCTGATAGAGCATGGGATCGAAGGGCATACCGCGCCCCTCGTCGCGCACGGTCACCCAGCCATCGTGCTCGATGCGCACCCAGATGTGGCGGCCGTAGCCGGCGACTGCCTCATCGACCGCGTTGTCGAGGGCCTCCCAGAGCAGATGCAGCAGACCCGAGGTCGATGTCGAGCCAATGTACATGCCGGGCCGATGACGAATGGCCGTCAGCCCTTCCAGCACCTGAATGTCGGCGGATGAATAGCTCGCCGCTTTCTTTGCACGTGACACTACCGTTTCCTCTGCGAGGGCAGGCGCCTCTGTTTGCAATTGCTCTGCTGTATTCGTCGAAAAAAGTGAAAGCTGTCCGTCTATTAAAGCAGGTTCCTCTGGCGGAACAAGGGGGACCCGGGGGGAACGAGCCATGTGTCAGATTTCCTCTCTTACCTTTGCTGTTCTTGCTGAGACAGGATACAGCCTTGTTTCGGGAAAGTCAAGGGGGGTTTGGACCAAAAGTTCTAGCTCCTGGCCCGGTCTTGCTCTTCTCGCCCGGCGGCTGTGTGCAATCAGCTCGCTTCCTCTTGCGAGCAGAAACGCAGGAAGTGGACAAAGAATCCATTGCAATTTGGCTCGTCAGTGATTATAATCGTTTTACATTTAAAAGGCAGCCACAATATGCCACGCATGCGAGCATGGCATAGCCAGGCTTAGCAGGGAAGGACGGAACAGAGCTATGGCACGTCCAGCCAAGCGAGTTTCTCCCGATACGCTGGGAGGGCGCATCCGTGCAGCGCGGCAGAGTCTGCACCTCTCGCTGGCGGATGTCGCGAATGGCCGCTACAGTACTAGCCTGATCTCACAGATTGAGCGCAACCGTGTAGAGCCGTCGCCGGAGAGCTTGAAATTTCTCGCCGAGCGCCTCAATCTTCCTCTGGAGGATTTGATGGTTCTCGTGCAGCAGCAGCGCGAGTCTGAGGCCGAAGCGAACCGCTACAAAGAGAACGAGGAGAAGTGGAGCCAGGCTGCTCGTTTACTTGAGAGTAAGCATACCCAGGCCGCACTGGAGGTCCTCAGAACAGTGAACATCGAACATGCTCCCGCCTCTCTTCGCTGGCGCATGTACGCCCTGAGAGGTCAGTGCTACTTTAGCCTGCGGCAGTTTGTCGCTGCCCAGAAGGATTTTTTGCAGGCGGCGGCTCTGCGCCCCGAACGCCCGCCTCTCGAGCAGTTGCACGAGGCGACCATGCTGCATCTGCACCTGGCTGCGGCCTGTCGCGAGCTGGGCCAGCTTGATCTGGCTGCTGATCATTATAAGATGGTCCTGGGGCTGATGCAGCCGGAGACTCCCATTCATTACGTTGCTGAGGCTCACTGGGGGATGGCCCTGGTCTCATTCGAGCAGGCCAGCCGGCCGCGCTCGGATGAACGCTGGTCCGCTGAGACCGAGCGTCTGAAGCTGCAGGCGCTCGAGCATGCCAGAGATGCGCGCACCCTCTACCGCTCGATCGGCGATCGCCAGAATGAGAGCCTGCTCCTCTGCGAGATCGGTGTGATCTATCAGGGGCTGGAGCGCCTGGATGAGGCGCGTGCCTGTCTGCTGGAGGTGCTGAATGCCTGGGCGCCGACGATCGCCGGGGTCTCTCTTGATGGCAAGGGACCACTGGAGGAACGGCGTATCAAACGCCAGGCCAGTATCGTGGCCGCTGCCGCCTCCTATCTGGCTAATATCGAGCTGCAGTGCCAGAATTATGAGCAGGCTCTGCGCTATATCGAGCAGGCCCGGGAGGCAGCTAGCAAGAGCTATATTGTGCGACGTGCAGAGGCCTACTTGATTGAGGGCCAGATCCTGGAGCGGCTCCGACCTGATGATCCCGCCGCCGAAAAGGCTTTTCGCACTGCCATCGAAGAATTGAAAGAGACCGATCGAATCGCTGCCCAGATCCATGCGCATGACCTGCTCGGTCGGCATCTGCTCAAGCGTGGCAGGGTCCAGGAAGGTGAGGAGGAGCTGAATCTGGCGCGTGCCCTGGCGCAGACGCTCCACTCGCTGGGCAACTCCATGCTGTCTCCCGATGAGGTCTGACTGCCAGTCTGGCTAGCACTGCGTCGATGGGTTGCAACGGACAACCCCATGGTGCGTAAATAGAGAGGAAGCACTCGCTGTGCGGGGCTGCTCTCGCCCCTGGCGATCGACGGGCAAGCTGATAGGCAGGATATCCTTCGATCAGGAGGGGAGGCTGCAAGCGCGATGATGAAACCTGTGACTGGACAATACGAATGCGTGCATAAGTCGCCGGTGGGACTTGATTACTTCACCGGTCGCGTGGACCGTCTGACACTGCAGGGAGACGGCCGCTTTATTCTGATCACTCAGGAGCACGCTCGCCTGGTGAACGCCGCTCAATCCCTGCTCAGCGGCCAGCAGGTGAATCAGCAGCCACCAGAGACGCGGCGTGAGGGACGGTATCTCTGTCAGGACCGCCTGCTGATCCTGCAGTGTGACGATGGCAGCCGTCTTGAGGGCCAGTTCTCCTGGAATGGCGAGGGGGTCCAGATTGGCAAGGACTTTTTCTCCAAGGTCTCGGATTCAACCCTGTTCCCTCCACCACAGCGGCTCAAGAAGGATATGGAGGACATTGCCAGGGGACTGAAGATCGCTGCGACACTGGGAGGGCTGGCGGTGAAGGCTGCGAAGACGCTTCAAGAGACTGTCCAGACGCCACCGTCCAGTGGGGCATCCAGTGCAGCTCCCCCCGCGCCGGCCCCTGCTCCGGTTCCGTCAGCAGCTGCCCCGCCTGGAGCGGCGATGCAGCCCCCACCTCCTGGGCAACCGCCCGCGGCGGTTCCTCGGCCCGCTCCTCAACCGGTGCCTCCTGAGGCGGAGACGCTCTTCTGCGATCAGTGCGGCGCGCGGGCCCGTCCTGGCAAGCGCTACTGCAATCAGTGCGGGGCTTTGCTGCCTTGAGCTGAGCGAGCTCTCAGCTCCTCTCTGGCTTCAGTGCGGCTGCTCGTGGGTGAGGATCTCGTAAGCGGCGATAATGCGTTGCATCTGGCGCGCATCGCCGCCGCGGTCGGGATGATAGCGTTTGGCCAGCGCTCTATAGCGCCGCTTGATCTGCTCCGGGGTTGCGTTCGGTGGCAGGCCAAGGACAGCCAGCGCCTGCTGCCTCTCCAGTAGAGGACGCAGGCGATTGGCCTGACTGCTCCAGAGGGTGCGTGCCCCCAGACGGAGCATCTGCCAGAGCAGCGCCATGAGGGACGCTGGTGGTGGTGGCGGTGACTGTGCGTTCATGCTCAGCTCTTCCTTGCAGAGTCCTGATGGGAGGCCCTTCTTTTTCTCTTCTCATGATATCATGAAACGTGGGAGACGCTCCTGGCGTGAAGAGACTGGAAGCTTTTTTTCCGGAGCAAGACTATGGCAATGACGAGTGGAGACCTGCCTGACGGACAATCTAAGTCTGCTGAGCAAGAGGGCCATCGCGCTTCTTCTGCTGGAAAAGCGCGGCTGAGCAAGGTCATGGGACGTGCTCAGGCCTTCGTGGTGAAATTCAACAATGACTGGGTGATGAATCTTGCCGCGGCGCTGGCCTTCAACCTGCTGACGGCGATGGCTCCTCTAGCGGTCGCCTTGCTGGCGATCCCTGGCCTGCTGATGGGCCGCTCGGAGGTGCGGGCCTATCTGACACAGGTCATCTTCTCGATTTTTCCGCGGACGACGGCCTCTCCGGAGCTGATCGATGCGCTGCTTCGTCAGTTGAATCGGATCTCTGGCCCTCTGGGTATTGTGGCGGTCCTGGTCGCCCTCTTCACTGGCTCTCGCCTCTTTGTTCTGCTTGAGGGCTGTTTCGGCATTATCTACCGGCGTCGTCCGCGCGGGCTGATCCTGCAGAACGCGATGGCGCTGGGTATGCTTCTGCTCTTTGCGGTGCTCACGCCGCTGATGGTAGTTGCTGCCAGCCTGCCTGCGCTGGCCATCTCACTCCTGCAGAGGACTCCCCTTGGCCAGGTACCAGGCAGCGGTTTCGCCTTCAGTCTGGGCGGTCTCCTTGGCGGTGTCTTGCTGGCCTGGCTCTTCTTCCTCACTATCTACACCTTTGTGCCTAACCGGCGCATCAGGTGGCGCTCGACCTGGCGTGGCGCGCTGCTGGCAGCGGTGCTGACGCAGGTCTATCTGGCTCTCTTCTCGCTCTATGCCTCTCACTTTCTCAGTGGCCTGGGTGGACAGATCGGCTTTGCTATTATCCTCATGACCTTCTTCTACTACTTTGCAGTGATTCTCCTGCTGGGGGCTGAGGTCAATGCCTTCTTTGGCGAGAAGGTGCGCTCCAGTCCTGCTGATCTGGTGACCCTGGTTGCCAGGAGCGACACGCGCGCTGATGAGGCGGCTGCCACGCAGCCAGGTCCGTTGGGTGTGACTAGAGATGAAAGAGCAGAATCAGAAAGATCGTTACCACGTGCAGAAGCTGATCGGCCCAGATAGAGTTGATCAGATGGTAGCGGGCTTTGAGTGGATCGACAACGAAGTGAGTGACGAGCAGCAGAGTGATGGCGGTGAGCGAGGGGTGTACGAAGAGCACAAATGTGGCGGTATAGGTTGCACAGTGGTAGAAGTTGACCTCCCAGCTCTTTCCTTTCTCCAGGGACATCCAGGTGCTCTGAAAGGCGAAATCTCCCACGAAGTGGCAGGCCAGCCAGGCCACAAAGGTCGCTAACGATATACTGAAAAACATAGGCCGTCCTCTCAGCACTCAGTAACGGTCTCAGTGTAGCTGGAGAGCGATGGCCAGACTATGAGCTAGCTCGCAGCGACAGGGTGAGGTAGTTTACATCACCGGCGCGGAAAAGCCTCGCTCTTTCAAGGCGGGGATGAATACCCCTCCCTTGAAGCGCTGGTTGACGACTTGCGTCAACGCTGCTATCGTCAGCGCACGATCAAGAACGTTCAGTATCGGCTCTGTCCGACGATAAAAAGAACCAGTTGGACATGCTTGAAGCGTGTCGATGGCTCTACAATCCCCTGCTTGAGGCCCGGAAGAATGCGTAGCAACAAGAGGGGAAAGGCTTGTCCTGTTATGCCCGGCAAGCACCTATCCGATGCTGAAAGAACAGCGCCCTTCCCTCTCTGACGTTCACATTGCTACCCGATCCAGGCGGCCGCGCCAGGGGGTCTTTGCCTGGAGGCGCAACAGGAGCAGGGCCACGACCAGCATCCAGAAGCAGAAGGCCAGGTCCTGCTCCAGGAATGAGCTGTCGACCATGCCCTGCACCAGAGCGGCTACCATGCCGCCACCAATGCCGAGGGCCATCCAGGTGAGTGAGGCTGCCTCCTGTCGCATGATTCGCAAGCGTGTCAGGATGCGGAAAAGCAGCCAGAAAAAGAGTACGACCACCGCAATGAAGGCCAGCAGGCCCACGATCCCAGTGCTCACCCAGACATGCAGCAGGATATTGTGGGGGTGTGACAGGTCAGGCTCGCTGCGCAGGCCGGTTGCTTTGTGGGTCTGGGGATCGCGCGTGATCCAGTAATGGTGGAGATGGGGGGTGTAGCAGACAGCATTCAGACTGTAATGGCAGAGCCAGTTATCCAGGCCGTACCCCGTCACGGGGCTGTCCTTGATCATGCGGAGCGCGCTCTCCCAGAGATAAATGCGCTTGGTCAGCGTTCCTACCCCCTGGGCATTGGCATGGCGCTCAAAGAGATAGTGCTGGATCTCTGTATGGAAGAGGAGCAGGGTCACGCCGGCCAGCAGCACGAGGATCAGGCCTCCAGCCAGGAGGATCTTGCGGTTGCCCAGGGCACAGGCGCTGATGAAGACCAGGGCGCAGGTGCAGGCGGCCCAGGCTCCCCCAGACCCTGTAAGGTAGAGCACAGCCACCAGGGGCAGGCAGAGGCCCAGCGCCAGCAGACGAAATTGCCAGGAGGCCAGGAGGCCTGCTTTGAGAGCCGGTGGCGCGAAGATCAAGGCCAGGCCAATGGGCAGCACATAGTCAAAGAGCAGGCCCACGCTGTTGGCGCTCCCATAGACGGCGTTCACCCGTGGCAGGTTGCTCAGTGCCCTGGCACTGACCAGGAAATCGAAGTATTGTGCCAGGCCCAGAAGCGCCACGACCAGGCCCGTGCCGAAGAGGGCCAGCAACAGGCGTGCCAGATCCTGACGGCTACGCAGGCAGCAGAGGGCCAGCAGCGCGTAGATCAAGGGATCGAACACCTCCTCGCGAAAGGCGCGGGCGGCCACCGTCCGGTTATAGGCAATCACAATGGAGAACGCGGCGGCCAGCAGGAAGAGGAGCATGGGCACCAGGAAAACGCCCAGGCGTGCGCGCAGCTCGGACCAGGAGAGCCAGTACTGCCAGTGTTGCCTCTGGATCACTGCGATCACTGCCTGCAGAGCAAGAACAGCCACGCAGCTCCAGAGAGCAATCTCGGCGGCGCTGAAGCTGTAGTGCCCGACGACGGGCTTTTGCAAGAGATAGAAAGGCAGGCTCAGTGGCAGCAGCGCCACGGCTACTGCCGGACGTATCCAGCAGAGTAGTAGAAAAATAAGGAGCAACGGTAGGGTCAGCAGTGGAGAGACCTGGAAAATCGCTTGCGAACCCAGATGCGGGTTGCCCACAATGTAGTAGAGGGCTAGAGAGAGGATCAGACCACCTTCCAGCAGACGGTCGCGCCAGAACGGAGGCAGCGCTGCAAAAAACCGGCCTCCCGTCGAGCGCCTGTCTGCTCCACGTAGAGATCCGGGCAATGGCGCCTGATCTACAGAAGTCATCTCCAGCTGGCGGAGAGAGAGATGCTGCTCGCTCATCTTCAGGGGAAACCTTTTCTGATTTTCATAGATATATATCGGTAAAAAGGACCAGTTTGTCGCAGTATAGCAAAGTCGGCCTGCTTCGTCCATGTGAGAGTGACCATTGACGGCCTTCGCTCTCCTGCGCTTCTGTCTGCTCTCTACACCACTCCAGCGAGGCCCCGACATGGCAGAGCACGCTCTCCTTCAGGGACGCGCGTAGCCTGGAATGTCACCATTCTATCATATCAGCAGGCAGACAGACAGACAGGATACGCTCAGGGGCGAGTCCAGTCACTCGGCCTCTCAGCGCGCAAGCGGCCGTCCGAGTCTCCTGGCGCGCAGATTCTCCCGCGTTGCGCCTCTGCCAGAGGCCTGGCGCCTGCCAGGGAGTGGTACAGACCGACGAGGGGACGAACGGCACCCCCACTGCGGGGGTGCCGTCGGTGCGTAACTGGCTATCGTCCAGGTGCGCCGTGCAGGCCGCTCAACTCAGGCCGTCAGCTCCTGGGTGAACTGTCGAAAGACCTCAGCGTGACGCTCGATGTCCGCGGCGCTGTGCTGAATGGAGACCGTCCACTGATCATCAAAGCCTGGTGGAAAGAGGATACCGCGGTTTGCCAGGAAAAGCCAGTAGGCGTAGGCCAGGCGCAGATCGATCTCCGGCCAGGCGCGATAGTTGCGCGCACGCTCCCGGCGGAACATCGCACAGCCCTTCGCGCCAATCTGGGCCACATGCATAGGCAGACCAGACTCCGCGATCGTGGCTTCATAGGCCGCCGCCAGCCGCTGCGACAGGCCGATGGCGTGCGCATGTGCTTCAGGCGTGAGAATCTGGGTGAGGGTGACCAGTCCGGCGCGCATGGACATCGGATTGCCGTTGAAGGTGCCCAGGTGCAGAACCTCCTGGTGGTTGATGCGCTTCATGATCTCCCGGCGCCCGCCAAAGGCGCCGATGGGCAGACCACCTCCGATGGATTTGGCCAGACAGATGAGATCGGGATCAACTGGATAGAGTTCAGTAATGCCGCCAGGCGCTACAGTGACGCCCGTTTTCACCTCATCGAAGATCAGCAGCACCTCGTGGCGGCGTGTGATGTCGCGCACCGCTTGCAGATAGCCGTCTTCAGGCAGCATGATCCCGACGTTCATGAGCACCGCCTCCATGATCACCGCCGCCACCTCTCCCTGGTGTTCGCTTAGAATGCGCTCCAGGGCCTCTGTATCGTTATAGGGTGCGATAATGGTGTTGCGCACTACGTCGGCTGGAATGCCCAGCGAGGCAGGCACCGTCCGTGGACGCTCCGCAGGCCCTGCCTCCTCCAGCGGCGGTTTGGTGCTCATCAGGACGCTGTCATGGTGACCATGATAGGCTCCCTCAATCTTCACCACTTTCGCTCTGCCCGTGTGGGCGCGCGCCAGGCGCAGGGCATCCATGGTGGCCTCGGTCCCGGAGTTGCAGAAGCGCACCTCCTCGATGGGCGCGAAGCGCCGAATCAGCTCCTCTGCAAGGAGCACGGTGTCGGGACAGGGGAGCGAATAGAGGCTCCCTTTGCCGAGCTGATCACGCAGGGCCTCCACCAGCAGCGGATGGGCATGTCCTACCAGGAGGCTCCCAAAAGCCAGGTGGAAGTCGACATACTCATTGCCGTCACTGTCCCAGATGTGGCTCCCCTGAGCGTGACTGATAAAAAGCGGGTAAGGGGGCACTGCCTGAAATGAGCTAGAGACCCCCAGCGGCAGCGAGGCCAGCGCTCGCTCGTGGATCTCGCGCGAACGCGCTGTGCGCTTGCGAAACTCAGCCTCTTCACGGGCAACAATCGCTTCTACGCGCTGAGCATCGATCTCGACGGGTTTCTGAAGCATACCTGTTCCTTTCCTGTTCCTGCTAGCGAGAGACAGATCGGCGGATCATCTGCCGGCAGCACTGGCGTGCAGTCTGGTTCTGCGCCGTCTCCATTATTTTAGCCCGAAAACACTGAATTTAGCAATTATCAGGGAGATTTTCAACGAATTATGGGGACATATCCCCTATATCTCTGCGTATTTCGTACGTGAATCTGGAAGACTCGTTCATCGGAGAGGCGCCGGGATGGACAGGAGCTTCTATCTCCAGGGGGGAGGCATGGCGAGGAGGTGTGCGCAGCAGCCTATCGCGCCTCTTCAGGAACGCCCGCGTGCCCTTCCTCCTCCTCTGCAGACAGGAGCACGCGGGCCGTGCAGGTGCTGTGCGGAGGAGAGCGCCGCGGAGCCATCCTTGCAGACGCGCTCGCCTTGCGGGCTTTGGAGGCTGGCTGCACGTCCAGGAACAGGCTCACTGGCGTGGCACCTGATCTCTGCAGCGCACGTCGGCGATCTGCGCTGAACACGACAGAGGAACCACGTCGATCGGAGCCGCCCAGTGTGGGGTCAGCGCGTGACCCAGATTTTGGGGGCAATCGCGCGGCTGATAGCCACCTCGTGTCCCTCGACCAGCAAGCGCACGCTCTCATTGGCATCTTCAGCCCTGCTTCTCTCTCCCTGTGAGAGGAGCGTGAGGTGTGTGCCAGGGGTCAGACCCTTTTCATGCAGGTAGAGAATCAGCGCCGATTCGTCCTCAACGACTTCGGAGATCAGCAGGATGGTGGCTGTCTCGCCCGGCGCCAGGGTGGAGAGGCGCACTGCCCCGCAGTCAGCCAGGTAGGTACGCGCGTTGGGCACAAGGCCGGGGATGGGGTTGCCGTGCGGGCAGGTCGTCGGCTTCTTGAGATTCGAGATAACATGCTCCTCGAACGTGCCGGAGATGACATGCTCCAGACGACAGGCTTCTTCGTGGACCTGGTGCCATTCCATGCCGAGCAGATCGACCAGAAAGCGCTCCGCCAGGCGATGGCGACGCAGCACAGCCTCAGCCGCGCGGTAGCCAGCCTCGGTCAGCCGAATCTGCCGCCGCTGGTCCATCTCGATGTAGCCATCGCGCACCAGGCGCTTGAGGGTCTCGGTGACCGTTGGTGGGGCGACGCCGAACTTCTGTGCCAGCCGGGCCCCGATCACCGTCTCTCCCTCCATACTCATGTTGTAGATGGTCTCCAGATATTCCTCGACTGTCTCGCTGAGAGACTCTGCTGTTTTCATGACCATTCCATTCCCTTTGCTTGCTGGTTCGATACGACCCCGAAAGCAGTATAACACATGGAGCAGGCAATGCCAAATGCAGGCCTGACTTCCATGTGTAGCCGCTATACCGTCTCTCATCTTATAAAACGTGGGGACTCCAGGAAGTCCCCACTGATATTGAAACTCTATTCCTGACGATATTGACTGACTTGCTCTATATCCATCCCGCAGTGCACTCAAGCCAGATGCAGCATGGCGGCCAGCCGCAGGAAGGCCTGTGTTGGACTCTGCAGGCGCCGACGTAGCCAGGTCGTGGCTGTTGCCGCCAGCAGCCCATTTACTGCGCCTCCCAGGATGTCATCGGGATAGTGCACACCGACATAGATCCGTGCCAGACCGATGCTGCAGGCGAGCACCACTGCGATCAGTACCAGCAGCCCTGGCACTATCAGCCATCTGCCGGAGGCTTCGCGAAGGAGCGTACCACGGCGCCAGGCCCCGAGCAGGGGAGGCAGAGAGGCGAGCAGCAACATACCCAGCGCAGCAAACGACCAGGCGGTATGATCACTGGGAAAGGAGGCGTCGGCGGCGTGATGTACCAGGAGATGAACACTGTAGGTCACGAAGGGACGCGGCTCAAAGACGACCTGCTCGATCAGCAGGTTCAGTCCATAGGCCAGCAAACAGGCAATACCCACCCAGATCACCATGGCACGCCGCTCCTGGAGCAGGATCTGCTCCAGCGGTTGCAGGGGCTGTCGGCGCCAGCTCTCAGGCAGACCCCATACCACAAGCAGGAACGGCAACCAGGCAAAGATCAGCAGGTCGGCGCAGAAGATCATCGCCTGATCCAGCAGCGGATGGCTACCAGCAGGCGCATTCAGTACCCGAAAGAGTATGTAGTTCAATTGCCACAGGGTAGACATCTTTCTCTCTCCTATCTCTCAGGATAGGTTGTATTATAGCCATGGTCGCCGATCAAGGCGAACACTTGGCCGAAGGTCCCAGAGGCGCTCAATGGCATCAGATTCGCCGAATCGCTGCTGGATGTGGTACGATAAAGAAGAGCTGAGACTGTGGCACGCCCGCGCTGCCCGGAGAGGGGAGAGATGGGTGCTGCCAGCAGCAGAGGTATAGGCGTTTTGTGGTCTGTTTTTTAGCGACATCTATCTCCAAAGGAGCGAATGAGTAGTACCATCTCTACCAATACGATCTATCTCGTACGTCATGGAGAGAACCCGGCAAACATCACCAAAGAGTTTTCCTACAGGATCGTCGACTATCCGCTGAATGCTAGAGGCGTGCTGCAGGCCGAGCAGACAGCGGAATTTTTTCGCGGCAAGTCCATTGATGCGATCTATGCCTCGCCCCTGAGACGGGCCAGGCAGACCGCCGAGATCATTGCCCAGGTGCTGCATCTCCCAGTCACGCTGCTGGAGGAGTTTCGCGAGATTAACGTTGGCGATCTGGAGCAACGGCCCCCGACCGTTGAGAATTGGCGCGCGCACGATCGTGTCATCGCTGATTGGTATCGTGGCGAGTATCGTTCAACCTTTCCGGGCGGCGAGAACTTTCTACAACTGCTGCAGCGCATCCGGCGAGGACTGCTCAAGGCCACTCACCAGAGCGATGGCAAACGCATCATCATCGCGGGCCACGGTGGCATCTTTACCGCCCTGGTGAAGGCTCTGTGCTACAATGCCGACCGTGTGGAGATCTACCACGGCGCGATGGATAACTGCGCGATCACGGAGATCGAGTTGAGCGCTGTTGAGGATGTGCTCGTGGGCAACCTGCGCGTCTGGGCCAGCACTGCTCACCTCTCCGGCGCCGCCGCCCAATTGACACCCGGCCACCTGCACTATGCCCAGGACGAGCTTGAAGAGGGATTGTCGGCCGCTACTTGACACCGCTGGCCTGGGCCGGTATACTCTTAGCAAGAACCTGTGACATCATGGAAGCGATGAGCAGGAAGAGTACACGACTGCACCGAGCACCAGAGAGTCGGGTCCGGTGGAAACCGATGCTGCGGTCGCCGTGGAATGGGCCTGCGAGCTAGAGCGCGAACCACTCCCGCCCTGATGGGTAGAGGAGAGCAGTAGCCAGCTCTCGGAGCGTCCCCCGTTATCGAGGACAGGGTATCAGAGCGTACCCGGCAATGAGGGATCTTCCTGCTAGCTATGAGCGGCTGACGGCGGCCGAGCGGTTGTGCAGCGCTGCAGCGTTGCCACGGTGGAGGAAGCCGCGAGGGAAGATCTGAATCAGGGTGGCACCACGGAAGCTTCACGCTTCTCGTCCCTTTGCGACGAGAAGCGTTTTTTTATTGGTTCGCCCGCCATTACGCTGGAGGTTATGAGCACGATGATTGGACAGGATACCGCTCAGGAGGTCGGCAGCACCCATGCGCCGCCAGTGAAGAAACGGACCTTCTCGGGCATTCAGCCAAGCGGCAATATTCATCTGGGAAACTATCTGGGCGCTATTCGCAACTGGGTTCAGACTCAGGCCGACTATGACAACGTCTTCTGTATCGTTGATCTGCATGCGATCACGCTGCCGATCGATCCACAGGAGCTGCATCAGAACACCCGCAAGCTGGCAGCCATCTACCTGGCCTGTGGCCTGGATACGCGCTATTGCAAGCTCTTTGTCCAGTCGCATGTTCGTCAACATGCCGAGGCAAGCTGGATTCTAGGTTGCTTTACCCCCCTCGGCTGGCTGAACCGCATGACCCAGTTCAAGGCCAAGGCCGGCGAGCATGAGGAGTCAGTCGGTGCGGGCATCTATATGTATCCCGTGCTCATGGCCTGCGACATTCTGCTGCATCAGGCGCATCTGGTACCGGTCGGCGAGGATCAGCGCCAGCACCTCGAGCTGACGCGCGATCTGGCCCAGCGCTTCCATCACCTCTATAAAGCCCAGGTATTTACGCTGCCTGAGCCGCTGATCCGTGAGGTAGGAGCGCGCATCATGTCGCTCACGGAACCGACGAAGAAGATGAGCAAAAGCGATCCCAATTCTCACTCGCGCATCAATCTGCTGGACGATCCCAAAACGATCAGGCAGAAGATTGCGCGTGCGACGACCGATTCGCTGCGCCTCATCACATTCGATCCAGAGCGTCCCGGCGTCTACAATCTGCTGAGCATCTATCAGGCCCTGACCGGGAGATCGCAGCAGGAGATCGAGGCCGAGTTCGCTGGCAAAGGCTATGGCGACCTCAAAGCCGCCCTGACCGAGGTGCTGACGGCCACACTGGAGCCGATTCAGCGGCGCTATCACGAGTACATGAGCGATCAGGCGGAGCTTGAGGCCATCCTCAGGCGAGGAGCCGATGAGGTTCGCCCCACTGCGGAGGCCACGCTGCAGCATATGAAAGATGTGATCGGCCTCGGCTAGGCCGGGCCGGCGGGAGCGGAGGAATCAACCCCGCAGCCAGCGGGGTTCCGCCCGCCCCTTCACCAGACGAGAGGGCAGAACATGTACTATCCAGCACTGGATGAAGTCCAACGATTGCGCGATGAGCTGGCGGATCAGGCGCAGAGGGATGCCCCTGCGCAGGGAGCCACACCGCTTCTCCCCCTCTATCGCGATATTCTGGCTGACACGGAGACACCTGTCTCGGCCTACTGCAAAGCTGCGCGCGGCCCCTACACCTTCTTACTGGAGAGCGTCGAGGGAGGGGAACGGATCGCGCGCTACTCCTTCATCGGCATCGATCCCTACCTGGTGCTGATCCAGGGAGAGCAGACCGCCACGTTGCGCTATCTGCACCACGACAGTGGTGGAATCCGTTGCCTGCGCTGCGAGGAGGTGCGCTCGCACGATCCCCTGGATCTGATTCAGGCTGAGCTGGGGCGCTACCACCTGATCGTGCCGCCAGCCTTGAGCGGCGATGCTCTGCCGCGCTTCTACGGCGGTGCCGTTGGCTATCTGGCCTACGAGGTGGCGGCCCGCTTCGAGCGGCTGCCTGTCCCACAGGCGGACGAGCTGGAGCTGCCGCTGGCGATCTTTACTTTCACCGAGACCGTCCTGGCGTTTGATCATCTCAAGCACCGTTTGCGCGTGATTACCCATCTGCACCTGGATGCGCCCGACCTCGAGGCCGAGTATCAGCGCTGTCAGCGTCTGATTGACTCCGTGGAGCAGCGGCTGCGCCAGGATCTGCGTTTGCCGGAGGAGCCTGCCCCGGTCTACAGCGGCGCGCCGCAGATCACCTCCAGCTTCACGCGCGCTCAGTACGAGGCGATGGTCCTCAAGGCCAAGGAATATATCGCGGCCGGCGATATCTTCCAGGTGGTCCCCTCGCAACGCCTGCGCCGCCCGGTCAATGCCTCCCCTTTCACGGTCTATCGTGCACTTCGCGCGATCAATCCCTCGCCCTACATGTTCTACCTGGACCTCGACGAGTTCCAGATCATTGGGGCCTCGCCGGAGCTGCTGGTGCGCGTGGAGGAGGGTGAGGTGACGATCCATCCCATCGCGGGTACCCGCGCGCGTGGCAGCGATCCCCAGAGCGATCAGCGCCTGGAAGAGGAGCTGAAGCATGATCCTAAGGAGCGCGCCGAGCATGTGATGCTGGTTGATCTGGGACGCAACGATGTGGGCCGCGTCAGTGAGCCAGGGAGCGTGCGCGTGAGCCAGTTCATGGAGGTTGAACGCTACTCCCACGTGATGCATCTTGTCTCCAATGTCACCGGACGTCTGCGCAGGGACCTGACGACCTTCGACGCCCTGCGCGCGGGATTCCCGGCCGGCACCGTGACGGGCGCCCCGAAGATTCGAGCAATGGAGATCATCAGCGAGCTGGAGGGCCAGCGCCGCGGCGTCTATGCTGGCGCCGTCGGCTACTTCAGTCACACAGGCAATCTCGATACAGCCATCGCTTTGCGCACGATGGTTATGAAGAGCGGACATGCTTACATCCAGGCAGGAGGCGGCGTGGTGGCCGATTCCGACCCCTCGGCCGAGTACCAGGAGAGCATGAATAAGGCCCGCGCCCTGCTGCGGGCCCTGGATGAGGCCGAGGAGCTGGCCCGCGCGCGCCGCTCGAACTACATTGAAGCCTGAGTGCCGGGCTGCAGGAGCAGAGAGCGATGTTACTCTTAATCGATAACTACGATAGCTTTACCTACAACCTGTATCAGTACCTGGCCGAGCTGGGGGCCAGCATAGAGGTGCGACGGAACGACCAGATCAGCCTGGCCGAGATCGCCGCCCTCCAGCCGGAGCGCATCGTCATCTCCCCCGGACCCTGTACGCCGGACGAGGCTGGCCTCTCCTGCGAGATCATCGCCGCCTTCGGGCAGCACACGCCCATCCTGGGGGTCTGTCTGGGACACCAGGCCATCGGTCAGGTCTATGGCGGACGGGTGATCCGTGCTCCAGAGCCGGTGCACGGCAAGACCAGCACCATCTACCATCGCGGCGCAGGGAGTCTGCGCAATCTGCCCAATCCTTTTGAAGCCAACCGCTATCACAGCCTCATTGTTGAGCGTGCCTCTCTCCCGGCCGAGCTGGAGATCACCGCCGAGACGGCGGACGGGCTGATTATGGGTCTGCGCCACCGCCACTACCCGGTTGAGGGTGTACAGTTCCATCCAGAGTCGATCATGACGCCGGTGGGCAAGGACCTGTTACGCAACTTTCTCACGATGTAGCGGACTGGCTGGGTGGAACGGCGCCCCGCCGTTCCGCTGTCCAGGCCAGTGTTCGCATAGCACAGGAAACGAGGTGCTACCAATGATTCGCGAAGCCATCGCCCATGTTGTTGCCGGCGCCACGCTCAGCGAGGAAGAGGCGGCGGCCGTAATGGAGGAGATCATGACTGGGGCCGCCACTCCCTCACAGATGGGAGCCTTTCTCACGGCTCTGCGCATGCGTCCCGGTGGAGAGACGCCCCAGGAGATCGCTGGCCTGGCGCGCGTGATGCGCGAAAAGGCCCTGCATGTCCACTTGAGGGATGACATTGCGGCCCGGGCCCTGGATACCTGCGGCACCGGAGGGGACGGTGCTGGCACCTTCAATTTCTCAACGGCAGCGGGCATTCTGGCCGCCGCCGCTGGTGCCCATGTGGCCAAGCATGGCAATCGCTCGGCGACCAGCCGCTGCGGCAGCGCCGACGTGCTCGAGGCGCTGGGGGTGCGCATCGATCTGGGGCCAGAGCAGGTGGCGCGCTGTGTCCAGGAGACTGGCTTTGGCTTTATGTTTGCCCAGACCTATCATCCAGCGATGAAGCATGTGGGGCCAACGCGCCGCGAAATTGGCGTGCGCACCGTGTTCAACATCCTGGGACCACTGACCAATCCTGCGCAGACGCGCTATCAGGTGCTGGGCGTCGCTGATGGCTCTCTGCTGACGAAGATGGGCGAAGTACTGCGCCTCCTCGGCTGTCGGCGGGCGCTGATCATTCATGGCGAGGATGGTATCGATGAGTGCTCGTTGAGTGCGCCGACGCGCGTGTGCGAGGTGCGCGCCGCTGAGGAGTTGCGCGAGTACGTGATCACCCCCGAGGAGGCCGGTCTAACGCGCTACGCTGATCGCAGCGCCTTTCAGGGGGGTGATCCACAGCAGAATGCGGCGATGCTGCGCAGTCTCCTCAACGGCGAACTTGGCGGGCCGCTGGCCGATATGCTCTATCTGAACACGGCCGCTGCTCTACTGGCGAATGAATGTGTAGACTCACTGGCGGAGGGTGTCAGACTGGCGCGCAGTGTGCTGCGCGAGGGCCGCGCTCGCCGCACCCTTGAAGCAGTGATCGCCTGCTCACGGGTCCAGACCTCCGCCAGCGGAAGCGGAGCCTGAACGCGGCCTGAGCTGAGCGGGCTGAACCGTATGAGTCGTAAGAAGGGATGGCCACGATGTTTCTTGAACAGATCCTCAGTCGGACGCGCAGCGATCTCGAGGAGCGCCGACGCGCTCTGCCTCTCGCGGAGCTGCGGCAGCGGGCCGCCGCCCAGGAGCCGCCGCGCGATCTGGCGGCCGCGCTGCGCTCTGCTGGCGAGCCTGAGGTACGCCTGATCGCTGAGATCAAACGTGCCTCGCCGTCGAAGGGACCGCTGGCTCTGGATCTCGATCCGCTGGCGCTGGCCCGCACCTACGAGGTGGCTGGGGCAGCTGCGATTTCGGTGCTGACGGAGCCGCACTTCTTTCTGGGAGCACCCGCTCACCTGATGGCTGTCAAGGAGGCTGTGCGGCTGCCGGTGCTGCGCAAGGATTTCATTGTTGACGAGTACCAGGTGTATGAAGCCCGCGCCTGGGGAGCCGATGCCGTGCTCTTGATCTGTGCCGCCCTGGACGAGCAGGAGCTGCGCCGCCTCCTTGAGCTGACGCATGCACTCGGTATGCAGGCCCTTGTCGAGGTGCACAGCGAGCGCGAGGCTCGCCTGGCGGTGGCCGTGGGGGCGCGCATCATCGGCGTCAACAGCCGGGATCTGGTGAGCTTCCAGATGAATCCGGCCCTCATTCGTGAGCTGCGACGCCTGATTCCGGCTGATCGGATTCTGGTGGCCGAGAGCGGCATTCATACGCAGGCCGATGCACGCCGTCTGGCGCGCTACGATGTACAAGCCATGCTGGTGGGAGAGTCACTGGTGGTCTCGCAGTCAGCTTCAGCGCAGATCACCAGCTTGCTGAGCGCGGCCAACGCGAGCCGCCAGGTGAAGATCTGTGGACTACGCAGTGCCGAGGCTCTGCGCGCGGCTCTGGAGGCTGATGCTGACCTGCTCGGCCTGATGTTCTATCCAGCGAGCAAGCGTTATATCGAACCTGCTCAGGTGCGCGCGCTGCTAGAGGCCTCCGGCTACACGGAACGTGTCGAGCGGGGGCAGAGTCTCCCCGATCTGGTGGGGGTCTTCGTGAACAGCGACGTGGCGGCGGTGAACGCGCTCGCCGAGGAGCTGGGCCTTCATTTTCTCCAGCTTCACGGCGAGGAGTCACCCGAGGTCTGTGCCCGCCTGGCGCGGCCGGTGATCAAGGCGCTGCCTGTCAGCGGCGCGGCAGACCACGCGCGCGCCCGTGCCTATGCGCAGGTCGCCTGGCGTCTGCTGCTCGATACGCCCTCGCCCGGCTACGGCGGCAGTGGACAGACACATGACTGGGCGCTTGCGCGTGCTATTGCGGCGCAACAGCGCGTCTTCCTGGCCGGCGGCCTGACGCCGCAGAATGTGGCGACCGCCCTGGCGCAGGTGCAACCCTGGGGGGTTGACGTGAGCAGTGGGGTCGAAAGCAATGGTCAGAAGGACCCCCAGAAGATTCGGGCCTTCATTGAGGCCGTGAGGAGCAGCGAGAGCTACGAGCGTAGCCTCTCACGTCCGAGCGACAGATAAGGAAAGAACTAATGCAGACAGAACAGGACCTTTCAAGTCAGACGCAGGAAGCATCATCGCTCTATCGCCATGGCTGCTATCCCGATGAGCGGGGACGCTTCGCTGCCTTCGGGGGCAAGTTCGTGCCGGAGAGCCTGATGACTCCCCTGGCCGAGCTGGAGGCCGCCTACGAGGAGGCGCGTCAGGATGCCGCCTTCCAGGAGGAGCTGGCGGATCTACTGCGCAGCTTCGTCGGGCGCCCGACGCCGCTCTACCATGTGCCGCGTTTCTCACAGCTCGTTGCCCCTGGAGTGCGCGTCTACCTCAAACGTGAGGACCTGGCGCACACTGGTGCCCATAAGATCAACAATGCCCTGGGTCAGGGGCTGCTGGCGAAACGTATGGGCAAGCGCCGCATCATTGCTGAGACGGGCGCCGGACAGCACGGCGTTGCAACGGCCACCGTTTGCGCCATGCTCGGCCTCGAATGCATCGTCTACATGGGTGAGGAAGATACGCAGCGTCAGTCGCTCAACGTCTTTCGCATGCGCCTCCTCGGCGCCGAAGTGCGCGCCGTCAGCAGCGGCAGTCGCACGCTCAAGGATGCTATCAACGAGGCCATCCGCGACTGGGTGACGAACGTAGAGACGACCTTCTACCTGATTGGCTCGGTCGTTGGGCCACATCCCTATCCGCGCCTGGTGCGCGATTTTCAGGCAGTGATCGGCCAGGAGGCGCGCGAGCAGATTCTAGCCCTTGAGGGGCGTCTGCCGGACCTGGTGGCTGCCTGTGTAGGAGGTGGCAGCAACGCCATGGGCATCTTTTACCCCTTTGCCGATGCGCCGCAGGTGCGGCTGCTGGGGGTCGAGGCCGGTGGGAAGAGCCTGGAGCCGGGCCAGCACGCAGCCACGCTCGTGGCGGGCAGACCAGGCGTGCTCCATGGTGCGTTCAGCTATCTGCTCCAGAGCGCCGACGGGCAGGTGTTGAGTACCCATAGCGTCTCTGCGGGCCTCGATTATCCGGGGGTGGGACCCGAACACAGCTACCTCAAGGAGACCGGGCGGGCACGCTACGTGGCGGCCGATGATGCTCTGGCCCTGCGTGGCCTGCAGGCCCTCAGCCAGAGCGAGGGGATCATCCCTGCTCTGGAGCCGGCGCACGCGCTCGGCTATCTGCTCGAGATGGGGTCCCGGGGTGAGCTTGCTCCTGGCTCGCTGATCGTGGTCAACCTTTCCGGGCGCGGTGATAAGGATATGCTGACAGTAGCCAGAGAGCTGCACGTCGGTCTCTAAGGAAGCGAGAGATCCCATGGAGAACAAAAGCTCAGTCAGATACACAGAGCAGGAAGGGGCCGCGAACCTCCCTGCCCGGCGCATCAATCAAGCTTTCACGCTGGCGCGCGCTGAAGGACGCTGCGTGCTGATCCCCTACTTTATGTGTGGCTACCCGACGGCTCGCCAGAGCATCGCGGCGGTCCTGGCGGCGGCCGAGAGCGGGGCGGATCTCATCGAGCTGGGTATTCCCTTCAGCGACCCGCTGGCCGATGGCGCCACCATCCAGCACGCCGGGCACGTCGCTCTTGAGGGCGGTATGACGGTCGCTGGCTGTCTGGAGATTGCTCGTCAGGTAGCGGAGCGCAGCACGACACCGCTGATCCTGATGGGCTATTACAACCCTCTGCTAGCCTATGGTCTCGAGCGTTTCTGCGCGGAGGCAGCCGCAGCGGGGGTCTGTGGCCTGATCGTCCCTGACCTGCCGCCGGAGGAGGCGACGCCGCTGCAGGAGCAGGCTCGTCTCTACGGGCTGGCGCTGATCTTTCTCATTCCGCCGACCACGCCTGAGGAGCGCATCGCCGCCATTATCGAGACGGCAGCCGCCGGGCCGCGCGGTTTCATCTACTGTGTCTCGCTGAGCGGCGTCACCGGTGAGCGTGCCACGTTGCCGCCGCATCTGCAGAGTTTCATCGAGCGCGTACGCCGCTACGCAGCTCCGTACGAGCTGCCGCTGGTAGTCGGCTTTGGCCTGTCGCGGCCGGAGCACATCGCCGAGGTCGCGCACTACTCCGACGGCGCCGTCATCGGGAGCGCGCTGGTCAGCCTGCTGGATCGCCATGCCGAGGGCGAACAGGCCAGCGCCGTCAGTGCCTATGTGCGTGCGCTCAGCCAGCGAGCGCGAGGGGTCTCCGCCTCCTGACTGACCGTCGGTGCTCTGAGATGCTTCCCGGCGCTTGCCGCTACCCTTTACAATAGAAGGCATCGCTGCTCCTTCTTCCAGGCAGGGGCGGCCGGCCGACATACTATTTGATGAAAGGGTGATGGGCGTGCACTGTCGAGGCATCCGGGGCGCAACCACCGTCGAAGAGAACGAGCGCCATGCAATACTGGCAGCCACAGCAGAGTTGCTACAGCTCATGGTTGAACTGAATCAGATCCGCAGCGAGGACGTCGCCAGCATCATTTTTAGCGTGACCGATGATCTGGACGCCGCCTACCCAGCGCAGGCCGCGCGTGAGCTTGGCTGGACGGAGGTCGCCCTGCTCTGTGTGCGAGAAATCCCTGTACCGGGCAGCCTGCGGAAATGCATTCGCATTCTGCTGCATGTCAATACCGAGCGCAGCGCCGCCGAGATGCGCCATGTCTATGTGCGTGGCGCGGTGAAGCTGCGGCCGGAATTTAGCATCGAAGTGGAAAGAAAATGATGAGGCAGCCTGTGGAGCATGCAGGGACGGGGACGCTGGAGACCGGGCTACCGTTCTCAGCCGACCCGCGCCTGTTTGCTCTTCTCCCTCACCAGGGTGACATCATGACGACGGCGTCGCGATTGCAGGGGAACTCTGGCCATGTGAGCCAGCAGCGCTGACCATCTCTGTTCACGTTCGGATCGGGCGGGCGCAGCGTTCGCCCTGGTCCACGCTGTGCACAATAAAGGAGCCACCAGTCATGATTGTCGTAATGAAGACGCATTGTAGTGAAGCCGCTATCGAGAACGTGCTCAAGTTCCTGGAAAAGGAGGGTCTTACGGGTCATCCCTCGCGCGGTGTCGAGCGAACCATCATCGGTGTGCTTGGTTCGGTCAATTCCCAGGGGCGCCCCGGTGGTGGGGCGATTACGCCGGCTCTGGGCGAAGCCCTGGAGGCGCTTCCCGAAGTGGAGAGCGTGCTACGTGTCTCGAAGCCCTACAAGCTGGCCAGCCGGGAGTTTCATCCCGATGATAGCGTGGTGGAGGTGCCTGTTGCCTGTGTCGCTGGCGGCAAGGTCAGCATCGGCGGCGGCCAGGTGGTGATGATGGCCGGCCCCTGTACCGTGGAGAGTGAGACGCAACTCATGACCACGGCCGAGGCGGTGCGCAAGGCGGGGGCTGTGATTCTGCGTGGCGGGGCGTTCAAGCCATCGACCTCGCCCTACGGCTTCCGCGGTCTGGGCGAGGAGGGCCTCAAGCTCCTCGCCAGGGCGTCGCGCGAGTTTGGCATGGCCGTGGTCACTGAGGTCATGACTCCTGCCGACGTGCCGCTGGTCTGTGAGTACGCGGATATTCTGCAGATTGGCACACGCAACATGCAGAACTACATGCTGCTCGATGAGGTCGGTCGCGCTCAGAAGCCGGTCCTGCTCAAGCGTGGCATGGCGGCTACGATCGAAGAGTGGCTGCTGGCTGCTGAGTATATTCTCTCGCAGGGCAATCGTCAGGTGATTCTCTGTGAGCGCGGGATTCGCACGTTTGAGCGCACGACGCGCAATACGATGGACCTCAGCGCGATCCCTCTGATCGAGCGGCTCTCGCATCTGCCGATCGTCTCGGATCCCAGCCAGGGGACGGGCCGGCGTGATCTGGTGGCCCCCATGACGCTGGCCTCGGTCGCTGCTGGCTGCGATGGCCTCCTGATTGAGGTGCATCCCAATCCCGACGTGGCACTCAAGGACGGCGCTCAGTCTCTGACCATTGAGCAGTTTCAGGAACTGATGCCGCGAGCGCAGGCCGTGGCTCAGGCCATTGGGCGCTCGTTTGTGATCGAGTAGTGCCGTATGGAGGCGAGCTTGCCGGTGACCAGACCACTGGCCGGTTGCGAGCCGTCTCCATTCCAGTCTGGCGGCCGGTCGGCGTAAGGGCGGGCCGCGAGCTGATTCGGTCCGACCATCGCCACGACGACTCGGATGTGCTGCAACGGCTCGACCGTGACGTACCGCTCAGCATAGTCTGATCCGTCGCCTGCTCGGCCATGCCGATCCACTGCGATGGGAGAGGCGGAAGGAGTGGAGCCATGCTGACCGCATCTGCTACTGGACGAGCACTGCAGAGCTGCGGCGCCGCGATTTCACTCAGATCGAACCGATCTTGCAGTTCTGCTGATCGCGCGGCGCTGCGGTCGGGGTCCCTGCTAGGTAAAGTTCGGCTCTCCCATCATATTGATGCAAGAGGCGTCCGGTTGTTGCAGGGGATTGCTGAGAAACTCGCTCATGATCAGGTCGGGACAGCTATTGGTGAGGAAGACGCCGTGGCCGGTCCCTGGGAATACGAAGAGGTAGCTGTGGCTCAGCGTCTGCATGGCCTGCCGAGCATTGGCGGTTGGCGTGATCGGGTCATATTCCCCAGAGAGAATCAGCGTGGGCAAGGTGCTCTGCACCGCTTGCTTTTGCTGCGCTGGGACGGGGGGCGCATTCCAGGCCTGGCAGACCGTGTAATCGGCCTGGAGGCTGGCCAGCATGCCTGGCTGGAGATCGGTCTGCAGGCTATGCGCGGCGGTCTCCAGGCCCTGCAGCGAGGTGTAGCGCATATCTTCTCCGCATTCGACCGAGTAGTACATGCCGTAGCTGATATCGTTCCTCAAGATCAGCAGGCCATAGGTCTGAGAGATGATCGTGTACTGGCCGTGGTCGATCTGGTCGATGGCCCGTGGCAGGTCAGGAATAAAGCTGGTGACGTAGAGCGATGAGAAGAGCCAGCTCACCAGACCATCGCCGTTGAGCAGCACGGGGCCGTACTGGACGTCGTTAAAGGTGACGGGGTGGGCATTGAGCCGCTCGACCAGGTGGTAGAACATGCTCTGGAGCTGGGGGTAGCGCTGGCGGCAGGTGGTGCTGGCCTGGCAGCCCTTGAAGAGGGTATCGAAGGCGTGCTGCATGGCCGCTGGATAGCTTGTGAAGAGATTGCTCTGCGTGGGGACCGTCGAGTCGAGGATCACGCTGTGCAGATCCTGGGGAAAGAGGCGCATGACCGTCAGTGCCAGGCGCGTTCCATAGGAGACCCCATAGAGATCGACCTGGCGGTAGCCTAGCGCGTGAATCAGATCATGGACATCCTGGGCGTCGGCGATGGTGGTGTAGGCGCTCAGGCGGATGCCTGCGCCTGTTAAGCGGTCGTGGCAGGCGCGCATGGCCTGCACGTAGTCAGCATCGTTGGCGTTACGGCTCAGATTTACGTCCTGCGTGGCACGGTTATACTGGTCAACCTCTTTGCAGTAGAGGGAGGGCGTTGAGTAGCCAGTGCCGCGCTGATCGAAGATGATGAACTCGCGACCCAGGGTGACATTGTCGCGATTCTCCTGATTGATGTAGGGGCCAAGTTCGCTGAGGGTTGCCCCGCCCGGTCCACCTGAAAGGTAGAGGAAGGGGAGAGAGGCCGTGCCTGCATGGGCGGCCTGAAAAATAGCCACCGCCAGTTGGATCTGACGTCCCTGGGGCTGGCTGCGATCCTCAGGTACGGTGAGAAAACCGCAGGTCAGATCGCGTCCTACCATGATCCCTGTCCCTGGCTGGAAGGGGCAGGCTGCCTCTCGAAATGCTCCTGAGCGAGTGGGCGTGGCGGTGGCGCTCGGACCGCGGGTGGTGACTGGGGTTGGCAGTGTCGCAGTTCCCTGGGCACTCCGGCTGGCCAGGTAGAGCGCCAGACCGCCGCTGATCAGGGCCAGCAGGGCGAGCAGGCTGGCGAAGATCAGGACGAGGCGTGTGGCCGACCTTCTGCGAGGTGGGCGGATAGGTGGCATGCTTCCAGGGCCGGCAGGTCCTCTGGAGGCCGGTGAAGTCGGCCAGGGGCTGGCTGATGGAGTGCCGGCATTGAGTCTCGGCCCTCGGTATGGCGGAGAGACATATTCGTAGTATGGGGGCTCTTCGTGCAGAGGAACAGGTTGTTCTGACTCCGGATGGTCATCATGCGGAGGACGGTGATCTGTCATTACGCACACCTTTCTAGTGCAGCCCTGGCCAGGAGGGTGGTTGCGTTCTCTGGCGTCTCCTCGACCCTGATACCCCTCTCTTCGTGCCCGCGGGTCTGCTAGAGATCGCTCTCCAGAGATCGGTTGACGCTGGCTCTCCAGGCGGCCTGTGCCTGTTGTAGCTGCAGTAATTCGCGCTCCAGCTCCATGATGCGTTGCTGGAGGACCTGTTTCTGTTGTTGTGGTCCCATCAGGCGAACATCTTCCATGGCCTTATAGCCCCAGCGTAGCAGGCCTCGAGGGACGAAGGCCGCGGTCATGTAGTACTGAGAGCGCACATTGGCCAGGTTGTTGTTGATCTGTTGCAGATCGAGCTTCAGGGCTTTAATCTGCAATCTGAGTTGCTGAATCTGGTCGCGGTAGGGGTCTTGCGGCCTGGCGCGGCGCCGCCCCTGGCGTCTGGCCGGTGGCGCCGGCTGGGCCTCAAGGGCGATCGGCGCTGGCAGGGCTTCCACGATGGGCTCGGACGGCCCAGACGTCTGGAGTGGGGCGCCACAGTTCGTACAGAAGCGCGCCCCGTCCTCAAACCGTGTACCACACTGTGAACAGAACATGGAGACCACTCCCCCCTGATGAGAATCGTTTCTGTTGCTTCAAACGAGAGCGATCGAAATATTTTGCTCTGAGATTATAGCAGATAGGGGTGTATCCGGCAGGGTGGGCGTTGCTCTCTTTGTCTCCAGGTGAGCCGGTCGCAGGAGAGTCGGTACTGGCTGGCCTGGATGGGGAGGGGACCAGTGCTGGTAATGGGTGAGGGAGAAGGCCGGGCCTCTACTGCGACGGTGAACAGTCAGGAGTGAGCAGATGCCCCCTCTGCTGCTCACCGAAGGCAGGCTCGTTCTCTCAGAATCTCCAGTCGGTGCGTGTGCTGATGGTGCCGTATTCCCACCGCATGACGTGTTTGACATTCACGCGGTAGAGGTTGCATCCCTCTTCGAGGATCGTCGCCCTGGCGCCGCTGTAGGGGTCCACGTATTTGCTCTGGTAGGCACTATCGATGCGCTGCCGCTCATCCTCGTCCGTGACGAGGGTGGCTTCGCCTTCCAGAATGATAACGTCATCGCCGTCTCCGCAGTGGACGACGGTCCAGGGCTGGTGGGCCAGATTGCGTGCCTTTTGCGAATCGTACCCGCTGGTAAACTGACACTCTCCCGCATAGAATGCGGGAGGTTCTTCTTTCATCCAGCCACCTTGCCCATCTTCCTCCTAGGAGAGAGACGGGTAGCGGGTGTCTGTCCAGAAGCGTTGCGTACCTTCTTCGAGGTACCCGTTTCCGATT
>JBHOQN010000027.1:0-20279 GCA_042408965.1 Ktedonobacteraceae bacterium
AATCGGAAACGGGTACCTCGAAGAAGGTACGCAACGCTTCTGGACAGACACCCGCTACCCGTCTCTCTCCTAGGAGGAAGATGGGCAAGGTGGCTGGATGAAAGAAGAACCTCCCGCATTCTATGCGGGAGAGTGTCAGTTACGTCAGACATGTACCCGCGCGCAGTGGCTTCCAGGCCAGGGAACACAGCAGCCGGGATGTGGAGCAACTGACGGTGAGAACGGAGACCCTCGATGCTAACCTGCCGCGGAACTTCGCGCCAGCGCTGATCAAGATCGACGTTGAGGGCGCGGAACGTCTGGTCATCGAGGGAGCACTGGCGACCATCAGCCGCTACCGGCCCATCATCATCTTTGAGCACGGCAAGGGCGGCGCTGACTACTACGAGACAGAGCCGGCTGATATCTACGACCTGCTGCATAACCAGGCCGGCTTGCAGATCTTCGATCTGGACGGGAATGGCCCCTATAGCTTGAGACAGTTTGAAGAAACCTATGCTCGCAATGAACGCTGGGACTTCGTAGCTCGCCCGTGAGTGGCACGAGAGCAAAGCCGGCACCGAGCGGCAGTCCCACCCGGCGCCGGCCCTACGGAGCACGATGGAAGAGGCAAACAAGGGTATGTCGCACTAGGCTCCGCCACGGCCGCTGATCATGATGAGCGGTGTGCGCAGGATCAGCTTCAGATCCTCCCGGATGGACTGGCGCTGGAGATAGGCGATATCCATCTCGACCATCGTCTGGAAATCAACCCGACTGCGACCATAGACCTGCCAGTATCCCGTCAGACCAGGCTTACCGGCCAGACGTAACCAGTCGCGCTCACTGTAGCACTCCGCCTCATAGGGCAACGGCGGGCGTGGCCCTACCAGCGACATCTCTCCGCGCAGGACATTGAAGAACTGCGGAAGCTCATCAATACTTGTTCGGCGAATAAAATGTCCGATCTTCGTGATGCGCGGATCATCGACTAACTTATAGGGACTGTCCTGTCCGCTGTTCCCATTGAGCTTGTGACCGTTCATATACTGCTTTATAGCTTCGCGGTGTAGTGTGTCATTGCTGTCCACATACATCGAGCGAAATTTCAGGAGAGTAAACTCACGCCCATTCAACCCCAGACGCTTCTGGCGGAAAAAGATCGGCCCCTTAGAATCCAGGCGAATCAGGAGGGCAATGCCTCCTATAACCAGCAGCAGCGGAATCATGATGAGCAGGGTGAAGACGACATCGCAGATGCGCTTCAGGCGCAGGTACCCAGGATCGATAGCGATGGTCAGGCGAGGCTCAGACAGAACCGCCATAGAACGTCCTCCCTCAAATAGAGATAGTAGCGTATGTGTCAGCATTCTGCATAAGAGGATAGCTGGTAGAGGTAGAGAACAGGTTCAGGCGCCCATGAAGATGCGGATGAAAAGCTGGTTTCGCGTGGTCTGCAGGGTACAAAATGGTTGATCCAGCGAGGAGCTGCCGTAAGATCGTGAAGACGCTGATTGTTTCGGCGGCTCCTCACGTTCCGTTCAGTCAGGAAGAATCACCCTGGCTGAAGACTCCTCAATCAGAGCTTCCTCCGGGCGCAGGGTTTCGCTCGCTTGCTCTCGCCAGCGGATGATCAGCCCGCCGCCAAGAACGCAGAGTCCATACAAGCAGCCCATCATAAACCAGGGGTATCGATAATCAAGTGCGTACAGGGGTACAAAGATATTGCTTCCAACAAATGCTCCGACCAGACCAACAGCAGTGTAGAGTCCCTGGACTCGTGCTCTGAAGTCTTTATCAGAAAAAGCTGCCAGATGAGCATCGATCGCTGGTTGGATAAAAGCATAGACGATCCCATGTATTACAAACAAAACGCTAATGATGATCAAGAGAGAGAACAGGCCATAGGCGATGTAGATCGGCACCTGGACCAGGCCAAAGATAAGGATCAAGGCCGAACGGCGCCGACTATCGGCGACTCTTCCTCCCAGGGGTGAGCAGATGGCATTGGGAATGGCCCAGGCGGTGTAGAGCAGGCCAATCATAGCCACCGAAGCGCCCAGGTGATCATGCAACCAGAGCGGCGTCAGCGTGAGATCGTAACCGAGGTAAAGATAATCGCCAAAAGCCAGCAGATAGGCTGCCAGCAAGGGCCATGTAAAGAGGACGCTCGGGGAATGTTTGAGCCCGGTCTTGCGCGGGCGAGGTTCCTTTGACGTCACTCCATGAATGAGAGTCAGCACCAGCACGGCTCCGATCAGGCGCACCACCACTGCTCCGAGAAAGGCCGCGACGTAGCCCACCGACGCCAGCAACCCTCCCAGAGCTGGCCCGATCAGAAAGCTTGCGTTAAAGAATGAACCAAAAATCCCAAAGGCCTCGCCTTGCTGCTCTGGAGGCACGATATCGACAATCAGCGCCCGTGCCGAAGGCAGCAGCGAGGCGGCGGCGATGCCCTCCAGGAAACGCAGCAGGACAAAGAGTAGCGGATCGCTGATCAGAAGATAGAGCGCTGCCAGAGCTGCCTGCACCAGCAGGCCAAGAAGCATCACCTGCTTGCGTCCCCAGCGATCTGCAAGCCAGCCCAGGGGATACTGAAAGATGAAATTGGATACCAGATAGGCGGAGGCCATGGCTCCGATCACTTCCAGCGAGGCTCCATGCTCCTGAGCATAGAGCACACGCACCGGCCCAATCATAGCAATGCCAGAATACGCTCCGCAAACGGAGAGTGAGACGGCCAGCAAGGTGCGATTGCGCCAGGCTGGTCCACTGAAGATCGTTTTCAAGACACGCTGAAGTCGGCTGAAGTGTTCTGGAGGTCGTCGGGTCAGCATAGATCCTGCTTTCTGTGCTAAGAGGCTTTCCCATCGAACGAGACATACGAGGCCTCTCATTATACACATCTCCATCCCCAGCCGGCAAGCTCGCCGTTCGCGCAGGTACCTGTGAAGAGCAGAACCGTTGGGATATAATCAGCGGAGAGAAGCACTGGAGGATTCCTATGCTGGCCTACGTTTTCTGGCATCAGCCTATCCAGGAGGTCGCCCCTGCAACCTATGAGGAGTACCTCTGCCACTTCCATGCCACGCTGCCGACTCAGTCTCAGGAGGGTCTGCTGCACTCGGCAGTGCTACGTGCAACCAGCCTTCCCTGGGCAGCGGAACAACGTTCGGTCTACGAAGACTGGTACCTGCTCGACAGCTCGGCCGCCCTTGATACCCTCAATCAGACGGCGATCAGTGTCCCATGTGCCGAGCCTCACCAGCGCATCGCGCAACTGGCGGCCTGGGGCAGTGGGGGCCTCTATCGCCTCTACGCTGGTGCACCTGACTTCACCGGGATGCAAACAGCGCTCTGGTTCGCTAAACCGGCGGGAATGAGCTACACCCAGTTTGACAGGGTGCTTGCGGGGCTGCTGGAGCAGCGAGAGGGGGCGCTCTGGCAACGTCAGATGACTCTGGGACCAGCACTTGAGTTCTGCTGGCACACCAGCAGTGCTACCCCCATCCCGCCCGGCTTTGGCGGCCTGAGAATTACCCCCCACATCATCTGGTCCAGCCATCGGTGAGCATAGCAATGCCCACCTGTGGACACGAGGCGAACAGTGATCCATCACCTCAGCTCCTGTCTGCTACCTTCCTGTCTGTCTGCTCGCCTCGGATGTCTCTATATACCATCTGAGCTTTTCCTATTGACTCCCATGTTAGGTCATGCTAATATCTTAGCCATCTACTCTGATTTGGGATGCACTGACAGGTGACCGCCGGAAGCCCCCCGTGACAGATCCTGCGGCCGCTGGCAGACCTCCTGAACAGCACATCCGTTCACAAAACCTGTATCTGAGGAAGAAATCCATGGATACTTTTCGTTTCGGCATCGAGCACGAGGTCGCTTTTCTCGATCGCGCTGGGCGCTTCGTTGACTTTGTCTCAACTCCATTCACGGCCCTCGCAGCCGTCATTGAGGAATTGCCTCTTTATCCGACCGATGCACAGCAACTGCGCATCGGCGATGCAGGTATCCGCGTCAAGCGCTGGTATATCGAGGCACTGGAGCGTGTCAGCCCTCGCGGCGAATGGTTGACCTGCCTGCCCAAAGGTATTGAGATACGGACGACCATTCATCCTGACATCCTGGGAGCATTGAGTGAACTCACAGAGAGCTTCCGTATGCTCTGCCAGGCGGCTGCACGCCATGAGCTGACGCCTGTGCTGACGAGCTACAACCCTTATCGCACCTGCTTTATCCCTGATCCACCGCTCAACGCTTACGAACAGCGCCTTCTGGAGCGCTCGCCAGAAGACCGCACAGCCCTGAGCACCTTTCTGACCTACGGCCCCGATCTGAGTCTCTCGTGTCGAAGCTGGCAGTCCCAGGAATTGATCGATATCGGCCGCAAGTTTACCAGCTACAGTCCCTACATCGTTCCCTTCAGCTTCAGCTCTCCCTTCTACGACGGGAAGCTGTGGGACGGTCTCTCAGTGCGTACATTTCTGCGCACCGGCCGGCGCCCGGCGGCCCTGGTCTATCTGAGCGAGGAAACGGACCTGATTTTCAGCAGTCCATCGCTCACCAGGCTGGCGCGCATCCCGGCAGAGGCGGGACGCATCGAGTTCAAGGCCTGCGATAGCTGCAGCGACTTTGCGCTCTATGGCGCCCTGCTGGCGCTGCTCAAAGGACTGGCGCTTGATCGCACACTGACCGGGCGCGCAACGGTGCCTGACGCGGAGAAACATCAACTGGCCGCTCGCGAGGGCTTCCGCAATGAGGAGATCTACAGCGGCGCAGAGAGCGTGCTCTACGCGGCGGAGCAGGCTCTGGCAAGTGACCCTGACCGCCTGCTCCTTGAACCGCTGCACGCTCTTCTACAGAGCCGCCAGACGCCGGCGCACAGCATGATCGCCAGCTACCAGCGGACCCATTCCATTGAGGAGACGCTGCGCCAGACTTATATGGCTCCGCTGGCGCTCGTCAGCGAAGCTGTCTCATCTGTCTGATCCTCTGGAAGACGCAGCGCACTCCCGCTATCTCTGCGAGTGTGCGGCAATAAAGTCGCGCACTCGCTGCCAGGCGTCGGCACAGATAGCGGCATACTCTGCATAGCGGCGATCAAAAAAGCTATGCGGCGCCCCCTCGTAAATATGGATATGATAGTCGCTGCCCTGCTGACGCAGCTTCTCTTCCAGCTCGTGCACCTGGGTAAGGGGAATCCCCTGGTCTGCACCGCCAAAGAGGCCGATCAGTGGATAGGCAAGGCGCTCGGCCGCCTCCAGGGCAGTGCCGTTGCCAGCAATAGGACGACTGAGGCCCGCGTAGAAGGCGATCAGTCCGGCAAAGCCAAATGAACGCTCGCCTCCAGAGAGCAGGGTCAGGCTGCCTCCCATACAGAAGCCAACCGGGAAGGTCGCTCCCTCGCTGCCTGTGCGTTCGCGCAGGTAATCAAGAGCTGCTCGCACATCCAGAAAGAATTGAGCGAGTTTCATCTGCTTAACATGCGGCCAGAATTCAAAAGAATCGTCCCGTGCACTGAGACCCGCGGTCCGTCCAAAATAGTCCAGGGCGAGGGCGGTAATACCTATATCAGCAAAGCGCAGAGCGAGATCCTTGTAAAACTGATGCAGGCCACGCACGTCAGGGTAGATCACAACACGGGCAGGCCCGAGATGGGCTGGCAGAGCGAAGTAGGCAGCAAAGCGATTGCCATCAGCGGCGGTCAGAACAAGATCTTCTCCCTGAGCATGGCCATCTGCACCCTCAGGCACCGGGGGACGGGCAGAATCATCATAGCACATCAGAGATCGAGCCTCCTTCAGTGAGATTGCTGTGATCTGCCCTCATCTAACAACGTCCTGGTCCCTCAATGCAACTCCCTACCCTCGGCTGTCAGCCCCGCCAGCAGTGTAGTGGTCCATGCCCTCCTCGACCGCAGGTCGCGTCCGCAGCCCTGCTCCGGGAAGATTGAAGGAGGCGCGTTCCGGCAATAGCGCTCCCAGAATAATCAGCAGGAGACCAGCGATCAGCACAGGCAGAAAGGCTAGCGCCGGCAGGTCAAAGAGATCCCAGAGCGCACCCCCAACCAGGGGACCAGCAAAAGCGACGGCATAAGTCAATGAAAGGGTCATGCCGGTCAGACGCGCTACTTCGTCTGGCTCGGCCAGCAGCGGCGGCAGCGCAATACCCAGGGTAAAGACCAGCGCCGATGAGGCACCAATGAGGGCAGCCCAGACGACCTCCATCTGCGCAGGAGAGACCAGCCAGGCAATGGTCGAGCAGGTGCAAATCAGACCGGCCCCCACAAAGGGCCAGCGCCGTCCGGCGAGCTGCTCTGCAAACAGCGTGATTGCCAGGCTGGACGGCAGCTGTGCGGTATTGAGCACCCCCAACACCAGCGGGGTCAGCGCGCTCCGCTGCAATGCGACATTGTAGGAAGCAATCCATGCGTTCATCCCGAAGTAGACCAGACTACCACCCCCTAGCAAAATACCCAGATGGAGGGCATGCACACGCCGCCCTCGCGATCCTTCGGAGGGAGGAGACTCCGGACGTCCCTTGCCAGTCCTCGGCCGTATTCTCTCGCGACGCTCTCCATAAGCCACTCCACGGAGCGTCTGCTGCTCTTCCCCCGCGTCACTCAGCCCTCTTTTCCTCCACGGCGGAAGCAGCCAGACCCACAGCAGGATCAGCAACAGCACTGGCAGACTCCAGAGGACAAAGGTCCCTCTCCAGTTCTCCCCCCCCAGAAAACGCTGCATCAGAGGCACGGTCAGGCCTGCCGCCACCGCTTCACCGATGATCAGGCCGTCGCTGAAGAGGGCGGTCACCAGCCCGATCTGCTGTGGGAACCTGTGCCGCGCGAGCACAGGCACGGCGGTCTGAGCCAGCACAACTCCCACACACAGAACAATTGTGAAAGCGAAGAGGGCTAGCGCCGTGGGCCAGAGTGCACGCAACAAGGCCCCACCGGCCAGCAAGAGCAGGCCCAGTAAGACACAGTGCTCCTCCCCCAGACGCTCAACCAGAAAGCCTGACGACCAGGCACTCACTCCCAGAATCAAGGGGGGCATGGAGGTAAGTAAGCCAGCTTCCGCGTAGGAGAGATCCAGATCACGCTGTACCAGGGGCAGCACTGGCGGGACCCCCAGGATCACGGAGCGCAGATTGAAGCCAACCAGCGTCAGCAGCACACAACTGATGATCGCCCGCCAGGAAAGTATATATCCATGTTTCGATGAAAAAGAGCGCAGCTTCTTCAACCGTCATCTCCCGCAAGAGAATAGATGGGGTAGCGAGACACAGGCACCGTATCAGTGTCAGTTTGAGCGACCGCGTTCCCACGATCGACGTCTTTCAGAGCCAGTATACCACCCTGGTGGCGACCATCATGGCCTCGACCTTCTGTCCACATGACTGGATTGTGATAGTTCGGGACTGGCTGATCTCTCAGCGCTCTGCAGAGCGTCTGGTGAGGAGGCAAGAGGTACGTCGTACAGCCTGCACAGCAAGATCCAGCGACAACGGCCCCTGCAAGACCGGTAGCAGTATCGCAGTATCTCTGGGTAGAATAAAGAGACTGATCTGAGCCGAGCGCTGTGCTTCACGGCGCTGATTGCCCGTTATCTGTGAGGGCAGGAGAGAAGAGACGGTGATAGACACGACCTCCATGAAGACCAGAGCGTTTCGCTTCGTTCTCCTCATCGGCATTCTGAGCTTTTTTGCAGATTTCACCTACGAGGGGGCTCGGAGTATTCTGGGACCGTACCTGGCGCTGCTGGGCGCCAGCGCCGCGGCTGTTGGCATCGTCACCGGACTGGGCGAGCTCCTGGGCTATGGCCTACGCCTGGTCTCCGGTCCCCTCAGCGACCGTAGTGGCCACTACTGGCCTATCACGATCGTGGGCTACCTCATACAGATGGCAGCAGTTCCTCTGCTGGCGCTTGCCGGGAGCTGGCCCCTGGCCGGCCTGCTGATCATTCTGGAGCGCGTCGGCAAGGCCATTCGCAACCCGCCTCGAGACGTCATGCTCTCACACGCCGCCCACGAGATGGGCCTCGGCTGGGCCTTCGGCTTCCATGAGGCCCTTGACCAGTTCGGTGCACTCGTGGGCCCCCTGGCCATCGCCGGCGTCCTGGCGCTGCAAGGGAGCTATCGGCTCGCCTTTGCCTTGCTGGCCATCCCGGCTGCCACCACACTGGCGATTCTGGTGAGTGCACGGCTCCTCTACCCGCGTCCTCAGGAGATGGAGACCGCTCCCGCCATCAGTGTGCAGGGCCGAGGCATGCCAGCGCTCTTCTGGCTCTACCTGGCGGGCGCCGTGCTGGTCGCGGCCGGCTTTGCGGACTTCCCGCTGATCGCCTACCACTTTGCGCGCAGCTCCAGCGTATCGGGCACGCTGATCCCAGTCTTCTACGCCGTGGCGATGGGAATCAGTGGTCTGGGATCGCTGGTTGCTGGACGGCTCTTCGACCGCCTGGGAATCGTCGTGCTGATTCCCCTCACTCTCGTTTCGGCACTGTTCGCCCCGCTCGTCTTCCTGGGAGGCCTCTGGGCAGCACTGCTGGGTGTGGCCCTCTGGGGTCTGGGCATGGGCGTCCATGAGTCGATCGTGCCCGCCGTGGTCGCGCAGATGGTGGCGCCACAGCGCCGCGCCTCGGCCTACGGCCTCTTCACCGCTGGCTACGGCATCTTCTGGTTCCTGGGCAGCGCCGCCATCGGCCTTCTCTACAGCCTCTCGCTGCCACTGACGATCGCCTTCTGTCTGCTGGCGGAAGGCGCCGCCCTTCCGATCTTTCTCGTCGTACAGCAGCGGATGCGCTCCCTTCCCACCAGGAGATCAGCCTGATTCCCGAGGCGCCACAGCTACAGAAGTAGAAGATCGCTATCAGCAGCCTGCAGACGCTTGAGATCAAGAGGGATACCAGCTATCATCAGATAGACGCGCGCCGCCACCGCGGCAAGGCGCTGGTTCGCCAGGCCGAGCAGATCACGATACTGCCGTCCGAGCGGGTAAGGCGGTACCACGCCCAGGCCAACTTCGTTTGAGACGACAATCAGCCGCTGATGGGGCCGAAGCGTCTGCAGACTGCGCAGCAGGGCCTCGATCTCCGTCAGCACCTCGTCTTCAACGGTCTCCCCTACCAGCGCCTCCTCCTGGGCCTGGGCCTGGCCATGGGCCAGCAGACGATTGGCCAGCCAGAGCGTCAGGCAATCCAGCAGAAGGATGTCAGCAAGAGCGGCAGCCTGCAGAACGGCTCTGGTCAGGGCCAGAGGCTCCTCAAGCGTGTGCCAGTGGGCGGGGCGTTCAGCACGATGACGACGAATGCGCTCACGCATCTCTGCGTCACTGGCCGTGGCCGTGGCGATAAAGGCGACGCTGCGCCCACTCTGCTGCGCCAGACGAAGCGCAAAACTGCTTTTGCCGCTGCGAGCACCTCCAAGGATCAGCAGGAGCTGCGGAGCAGGCTCCCGCTTCTCAGCAGTGGACATCACAGAGAAGGCCTCCTTTCTACTGTCGAGACCAGCTCATGCGAGACGACCTCGATCGTTTCTAAAGGGAAGCATGCAGGAGTAACAGGGCGAGCAAGGCCGAGACCTCGGTCACCTCGCCGATGGCGCCGCAGACATCGCCCGTCAGGCCTCCCAGCATGCGGGCGATCGCAACGCAGATCACCAGACCCAACAGACTGGACACCATCCAGGTGATGAGACCGGCCAGATGAGCAAACAAGAGCGCAATCAGCACGCTGAACAGGCCAGCCAGCAGGAGTCGGCGCAGAGTAATGGTCTGATGAAAGGCCGCCCCCAGCCCGCTCGGACGAGCCGGAGGAAAGAGGCTCGCACAGAGGACCATCGTCCAGCGGGCCAGCGCTGGCGCAACCAGCAAGGCCGCCAGCAGACCCGAGAGCGGTAAACTGACAATGACACAGAAGCGCAACAGGAGCAGAGAGACAGCCCCAAGCACCCCGAAGCTGCCAACACGGCTGTCATGCATAATCGCCAGACGACGCTCGCGGCTGACTCCACCAAAGAGACCATCACAGCTATCCATGACACCATCGAGATGCAATCCACCGGTGAGGATCACGCCGCCGACCACCAGCAGTGCTGCCATCACCAGCGGCGGCAGATGGCTGGCAGAAAACTCAGCCAGCAGAAAGAGCAGGAAGCCCACTAACAGTCCCACCAGCGGGTAATAGAGGCTGCCCATCACCAGCCGCGGCTGGCCCTCCTTCTGACGCTCAAAGAGTGTTCCTTCACCAGGCAATGGCAGCAGTGTTAAAAAGTGCACAGCCGCCACGAACTCAGCATACTGATCGCGGACCCGGCCTATCAGCCAGGCACATGGCTGCCAGAGCCATCGCAGAGCAAGCGATGCAAAGCGATCTTCAGATCTCATGCCCACCTCCTTGCTGGCAGCATCATACCACACGGGCAGCTGGCCCTGCTGCTCAGCGGTTCCTCCTGCTCCCTCCAGGAGGAGCATGGCCCGGCCGGCACGCTCAACAGTCGATCCTGACCGAGCGGGGACCTGTCCGGGGGATCAGAATCGCAAGTCGGTCAGATTGCTAGGCGAAACTCTTGACATGAAAGCGCTTTCATATTATGCTTAAAGCAATGAAACCGCTTTCATCCTCAGAGCTGGAGGATGAAACCCGGCGGAGCGTACGGCCTTGCTGTAGTGACAGCGCGGGAAACGAGAAGGCAGTATGAAGCCGAAAGTAACCATAGAAGACATTGCACGTCTGGCCGGCGTCTCAAAAGCTACGGTCTCGCGCGTGTTGAATCAGCGCAGCAACGTTAACGTTGAGACACGCGAGCGTGTGCTACGCATCATGCGCGAACAGGGCTTTGTACCGAGCATGGCAGCTTCGGGGCTGGCCGGTGGCCGCAGTCGCCTGGTTGGCGTCCTCACTCCTCCTCTCACTTCACCGGCTGTACCGGAGATCTTACGTGGTGCTGCTGAAGCAATCGAGCACACCGACTATGAGATCGTCCTCTACAGCATCAATCCTGAACATCAGCGCAGCGATATGCTGGATCGCATTCTGGCCATGCGCCTGACCTCCTGCTTGCTGGTGCTGCAACCGGGCCAGCTGACTCCCCAGCTCGTCCAGCTGGCAGCTCAGGGCCTGCCAGTAGTCGTCATTGACGATCAAGGGGACTCCAGCGACCTGCCCTCGGTCGGGATCGATAACCTGGTCAGTGCCTACCAGGCCACCAGGCATCTCATCCGACTGGGATATCGGCGCATCGCTCACCTGCAGGGACCACCCGCCTTCCGCTGCTCCCAGGAGCGCTACCAGGGCTACTGTCAGGCCCTCAGCGACGCTGGCCTGGGGCTGGACCCGGCGCTGGTCTTTCAGGGAACCTTCGAGGCAGGCAGTGGTCGATCCTGCGCGGAACTCGTCGCGAGCCTGCCCGCCTCACAGCGGCCCGATGCGATCTTTATCGCCAACGACCAGATGGCCTATGGGTTCATGGCCGTTTCAGAGGCAGTGGGGCTACACATTCCAGCCGACATCGCGGTGGTGGGCTTTGACGACATTCCGTTCTCAGCACACGTGAAGCCCACGCTGACCACGATCAAGCAGCCATTCTATGAGATGGGAAGGAACGCCATCGAGTTGCTTCTCTCTCTTCTGCAATCACCACCGTCCCTGGACGCCCGATCAGCTCCGATCCAGGCGGCTGCGGAGAGAGCCATTCGCATTCAGTTACCAACTCAGCTGGTCGTACGCGAATCGTGTGGGACTTTCACCATTCATCGCAAGGAGCAAGAGAGTCCACTGAACGAATAGTAAACAGCAGGTACGCTTTTTGCGTAGCGCTTGCCGGAGTCAACCATATGGTTGTCATGGTATCCTGTTGTCCTTATGATCCTGTCAGGGGCCGGCATCGCACCGTTTGCAGCCATACAACGAGGCAATGAAGCGAACTGAAAGCAGAAGGAGATCGTTCCGGATCAGGAGCAACGCTAGCTCACTCTCTACCCCTTGAACCAGTAAGGACGCTTCTTGAAGCAGACACGGATGTGAGTCAAAGGCATGGATGCCGCAGGGGTAATCGCCAACCAGCATGGGGCGACTGCGCTTGCGGTCGCCCCATCCCTTTGTACAGCCGGCAAGATGAGCACACTCAACCACCTTATGTAAAGCGTCAGTCCGCAGAGACGATGCGGTTGCGCGGTATGTTCACTCAACTGCAGCAACCGAGTCGGGGGAGAACAGGTGATAACATATGGCAGCAACAGCAATCCAGCCGGTTGGCTCCCGGCAGCGAGCGCATTACTACAGGCGGCAGATAGTTCCGGCTCCGCCTGCACAAGGAGGATTAATGAGTCATCCATCTCGTAACAGTCCTGCCACACGGCAGCAAGCTGCTCCTGAGGAGATCTCAGCCAGCTTTCCGCCAGACTTCCTGTGGGGTGTTGCGACCTCGGCCTATCAGATAGAAGGTGCCGCCTACGAGGACGGGCGTGGCCCCTCCATCTGGGACGCTTTCTCTGGCACTCCGGGGAAGACCCACCAGGGAGAGACAGGCGATATCGCCGCTGACCACTACCATCGCATGGAGGACGATGTGGCCCTGATGGCACAGCTCGGCATCGGCGCCTATCGCTTCTCCATTTCCTGGCCGCGCGTGCTGCCGCAGGGCACGGGTGCAGTCAATATGCGTGGTCTCGATTTCTATGACCGCCTGGTCGATACGCTGCTGGCGCACCAGATCACCCCGGTCATCACCCTCTTTCACTGGGATCTACCGCTGGCTCTCCAGAGCGACGGTGGCTGGTTGAACCGCAACACAGCTCAGGCCTTTGCCGACTACGCTGAAATTGTGGCTCGGCGCCTGGGGGATCGCGTGACCTGCTGGGCCACGCTCAACGAACCCTGGTGCAGCGCTTACCTTGGCCACGGCTCCGGCGAGCACGCCCCGGGCCTCCACGATCTGCAGGCCGCTGTCAATGCCGGCCACCATCTGCTCCTCGCCCATGGTCTGGCAGTACCACGCCTGCGCGCCCATAGCCGCCAGGATGCTCAGGTGGGCATCGTGCTCAATTTTACGCCCGTCTACGCTGCCGACGACCGGCCAGAGACGCAGGAGAGCGTCACGCAGGCCGATGCCTTCCACAATCGCTGGTTCATTGACCCCCTCTATCGGGGCAGGTATCCTGAAGGACTTTTTACCTACTTACATACAACTCCTCCACCGGTAGAACCTGGCGATCTGGAGATCATCGCCTGCCCTCTCGATTTTCTGGGGGTCAATTACTACACTCGCCTCGTCGTGAGTGCCACCGCAGGTGAGCACGACAGCTCGATCGCCACACGCCTCTCCCATGAATCGGTCACTGCTGTGCCTGGGGCCTCCTACACTGAGATGGGCTGGGAGGTCTATCCTGAGGGGATCAGGGATCTCCTGCTGCGGCTACAGCACGAGTACGCTCCGCAGGCCATGATGGTGACTGAGAATGGGGCCGCCTTCCGCGATGAGTGGGATGGTAACGAACATATTCATGATCCGCAGCGTGTTGCCTATCTGAGCAGGCATATTCAGGCGCTGGGCGAGGCTCTGGCTGGCGGCGCTGCTGTCCGCGGCTACTTCGTCTGGTCATTGCTGGACAATTTCGAGTGGGCCTTTGGCTACAGCAAACGCTTTGGTATCGTGTATATCGACTACAGTACCCAGCGCCGCATCGTTAAGGATAGTGGCTACTGGTACGCCTCCTTCATCGCTGCACGCACACCTCAGCGCTAGTACGTACGCCGGACGAGGAGAGGCGAGACAGAACAAACGCTCTCTCCACTACCTGACTGCAGCTCTCCCGTCCGGCGGCCACAGGGCGTTCTTCATGGTCCTCCTGACCCCTTTTCTCTATCTTGCCCTATCTTATACAATGCTCTGTGAAAGCGAACGGATCGATCGGCCTCATTCACCTCAGTGCCGTGTGGTAGCAAGGCGATTCAGGTATGATGTCCCTTAACCCGTTGTCATCCTGGTTCTTTGAGTAGAGAGAGTAAGAGGGTTACAAACGTCATGAGCCAACACTGTCCAATCTGCGGTCGCGAGAACCCGCCGACAAGTACTTTCTGCGGGTACTGTGGTAGCACACTCTCGGACTCCTATGCCGATCTGACAGAGCTTGTTCCGCCAGGAGCTGGGCCAGGCCACCAGGATGCTCGTCTCCCCGCAGCCCTCGCACATCAGAACCCATTTGATGAAAACCAGTTCAAGATCCTGGCTCCTCTGCCAGAACAACCGACAGGGCTGCCATCCGGCCAGTCCTCCCTCTCACCCGAGGCCTATTCCTATTACTATCCGTATCCATATCCATTGGGGACCAGCGCTTATGACCCGTATCATCCGACGCCCTACGTCACGCCTGCCCCTGAGATTCGGAAACGCGGCGTGGGTGAGCTCATCGCCAGCATTCTGCTCTACCTCTGGGGCATGCTCTGGGCCAGCATCGGCCTGGCCGGGGGTATTCTCCACGATGCTCCTTTGGCGGTCATCGGTGCTGTCTTTCTGGCCACTATCCTGGCAGCTACGGTGGTGCTGGTCATCGTCCTGCCGCTCCATCGCCAACCACATCTGCGGCTGGGCAGACGTCTTCTGCTGGAACTTGCCTGGTTAGGTGTCGCCCTCGTGCTCGGAGTCCTGAGCACAGGCTTCAAGGGCTTCTCCAGCTCCCTGGGAGACATTGCTCTTGGCAGCGTTTTCCTGCTCTACGGTGTCATCGGTGCCCTGATGGCCGTCTGGTAGACCCGCAGAAGACGCTCGCTGCTGGTGGCTCTCACCGCATGCGCCTTGCGTCTGCTCCGAATATGTGATATAGATTTTCCTGCATACTAGATTCTCTGCCAGCGAGGGAGTCAGGAAACGGTCTGGCTGGAAGCGCTGCCAGGCGGCTGGCAGAGGCCAGCGGGATGGTCGGCCACCTCAGGAGGAGAGGACTGAGCGGATTGTGTGTCATGCAAGTCATGCAAGAGCTTGTTGCAGGAAGACGTCTGCGAGTGGCGACGCCGCCCAGGCAGCGGTGTCGGGTTCGGGCCACCAGCGAGTGGATCATCTTGCGAAAGGAGGAGCGCGCTTTTCCTCACGGCTAAGGCCGGCAGGCCAGCGCGCGCCTTTTTATCATGGATGAACCGATACAGGCACTGGCCCCGCGCATCAGCGACTGCTTGAAGGTCATCTACACCATGCAGGAACGCGGGCAAAAGGTCTCGACCTCAGCGGTGAGCGAGCGCCTGGGAGTCAGTGATGCAACCGTAACGCTCCTCTTCAAGGAGTTCGCCAAAGCTGGTTGGGTGCAGCACACTCCCTACCGTGGGGTCTGCCTGACTCCGCTGGGTGAACGCAAGGCCAAAGAGGTCATTCGCCACCACCGCCTGCTGGAACTGTATCTGGCGCGCGAGCTTGGCTATAGCTGGGACAAGGTCCACGACGAGGCCGATAAGCTGGAACACGTGATCTCCGAAGAGTTCGAGGAGAAACTCGATGCCCTGCTCGGCTATCCAACCGTTGATCCTCATGGCGATCCCATTCCCAGCAGAGAGGGCGTGATCACGCAACGCCTCGGTCAGCCTCTGCTGCAACTCCCTGAGGGTCAGGAGGCGCGCATCCTGCGGGTCAATGACCAGGATGCCGCTAAACTACGCTATCTGGGTCAGCTGGGCCTCTACCCTGAAGTGCGCGTTCAGGTAATCGAGCGGGCGCCGTTTGGTGGCCCGCTGCGCATCCGCGTCGGCGAGGCCTCATGTGAGGTGGAACACATGCTCAGCGCCGAACTGGCGGAGCAGATCACCGTGACCGCCTAGGCCTCTACGGCGATCTCTACCTACGGTCCTCCGCCCTGCAACGGCGATTGCGGAGCGGCACGCACGAGTAGCAGCGGGAGGGCGCTGCGTCCCACGATGCGAGCCGCGACGCTGCCGGCCAGTAAGGCATCCAGACCGGCTCGACCGTGGCTGGCGAGGACAATCAGGTGAACCTCCAGCCGCGTGGCCAGCTTCACCACCTCTGACACTGGATCTCCACGCAGCACCTGCGCCTGCGCCACTACCTCCTGACGACGACAGAACGCTACGGTCTCCTCAAGATACTCTTCGGCCCCATGCTGGGCAAGATCGAGCACGGCCCGCATGGTGGCGGGCAGCAACAACCCCGCAACGGCTGCCCCTCCAGCCAGGGTCGCAATGGTGGGAATGACGAAGACTAGATGCAACTCGGCCCCGAAGCAGCGCGCCAGTGCAATGGCCGGCTCCAATGCAGGCTCATGCTCCGGCGTGCCATCCAGAGGCACCAGAATCCGTCTGAGTGCGCAAGGCGGCGCGCTGCCGTCCTTGCGAGGCTGAACCAGCCAGACAGGCCGGGTGCCACGCTGCAGCACCTGCTGGGCGATGCTGCCGGAGAGCAGGTCGCGCACGCCACCAGTCCCATGGGTGCAGATCACCACCAGATCACTCTCCAGCTCCTGAGCATGCTCGACAATGGCACGGGCTACATGATCCTCACAATCTGCATGTACATGCTGCTCAACCAGTATTCCCTGCTGACGCAGGCGGTCTGCCAGTTCCTCCAGGTAGAGCTGCGCTTCGGCTCCGCTCTGCAGGTGCCGCTCCCCGTGCACTCGGGTGGGCGCATGGCGCTCGACGACATGGAGCAGCATCACCTGGGACTGGCAGCGCTGCGCCAGCGCCACAACGGTTGGCAGCACCGCTTCAGCCAGATGTGACCCATCCAGGGGCACGAGCAGCTTGAGTCTCTGCCCCTCCGACGGCTGAACCATCAACTTAGCCTCCCGTAAAGATCTGATATAACAGGAAGAGGTTGAGCAGGATAATAAGCACAGCCACAACCGCGGCCAGGATGGTCGTCAGACGGGCGTTGACCAGCACGCCCATGAGATCTCGCCGACGAGTAAAGAGAATTAAAGGTACCAGCGCAAAGGGAATACCGAAACTGAGCACCACCTGGCTCATCACAAGTGTGGTGGTGGGATCAAAGCCAGCCAGAATGACGGCCAGCGACGGTAGCATGGTCACCAGCCGCCTGAACCAGACAGGCACCTGACGATGCAAAAACCCTTGCATCACCACCTGACCTGACATGGTGCCGACCGTGGAGGACGAGAGTCCCGAAATAAGCAACGAAATGGCAAAGACCCAGCTCGCAGCGCTCCCCAGCAGGGGTTGCAAGGTGCGATAGGCCTCCTCCAGCGAGGCGATATGACTCAGGCCAGCCTCGAAAAAGGTTCCCGCCGCCATAATGAGCATGGCCGCGTTGACAAACCCCGCGATCCCCATGGCGATGATCACGTCCAGTAACTCATAACGAAAGAGCTTTTTCAACTGCTGTGGATCACGCACCACCACGCGGCCCTGCGTCAGGGCGGAGTGCAGATAAATGACGTGCGGCATGACCGTTGCCCCAAGAATGCCTGAGGCCAGCAGGACACTCTCTGCCCCATCGAACTGCGGAACGACCGCATGATAGGCAATCGCCCCCCACGCGGGCCGCACGAGGACGGTTTCAATCACATAACAGATAGCAATGGTCCCTACCAGCACACTGATCACTGCCTCCAGTGGCCGGAACCCATAACGCTCTAACCCCAGAATGATAAAGGTGACGACCGCCGTGAGCAGCCCTCCGATCAGGAGCGGAATATGGAACAGCAACTGAAAACCAAGGGCTGCACCCAGAAACTCGGCCAGGTCGGTTGCCATGGCCACCACTTCTGCCAGGACCCACATGCCCAGCACCAGCGGCCGTGGGAAATAGGTACGACACATCTCAGGCAGATTCCGACCGGTGGCAATGCCCAGCTTGGCCGAAAGCGTTTGAATCAGCATAGCCATCAGGTTGCTGACAAGAATGACCCAGAGCAACAGGTAGCCGAAGCGCGCTCCCCCCTGAATATTGGTTGAGAAATTGCCAGGATCGATATAGGCCACGCTGGCAATGAAAGCGGGTCCAAGAAAAGGGAGCACACGGCGGAACAGACCACGCTGTGTCTTTCCACTCAGCACCTCGTTGGCAGCGCGAATGGTGCCAGCATCTCCTACCTTACTCTGCATGGTAACCCTGGAGGATTGCAATTTCATACACGCTTGCTCCTGAGAAGAACTGGAGATGGCGATCCGGAGCAGCACCAGCTCCACTGATAGCACCGGTTCACACAGGTCTCGCTCGCACACACAGAGATCCCATGTCCCGGAGCCGGTCAGCCCGCGGAGCCATCTATTTTTAGAGAGATAAAATTATATTTTTATATAGCCTTAAAAGAGAGTATACGCAGGAAGAGGGAACCTGTCAAGGGAAGCGCCATCATGACATTCCTTGACAGAGGCAACGGATCAGGAGTACAGTGCAACCAGCGAGAGACCCGGAGGCCCCTGAGTGAACGCAGATCAGTCCTTATTTGACATTCGTGACCGCACGGCCGTGATCACTGGTGGCACAGGCGTCCTCGGGAGGAGTATGGCCCGCTTTCTGGCTGACCGAGGGGCCAGAGTTGCTCTGCTAAGTCGCCAGGCTGGGCCGACAAGCCTGGCTGTTGAGCAGATCCAGGCTGCTGGCGGCCTGGCCATTGGAATCGCCTGCGACGTTCAGCAGCGTACCTCGCTCGAGCAAGCTGCAGAGCAGGTGTTGAAGACTTTTGGCGCCGTGGATATCCTGATCAACGCCGCTGGTGGCAACCTGAGCAGTGCCTGTACCGAGCCAGCACGGTCTTTCTTCGCCCTGGAGGCAGCTGCATTGGAAGAGGTCATCGCTGTGAACCTGTTCGGCACCCTCTACTCATGCCAGGTTTTCGGGCGCGCCATGGCCGAGCGCGGCCAGGGAAGCATCGTGAATATCACCTCGCTGAGTGCTCTCCGTCCGCTGACGCGCGTGCCGGCTTACAGCGCGGCCAAAGCAGCCGTACAGAATCTGACGCAGTGGCTCGCCGTCTACATGGCCCAGGAGTATAGCCCCTCCATCCGTGTCAATGCCATCGCACCCGGCTTCTTCCTGACAGAGCAGAATCGCGCTCTGCTCACCAATCCTGGGGATGGCACTCTCAGCACACGCGGAGCGCGTATCCTGGAGCACACGCCTATGAAGCGCCTGGGAGAGCCTCAGGATCTGCTGGGCACCCTGCTCTGGCTGGTCAGTCCCGCCTCTGCCTTCGTTACTGGCATTGTCGTGCCAGTCGACGGAGGTTTCTCTGCTTACGCCGGGGTATGATCAGCCCGGCGGTCCGGGCGGCGGCCTGCAGGCACCTCATCCGCCAGGGAGAGGCAGCCTCTGCCCGGCGTCTCAGCGCTCCGGCCTACTGGCTCGGCGCTGCTCCGCCAGGCAGAGTGATCTCAACCCAGACCGCCCTGCGCACCGGAGCCTATTCGGCACGCAGGGCCTCCACCACCGGATGGCGTACCGCATAGCGCGCGGGCAGCACTGCTCCCAGTATCGCAGCCACGATCCCCCCAGAGCGAGCAGTGGTAGGATTGCTGGACTGAACGTCCCCTGATAGAAGGCATCTGGAAGTGGCGTCCCGATAGCACTGCTGGTGGTCAGCCCCAGCAGCAACTGATGCAGCCAGATTCCCAGTGGTACCCCCAGCAGGCCTCCCAGACTCCCTAGCACCACCGCAGAAGCAATCACCATGCCAATCACCTGGCCGGGCGTCATGCCCAGCGCTTTCAACGTCGCAATATCCTGTGTCCGCTCGCAGGTGTTCAAGAGCAGGGCGTTGAAGACTCCGGCCACAGAGACAATCACCAGGACCAGGGCCAGGATGCCAATGACCGTGTCACTGATCGTCACCAGACTGAAGGTCTCCTGGCGTAGCGCCACGCTCAGAAAATCAGGTGCACTGGCACTGACACGGCGTGCATAGAGCTGAAGATCGGCGCAGGACGCAGCGTCACTTTATAAAAGTCGGGTTGCGTACCGGGCATCGCTTCGAGGAAGGTTGACCAATCAAAGCGCAGCACGCGGCCAAAGTTGTTCAGGTCGCAATAGACACCGACCAGACGCAGTCGTAGTGCATGGTTGGCAATGAAACCCAGCCGCTGGCGACGATAACGGGCCAGCGCCGCCTCATTCAGGCCGCCCACATTGATGCCATCGACGAGTAGCGTACCCTCGGTCGGTCGATCCAGCCCGGCGATGAGATGAACTGACACTCTCCCGCATAGAATGCGGGAGGTTCTTCTTTCATCCAGCCACCTTGCCCATCTTCCTCCTAGGAGAGAGACGGGTAGCGGGTGTCTGTCCAGAAGCGTTGCGTACCTTCTTCGAGGTACCCGTTTCCGATT
>JBHOQN010000028.1:0-7616 GCA_042408965.1 Ktedonobacteraceae bacterium
GCCTCTGGACCCCCGGAGGGCTGTGCATGATAGATGTCGCCACAGCCGCTGCGTCCGGCCCCCAGGATCGTGCCGTCCAGGGAGGCCACCAGGGCAATCGTTTTGGTGTTGCCCCCATCGACGCTCAAGACACAGTGCATCACGCTTCCCCTCCATCCTAATGTAGAAGGCGCTCAGGCAGATACTGGCGATGAGCAGCCGCCATCTCATCATAGAGCGCCTCGGCCTTCGACAACGAAAGCACCAGAGGATGGCTTGCAAGGGCACGGATCGCAGCCTTGCGATTGCCGCTCCAGGCAGCCTCAGCAGCCAGCGCCTGGTATTCAGCGAGCATCTGCACCAGTCCCAAGAGATGGCGGGGGAGAGGCTCCTGCACCAGAGGTGTAACACCATGGCGATCGACATAGCCGATGAGTTCCACAACGCGATCACTTGGAAGGTCTGCAATTGCTCCATCGTTGGGAACATTCACATACCAGACCTGGCCCCGATCGTTATAAAGGGCATCCATGACATCGAGAGCCAGCTCCAGTTCATGGATGCCGCCACGGGAGCGCGCGGGATCGAGCTGGGGGACGTCACGCTCCGCCTGCTCGCGATAATGTGCCCAGTAGTCGGGCACCTGAGCCATAATATCCTGAGCCCGCGTCGTAGAGCGACTCTGCAGCTCGGCCAGGATCTCATCCTTAAAGTAGTAGTACTGGAAGTAGGAGCTTGGCAGCGACTCCATTGTGCACGCCAGTTGCAGAAGGCGCAAATCCTCGCGAGGGATGGCAGTATCCGCACGTAGCCGCTCATAGGCGGCCTGCAACAAGGGGATCACACTGCGACCATCATAGAGGTGGCGCACCGACCAGGAGCCATGATTGAGACCGATAGAGACAGCATCCAGCTTATCAGGGTCCAGGCCAGCGATCTCCGCATAGTGGCGATTCGTATTGATTGGCCCCTCGCAGAGCGAGATCGTTGGGATAGATGTATGGTGCGTCACGGCCTCAGAGATGATATTGATGGGATTGGTATAGTTAAAGAGACGGGCCCGAGGACAGACCTTCTCCATATCAGCGATGATGCTCTGCATCACGTGGATCGAGCGCAGGGCCATGAAAAAGCCACCCGGTCCCTGGGTCTCCTGGCCGATGACGCCATAGTGGAGCGGCAGGCGCTCGTCCAGGGCGCGCGCCTCGAAGCCGCCAGGCCGATAGCTGGTAAGAACTGCATCGCAGTCTGAGAGGCCCTCACGCTGGCAGGTTGTGGTTGTGATGGTCAGATCGATACCACTGGCACGCACCAGTTTCTGGGCGATGGTCTGAACGATCCGCAGGTGTTCGGGATCACGATCGATGAGGACGACCTCTGATCCCTGAAAACTGGCTCCCCGCTGTACCAGAGAGGCCATCGTTCCCGCAGCGCGGGTGCTGCCGCCACCGATATAGGCAAGTTTAATCCGAGCCAAGCTACACTCTTCTCCTTTCGACAAACCAGATCGACATCATAGATTGCTGAATGAAGAGATGGACGAATGGGTAGAGTGCTGGATAGATGGGTCCACGCAGCGACGAGCGAGCGCAGCCCTCAGCAGAGCAGGGAAGGTGAGGGGTTTTGCCCACCGTCAGCGGATGCGTTTCCGCTTCCTCCGCTCTCCCCGCTCCTACCACGATGCCACTGCACCACATCAGCGCTCCCGGGACGAGGCGGCGCTGCGCTTGCCGTCAGCGATCTGGCGAGACGCTGGCCTAGCGCTCCAGCGCAGACGAGGATCAGCGATCTCATCAATGCCGAAGTTGATAAAGGCCAGACCTGCGCCTAGCAGAGCAATGCATAGTCCAGGAGGCAAGAACCACCACCAGGCCCCCAGGGTCAGAGCATCGTTGTTCTGCGCCCAGTAGAGCATCGTTCCCCAACTGACCGTATTGACATCGACGAGGCCGACGAACTCCAGGCCTGTCTCCGCCAGAATAGCGTAGATCACTGTACCAAGAAATTGTGCAGCAATAATGGCCGTTTCATTAGGAAGAATCTCAAAGAAGACAATGCGCCAGGTCGACTCTCCGGAGGCCTGTGCGGCCAGCACAAAGTCGCGATTGCGCAACGAGAGCGTCTGAGACCGCAGCACACGGGTGCTCCAGGACCAGCCCGTGAAGATAATGACGAGCGCCGTTGTCAGAGGACCCTTGTAGGAGAGGAAGGCCGCTAGTACCACCGCAAGAGGCAGCGTGGGCATGACAAGAAAGACATTCGTCAGCAACGAGATAAGCTCATCGATCCAGCCGACGAAATAGCCGCCGAGCAGGCCGAAGACCACCGAGATGAACGTCGAGATCAGCCCGATCACCATGCCCAGAGCGACCGAGACCCGTGCGCCCAGTACGAGCTGTGCAAAAACATCCTGCCCCGTCTGGGTTGTGCCCAGCCAGTGGGCTGGAGAGGGAGGCACAAGAATGTCGGAGCTGAAGGCATTGGGGTCCTGCCTCACAAAGAGAGGGCCAAAGAGGGCGAGCAGGATGAAAAACAGCAAGATCGAGAGGCCCAGGCTGACCTTGCGATTGACCGTCATGAGGCGCCAGAGCTGATCTGAGCGACTCAGCAGCGTCAGAAGAGTAGTGCCGGCATTCTCCGGCAGAGGCGCCGCGGCTTCAGGCAGAGGCATACTCATGATGCTAACTCCTTTCCAGGCGCACGCGAGGATCGAGCAGACCATAGACCAGATCGGCCAGAAAGTTAGCTCCCAGCACAGCCAGCGAAATAATCAGAAAGAGGCCCTGAAGGAGCGCGTAATCAAGATTGTCAACCGCTTGCAGGAGCGCATAGCCCAGTCCTGGATAGGAGAAGACAATCTCGGTGAGGAGGGAGCCACTTACCACAAAGCCCAGCGAGAGCGCAAAGCTAGTGATATTGGGTAGAATGGCATTGCGGGCCGCATACATAAACATGATCCTTCGCTCAGAGAGGCCCTTCGCCTCAGCCATCAACACGTAATCCTCCGCCAGGGTGCTGATCATGGTGTTACGCATACCCAGAAGCCAGCCGGCAAGAGAGCTGATCACAATTGTGAGCGCCGGGAGGATCGCATGCTGAACAGCGCTCCAGAGGAAATCAGCGCTCCAGCCTGGCAGGAGGGCGTCGGAATCATAGCCGCCGTTGAGGGGGAGCCAGTTGAGACGATAGCCGAAGAGGTAGAGGAGGATCAGGGCCAGCCAGAAGTAGGGGATAGCGGAGAAGAAGGTCAGGATTGGGGGCAGGGCCGTATCCAGACCCAGGCCACGCCGCCAGGCAATCACCACGCCAAGGAGCGTGCCAACGACGAAGCTGATCAGGAGCGAGAGGCCGACTAGCGTCAGGGTCCAGGGCAGCTCCTGGGCTATCACGGCCGTGACGGGCATGGGGAGATAGGTGATAGAAACCCCCAGATTTCCATGCAACAGGTTGTTGAGATACTGCAGATATTGGCTCCACAAGGGCGCATGGCTGATACCAAAGGCGATCTCCAGAGCATGCTGCGCCTGGGGCGAGATCCTCCCATGCATACGCGCCATCAGGGCCTGTACCGGGTCACCAGGCGAGAGGCGGGGGATCAGAAAATTCAAGGTCACGGATGCCCAGAGCGCAACAAGATAAAAGCCAGCGCGGCGTAGCAGATGGCGCATCAGATCTCCTTTCCCAAAAGACGATACCAGCTTGCAAGAGCGATCCTCTCCCGGATCTGAAGATGGCCAGGCCCGATCGGCAGGCCACCTTCAGATCTCTCTTCCCAATGGAAAAGGCCGTCAGGAGACAGGATGCAGATTGAGCAGCACCACCTCGCAGTCGGGTCCTATATAGGGGGCAGGGACAGCATAGGGGTGATTCTGATCGGGCCAGCCAGTGAAGTGTGCTGTGCTGTACTCGTACCAGTAAGGCTCGTTAGTCAGTGGAATAACGGGCAACTGTCGCACCATGATTTGCTCGATACCGGCCAGACTCTGCTTCTGTTGCGAGGCGTTGGCCGTTGCCGCAAACTGACCCAGCAACTGATCGGTGGTGGTGTCCTGCCAGCGCTCAAAGTTGGAGTTGGCGTTCTGACCGAGGGGAGCGGAGTTACTGCTGTTTAACACAGCATTAAACCAGTAGTAGGGAGTGGGTCCGGGAGTCTGCGAAGAGAGCGACATGTCATAGTTGCCACTCTGCAGGGCGCTATAGTAGGCATCGTAGTTCAGCACATTGACGGAGACCTTGATGCCAATCGCTTTGAGATCACTAGCGATGATCTGGCAGTCGGTAATCCAGTCAGTCCATCCCTCGACGACATTGAGGTTGAAGGCCAGTCGCTTGCCACTGCGATCAGCCGCCACGCCGTCCGCCCCCTGTGTAAAACCAGCAGCGATCAGCAGCTGCCGGGCTTGAGTGGGATTCATCTCAAACGCGGTACTGGCGTACTGAGGAGCGAGGTAGTCCTTCTGGAAAGGTAGGAGCAGGGTTGTGGGATGAGCCACAGGTTCAAAGCCGTTCTCCCCCACCTTATCAAGCTGACTACGGTCGATAGCAAGACTGATCGCCTGGCGCACTGCCAGCTGATTGAACGGGTATTTGCCCAGGTTTAACGCCAGGTAGACCGGATCGCTGGCCGGAAACCAGTAATGATTGTGGGCAGGATCACGATCGATATAGGTCTGCTGGATGTCAGAGATGTAGAGACCTGCCCAGGTAATTTTCCCTTGATCGAGGGCCAGCTCCGAGCTGGTATTGCCGTTAAAGGCAGGAAAAGTCAGTTTCTCGACCTCTGGCTTTCCAGCTTGCCAGTAGTGTGGATTCTTAACAAAGGTGTAGTTCTGAGGCGTAAAGGTGCTGAGCACATAAGGGCCAGTGCCGACAGGGTCGGGATCCGCATACTGGCTGGCATCTCCCTTGACGAGGGACCAGCGGTGCTGCGAAAGGATGTAGGTCTGACCTCCCAGATACCAGAGGATGGGCGCAAACGGCTGCTTGAGCTTGACAAACACCGTGCTGGCGTCAGGAGCGGCGACGTCCTGGATATAGTTCCAGAGGCCGTTCACATCCATCGCCGGGTACTTCTTGAGCAGGCGAAGTGTAAATACTACATCGGTGCTGCTGAAGGGCTGCCCATCCGACCACTGTACCCCCCGGCGCAGATGATAGGTGACAGCCGTTGCGTCCGTGGAGAGCTGCTGACTGACCGCGAGCCATGGATGAACGCTGCCGTCAAGCCGGTTGTAGAAGACGAGCGTCTCGTAAATCATCCCCTGGGACCCGCTATCGACGTTGGGATTATAGGGGTTAAAGTTACGGGTCCAATCACCATTGGTCACCGCAACAATCGACAGTGGTGGCTGTTTACCACCGTGGGAAGACATTGATGATCCACAGGCAGAGAGGGCGCCTGCCAGGAGGATCAGCACCGCCAGGAGCAAGGCCCCGCCGAAGGCCTTGCTCCGCACCCGCGAAACGGGATGGATCATCACTCACCTCCTCAGAAGAGCTAGAGCCGGACTCCAGGACACCGTACCCCGTCCGTCTCTCCGAGTGGAGGCGTCACACAGCAGAACCTCTTCTGCCTACAGGACGTCCCCATCCGAGGGAGCAGGAACCGAGGATCGCCGGCTCATACCACAGGACTCGCGCACGATAAGGCTCGTAGGAAGAAGCAAACGCACAGGCCGAGCAGAGCTATTGAGCACCTGCTTCTCTCGCGACAGCGAATCGAGCATAGAGAGCAGCAGCTCGATTGCCCGTTGCCCCATCTCGAAGTAGGGCTGCCGGACCGTTGTCAGGGCTGGATGAATATGTACCGAAGGCGCATCATCATCGAAACCGACGAGAGCAAGATCTTGCGGAATCGCAACACCGCACTCCTCAGCCGCCGCCAGAACGCCATAGGCCATCTGATCGGCGGCCGCAAAAATGGCAGTGGGCCGCTTATCAGGGGGCAGCGCAAAGAGCTGGTGTGCGCAGGCCCGACCGCTGGGAGGCATGAAATCTCCTTCGAGCACGAGGTCTGAATCTAGCATGATTCCTGCCTCCTGCAAAGCCTGGCAGTACCCCTGGTAGCGATCCTGGGAGACAAGATAGCGGGCCGGCCCTTTGATATGGGCGATACGCCGGTGACCGAGACGAATCAGGTGGCGTACGGCCATATAGGCTCCGTTCACATTGTCTACTCCGATGCAGGGAGTGGTCTGAGCCTCCTGATCATCAATGGTGACCACCGGAAATCCCTGCTCATACATCTTCCCGAGATAGCGCGATGCCCGGCCCGGAAAGACGGCTAGCAGCCCGGCCGTCTGCTGCGTCGTCAGCAAACGGCCTATCACTTCGTTATCCTCGCGCTCAAGCTCCTCCTCCTTGATGCTATAGAGGACCAGATCATAGGAAGTACTGGTAATGGTCTCTACGATGCCTCGCATCAGATCCGTGATCAACGGCCAGATCCACGAGGGAATGAGCATGCCGATCAAGCGCTGGCGCAGGGTCCGAGGCCTGGAGACGAGCGAGTTCTCACGCAGAACAAGGCCCTGCTCCTCAAGGATACGTAGAATGATCTCCCTGGTGGCGGGATCAACGGATGAGGACGTGACCGATCTCTCACCTCCAGAGCCAGGGCCAATATACTCCAGAGGGATTGATGGCTCTGCGACCCTGGCGCCATAGAGACGCCGCGGTATCTCTTTTCCCCGTCCCTCAGCGGTCACTCCGGCACGATCAGGAAGGACATCACAAAAATCGCTCAGCTTGCAACCAAGCGCATTGCAGAGGGCCTGCATGGTCTGCAAGCGCAGCGCAGTGGGTCGGCCATTAAAGAGGGCAGAAATTGCCTGCAGAGAAAGCTGTACCCCGGCTTTCTCCTTCAACAACGCCTGTAGCTCGGAGGGTCGATAAATATCGTGCTCGACAGCCAGCCACTTCTTCAGATTCCAGACAACCGGCATGAACTCCCTCTCAAAACAGAGTCTCAGCTAACACTTACTTTACTCAGGTTTAGCTTACCTTAGACAAGTGGAACCTGTCAAGTCTGTGTCTTGTCCTCTTTCTCCATCAGAGCATGATCGCAGGCAATGGGGATGAGTTCCGGGATACGACGTCGCTCACTGAGGCCATCGGTGAGAGACACAACCCTCGTTTCGCGGAAGAAACCACAGTCAGGGTGGTCGGCGAAGGGAGCCAGCAGACAGGAAAGATCAAGACTCAGGGCACGGGAATAGCGATGTCCGTGGTAAAGACGGGATCGGTGTAGGCCAGATCATCCCGGATGCCCCCCTGCGCACGCTGGGTGACCTTGACGACGTACGGGTCCGAGGTGCGCACCCCCGGGTCTTGGTCGGCACCCCGGCACCGGTCGCGTATTCTGGTAGAGCAGACCCGAGACGTGATAGGCCGCAGCTCCATTCACCGTATCTTCTCTGGACTGAATAGAGTGCACCAGATGAGGATACATTCTCTGACTGACCGGCAATCCTATGAAAGAGACTAGGAAGATTGTCATCTGACACTCTCCCGCATAGAATGCGGGAGGTTCTTCTTTCATCCAGCCACCTTGCCCATCTTCCTCCTAGGAGAGAGACGGGTAGCGGGTGTCTGTCCAGAAGCGTTGCGTACCTTCTTCGAGGTACCCGTTTCCGATT
>JBHOQN010000029.1:0-32948 GCA_042408965.1 Ktedonobacteraceae bacterium
TCCTCAAGCGGATCGAGTCCTCTGCAACTCTACCATGTACCCGCGACGCTGCACAGCCTCAAACTTTCAGTATCCTCAAGCGGATCGAGTCCTCTGCAACTCTACCATGTACCCGCGACGCTGCACAGCCTCAAACTTTCATTATCCTCAAGCGGATCGAGTCCTCTGCAACTACCTCATCACGGGAGATGCTGATCGTCTTGTTGCTTTCAGTATCCTCAAGCGGATCGAGTCCTCTGCAACCGCAGCCCCACAAGAAGGTCAGGGAGTACTCCTGACATAGATTATAACGAACGAGGCCCTCTATCGTCATCTGAGCGCCACGGATTCATCCCATCTTCCCCCCCAAAATGACTCGTACACCGACCTTTCTCGAAACTCGTTCGCTGCGTCGCGCAAGAGGCGAGTTTCGAGAAAGCATGAGATTCTTCTATAAGACAAGAAGAGCAGAACGACACATACACTCGTCCAATGAGGACAGTTTCTGTCCTCATTCAGATTCGCGCCGAAACGAGTTTCGAGACAGCCCCTCACATAGCCTGTCTGGAGAGAGATCAGAGAGTATCCCCGAGTAGAGAACAGGGATGGCCAGGACTACCCAGGCGAGCTGCCCCCCGAAGGTCGTCGCGTTGCCTCGCCTTCAGGGCACACCAGCAGAGGCCTACACACAAGCCAGCCCAGAGCGTCACACTCACGTCCGCCAGGCTCAACAGATCTCCCCTCGACATATGGTTGACAAAGTCCGATCCGCAAGATAAACTCAGCAACGCAACGAGTGGCCAGTAGACCAGCCCCAGAGGCCGAGAGCACCACCCTGTCTGTCCGAGGAGCCAGGACACGTTCAGCACATCCAGCCGGGTTGGAAGCGCCTGCAAGCCACGGGGAACCGCCACTGGCCAGACGCGGCAGCGAGTCCTGTGGCAACCACCGCTAGAGTGTAGCCACACACAAGGCAACGTACCAGAGAGGTGCCCCTGCTCTGCACGCTGCTGCCAATGGCGAGGGGGACAGGCAGCACACTTCTCGCGGGAGGCCTTGACCTCTTCTCGCCCCCGCCTCGTTTTGCTATAGTTATTAGCAGGACACCGCCAACCCCACCACGTCGATGACGGTGACTTCTATCTTTCTCAGAGAGACAGGATAGCCGACTCACTATCACAAGAAAGGAATTTCTATGTATAAAAAGGTCATCACCGGCCTCGTGCTCTTCGGCCTGCTCAGCCTGGCGCTCGCCGCCTGCGGCATTCGCGACACCGCCGCCAGCACCGCAAACAACGGTCCGACGGTGAAGATGAGTTCCACGGCCTTTGAGGTCTCCCAGATCACCATCAAAAAAGGTCAGGCCCTGACCTTGATCGACGATGTGGCCGTACCACACGTCATTAAGAACGGCAGTTGGAAAGGATCGTCCGCCGACGTCGTCAAAGAGGCCGGCGCTCCCACCGTCGACCTGAACTTCAATGGCAGCCAGGGCGAAAGCGCTACCACCCCGCCCTTCACGACGGCTGGCACCTTCCACCTGCTGTGCACGGTCCATCCGAACATGGACCTGACGGTCATCGTCCAGTAAACTCAAGACCACAGCGGCTGTTGAGACCCCCGAAGAGACAGGACCTGAGAGCCACAAACACCGCACAATGAGGAGGCTGCGCTGTAAGGCAGCCTCCTCTCCTGGCTGCCAACTGCTCGCAGCAGCGACCACTCCACATCTCGCTAGTACTTTTTGTTACCCGGCAGGCGCTGATTTCCCATGGGCAGATGGCCCTATGCTATACTCTGCCCAGAAATGGATGATCGTGGATAGAACCGACTCGCTCTCTCGGAGAGCTGCGCTGGACAGGTCCAGAGGAGCTGCTCCGCTTCACTGCACTCCACTCCGCTCCGCTCCAGGCCCGGTCGGTGAAGCTTCCTCCGACCACCGCGGAGGGAGCAGCAGCAGAGCAGGGGAGCCAATCCACAAGAACGTGCTGAACAAGGCCGTGTGGGAGTCGCCGGGTTGCAAGGGAGTCAATACGTGAGAGAACGCTGAAAGAAAGCGAGAGCATACTGAAAGAAATAGAGAGACATGAAGAGGCAATCTATCCGCTCGTTCTCTATCAAGATGGTGGCGCCAGGCCTGCTGGTTGCCCTCTGCCTGCTGATCGTGGCCTGCGGGAATAACAGCTCCCAGGCCAGCCTGAACACGGCCAGCGCGACCGCCACCATTGTCTTCGGTGCGAACGGCTCGCCAACGCCCAGCCTGCCGGGCTACTTCTGCGGAGCCTGGGCCACACAGACCTCGCCGGCGGCTAACACTGGCCAGATGGTCATGGTCTACGCCAAGTTTGTCCAGAACGTCGATGGCAACCCGGTGGGCGTGGGCGATGCCACAGCGACAGCGAATGTCCGCTGGTGGGATGGCAGCGTGACCACACAGACCGTCCAGACGACCAGCGACGGCCTGGCGGTCTTCTCGATCCCTCCTCGCATGAATGCGGTCGGCAAACTGACACTCGTCGACGTCACCTTCTCGAAGGCCGGCACCCCCGGCTGCACGGTCCCCCAGGCGGCCTACTTCACGCTGGTCCTGGGTACAGCGACGGCGACCGCTACCAGCAGCCCGCAGGTGACTGCGACCAGCACCGAGACGGTCACGCCAACCACGACGAGCACGACGGTTCCTTCTACGGTCACGGTGACAGTGACGCAGCCCCCAAAAGGTCCACCATCAGGCCATCCCTGAAGCCAGCTCAGCTTTCCTGGCCAGAGTCAGGCCCGCCCCCTTCCTCGCGAACAGGGCGGGCCTGACTCTGGCACCTCCCCTGCCCTCGCTCTGAAGCGGTTCGTACCCAGTGTATGAGCGCCACACCAGCCTGCCTTGAATCTTCTCACAGTTCCAGGCATAATTGCTATAGGGGTGATTCGACCCGTCTGAGACAACTGAAAAGAGAATATTGGCAGGACAGCGAACTTCACCGGCTTAAAGGGCATTTATAGCCTTGCTGTCTCGCCAGGGACAGAACCTGTGTTATACTGTGCGTAACCGTTGCATCTTTCTGTAAGCAGGATGAAAGCCAACCAGGAAGCAGGAACAGAATCATGGCATCACCAGAGGAACTGAATGCGGGTGGAGGCCAACCTGGCACCAGGCCTGTCAGCAGTTCAGACCAGGATCAGAGCATGGTGAAGCGGCATTTCCCCCGGCCAGTGCGCCCGGCCGTTGATGCGTTGCAAAGCAGCCGAAGCCTGCTCCGTCAGCTTATTCAGGCCCGTGAGGAAATTAAGCACCTCCAGACGGAGCTGGCAGAACAGCAGGCGGAACTCGCCCGGGTCGTTGCTGAGTACAGTGCCCAGCAGTCGCACTTTGATCAAGAGGTCCAGCAGATCAAGCAAGAGCATCAATCGCAGATAGAGCAATATCAGAGCTACCTCCGCGATATGCTTGACGAGAATCGCCAGCTCCAGGCCGCCAGACGCCAGGCCGAAGAGCGCTACCAGGAGCTGCAGCAGAGCTACCAGAACGCGGTCGAGGAAGAAGCGCACAAGATGATCGCCGAGGTGGCTAACACGATCATCCTCCGGCCTGACCATCTTCCCTCCATCTTTAACGATGTCAAGAAAACGATCGAGCTGCAGTTGCGCCAGGAAGAGGATCAGCAGGCCGCCGCTACCCTCTACCTGATCCGGGACGCTCAACGGCGCGCACACCAGCTCGAGGAAGAACTGGCCCGCGAACGTGAACAGATCGCCAACGAACGCCAGAGCCTCCTGGCGATGCAGAACAGTATTCGCGAACAGGCCGAGCTGCGCTACAAAACGCTGGCCGCCCGCCTGCACGGCCGCTGGGCCCTGGCCTTGACGCTGTCCGCGCTCACCCTGCTGGTTCCCCTTCCTCTACTGCAATCCCTCTTCTTCTTCGTATTTCATCTCTCTCCCGTTGTGTCATTCTACGTTCCGGTCGCGATCTGCCTGCTCTTTATCGGGATCTTCGCACGCTTTCGTACAGCTGTGGCCACGTATTATGAGAGCGCTCCTCGCAAGTCCAGGTCTTCAAAAGCCACGTGAGGAGTGGGGACGCGGCAGCCGCTCATGCTGATCAGCTTCTGTCTGCAGAAGTCTCTCGTTCTGCAGACGTTTGTTATTTCTTGTATAACAGAGCAGACCCCTGGACAAATTCCTGCATCTCGTGTATCCTTAAAAAGGAAACTGCATGGCGTCAACCAGCCTTGTGCCTGTGGGAAGGAAGGGAAAAGGTCATGACAAGGGAACAGGTGATTGAGCGCGATCAGATCATCGATGAAGTCTGCACACTTGCCGCCAGGCTCGCCACAGCCTACCATGAACCCTCTTATTCCTGGACCGTCGCGATGTTGCGCAAGTGCTACCAGCAGGCCTATATCGCCTTCTTGAACAGCCTGCAGCCCGAGTCCAGACACGCTCAATGGTGGGTGCTGCACTATGCCGATATGGCCCTCTACGCCTTCTGTTGCCAGGCAGAGGGCAGCCTCTACGAGCTGCAGGAGTTTCAGGAGGTCACCCGCCTCCTCAATGCGACAGCGGGCTACCAGATTACATTGCGTCAGGCAGCCGATGCGGCTATCGCCAGGCATTCTCTCTACCTGCGAGACTCACTTCCCTCAGCGGAAGAGAGCCGCCAGGCAGTGCTGCAGGCCCTGCGGATCGAGTCCTGAACGCTTCAGCAACAGGCAGCGCCTGCCCGGCTTGCTTGTCTGTTCACTTCGCTTTGCCTCGCCCTATCACGCTGGCGTCCCTGGCCCTCCACACGGCAGCCAGCCGGATCGCATAGTTCGGCTCGCCTTTTGCCGCTACCAGAAGAGGCGGCAGGGATCGAACTATCGCGCGTCCTCTACCAGCGGCTGACCTCACGCCACAACGGGGCCATGCCTGGAGCGGTCCCGCTCCCTCCCTGGCCTGAGCGCACCAGCGCGTCCGGAGTCCGCCCGACCCCCGAGGAGCCGGAGCGGGACGGTCCAGCACACCGCCAGAGATCAGCGGATATCAAAAGAGGAGCCTCGCTCGTTATAACATGAGATGGGGTGAGAGCTCCATCTCAGCCCCGGAGGAGGTGGCTGTCGCAGGGGGGTCGCTGCACATCCACACAGAGACCGAAAGACGAGGACACGGACATCAGCGTCCTGAAATACATCAAGAACACTGAAACAGGAGAGCATATCCTATGACAGGAAGCCCGCAACAGCCTGCCTCACTTCAGAGCCCCACCATCTGGCAGGATGGCGTCCACCCCGATCCCTGCATTATCGTGATTTTCGGAGCAACCGGCGATCTGACTCAACGCAAGCTGCTCCCCACGCTGGCTCACCTCACCGGCGCCCACCCGCAGCCAGAAGGGTTCCTGGTGGTCGCCTTCGCACGCCGTCCCCTCAATGATGACCAGTGGCGCTCCATGGTCATGGAGTCCCTCGCGAAGTACACTCCCCCCGAAATGCAGCTCTCAGAGGAGGCCCGGCAGGCCTTCACTCAGCGCACCTTCTATTGCCAGGCCGATCTGAGTGATCTCCAGGGCTACGCGAAACTGGCACACCTGCTGGAAGAGCTGGATCAGCGCTATCACACCGGTGGCAACCGCCTCTTCTACCTGGCGATTCCTCCCGATCTCTACGCTCCGGTGGTGCAGAAGCTGGGCGAGGCCGGCCTCGCTCATCGCCCTCACGGTGGCCACCATACAAACCATACCCACCCCTGGACGCGCGTCATCATCGAAAAACCATTTGGGCGCGATCTGGCCTCAGCTCAGAAGCTCAACCGCGAGATCGGCCGCGTCCTGCGCGAGGAGCAGATCTACCGCATCGACCACTATATGGGCAAAGAGACGGTGCAGAATATCATGGCGATGCGCTTCTCAAATGGCATCTTCGAGCCGCTCTGGAACCAGAAGTACATCGACCACGTGCAGATTCTGGTCGCCGAAGATATCGGCATCGGGACACGCGCTGAGTACTACGAAGAGGCCGGCGCGATCCGCGATATGCTGCAGAACCACATTATGCAGGTCCTCTGCCTGACCGCGATGGAGCCTCCAGTAGCCTTCGATGCCGACGCCATCCGCGATGAGAAGGTGAAGCTGCTGCGCGCCATTCCCGCCTTCAGCGCGGAACAGGTCCAGCAGAATATTGTGCGCGGGCAGTATACCCGCGGTACCATGAATGGCCAGGAGGTCGCGGCCTACCGAGAGGAGCCTGGCATTCCAGACACGTCGACGACAGAAACATTCGTGGCACTCAAGCTCTTCATCGAGAACTGGCGCTGGGCCGACGTTCCCTTCTACATCCGTACGGGGAAACGCTTGCCTCGACGCAGCACAGAGGTGACTATCCAGTTCAAGCGCGTGCCACATCTGCTCTATAAGCCCTCGGAGGCGCGCGGTCTGGTGCCCAACCGGCTGACCATACACATCCAGCCTGACGAGGGCATCACCCTCAAGTTCGGCGCCAAGGTGCCCGGCGCCGCCCAACGGCTGACCTCCGTCGATATGACGTTCTCCTACGCCACGGCCTTCGGCGTGGAACCGCCCGACGCCTATGAGCGCTTGATCGCGGACTGTATGCTCGGCGACTCGACGCTCTTCATCCGCCGCGATGAGATCGAGACGGCCTGGCGGATCATCGACTCAATCACGACGGTCTGGCAACACCTGCCCCCGGAGACGGTGCACCCTTACGCTGCTGGCACCTGGGGACCCGTCGCGGCGGAGGAGCTGATTCGCCGCGATGGGCGTGAGTGGGATAATCCCTAGCTCCTCCTCCTCCGTCACGCGCAGACCGACCCCACCCGTGCACACCCACGCAGCGTGAGAGCGCTCCAGAAGAAGGGTCCACCGGAACCAGCTCAGAGCGCTCCCTGCCCGCCGGGGGAGGTGACCTCATCCTCCTTGCAGAATCTCAGGAGCGACTTCAGGGCCGGCTGTCGCCTCTTGCTCTTCGTGGCCCGCCCCGCGGCGATCAAGCCGACTCGACAACGGAGACGGGACGGGCGACTTTCTCCAGCGACTGTCTCTCGGCGTCTACCCCGAGCGCGATCTCGATCACACCGGCGGCAGCCATAATCACCGCTCCCAGCAGGTAGCCGTAGAAGACGTTCAGTGCCTGCCCGGACTGAATCAGCACCCCGAAGAGGAGAGGAGCAGCAGCAGAGGCTCCGGTGCCCACCGCATAGAAAAAGGCGATGGCCTGGGCGCGAATCTCTAAGGGGAAGACTTCGCTGACCGTCAGATAGGCCGAACTGGCCCCTGCGGAGGCGAAGAAGAAGATGACGGACCAGCACACGGTCTGGCTGACAGCGTTAAGCGCCCCTTCCATAAAAAGCCAGCCGGTGATGGCAAGCAGAAGCCCTGGCACAATATAGGTAAAGCTGATCATCTTGCGCCGGCCAAGGGTGTCAAAGAGGCGACCCAGCAGGAGCGGCCCGCAGAAATTGCCAATGGCAAAGGGAATCAGATACAGCCCGACACTGCTCTCCGGAATGTTGTAGAACCTGGTCAGCACCAGACTGTAGGTGAAGAAGATCGCATTGTAGAGAAAGGCCTGGCCAACGAGCAGGGCAAAGCCCAGCACTGAACGTGAGGGGTACTCCCGCAGCATAATGCGCACGATCTCGCGCACGCTGACAACCCCAACAGGCCGAACGACGATCGACTCCTGCGGCAATGGCAGAGCCGTAAGCTGCTTCTCCTTGATGATCTGCTGCTCGATCTGATTGACGATCTGCTCGGCTTCCTCGAAACGGCCGTGCATCATGAGCCAGCGTGGACTCTCAGGTAGATTGCGTCTCACCAGCAGCACTGCCAGCCCTAGAATAGCTCCCATCGCGAAGGCCAGGCGCCAGCCAACGTTGACTGGCAAGAGATGGGGATTGAGCAGAATCGTCGTCAGAAAGGCTCCGACTGCGGTGCCTACCCACCAGGAGCCGTTAATCGCTAGATCGACGTGACCACGCACACGCGCCGGGATTAACTCATCCACCGCTGAGTTGATGGCGGCATATTCACCTCCAATACCCGTTCCGGTCAGAAAACGACAGGCCACAAACCACAGGTAGTTGAAGGAGAAGGCGGTCGCTACGGTCGCTAGCAGGTAGACCATGAGAGTCACCAGGAAGAGCATCTTGCGCCCAAAGCGATCGGTCATACGCGCAAAGAAAAAAGCTCCGAGGACGGCCCCTACCAGATAGAAGGTACCGGCGGAGGCGATCTCTACATCGGAGAGATGCAGGGTGTGCGCATCAGTCAGAACCGCGGCTATCGAGCCGATGATGGTCACCTCCAGGCCATCCAGAATCCAGGTAATACCTAGCGAGATCACGACCAGCCAGTGCCAGCGGCTCCAGGGCAGACGGTCCAGCCGAAAGGGGATCGTCGTGATGGTCTCTCTGACACTGCTCTCGACGTTGGCGTGAATAGCACTCATGCTGCTGAGCCTCCTTTGCACACTACTCCGGTGCCTCAATAGATGCAACGAAATTTATTCGATCGATATGTACAGCAACACATATCATTATCTATTATAGGTCTGAGTGTGACTCCTTCATGTGCTGTTGATAGACGCTCGCCTGGCCCCTCACACAGTCAGGTCTGGAGCAAATGGGGAGCGGTCTGGTGAAACATTTGCTCTGTACTCATCTAATCGCTTCATTTTTACAGCAAGAGCATACCTTTTAGATAGCTCATATGTCAAGTATTTATATTTTCTCATCAATTATTTATTGTCATCTGAACATCTTTTATAGAGCCAGCAGAAGCGGACTCTCTGGTGAGGCCGGGGTGTAGACCTTCTTCTTCGGCGATCTGCTCTCTCTGTACGATCGATGGAACCTGAGGGCGAGGAGGCTCCCTGGGAGTCGATGCTCTGGGGAGACTGCCGCGCGGACAGGATCTGTGAGGAATCGCCCGCCGCATCCCGGGGGATGCTGAATAGACAATGATATATACTATAGCAGTAGAAGAGAGGGGGCGCATTCGCCACAGCGCCTGCCTCAGCCTTCCAGAGCAGACCAGAGGAGAGCCATATGAGTCAGACGCACGAGGGAGAGCGGCTCCCCGACCTTAAGATCAGTCCGGCCCGCCTGGAGGAGATGCGCCAGTTCTACGCCGATCTGATCGGCTTTGTGCCACCACGCATTCAGGCACGTACAGATCTCCTGGCGCGTCTGGACCCCGACTTTCTGGCCCTCCAGGAGGAGATCCGCCGCCGCGGGATGTACCCAGAGTGCTTTGACACAAAGACTGCTCAGTTGATGCTGTTCGGCATGCTCCTGGTCCTTCTCTCGGACGCCACCCACCTGCATGCCAGAGCAGCCAGGCGCGCCGGAGCCAGTTGGGAAGAACTCAGCGCCGTGGTCAACCTGGCCTTTCTCTTTCGCGGTCTGCCCGCTGCCAATCTCGGCGCACAGATTATCCAGCAACTGGCCAGCGAGGAAGACCAGAGACAGAGCGATGAGCCAGCGGCGCCTTCAGACAGATAGTCATCGTCGACCCCACGTTGCATGCAACAGAGAGGAGATGGCCCCATGACGGATCTTCAGGAGCCAATCAGGGATGTTGCCCATCTGGGCCATGTCGAAATCCTCACCCCTCGACCCACCGAAAGCCTCTGGTTCTTTACCGAGATTCTCGGCATGACAGAGACCGAGCGCCAGGGACAATCGGTCTACCTGCGCGCCTACGGCGACTATGAACACTGTACGTTGAAGCTGACTGAGGCTCCCCACGCTGGCCTGGGCCACGTCGGCTGGCGCGCCGTCAGTCCTCAGGCGCTTGAACGCCGCGCTCAGGCGCTGGCCGCCCAGGGCTACGGCAAGGGCTGGCTCGAGGGCGATATTGGCCACGGGCGTGCCTACCAGTTCAGCGATCCCGACGGGCACCCGATGGAGCTGTACTACGAGGCGCAGAAGTACGTCGCCTCAGCGGAGACCCGCTCGCGCCTCTTCAACCAGCCCCAGAAATTCAGTGGCCGCGGCGTCGGCGTGAAGCGCATCGATCACGTGAACCTCATGTGCAGCGATGTGACGATGAATCGGCGCTTCCTTCAGGAGTATCTGGGCTTCCGCCTGCATGAGCTGCTGCAGCCGGAGGAGCAGGGCATCGAAGAGGGTGCCTGGTTGAGCGTGACTCCTCTCACACACGACATCGCTTATACGCGCGACTTCACTGGCGCCCGCGCTCGCCTGCACCACATTGCCTACTGGCTCGACTGCCGCGAGGAGGTGCTGCGCGCCGCCGATATCCTCAGCGAGCACGATATCTTTATCGAGGCGGGCCCCGCACGCCATAACATCTCTCAGGCCTTCTACCTCTACCTCTATGAGCCAGGTGGCAACCGCGTCGAGGTCTACTCGGGCGGCTACCTGGCCCTGGCACCCGACTGGGAGCCGGTTATCTGGCGACGGGAGCAGCGGGGCCGCGGCGTTTACTGGGGCAGCACGCTGCCGGAGAGCTTCAAGACCTACGGGACCCCAGCCATCGATATAGCGGCTCCCGCGCGCGCAGCGGCGGCTGCCACGGTCTTCGATCCGCTCTAGAGAGACGCTGGCGTCTCGCAGGATTGTTCCGGTGACGCAGGCAACCTGCATGCTCTGATCGGAACGAGATGATATGCTCATTCAGCAGGAGGCGAGCACTATGGTCTACCACAGCGAGGTGATCGGCAGTCTGCTCAGACCGCCTTATCTGCACACCGCACGCCAGCAAATGGAGGCTGGCACCATCAGCGCCGCGGAGTTCAACGCCATCGAGGACCGCGCCGTCAAGGAGGCGATCACTCTCCAGGAGGAGGCGGGCATTGAGGTCATTACCGATGGAGAGCAGCGACGCTATGCCTTCTATGGTCATCTCATCGATTCTCTCGACGGCTTTGATAAGTACGGCGGCTGGGCGATCCCCTTCCGCGATGAGAGCGGCGAGGAACTGGTGCTGCGCCGCCCGGTGGTCGTTGAACGCCTGCGCTGGCGACGCAGCATGTGTAGCGAGGAGTGGGTCTTTCTGCGCTCACACGCTACTCACCAGGGAAAGGTGACGATGATCAGCGCCCAGCAGGCAGCCGCTTATTACGACCCGGAGAAGTCAAGGGCGGCCTATCCGACACGCGAGGCCTACCTGGCGGATATCGTGGATATCTCGCGGCGTGAAGTTGAGGAGTTGATACGTCTCGGCTGCACCTATATCCAGATCGACGCTCCCCAGTATGCTGCTCTGCTTGACCCGCAGATGCGCGAGGGCTACTGCCAGCGCGGCAGCGATCCCGACCAGCTGATCGATCTCTGCATCGAGCTGGATAATGCCATCATTGATGGCCATCCCGGCATCACCTTCGGTATCCACATCTGTCGCGGCAACAATCAGAGCAAGTTCTACGCCAGTGGCGACTATGAGCCAATCGCTCGCATCTTCAGTCAGGCTCACTTCCAGCGCTTTTTGCTGGAATACGATGATGCGCGCTCCGGCGGCTTTGAGCCGCTGCGCCACATGCCAGAGGACCGCTTCGTCGTCCTGGGTCTGGTGACCACCAAAAAATCCGCCCTGGAGAGCCGCGACGAGCTACGACGGCGCATCGAGGAGGCCTCACGCTATGTGGATCTGGAGCGCCTGGCTCTCAGCCCCCAGTGCGGCTTCGCCTCCACCATAGAGGGAAACCGCCTCTCGCTGGAGGACCAGCGGCGCAAGCTGGAACTGGTGGCCAGCCTGGCAGGCGAGGTCTGGGGATGAGTTCCTGACCACCAGATGACCATCAGAGAAGCAGCGCGGGCCGCTGACGGACCCTCCAGCGGCTAGGTGCCCCGTACGTCCGCCAGGCCTGTCTGTCGCCTCACTGGCACCTGCCCGCCTCCTGAGTGCGGCTCACTGAGGGCCTCTGCCAGCGACGTTCCTCTCAATCTTGAGCAGATCCAGAGCATTTCTCCGCGGATTCAGAACTCCTCTTGAGGAGGAACGCACTATACTCCACGCTAGAGGCAACGCTGGCCCTGGAGTGTAGTACATACAGCCCTGGAGAGAGATTCTGGATGGCAACGCTGGAACCGGCTCTGCATGCGCGCGTAGACCACGAGCCACCCTGGCTGAGGTACGGGCTTGATAGTATGCTCGCCTTCGGCGGAGCTTTGCTGGTCACCAGTCTGATCGTTCTGCTGCATCTCTACCCGCGCATTCCTAATATCTCAATCATCTACCTGCTGGTCATCCTTGCGCTGGCCAGCAGCCGTGGACGCTATGCGGCGATCCTCGCCTCAGTGGTAGCCTTTCTGGCCTTCGATTACTTTCTTGTTCCTCCACTCTATGTCTTCACCATCAATCGCGCTGAGGAGTGGATCGCTCTGATCGTCTTTCTGATTACTGCGCTCTTCACCAGCCAACTGGCGGCCGCCCTGCGAGAACGCGCCGAGCAGGCTGATCGTCGCGAGCGGGAGACTCACCTGCTCTATGACCTGCTACGCCTAGCCAATCGCGAAGAGGTGCCGGAGCGGCAACTGGCTTCCATCGCCCAGACCATCATCGCGGTCTTCGCCTCCTGGGGGGTAAGCGGCTGCAGCATCCTTCAACCCGACCAGACGGGCAGGCTCCAGTTGCGAGCCTGCGCAGCACAGGAGGACGCCGAGACCAGACCGCTCAGGCTCTCCAGCGACGAGCTGGCCGTCGCTGCGCGCGTCTTGGCTCAGGGCCGGGCCATCGGCCTGGACGAAGAGCACAGCTCCCCATCCCCGGCGGCTGCGGCCACACGCAGCCTGCACTTCCTGCGGCGCATCCTCAAGGGAGACGAGCCTGCGCTCTGCTCGCTCTACCTGCTCCCTCTCACGATGGGCCAGAAAGTGATCGGTGTGCTCCACCTGCGGATCAGTAATCGCAGGAGTCGTGCGCTGCAAGAAGAGCTGCTCTCGGAGACGGGCGGGGGCAGGGACCACCCCGTCTCGTTCTTCTGGACCTTTCTCGACCACGCTGCGACGCTGATCGAGCGCGCCCGCCTGCAGCAGGAGAATCTGCATATTGCCCTCCTGAAGCGCACCGACGCGCTGCGCGCCGCCTTGCTCTCCTCGGTCTCGCACGACCTGCGCACGCCGCTGACCTCCATCAACGCGGCGGCCAGCGCCCTTCTCCAGGAGGATGTCGCCTGGAATGAGCCTCAGTGGCGCGGATTCGCCAGAACCATCGAGCGTGAGGCCGATCGCCTCAATCGCCTGGTGAGCAATCTGCTGGATATGTCGCGCATTGAGGAGGGGGCTCTCCAACCGGAGAGAGAATGGTACTCGCTCAAGGCTCTGGTCCAGGATGTCCTGGGCCGACTGGCTCCGCTGCTGGTGGGCCGGCCGCTGCATCTCCACCTGCCCAACGACCTGCTGCTGGTCCCCCTCGATTATCTGCAGATCGATCAGGTGATCACGAATATCCTGGAGAATGCTGTGCACCATACGCCGCCCGGCTCGCCGATCGACGTCTGGGCCGCACTGGAGGGCGACCAGGCCATCGTGCGGATCGGCGATCACGGTCCCGGCATTCCACCAGAGGACCTGGAGCGCATCTTTGATAAATTCTATCGCGTGGTGCACGGGAAGCGAGGTAGCGACTCACGCCAGGGTTCAGGCCTGGGACTGGCGGTCTGCAAGGGCCTGGTGGAGGCCCACGGCGGCCAGATCCGAGCTGAACTGCGCCCGGAGGGCGGGCTGATCATGACGGTGACGCTCCCACGCGGCGGCTGTCACACGGAGAAAGGAGTGGTATCATGAGCGGTTTTGGGGCCACCATCCTGGTGGTCGACGATGAGCAGGAGATCCTGGGCGCGCTGGAACGGAGCCTCACTGCCCACGGCTACCTCGTCCTCACAGCCGCCAGCGGTGAGGAGGCCCTCCAGACGCTGGCCCAGCAACAGCCCGACCTGGTTCTGCTGGATCTGCTGCTGCCAGGGATCAGTGGCCTGGAGGTCTGTCGCCGCATTCGGGAGACAGCGAGCACGCCGATCATCGTGCTCTCGGTGAAGGATGCCGAACACGATAAGGTGGAGGCGCTCGATCTGGGGGCCGATGACTATGTGGCCAAGCCGTTCGGCATGGATGAGGTGCTGGCCCGTATCCGCGTGGCATTGCGGCGCGGCCAACCTCAAGATACACAGCCCACTCCTCACTTTCAAATCGGCCCACTCTCGATCGACTTCGCGCGCCGGCGTGTCCTCCTCAATGGCCGCGAGATCGCCCTGACTCCCACGGAGTACGCTCTGCTCAAGGTCTTCGTGACCCACCGTGGCAAGATCCTGACGCGCCAGATGTTGCTCCAGGCCCTCTGGGGTGCCCAGTCCCACGATCGCATGCATAGCCTGCATGTCTACGTCGCCCAGCTCCGTCAGAAAATCGAGCCTGTCCCAGAGCATCCTCAGCTCATCCTTACCATCCCTGGCGTCGGCTACCGCTTCAGTGATGAGCTGGAGCCACCCGGCCGCGGCCGTTAAAGCTCCTCCCCCCTCTTGAGATTTTTTTGAGAGGCAACCTCTGCTTTCAGAGAATTTTCTGAGCGAAGGACGGCCGATCCAGAACGCACATTGAGCCTTTCTGGCTTACACTCAAAGCGAGGTACGAAAGAGGAAGCCACCCCGGCATCAGCATTCCCGGAGGGCCTCCATACGAACAAGGGGGAAGAATGAACACAACGCGACGCTGGCTGCTTCCCTTTAGCTGGGGCGTAGATATGCAGGCCATTGATGCCATCGTGCGACTGGCAGCCAGCGAGGAAGCTACGCTGATCGCTCTCTCGCTCCTCCCTGGCGCAGCGCGGCGCCCCACCCGCAAGATCCGGGCAGAACACCTGCAGCAGTCGCAGGACTTTCTTGAGGCGGTCCGCTGGAAGAGCCTCAGACACGGCGTGCACGGAGAAGCGTATGAGCTGGCCACGGAGGACGTCCAGGGCAGCATCGCAACGCTCGTCCACGAGCTGGCCTGCGATCGCATCATTCTGGTGAGTCGTGGCAAAGGGGAAACCCTGCTGCATACACAGGAGGTGAAAGCCCTGCTGCGTGAGCAGCCCGCTCCCCTCATGCTCCTCTACTTCCCAGAACGGCCGGGGAGAACCTGGCCCTGGCCAGGCAGACAGCTACACCATGCCTGGTCAGAGCGCCTGCATCACAAAGATGTTCAGATCAGCACGCTCAGATAGCGCTCACGGCCGCCCCCACTGACCGGCGACCCACCCGAGCGCAGGAAGGTAGGCTCTATCTCATGGACAAAGGTCACATTTTACTGGTTGCAGATGATGCACTGCTGACAGGTCGAATGACACGGGCCCTGGAGGCTCGCGGCTATACGGTCTCTGCCTGCGGCGATGCAGCAAGCGCCCTGATCTACCTCCGACAGGCGTCGATAGATTGTCTGGTGGTGGCTATGAATCTGCCCGACCAGACTGGCTGTGGGCTGCTGCGCCAGGCCAGGGGCTACCTACACCCCATTCAGAACGAGACGGGTACTCCCTGTCTTCCGGTCGTCATGCTCTGCGACTTCCGCACACGGCCACGACGGATCGCGGAGTTTCATCCACTGGCCTGCCTGCCCAGGCCGTTCCCGCCGGGCGCCCTGCTGCGCCTGGTCGACCTGGCCGTCATGGCGCCGCGTGTGAGCGGCCCTGATAGCGCATCGACGGCCTCTGCTGCGGACGGAACGCACGGCTGGCAACCAGGTCCACGAGGAGTTGCTCAATGCTCGACACACTGGTGATCGTGGTCACTCTGATCTCTTTTCTGATCTTTATCAGCTTCACTCTCGGCTGTGAAAAGCTGTAGGTATAACCGGGAGAGCGATGTGCTATGAACACACCGATTGAATACCTGCTTGTCGGCCTGGTAGCCCTTTTGACGCTGGTCTACCTGGTCTTTGCCCTGCTCAAGCCGGAGCAGTTTTAAGCACCAATCTCGCGCTGTTATGAGGAAAAACCTATGCCTGTAACGCTCAATAGTGTTTTGCAGGTGCTCATCTTCCTGGCGCTAGTCCTGCTGGTCACCAGACCGCTGGGCCTCTATATGGCAGCGATCTTCACGGGGAAACGTACCTGGCTCACGCCGATCTTCTCCCCGCTCGAGCGCCTCTTTTACCGCCTCTGCGGTATCGACGCCGAAGAAGAGCATCCGTGGACGACATACGTCATCGCCATGCTGGCCTTTAACCTGGCCGGCATGCTGCTTCTCTACGCGCTCGAACGGACGCAGCAGTGGCTGCCACTCAACCCACAGCACCTGGGGCCGGTAGAGCCGCAACTGGCCTTCAACACGGCCGCCAGCTTCACCACCAACACGAACTGGCAGAACTACGCTGGCGAGCAGACCATGAGTTACCTGACGCAGATGGCCGGCCTGGCGTATCATAACTTCACCTCGGCCGCGACGGGCATCGCCCTGGCCGTGGCCCTGGTACGCGGCCTGGTGCGACGCAGCGCGCAGCACCTCGGCAACTTCTGGGTCGACCTGACGCGCGCCACGCTCTACATCCTGCTGCCCATCGCCGTCATCGGCGCGCTGCTGCTGGTCTCGCAGGGGGTGGTGCAGAACTTCAACGCCTACACCGTCGCGCATACCCTCGATGGCGGAACGCAGATCATCGCCCAGGGACCGGTCGCCTCCCAGGAGATCATCAAGGAGCTGGGCACCAACGGCGGTGGCTTCTTCAATGCGAACTCGGCCCACCCCTTTGAGAACCCCAACGCCCTTACGAACCTGATCGAGATGCTGGCGATCATCTCCATCGGCGCCGGCCTCTTCTACATGTTCGGCTCCATGGCCGGCGACACTCGTCAGGGCTGGGCCCTCTGGGCGGCGGCCGCCATCATCTTCGTCCTGGGCATCTGCGTCGCCCTGCCGGCAGAGCAGAGCGGTAACCCGCTGCTCAACCATCTGGGTGTCAATCAGAGCGCCACCACCCTGCAGGCCGGCGGCAATATGGAAGGCAAGGAGGTGCGCTTCGGCATCACGGACTCCGTGCTCTTCACGGTCACCACGACAGCGACCTCATGTGGGGCCGTCAACAGCTTTCTCGATAGCTATACGCCCCTCGGAGGCCTCGTCCCGCTGACCAATATCGCGCTCGGCGAGATCATCTTCGGTGGCGTCGGCTCTGGCCTCTATGGCATGCTGATGTTCGCCATCATCACGGTCTTTATCGCCGGCCTGATGGTGGGCCGCACACCAGAATACCTTGGCAAGAAGATCGAGCGCAAGGAGGTGATGATGGCTGCGCTGGCCCTGCTGATCCTGCCAGCCTCCATCCTGGGCTTCTCCGCTGTTGCCAGCGTTGTGCCACAGGGACTCTCGTCACTGCTCAATGCCGGCCCGCACGGCCTCTCGGAGATCCTCTACGTCTACACCTCCTCGAATGGCAACAATGGCTCCGCCTTTGCCGGTCTCACCGGGAACACGCCCTTCTACAACTGGACTGGAGGCTTCGCCATGCTGATCGGGCGCTTCGCCTTCTTAATCCCTATCATGGCGTTCGGTGGTGCCCTGGTGCCGAAGCGTGTGGTGCCAGCTGGGCCCGGCACCTTCCCCACAACCGGCCCTCTCTTCGTCATTCTGCTGGTGGGGGTGATCCTTATCGTCGGTGCCCTGACCTACTTCCCGGCCTACGCACTGGGGCCGATCGTCGAGCACCTGCTGATGCAGGCAGGGAGGACGTTCTGAAGATGAGCAGCCAATCATTGGAAGTGAAGCCCTGGAAGACCCGCCGCAAAGGAGCGATCTCATCCTTCGACCCGCAGATCATCCGGCGCGCCATCCTGGACTCCTTGAAGAAGCTCGATCCACGCTGGCAGGTCAAGAATCCCGTGATGTTCGTCGTGGAGATCGGCAGTGTCATCACCAGCATCGAGTGTATCCGTCTGCTGTTCACCAGCCCGACGCCGGCCTTCAACCGCGAACAACTGAGCGCCGAAACCATCTTTGTACTGGCGGTCAGCCTCTGGCTCTGGTTCACCGTGCTCTTCGCAAACTTCGCCGAGGCCATGGCCGAGGGTCGCGGCAAAGCTCAGGCCGAGACGCTGCGCCGCGCGCGTACAACTACCACTGCGAAGCGTCTTGCGCGGCCCGAGCGCAGCGCGCGCTGGCAGGAGGTGACCGCCCCGGAGCTGCGCAAAGGCGACTACGTGCTCGTCGAGGCTGGCGATGTGATCCCCGGCGACGGCGAGGTCGTGGAGGGCGTGGCCTCGGTCGATGAATCGGCCATCACGGGCGAGTCGGCCCCCGTCATCCGCGAGAGCGGCGGCGACCGCAGCGCCGTCACCGGTGGCACGCGCGTGCTCTCCGACTGGATCATCGTGCGCATCAGCGCTAATCCCGGCGAGACCTTCCTCGACCGCATGATCGCCCTGGTGGAGGGTGCCAGACGCCAGAAGACTCCCAACGAGATCGCCCTGAATATCCTGCTGGCCAGCCTGACGATCATTTTCCTGCTGGTGGTGGTCTCACTGGAGCCGTTCGCCATCTATTCGGGTAGCCCCGTCTCGGTCACGACGCTGATCGCCCTGCTGGTCTGCTTGATCCCCACCACGATCGGCGGCCTGCTCTCGGCTATCGGCATTGCAGGCATGGACCGCCTGGTACAGCGTAATGTGCTGGCCATGAGTGGACGCGCAGTCGAGGCGGCGGGCGACGTTGATGTATTGCTCCTCGATAAAACGGGGACGATCACCCTCGGCAACCGCCAGGCAACACGTTTCATCCCTATGCCTGGCGTGGAGGAGCAGGCCTTGGCCCTGGCCGCCATGCTCTCCAGCCTGGCGGACGAGACCCCCGAGGGCCGCTCCATCGTGGCCCTGGCCCAGGAACGCTATGGCCTGCACGCGGAGGATGAGCACCAGGGCGAGTTCGTCCCCTTCTCGGCGATGACGCGCATGAGCGGCCTCAACATCGGGACGGCTCCCGGCAGCGATAGCTCGCTCGCCCGGCGAACGATCCGCAAGGGCGCCGCCGATGCGATCGCTGCCTACGTCGCCGAGCACGGCGGCACACGCGAGGCCGACGGTATCCTGCAGCAAACGGTCGAGGAGATCGCCCGCGCCGGCAGCACGCCGCTGGTGGTGGCCGAGACCGAGCGCCGCCTCGATGGCAACGGCGAACAGCGTGAGCTGGCGCGCGTCCTGGGCGTCATCGAGTTGAAGGATATCGTCAAAGGAGGGATGCAGGAGCGCTTCGAACAGCTACGCCGCATGGGCATCCGCACGATCATGATCACCGGGGATAATCCGCTGACCGCAGCCGCCATCGCTAGAGAGGCTGGCGTCGACGATTTCCTGGCCCAGGCCACGCCCGAAACGAAGATGAAGCTGATCCGCGAACAGCAGAGCGGCGGGCGCATGGTGGCCATGACGGGCGATGGCACCAATGATGCCCCCGCCCTGGCTCAGGCTGACGTCGGCGTGGCCATGAATACTGGCACGCAGGCTGCCAAGGAAGCTGCGAATATGGTGGACCTGGATTCCAACCCGACGAAGCTGATCGAGATCGTGGAGATCGGCAAGCAGCTCCTGATCACGCGCGGCGCCCTGACTACCTTCAGCATCGCCAACGACGTCGCCAAGTACTTCGCGATCATCCCGGCGGCCTTCTCGGTGACCTATCCGCAGTTGAACGCGCTCAATATCATGGGGCTGGCTACTCCCCACAGCGCGGTGCTCTCTGCGGTGATCTTCAATGCCGTGATCATCATCGCCCTGATCCCGCTGGCGCTGCGTGGCGTGAAGTACCGCCCGATCGGCGCCGGGCCTCTGCTGCGTCGCAATCTCTTGATCTATGGCCTGGGGGGCATCATCATTCCCTTCCTGGGCATTAAACTGATCGATCTGTTGCTCACTGTCTTACATCTCACGCTCTAACGCGCTCACTCGCACGTACCGGGGCGTCTGATCGCCACCGTGGAGATCAAGACGCCGCCGGTCGGGAGGTTTCCTATGTCGAAGATGAACAGCATCTTCCAGCGCTATATTCGGCCAGCAGTGGCTCTGACCCTCCTGCTCACGGTCCTCGTAGGCCTGCTCTATCCCGGCGTCGTGACGGCGCTGGCGCAGGTACTCTTTCCCTACCAGGCCAATGGCAGCCTGCATTACGCCAATGGAAGGCTGGTCGGTTCAGACCTGATCGGCCAGTACTGGACATCGGCGAAGTACTTCCATGGCCGTCCCTCGGCGACCCTCTCGGACGATGGTAGCCAGGCCCAGCCCTACAACGCTGAAAACTCTGCGGCCTCGAATCTGGGTCCCACCAGCAAAACGCTGGTGCAGACCGTCCAGCAGCGCATCGCAGCCTTGAAGCGCGAGAATCCCGACGCTCCTCCGGGACCGGTCCCCGTCGACCTGGTGACAGCTTCAGGGTCAGGACTGGACCCCGACATCTCTGTAGCAGCCGCCCTCTACCAGGTGCCGCGGGTGGCAAAGGCGCGCGGCCTGAGTCAGGAGACGGTGCGCCAGCTTGTGATGAACCATGTACAGGGACGCTTTCTGGGCATTTTGGGCGAGCCATACGTCAATGTCCTGGATATCAATCTGGCGCTTGACGCCCTGAAGTGACCCCTCAGAGAGCGGCTCAGAGAAAAGGGAGAGCGATGAGCGGACCGGCAGAGAATCAGCAACGAGACAGGGACGGGCGTCCTGATCCCGAGGAGCTCCTGGAACGCTACGGCCTGCGTGACAGCAACCTGGAGGCCTCTGCATCGGCGTCCTCCGCACCAGGGTCGGTCACCAACCAGGCGCGGCCTGTACCGCCGGCTGCCCAGACCCAGACTGACGCTTCGCAGCCAGCCTCGCCGCGCCGCGGACGGCTGCGCGTCTACCTCGCCGCCGCTCCAGGCGCTGGTAAAACCTACGCCATGCTCAACGAGGGCCACCGCCGCAAGGAGCGCGGCACGGACGTAGTGATCGGCTACGTCGAGACCCACGGCCGTCCACGCACGCAGGAGCAGATCGGCGACCTGGAGATCATGCCGCGCCAGAAGATCCTCTACCGTGGGCTGACCCTCGAGGAGATGGACCTCGAAGCGATCCTGGCTCGCCGACCACAGGTTGTCCTGGTCGACGAGCTGGCCCATACTAACGTGCCCGGCTCGCCCCACGAGAAACGCTACCAGGACGTACTGGCCCTGCTGGCAGCCGGCATCGATGTGATCACCACACTGAATATCCAGCACCTGGAGAGCCTTAACGATATCGTCGCCAGTATCACCGGGGTGCGCGTGCGTGAAACGCTGCCGGACTGGATCCTCGATCAGGCTGATGAGGTCGAATTGATCGACATCTCTCCCCACGCCCTGCGCCAGCGTATGAGACATGGCAATATCTACCCGCGCGAGCGCATCGACACGGCCCTCACCCACTTCTTCCGCGAGGGGAATCTGACAGCGCTGCGAGAACTGGCCCTGCGACGTACCGCCGAGAAGACCGAGGCCCAGTTACAGCAGTACATGGTGGGTCACAAGATCGACGAGATCTGGCCGGCGACGGAGCGCGTGCTGGTCGGCTTCGACCATCGCACCCACAGCCGCCAGGTGATCCGCGACGCCTGGCGGCTCGCTCACGGCCTGCACGCAGAACTGATCGCCATCTCGGTGCTGCCTGCCGGCTACGCCGGCCTCGCCGCCAAGCTGGTTCGCCTGCTGAAACATGGCCCCCGCCTGCGCGCCGCAGAGGAGGCGGCACAACGCCGGCTGGAGGAGCATATCCTGCTGGCCGAGGACCTGGGCGCCGAGGTCATCCAGGTGCGCAGCAACGATATCGCCCGTACGCTGGTCACCCTGGCTCGCGAGCGGCGCGTCACCCTGATGGTCCTCGGTCTGCCTGCCCGCAGTCGCTGGGAGGAGCTGCTGCGCGGCTCCTTGATCAATCGCCTCCTACGTATGAGCAGCGACATCGACATTCATCTGGTCCCACGACGGCAGGACAGCGACGAGGAGGTCTGACAGAGCTGCCTGCTCCGACCCTGGCCGATACCTTCAGCCCTCATACCGGCCGTGTGGCGGCGCAGGCCGGAGTACCCCCTTGACAGCCTATGCACCGACTGTGATCAGATCGCGCCGTAAAACCCTTCGCTTCAGCGATAGGGATATAAGGCCCGTTCCTTCTTTGGGGACTGGGTGGAGTGGCTTGCTTGACATTAAGTAGCGCGTTGCTGTATAATGTTCACATGGCCTCAAAGAGAGCTTACAAAGCAAACCGGAATGTCTACTACTCGTGCAAGTACCACGTTGTCTGGTGCCCCAAATATCGGCGGAAGGTGCTGGTAGAGCAGGTGGCAGAACGATTGAAGCAGATCATTGCTGAGGTATGTCAGCAACAGCAGGCAGACGTGTTGAGTTTGGAAATCATGCCCGATCATGTGCATCTGCTAGTAGAGGTAGACCCCCAATTTGGGATACATCGGCTGCTACGGCTCATCAAAGGCCGCTCATCACGGCTCTTACGCCAGGAGTTCCCATCGCTCAAAACGCGAATGCCTACGCTCTGGACAAACAGCTACTTTGTGAGTACGGTAGGCGGTGCGCCTTTCAGCATCATGAAGCAGTATATCGAGAATCAAAAGCATGTCTAAGCAAGCCTACACATTCAGATTGTATCCTGCTCGCAAGCAACAAGGCCGCTTGCAGTGGACGCTTGACCGTGCAAGAGAACTCTACAACGCTGCATTGCAGGAGCGCAAAGACGCCTATCATATGGCTGGCAAGAGTATCACCTACTACGATCAAGCGAATCAACTTCCTGAGATCAAGCAAGACAGGGAAGAATACCAGGATATTCATAGCCAGGTGCTTCAAGATGTACTACGCCGGGTAGACAAAGCATTCAAGGCGTTCTTTCGCAGAGTCAAGAGAGGTGAAACTCCTGGCTCTCCCCGCTTTCAGGGCTACAACCGCTATAACAGCTTCACCTATCCACAAGCAGGTTTTTCCCTGACGCATGATAGCCGTGTCTGTCTCTCGAAAATCGGTTCGGTCAACGTCAAGTTGCATCGTCCTGTGAAGGGCAACATCAAAACGTGTACAATCAAACGAGAGGGTGAACACTGGTACGCGGTGTTTGTCTGTGAGGTTGAGCAGCCACCATTGCCTGAAAGTCATGAGGCGGTTGGTGTTGATCTCGGATTGCTCCACTTTGCCACGCTTTCCACTGGCGAAACCATTGAGAACCCACGCTTCTTTCGCAAGGCAGAAAAGAAGCTAAAAAAGCTTCAGCAATCGCTGGCCCGCAAGAAGCGTGGCTCTCGTCGCCACCGGAAAGCCGTGCAACGGGTTGCAAAGGCACATCGCAAGGTGAGAAACCAACGTGCCGATTTCTTGCACAAGGAAAGCAGGAAACTCGTCAATGCATACGGCTTGATTGTCTTTGAGAAACTGCGCCCTGCCAACATGAGCAAGCGCCCCAAAGCGAAACAAGTTGAGAACGGTGCGTATGTGCATAACGGCGCGGCGGCGAAGGGTGGCTTAAACAAAAGTATCCTCGATGCTGGTTGGGGTCAATGTGTGCAGTTCTGTACCTACAAGGCAGGATGGGCCGGTAGGACAGTGGTACACATTGACCCCGGGTACACCAGCCAGGTGTGCAGCGGATGTGGCGCGGTCAAGAAAAAAGAGCGTTCCGAACGCTGGCATTCGTGCGAGTGCGGGGCTGAACTTGACCGCGACCACAACGCTGCTCTTAACATCCTACGGCTGGGAAGCAGCCAACGCGGGGGAACCCACGTAGAAGCCCCTTGTCTTTAGACATGGGGTACTTCACACAACATTTCAAGGCAAGAGGACGGCACGCTCTCCAATAGCCGCCGGCCAGACAACCAATACGTAAGGTGAGGTGAGGTGTTCACATGGATCTGCGTGGCAAACGTGTCCTGGTGATGGGTCTGGGTCTGCAGGGATCAGGAATGGCCGCGGCTCGCTACGCCGCTGAACAGGGCGCGATCGTGCGCGTGACCGATAAGAAGCCACCAGAGGTTCTGGCCCCCAGCGTCCAGGCCCTGGCCGGCCTGCCGATCGAGTTTATCCTCGGCGAACACCGCGAGGAGGACTTCCGCTGGGCTGAGATCGTCATCCGCAATCCGGGCATCCCCCGCACCTCGCCCTATCTGCAACTGGCCCGCGAACACGGGGCTCAGATCGAGATGGAGCTGGCGCTCTTCATGCAGGCCTGCCCCGGACGTACCATCGGGATCACCGGCACCCGCGGCAAAACCACAACCAGCACCCTGCTCTACGAGATTCTGCGCGCCTCCGGCCGGCCAACGGTGATCGGCGGCAACGTTGCTGGCGTCGAGACGCTCTCCCTGCTCCCACAAATCACCTCCGAGACGCTCGTCGTCCTCGAACTGTCGAGCTGGCAACTCGAAGGCTTCGCGCCGCACCGCATCAGTCCATCCGTGGCGATCATGACCAACCTCTACCCGGACCACCTCGACACCTACAGTAGCATGGAGGAATACGGCGAGGCCAAGGCCAATATCTTCCGCCATCAAGGTCCCGACGACCTCGCTCTCTTTAACTACGACAACCCCTGGACGCGCCGCTTCGGCCAGGAGGCACCGGGCCAGACCTGGTTCACCAGCCTCGAACGCGGCGGCAGCTTCGCCCGCGGCTCCGCAGAGGTGCTGCCCTTCCTCTTCCGCGAGACGCCGCTGGCCGGCCAGCATAACCTGGAGAACATCCTGCTGGCAACGACCGCCGCTCGTCTGCTTGGCGTGCCCGACGAGGTCATCGCCGCCAGCGTCCGCGCATTCCGCGGCGTGGAGCATCGCCTGCAGGAGGTCGCGACCATCAACGGCGTGCGCTACATCAACGATAGCACCAGCACGACGCCCGTGGCAGGTCGCGTCGCCCTCAGCGCCTTCCAGGAGCCGCTCATCCTGATCGCCGGCGGTAACACCAAGCACCTGCCGCTGGAGGACTGGCCAGAGCAGATCGCCGCTCGCTGCCGAGCTGTGCTCTTGCTGCAGGGCACGGGCACTGAGGAGCTGCTGCCAGCGCTGCGGGCCGCCGTGGCCGCCCGAGGAGGCCCTGATCCCCTGCAGGGCGTCTTTGAGCGCTTTGAGGCAGCTATGGACGCTGCCGTCTCTCTGGCGCGACCGGGCGATGTGGTGCTCTTCTCCCCAGGTTTCACCAGCTTCGGTATGTTCCAGAATGAGTTCGACCGTGGCCGGCGCTTCATCGCCTATGTGCGCGCGCTGGCCGAGGGGAACAGGTCCGCCAGCGACTCTCGATAGCGTCGCAGGGCCGCAATGTGTTCGTCGACGGAGATGAAGCCCGCTCCCATAGTGTTGACCGCGAGGTGCGTGGCCCCCAGGGCGCGCCAGGCCTCGCTCAGCGCTCTCCAGACTTCAGGAGTCTTTCCAGCGATATCGACCCGTGCCTCAATGCCGACCGCCGCGGGATCACGTCCCGCCTCGCGGATATAGCCCCGCAGCCGTTCGAGGGTCGCCTCCATCTGCTCATCGGACGCCCCCTGGGGAAACCAGCCATCGCCCAGACGCGCTACGCGTCGCAACAGGGTCTCAGCACTGCCGCCAAACCAGATGGGGATCGGACGCTGCATCGGCAGAGGATTCAGCCCGGCGGCGTTGATGACATGGAACTGCCCTCGATAGGTGGCAAAGTGCTCGCTCCAGAGAAGCCGCAGCACCTGCACCTGCTCCTCGATAAGATGGGCGCGACTGCGGAAGCTCATCCCCAGGGCCTCGTATTCAACGGGGTTCCAGCCGATGCCAACCCCGAGGCGCAGACGTCCTCCAGTGAGCACGTCGACTTCTGCCGCCTGCTTGGCGACCAGTACCGTCTGGCGCTGCGGCAGAATGATCACCGCCGGAACCAGCTCCAGATGGGTGCAGGCGGCCAGATACCCCATCAGTACAAACGGCTCGTGAAAGAGCTGTCGGCTGTAGCCACGGGGGTCTCCTGGATGGCCGGGCGCAGCCCCAATCACATGATCATAGATCAACAGATGCGCATAGCCCAGGCCCTCAGCTGCCTGGCCATAGTCGCGAATCGCCAGCGGATCGCTCCCGATCTCGGTTTGCGGAAAAACAGCACCTACCTGCATCAGGCTCTCCTTGTACTTGCAAACGATCTCGTTACAGAGAACAGGGCGGCCGGGATAGGATATTCCGGCTCTTGCACCTGCACCTCTGCGAGCATCAGTCCAGCCCGGCAGCGAACAGGACCTATTTAATTTTTTTGGGAAGATGATAAACAACGCTTACTCATGGAGCAGACACGGCACACAGAGAGCGCCGCTTTCAGGCGGCAGGGCGCTCTCTCGCGTCCCAGGCCCATCCGGGCCGGTTCGGGTTGCGTTGTCCCGGTAAAGCTGGTAGACTAACGCTTGATAGAGGGCAGAAACGTTGCTGTGCGCATGATCGAAGATGGACACGCACACGCATGCATGCTTTCAGTCTGGGTCCCCTACCTCCCGGTTGCCCACGCATGCAGCGAGAGGACAAAGCCGTTGCCAACGTGCCCTTAAAGGAGAACAGCTATATGACAATGATGATGAGCCGGAAAGCCCTGGAAGAATACGGGCTGATGAATCTGGGCAAGATTTACTGGAACCTTGCGCCGGCGGTACTGGTTGAGCATGCTCTGGCGCGCAAGGAGGGTCTTCTGGCCTCGAATGGCGCGCTTGCGACAACAACCGCCCCCCATACGGGGCGCTCCCCTAAAGATAAGTATATCGTCTCTAATGAGGAGTCGGCTTCGCGGATCTGGTGGGGCGAGAACAACCACCCCATGTCGCCGGAGCATTTCGTCATGGTTCGCCGTAGCCTGGCTGCCTACCTGCAGGGCCGTGATGTCTACGTGCTGGACGCCGCTGCCGGGGCCGATCCGGCTTACCGCATACCTCTCCAGGTGATCACCGAACTCGCCTGGCATAATCTCTTCGCTCGCCAGCTCTTCCTGCGCGCCAATGACGATGATCTGGCGAACGAGCGACCGGGCTTCACTATTCTCTGCGTTCCTAACTTTCATACCGACCCGCGCACTCACGGCACGCGCTCGGAGACGGCGATCATTCTGGACTTCGAGGAACGCCTGATTCTGATCGCTGGCACCCACTACGCTGGTGAGATGAAGAAGTCGATCTTCACGGTGCTGAACTTCATCCTGCCCGCTCAGGGTGTGCTGCCTATGCACTGTTCGGCGAATGTGGGTCCCCGCGGCGACGTGGCGCTCTTCTTCGGCCTCTCCGGAACGGGTAAAACAAGTCTCTCTGCCGATCCCAGCCGCCGTCTGATCGGCGACGACGAGCATGGCTGGGGTGAGCGGGGGGTCTTCAACTTCGAGGGCGGCTGCTACTCGAAGTGTATCAATCTCTCGCGCGAACACGAGCCACAGATCTGGAACGCCATGCGCTTCGGCGCCGTCTACGAAAACGTGGTCCTGGATGAGAAGACGCGCGATCCCCGCTATGAAGACGCCTCGATCACTGAGAATACCCGCGCTGCCTACCCGGTGGACTTCATTGAGAACGTGGTCCTGGAGGGCATGGCTGGTCATCCGCAGGCGATCATCTTCCTCTCGGCGGACTCTTTCGGCGTGCTCCCTCCCATCTCGCGTCTCTCCACCGAGCAGGCGATGTACTATTTCCTCTCTGGCTACACCAGCAAGCTGGCCGGTACCGAATCGGGCGTGACGACGCCGCAGGCAACCTTCAGCCCCTGCTTCGGCGCCCCCTTCCTGCCGCTGCGCCCCGGTGAGTATGCCAACCTCCTGCGCGAGCGTATCGAGGCCCACCGCGTCCGCTGCTACCTGGTCAACACGGGCTGGACGGGCGGCCCCTATGGCGAGGGACACCGCATCAATATCAACTACACGCGCGCGATGGTGCGCGCTGCCATCAGCGGGGAGCTGGAGCAGGTGGAAACGGTGACTGACCCCATCTTAGGCCTGCATATCCCGGTAGCCTGCCCCGATGTGCCGGCAGAGCTGCTCAATCCCCGCAACACCTGGGCCAATCCCGAGGCCTACGATCGCCAGGCAACCGCCCTGGCGGCCCGCTTCAAGGAGAACTTCCGGCAGTTTACCCTCCCTGGCGAGGAGGTGCGCGCCGCCGGACCGCGCTAAGTACTGAGCAAGCGTAAGCAAGCAGGTAGGATCTCGCTCGCCAGGCGTGGCGGCGAGACTCCTCTCCTGCTCGCACTGTTTGTTCAGCAACGCTCAGTTCAGTCCCTCCCCTGCAATACATTGCCCACTTTCACGTCTCTTCTCTTAGAGTATCTGACAACAGCGAGGCCCATCCTCTCGCCTCTCAGTATGTCACCCACAGGTACTCTCTTTCATGTGTAGCAGAGCCACCGTGCCCGATCCTCCTCGGGCCACGCCTGCCTCACACATCAGTGCTGAGTGCTGAACAGACCGGAGACCACACGCTACCGTACAGGATCGCCTTCAGGAAAAGAAGGAACAGGACCCTATGGGACGCACTTCTTCTGCTACCAGATCCGCCGGCCGCAGGCCAGTCCAGGTGAACGAAAGGCGACGGCGCTCTCCCTCACGCTCTACCCTCAGACTGGCGCTCTGGTGCCTGCGTCACACCTGGGGGCTGCTGGCCATCACCGCGCTCGGTCTCGTGGCCTGCGTGACGATCGCCTGCACCGGGCCGCTCTACTCCAGCGTCGCAATGACTGCTGGCCTGCGCACCGCGCTCACCAGCAGCCGCCAGAACACGGATATCGTGATCCAGGGCAGCGCTCAACAGATCTCCTCCGCCACCTTGCAACGCGCAACGGCCCTGCTCAATCAGGAGATGATCCACGCAACTGGCAGCTATCTCGATGTAGCCCGTCTCTCCGTGGAGACCCCCTCACCTTTACCATCAACCAGGCAACGGGCAAGATCGGCAACGATCTGGTACAGCTCGTCAGTGAGCCGACAGAGCAACTGCCCACCCACGCCAGGTTGGAGGCTGGACACTTGCCAGGCCGCACTTCCACAACCACCAGCACCACTCAGCCGCGTACCCTGGAGGCAGCGCTGACTCCCGAGGAGGCTCGCCAGCTACATGTCTCTATCGGCAGCACCATCACCGCTCAGTTCGCCTATGTCAACATCCCAACCATTGCACTTTTCTGACATTAGAGATTAAACCCACTTCCTCCTCAAATTGCTTGTCTTCTATAGTTACATTTCCCAGGTCACTGAGAAGTATCGAGTTCGGGGTTTTTCCGTGTTTCCTCGCTATTTTGAGTTTGCTGGCCTGCGCTCGAACACTTTGCCATGTTCTATGAGGCAGCAGACGTTTTAAGATTTCCTCTGGCTCGGCTTCAGGGTACATTTCGCGTAAGACAGCGTTTTCCTCTTCTGTCCAGCTTAATTGAACCCTGACGCGCCCGGCGTGGATTACCTCCGGAGGTAATTTTGCTTGCCCTCTTTTGGCCATCTCGATCCTGTCGGCCCGGTGATTAATTCCTACCCATGTCCGACCAGGAAGCGCCTTTAATACCTCAACCGGATCAGCCATATTGAACATTTCACGTAAGATAGCGTCTTCCTCTTCTGTCCAGGCCAGCCCGGTCTTATTAGAGGCGTCTACCGTTCGCGCTTCTGTTTCCATACGGACACGACTTTGAGCCGCCCTTACCTCTCTCAGTACACCTAATTTAGAGGCATGTTTTACTACGCCGTTCCATGTTCTACCAGGTAGTAATTCGAGAATTTCCAAAAGATCAGCGAGGAGATATTTTTCACGTATAATAGTGTCCTCCTCTTAAAAATCGATTCAACCTTTTATATGTCCCTCGTCAATGAACACAGGATTTGTTACATTCTTTAACTCCCTGGTTATTTTCAGCTTGCTTGCTCTAATGAGGATACTACGCCATGTCCGACCTGGGAGCCTTTTCAAAATTTCAGCTCCGTCCGCAGTTGGGTACAACTCCCGTATAATGGCGTCTTCTTCCCTGGTCCATTTTGACCCATTGACCTGGAATTTGCGTATGTATCCTACATCGACATAATTGCCTATGGCGCTTTTCCAGTAAATCTCTAATTTCATCCATGACGGAGCGACCGGGGTTAGTACAACTTTCCGCACTAAAGCGCCAACAAAGCGTAACCGAACCGCGAAAGAAAGGTTATGCCAATCTTGCTTGATGTCTGGAAGAAGAGAGTGGATTTGATACAGCGTTATCTCTTCATCGTCCTCCTCATTTAACGGAGCTGCTAACTCAAGCTCCCATTGATGTATTTTCTGTTCCAGCCCTGCGGCTTGATTGGCATAGTCGATTTTCATTTGTTTGGATTTGGGAATATCAGGATCACTCAGGGTTTCCATGATTTCCGCTCTCTGCCTCGTGGCACGGCCAATTTGTTTTCGCAGGAGACTTTTCTTCTCTTCTAGCTGTTTCCTCCTGTTCCCTAGTCGCTCTTGTAGCTTATCCACCCAATCCAGATTCTCTAAAACCTGTATACGCATGAAAAGCTTCTCAAGAAAAATTTGGTCGTAATCCTCTATTTCTACTGAATATCTGTATGAAGGAGAAGTAATGCCATTTGCCGCAATACTTCTGTAACGAAATCTCGCTTTACCATCTTCCCCAAAATGGGCATACATCAGTTTACCTTCGTCGTCGTAGAGTACCTTTTTAAGAATGCCTTTTCCCTCTCCTCTGCGATTCACTCTCTCTGGCTTCTGCCTTTCGCCGGTCAAGTCATAAATACTTAACCGCTTATGAGCAAAAGTAAATAGAGCATCATCGATGATAGCGGGATGATTGTTTTCGACGACTCCCCCACCGATGGGTAGCCACCAACCGATGTAAACAGGGTTAGTAAGGATACTCTTCAGGCCATGCATGGTCACTCTGTAGCATCCCGCGTTTGGCCCTTCAGTGATGAGCGATCCCCTCTTTTCTCCTTTGTTCCCCGAAAACTTGCTAACAGTTTTGGGGTCAACCCAGGGCTCGAACGCCGGAAAAAGAAACGGTTTTTCAGCCACCTCTCTACAAAGCTGCGGGAAATCACCATCCAGGTCAAAAAAACGGCGGAATAGCCATTTAACAATCTCCGCGTGTGGCTCATAGGGAACATACTTCTTTTTCTTCTCGTCGGACCTATCCACCATATAACCTGGAGTAATCCACCGACCGTCATAATATCCGTTGCTGCTGGCTGTGATTCTGCCACCACCCAGCGCAAGCTTCATCCATTCAAGATGGCGGGCAGACTCCTCCGCCTCGATCATGAAAACGCGGCGGCAATACTCATCCTGAAAGTTGAAGTTCATCCTGAGCGTAGCAACCCAGACATTGTGTTCGTAGCACTCTTTCATGATAGTGCCGGGGGTAACTAACCACTTATCTCTCGTCAATCGGTTGACGTGAACCGCTCCGACCCATCCGACTCTTTTCTCCTTTAGAAGCTCCTTCCCTTCGATGAGCCTCATGAGACGGTTTAGCTCGGCTCATTCATGAATACCCTTTGTTCTGCTTAGTCCTTCGTCGTCGGCTATGGTTTCAATATAGCCAGTACATCTCATCTGCTCTCTGAAATACTCGATAAATTTATCGGTCTACATTTCAAAGGAGTGAATGTTATTTTGCATCTGTTTGATGCTGGATTGGCGCACATATATGACGCCTGGCTCGTCTTTAGGGAATTCAGACATACTATACATGGGGTTCTGTTGTGCCGGTTTAACGATACTTCTGATTTTCTTACCTTTAGGTCTGTCGTGGATCAAGGCTAATCCTCCAGGCATGTGTATGAGGGTTAAGTAGCCAGGAGATTACCGCACTCTTTCAGATGTTATTGACTCAGGCCCGTACGTAACTGGGGGTAATCTATAATAACTGGCTTCAGTCTGCGACCCAGGAACGCGCCATAGCGTTCCGCCGCCGAGGCAACGGCCTGGCACTCGGCCTCGCTCAGCGGAAGTACGAGATGGGGCTCGATCGCGCTGCTGTTTTTCTTGATTGTGCGTGTCCAGGTGCCGAAGACCTGACCGTTGACCACGATGGTATTGGTAAGAATCCCACCTCGAGCGTGCGCGTGCAGTTTGCCAGTATTGGCCTTGTCAAAAATAGCGCTGCGATCGGTATACCCGACCATATATTCGTCATAATTGGGCAGCAGGTGCGCACCTAGCTCGGATTCGGTCGCGGAAAGCGCGGACGGCGCGAACCAGTAGGTGCGCTCGTCGATAGTCTCGTGAAGAAGTTCGGACTGGACCATCTCAAGACCAGCCCTGGCCTCGGTGATGGTCAGCCCCGACCAGAAGGCGAAATCGTGCAGAGTCGCGGGACCGTGGCTAGTAAAGTAGCGCCGGGCGAACGTAGCCAGCGCCTCGTCGCCCTCCAGCGGGGGAGTTGATGGCACCCATTCATCGATCAATGCGAAGGTCACCTGTTTGCCGCGAGGCGTCGCGTAACAGATCAGGCTCTCTACCTGGGCATACTGGATCAAAAACGAGCGCTGTAAGCCCTCTGACGCAATGCCAGCTCTGGCCAGGGCCTCAGCCAGTTCCTCGCGAGTTAACTGCATGCCGCCCTGAAGCGCGCTGACAATTGCCGCGTTGCTGCGAGCAATTATCTCTTCATCCAATTCCAGCCTGTTATAGCTGATCCCTCGCTCCAGCAGTCTGCGCATGTACGGAGCCATCAATTGAAGCATCCAGCGCAGATCCTCGCCCGGTACAAAATGCAACGTCCCGCGCATGAACCATGTGCGCACAACGCTCCTATCGGCCATAGCCTGCTCGACATCTGCCAGTGTCGCCTGGCGCATCCTCAGCCCCAGCGCCCAGAGAGCGCCCGCATAATCCTGAGCCTGCACAGCACCCAGCCAGCGCACCACGTCTACAGGTTTCTCAAAGTGAGGATATCTGACACTCTCCCGCATAGAATGCGGGAGGTTCTTCTTTCATCCAGCCACCTTGCCCATCTTCCTCCTAGGAGAGAGACGGGTAGCGGGTGTCTGTCCAGAAGCGTTGCGTACCTTCTTCGAGGTACCCGTTTCCGATT
>JBHOQN010000030.1:0-9947 GCA_042408965.1 Ktedonobacteraceae bacterium
TCGAGAGAAGTACCTGGCTTCTCTTGCTCAGGATGGTATAGCTGTCCTGAGTGGGCCGACCTGTCAGGCGGCCTCTCGTGTCCACCCTTCGGGGTGAGATGCAAGCCCCCGCCTTCAGGCGTGGGGTCCACCTGACCCCCGATCCAGCCCGCCAGGGAGTCGACGGGCTGGAGCCCACAGCGCAGCGCCAGCCCATTGATGCCTACGAACAGCAAGAACAGCAGCAGACAGGCCCGCCCGGACACCGGCAGGAGCGGCTCCGCCAGCGGATCGAGGAGAGCGCGCCGCTCCACGACCGGGGCGTGTGCTGCTTCCTCCGCTTCCTGGCCATCCGGCATCCCCTGCGGATCCAGCTCCAGCGTCCCAGGCGGATGGCTCACATGAAAGGATCCGTCGGGTGCGCGGTCAATCCGCTCGCCCTCCCGGAGGATGATGCGGCGAGCCGTGAGAGAAATCTCGCGCACGTGATAGGAAGGAATCGTGTCCACAGGATTCACCTCCAAGGGAAGAGAACGCCCGGCGGGCCATCGCCCCCGGGGACGGCAACGAAACACCATGCCCGCGGCGTTCCTGCAACGCGCAGGCAACGAGCAGGGAGCCGCGAGCGGGGAGAGTGCGAGGAGGGACTCGCCAGGCCGAAGCCAGGCCGAAGCCAGACCGAAGCCAGGCCAAAGCCAGGCCAAAGCCAGGCCAAAGCCAGGCCAAAGCCAGACCAAAGCCAGGCCAAAGCCAGACCAAAGCCAGACCGAAGCGTGGCACCTCCGGAACCCCTGGAGCGGTGATCTGGCTCCGGGGCTCCGCTCGAGGGGGAAAGACCCCGAACCGGAACGGAACGAGGCGGCAGCTCTGACCAAACAGCCACCTCTCACAGGGCCAGGGGGCGCCCGGGCCGCCGTCGCATCAGGCGACGGATTTGCGCACGATACCGTCGGCGCGTCGACGGCGGAAACTGCTCCAGGGCCTCATGCCACTCATGCAGTCCGCATAGCAGTCCTCCAAGTACAACCATGCCGGTTCCTGCCACGCGCCGGCGCTGCCGGTCTTCGAACCAGAGGGGAGCGACATATCGGTCATATTTTCTCCCCTCCAGTAAGGAGAGGACCTCCAGCGGGAGGATCGAGTCATGCCGCAGGCAGACCACCAGCTGGAACGCCTGCCCCGCCGACAGATGCAGCCGCTGTCGCCAATAATCCGACGATCGGACGAGCGTCACCGCCAGCAGCTCTCGACCATCCAGCTGCACCTGATGCCAATGCCCGCCCATCGGTCGCACCTGGATGTTCAGCGACGCCGCCAGACGAAACAAAAGACGATCGACCAGCTCTCGATCCGCTCCTGCGGCGAGAGCGCGGGGAGAACGCGGCATGCTTCCTCCTGAATCCAAAAGCTCAGATGACCCGCCGCAGCGTGCTTTGCCCGCTCTGCCCAGGCGCCGGCAACTGGAGCCGTTCCACCGTGCTTTCTACCACGGTCACTGCGGCCTCGCCGATCTTGCCCTCGATCCGATTGAGGACCGCCTCTCGCCGCCGGCGCAATTCCATCTCTTCCTCCCGCTGCTGGCGGCGAATCTCTGCCTCGTTGTAGGCTTCCTCAATGCGGATCTCCGCCCGGCTCAAGGCTTCAATGGCTTCTTCCTTCTTCGCCTGCTGCGCCAGAAATTTCTCCAGTGTCTTGCGCGAATAAATGGCCAGAAACACAGCAGCGGCCACATCGAAGAGCGAGGGCGCCACCGAGCGGAAGACAATCATCGTCTGTTCGGCCGGCCTCACCCCGCCAGGCGTCAGCGAGGAAAGCAACCAGAATTGCGTGTAGGCGCTGCCCGCGCAAAACACCAGGAACAGCAGCAGGGCCACCAGCAGCAACCAGACCATTCGGCGCTCCTGTTGCGTGCGCCCGATGGCCCTTGCGATCGCCAGGACGAGGGCCGCAAAGGCCTCCTCGATAAAGATGGCCGTCAGATACACGCCCACCACCTCCGCATCCGCCCGCCACGGCCCCACAATGGCCGCCGCGATGGCCATCCCAATGCAGCCCGCCAGGATCACGCTTCCCACGGAGAAGAGCACCGTGAACACGAATACGACCGCCCGGACCAGGATCGACTCATGATCTTCATCAAAGGTCTCGATGAGTCGCTCCATCCGCTCGCGTCGGCTGGCTGGCGGTCCCCCTCCGGCAGGACCGCCGGACGACGCTCCCGCAGAGGGAGCCGCTCCGGCCGAAGCCTGTCCTGCAAAGCGGGCCTGCATCCATCTCCAGCAGGCTCTCCAGAAATTGAGCGCTCGTCTCATCGTTTTCTCTCCTTCAGCAAACCGCTCCGCTTTTCTGCGGGATCCGACCCCCATCCCCGCACAATGGGGCAACTCCAGCCGAGCTGCCTGGCTGGAGTCGGCCCGTGTGCTCTCTTCCCGCCCACTTTCCGTTCACCCCGCGCTCACTCCTTGCCCACCGGCTTCGGGGAAGGAAATGAGCGCTGCAGGCGCCATTTCGGCTCGGTTCAGGATGTCGGTGTCGCCGCATTCGCTTTCACCGCGCGGCGACGCTCCTTGTTCGCTTTGCGTTGCGCTGCCAGCGCGAGCCGCTCGGCATTCGATTGCGCCTGCAGGATGCGCTTCACGACGGCCGCCTTGATGTCAATGAAGACCTTCTGCATGTAGGGAGACTGCGCTTGTTGAATGCGGACGTCCATCTCGTCGCGCAACTCCCCCAGCAATTGCAAATCCTCGTTTGAAATCATGAATACCTCCTTATTTCCTTGGCAAGGGAAGGCCGAGCCGTTCTGCATAGCCTCCACCATGGCACGATGATCAACCACAAGAGGCAGGAGGCCCTCGAGCGACCACCAGGAGGGCTGCAGGGTCCCCCGGCCCGCGCGGACCCGCCTCTTACCGTAGCAGCGCTCCCACAAAGCCCACCAGCAGGCACCCGAGCAGCACCCACCAGTGAGCCCGGCGCCGCCACAGCGCCAGCCCTAGCACAAGCTGCAGCGCCGCCGCCGCTAGCAGGGCTATGCCCAGATCCGCCCGCAGCGTCGCCGGCAGCGCAACAAGCGCCCGCACCAGCAGCACGCCCCCCACCAGCTCCGGCAAGGTCAGCGCCGCTAGCCCTATGCCCAACCGGCGCAGCCGCTCGCCCAGACTTGGGCGCGACAGCGGCATGACAGGCAACGGGGCCATGATCCAGCGGGTCTGCTTGCCTCTCGATGAGGAATGTGGTAGCATGACCAGATCTACGGCTTGCCGCCGCGGTAAGGCTGTCTCCATGGTATTTCCTTTCTTCTGATCCGCAAGAGAGGGTTGAGAACTGCTCTACGAGACGATCCGCATCCGCTCCAGCACCAGCGTTATGCCAAAATACCGCCGCTCGCCATCGAGCAGGACGCAGACGCTACCACCTGCATCGATCGAGGCCGCTACGCCGCGCGCGCCGATCAGCTGCGGGTTAGGCGGGAAGCGCCGGCGATGGGGATCCAGCAGCTCTTCGGGGATCTCGATGACCCGGCCGCAGAGGGTCTGCCGCGCGCGCGCGAGGATCTCCTCATAGCGAGGCGTGCGCCGGCGGCAGGTGCGCCGGCGGGCAGGGATAAGCAAAGGAACGGACATCGCTGCCCTCCTTTCTTCTCTTCAAACATTGACCAAAGGAGCTGAGGAACGAATGGGGAAAGAACGCCAGGGGTCATGGCCGAACGCCTCCGCTGCGGCGCTGCTCTCTCTCCTGATCGGGAGGCGAGAGCAGCGGCCCGCCCGCAGCGGCCTTCCTCGCGGGCTTCCATCTCCGCCCTCCCCTGTGGCCGCGGGCGCCGGCCCCTGGCAGGCCGATCCGTATTCGATTGTCAGGGTTCCTCTAGGACCTGCTCAGGGCAGGCCCGCGCCCAAGGGGGCGCCTCCGAACGCCGGGAGCCAATCCAGCGTGGCAAAGGTAGGGGCTACGTTGCCGCTATCGCTTCTCCTGAGACCGGGGAAACACGCGTTTTTACGTTTTCTCCACGTAGCATGGTGCTCCAGGCTGTCGTGTGCTACACTCTTGTAGTGTACGGATTTTGAGACAGAGATGCGTGCCGGAAAGTAAGGAATTGCAAAAAAATTTCAATTGTTGTGCTTATCCGCTGAGAGGCAGGTCTGCTATGCTAGAACCAGCGCAACACGGTGTTGCATTGCCCTGGTGGCATGCTTATGGACCGTTTCCCCCGGGTGAGGGGAATATGCCACATGCTGGCCGGGTCATTGCGACCTATCGAGAACTCATAGGGTGGGATGTGGCGCGGCTGGCAGCCACGCTGGGTATTAGTGAACGGCGTATGTATCAGATCGAGAGGAGTCCGGCCTTGCCTGAACCCTATTCAAGGCGTGAATTGCTCATTCGCTCGCTCAATATCCCCCCGGCGCTGCTGGGAATGGTAGCGTTGAGCTATACCTCTATTAAGGACCTTGCTTTACCCGCGCTTGGGAAAACGTCCGCGTTGCAGCCGTCAACAGTTGAGGCATACGAGGGGGTGCTTTCTCTGGCCTGGGAAGCGTATTATACCAGCTCGGCACAACGCTCGGTGTCAACAGTTGCGCTCTGGCTCAATCACCTGCGTGATAGCCTGGAGACTGTCGGGGGCATTGCTCAGGATCAAATCCGAGCGCTGCTCTGTCAGTTTCACCAGCTCTCCGGGGTGATTGCGCGGGACCGCCTGGATTTTGACGCAGCGCTCTTGCATGCGAGGGAGTCGCTGTTGCTAGCGGAACACTTAAAGAATGCGGAGCTGATGGCCTCGTCGCTTTACCGGCGGGCACGGACATACATAGAGATGAACCGGGTAGACCTGGCAGTAGAGGATTTAGAGCGGGCAATGCCCTATGCTCGGCGCTCACGAGACCCGCTCCGGGCCTATGTGTTCATCTGCATGGCCGAGGCGCTTTCTCTGCTCTCCCCTCATGATAAGGCTGTCCAGAAGCGATGTTTAGGCCTGCTTGATGAGGTTGGCCGCGCGGTTCGGGCGGCGCGTGGGCCGCTGGAAGGCGATGGCAGCTATACGCGCGTTGATGTGCCTGGTCTCTTTATGGTTCGGGGGGATGTCCTGCGGCGGTTTGGGAAACTTGACGATGCCCAGGATGCGCTTCTGATTGTCCGCGATACCCTGCCAAGGAACCTGACGCGCTGGCAGGGCAATCTCCTGGTTGCGGAGGCGCAACTCTCCTACGCGGAACGCGACTATATTGGCTGCTGCGAACTGGCCCTGGATGCGCTTTCGCTGGCCAATGAAACCAGGTCATCCTCTACGCGCCGCAAAATTGAAGAGCTGTATAGGAGGCTGGTACAACAGGCCCCAAGAAATGTGAGCGTAAGAACGTTAGGGGAACGCCTGGAGTTGAGCCAGGTGGAAAGGGGAACCGATGAAGCAGTCGGCTGATGTCGTTGTCCTGGGCGGTGGTGTCATCGGGTGCTCAGTCGCCTACCAGCTTGCGCGGCGTGGTGTCCGTGTTACTGTCATAGACGCTGGTGAAATGGGAGCGCAAGCCTCGGCCGCGGCCACGGGGATGCTGGCCCCATTCAAGCTGCTCGGCGGTGATGATAGCTACCTGGGGCTGCAACGGGCCAGCCTGGCGTTGTTTCCTGGTCTGGTGCATGAGTTGGAGGAAGTGACGGGGATCTGCATAGACTATCAGCAAACGGGGTCTGTCCGTCTGGCGCGTGTCAGCCAGCTCGCGCGGTTGGAAGCGTGGGTGGCGGCCTGGTGCTCGCGTGGTGTTGATATGTCGATGTTACAGGGGGGGGAGCTGGCCCGCGTTGAGCCTGCCCTGGCCCCCAGCTACCAGGTTGGTGTCTCTCTCCCGTCTGAGGCTCAAGTTCTGGCTCCTGCTTTTGCCGCCGCCCTGGCGCGGGCGGCGGCGCTCTCTGGTGTGCATCTGTTCTCCGGGTGTCAGGTAGTAGCGGTAGATCGAGCTGGCTCTCGTGTCGTCGCTGTGCGGACGGCTGACGGTCGTGTGGTTGGCTGCGGCTCGGTGGTGCTGGCTGCGGGTGCTTGGTCCGGCCAGGTTGGGGGTGAGCTGTTTGGGCTACAGGTGCCGGTAACACCTGCCAACGGTCAAAGTGTCGAGCTGCGTCAACCTGATATTCCGGTACAGCACATGGTCTTTGGTGACGGAGTGTATATTGCCCCGAAGTCCGGCAGGCGGCTCTATGTGGGAGCTACCCATGAGGACACCGGGTTTACGCCGACGGTGACGGCCCAGGGAACGGCTCGGCTGTTGGAAGCGGCTTGTAAGCTTGTGCCTGCTCTCGCTGGCTGCGCTGTTGAGCGGGCATGGGCAGGCCTGCGTCCATCCACGCCTGATCGGCGGCCGGTGCTAGGGCCTGCGCCTGGGTGGGAGAATGTGGCGCTGGCGTGCGGTCATAACGGCTTTGGGGTCCTGCTCTCTGCCGTCACGGGTCAGGTGATAGCGGACCTGGTGACGTCCGGCCAGCTTCCCGATGGAGCGCGGCCCTTCACCCTTTCCCGCTTTGGCTCTTCTTCGTCGTCATCGGCCAGTGCTGCATCAGCCTGACCTCTTCTCCCCTAGGGAACGTGGTGGGTACGTAGTGGTATAGGATTTGCAGATCGGTGTGAGTCTGGAGGCCGAGGCGGCCTGGCATGTGCGCGCCTGGGGCGAGTGGGTGCTGCAGCGTGCGCGGGCGGCGCTGGCGCGTCTGGCACCGCGGCATGCCAGCCCGCGCCGGGTACACCCTCATAAGCACAAGCATTCTCGAGGGAAACCCGATAATCTATCCCACAGAATTCAGAATAGAGTTCCATCGCACAATACCATTTTTCACCTGTTCGAAGCCAGCCAGGAATTTCTAAACGCCGCCGCTCAGCACTGGCCAGCAAGGCCTCCTGGTCGAAAAGTGCGTTGTGATCGCGGCGCCGATCGCTATGGCTCCGGCAGGCGAGCGAGTGCTGACAGCCGCTCTTCTTGGGTAGGCAATGTCTCATCCCTCCTCTGAATGGGCGAGAGCAGCGTTCCGATGGTCTTTTCTCCAGGGTAGCATCTGGAACGTCGTCCGTCAAGCCACTCCGACGGGATAATTATCGAACCGTCCCGTAAAACCCTGGGCTTCAGCCCCAGGGATATAAGGGACGTTCCTTTTTAGGTGGCTTGGGTGGCGGGGTGATACTGATGCTTGACAGTATATGACTTGATGCTGTATACTGTTTTCATGAGTGCAATAACGTACAAATCGAATCGGAATGTATACTACTCGTGCAAGTATCATGTGGTCTGGTGTCCCAAGTATCGGCGCAAAGTGCTCGTAGAAGGCATAGCGGAACGCTTAAAGCAGATCATTTCTGATGTGTGCCAGGAGCATCAATCAGACCTGTTGAGCCTGGAAATCATGCCTGACCACGTGCATCTCCTTGTTGAGTGTGATCCACAGTTTGGCATTCATCGACTGGTACGTTTACTCAAAGGTCGCTCATCCCGATTGTTACGCCAGGAATTCCCAGTGCTCAAGCGCAAACTTCCGACACTATGGACCTCAAGCTATTTTGTGAGTACGGTGGGTGGTGCGCCGCTCTCCGTCATCAAGCAGTATATCGAGAACCAAAAACATGTCTAGAATGCTTGCCTACAAATACCGCCTCTATCCCACGAAAAAGCAGGCAGTACGCTTGCAAGAGGTGCTTGACCGATGCAGGGAACTGTATAACGCGGCTGTGCAAGAACGCCGGGATGCCTACAAGATGTGTGGCGTGAGCATCGGATACAACCAGCAGGCGGCGCAACTTCCTGAGATCAAAGCAATCAGGCCGGAGTATCAGGATATTCATTCTCAGGTGCTTCAAGATGTGCTGCGGCGGGTAGACAAGGCATTCAAAGCCTTCTTCCGGCGAGTCAAAAACGGGGAAAAGCCCGGCTATCCGCGCTTTCAGGGATATGGACGCTACGAGAGCTTCACGTTCCCGCAATCAGGCTTTTCGCTCACAGTAGATAACCGCGTGTGCCTCTCGAAAATGGGGACGATCAAAGTCAAGAGGCATCGAGAACTTCAGGGAACCATCAAAACCTGTACCGTGAAGCGAGAGGGAACCCACTGGTACGTGGTGTTCACCTGTGAAGTGAAGCAAGAGGTGGTCTATCATCCATCAGAAGAGACGGTTGGGATTGACCTGGGTCTGCTGCACTTTGCGACGCTCTCAGATGGATCAACCATTGAGAACCCGCGCCATTTGCGTACGGGGGAACGCAAGCTGAAAAAGGCGCAAGAGGTCTTGTCACGAAAGAAGCGCGGTTCAAAGCGCCGAAGAAAGGTCGCTGAGCGGGTGGGGAAGCACCACCGGCATATTCGCAATCAGCGCCGGGACTTTCATCACAAAGAAGCGCGCAAACTGGTCAATTCCTATGGGGTGATCGTTTTTGAGGAGCTTCAGCCTGCCAGCATGAGCAAGCGGCCAAAGCCCAAGCAGGATGAAGTGACGGGTGCGTATCTTCCCAACGGGGCCAGTGCCAAAGCTGGTTTAAACAAGAGTATCCTTGACGCTGGTTGGGGGCAATTTCAGCAGATCGTCGTGAGCAAGGCAGAATGGGCCGGTTCTCGCGTCCTGTTTGTTTCTCCCAAATACACCAGCCAGATGTGTAGCGGCTGTGGTGCCATTGCCAGGAAAGAGCTATCGGAACGCTGGCATAGCTGTTCGTGTGGCTGTTCTTTGGATCGGGACCACAACGCCGCAATCAACATCCTCAGGCTTGGACTACAAGCCTTGCAAAAAGAAGCCCAGGCTCGGACGGAGCCTTCAGAGGACGCGCCTCTGAGAAGCCCCCGGCTTTAGCCGTGGGGAGTCGTCACGCCCGCCATCGTTGTCAGGAAAAGAGGGACGAGGGATAGTTATGGGTTCCAATCCCTCATCGGGCTAGAGCGGTGTTCCGACGCAGGCCTGCACTCAGCAGGCAGGTCTCTGTAAGTCTCACGGTACCAATCCCTCATCGGGCTAGAGCGGCTCCGACCCCAGGTCGGAGCCGCTTGGGAATAATGCCCTCCTTCCAATCCCTCATCGGGCTAGAGCGGTGTTCCGACGGTGGCGAGGCGCGCACAGACCTCCTCAGAACTAATCCTTCCAATCCCTCATCGGGCTAGAGCGGTGTTCCGACCGCTCAGAGATCTTCGCCGCGCAGACCGGGCAATGCCACTTCCAATCCCCCATCGGGCTAGAGCGGTGTTCCGACGAGGCTAGAGAGCAAGCCCTCGGCTTGGAGCCGCTGCTTCCAATCCCCCATCTGGCTAGAGCGGTGTTCCGACCCCGAGACAAGACGAAAGCGGTGCGGGAGTCGGCTCTTCCAATCCCCCATCGGGCTAGAGCGGTGTTCCGACCCGTTGGGCCGGGCCTTCGGCAGCCTGAGTCGCATAGCTTCCAATCCCCCATCGGGCTAGAGCGGTGTTCCGACGCGGTACGAGCTAGCCTGGCCCTGGCTCTCCCCCACTTCCAATCCCCCATCGGGCTAGAGCGGTGTTCCGACCCTGATAAGATCGCGCACTGCTAATAGAGTGACTTTCCTTCCAATCCCCCATCGGGCTAGAGCGGTGTTCCGACACATTGAGGACAGCGGCAACAGCCCAATGGCAAAGCTTCCAATCCCCCATCGGGCTAGAGCGGTGTTCCGACGGCCCCCTTTCTAGGGTAGCATCAGGAGCGGCGTCCGTCAAGCTTTTTCGAGCATCCCCAAAAAGCGGTCACTGCTGACCGCTGTTGTACGGCCATGATGCCAGCCGCTGTGGGCCTGCGGCGGCTTGTGAGGCCCTTCGAGCATCGCTGCGTGGGAAGCCGGGAGCCGGGATGCTCGAAGCGAACGACAACAGCGGCAGCAAGAGGGGCCGCGTCGCCTCGGGACGGGTTGACAGCGGTGGCTCGGGATGGGAAGGTAGAGGCAGCAATGTTCAGGAGGAGGGCCCGATGGAGAACGGATCACCAGTGGATCTACCTGCGA
>JBHOQN010000036.1:0-14232 GCA_042408965.1 Ktedonobacteraceae bacterium
GATCGCCGATCAGGTGCAGGGGCAAGGACTGGGAACGGAGCTGTTGCGGCGCTTGATGGAGATCGCCCGGCAGGAGAGCCTGCAACGCCTGCAGGGCCGCATTCTGCCGGAGAACCAGGCCATGCTGCGGATCTGCCGCAAGCTTGGCTTTCAGCTGACCTACCATCCCGAGGAGCAGCTGATGCAGGCAACCTTCCTGTTGCGAGAAGGAAACGAGCTGTTCAAGGGACGCCCGTGAGAGAAGGAAAGGAGCGCAAGGGAGCCAACAACACATCGATCGACCTCGCCGCGCCCGGGCGGGCCTGCGTGCAGGTCCCCCCGGGCCAGGTGCTGTGGCCAGGGCTTAGTGGCCCCCTTGCGCCGGTTGTGGTTCCCGACTGGCGACCGCTCAGTCAAGGTCGTCCTGCAGCGTGCCCCAAGGCGTGCGCGGTGCCTCTGCGATTCCCTGGGGGCGAACGACCAGCAGCGGCAGGCGGGTCCGTTGCAGCATCCGCTCGGTTACGCTCCCCAGGAGCCAGCGATTCAGGCCCTCTCTGCCGTGGGTCGACATGGCGAGTAGATCACAGCCTCCGGGCAGAGGCGTGTCTGCAAGGTCCTGGCCGTGCTCAGCCACATCAAGAATGGTTTGCGCTACATCAGAGCCGGTATGTACCGACCATGTCAACTCTAGCTGCAGGCTGGCGACCTTGGGTGCCACCAGCCCGGCGCGGATCTGCTCCACGGTGTGAGCCAGATAGCGTCGAGCCCGCGCCAGTCGTCGCTCACGCTCATGGCTGGCCGTTTCATCCTCCGCCTCTTCGTCGACCTCCACGACGGAGAGCAGATGCAGGGCGGCAGGGGCTGGTGTGGCCAGCGCATGCACCAGCGCTGCTGCGGGTTCCAGGGCGGCCTTGGCGCGGACAGACCCATCGAGCGGCGCCACAGCCCGAAGAGGGCGTTCATATCCTGGTTGGGGACCGGCCAGCATCTCGCCGTGAGAACGGAGCACCAGGACAGGAATAGATGCGTGACGAATCAGCCTGAGCGCCACGCTGCCCAGGGCCCAGCGCTGCAGGCTGCGGTAGCCGTGGCTGCAGAGCACCAGGAGATCGGCGCCTACCTCCGGCACGAGACACAGCAGCTGATCCGCGGGGAGTCCCGCACGCACGATCTTTTCTGTGGGCACGTCGTGAAGCACCGGAAAGGTGGCGACGCGCTGCAGATAGGCCTCTGCCGCTTCCGTGGCGCTCTCCAGCCACGAGCCTACCACCACTGGATCACGCGCGGTTGGCGCCCAGAGCAGTGCGGTGCCAGGCTGCACGATGCGCGCCAGAATCAGGCTGCCCCTGCTGGCGCGTGCCAGCCGGGCCGCCACCGAGAGCGCCTGCTCTGCGCGCTGCGAGCCATCCAGTGGAACAAGCACACGGTGAAACATTCACAGCCTCCTCTTTCTGCCCAATGAGCTGCTCTGGCAGGGGCCAGCTCGCTCAGGACATGGTCTCTTGCTGGCAGTATCGCAGGACAGGCACACAAGGCGGTCTCGATCGTGGAAGCTGGACTCACAGAAGGATCACGACCGCCCTGTCTGCCCCTGATCCTGGCCGATGGAGAAGGGAGAGGCAGGACAGAGAGCAAGTGGAAAGTGGCAGGTGTCGGCCGGAGCCGGATGTGATAGAAGTGTGACTTTTATCCAAAGCCTGGGACCGAGCGGTGTGTTCTAGTAGTTTCTAGAAAGGAGCACGACACTCGCTTTGCTAGTGGCCAGACCGTGCCACAATCAGTCAACGTGCCATCCGCATTGCCTCGTTAGACACTCAAGAAAGGAGACGAGCATGGGATTGCGCGCCCGGTGTGTACTCTATGGCGTGCTGGCCGCTACTGCGCTGACCGGCCTGATCGCCCTGGGATCGCGCGGCTTTCACTGGTTCGACGCGGCATGATGCTACAGAGCGCCTCCTCTGCGGGTGCCGATCTCTCTGGTAAAAGGATATCACATGAGAGCAGGATGGCACGAGCCAGAGGGTCCGGCATGAGGGATGTGTTGCAGGCACAGCTTCGATCGGGCGGCGCTCGCTCTCTATCAGAGGATACGTGCGCTGGAGCGACTGCCAGGCGCCCTCATGAGTGTGGTGCTCTTCGATGAGGGCTATGCTCAGGCTTCCCGGCGGCGCGCTGCTGCGAGCGGCTGGAGCGGGTGGGGGTCGCAGTGGAAGCGGCGTGAAGCCAGAGGAGCAGGCTCCCACCGCTGCGGCCCGCAGCGGGCGCCATGCGGCTGGAGTGAGCCGCTGGCTGGTCCTGCTGGCAGAAGCAGGGCCTCAGCGTGACCAGCGGGCTTCCACCCGTTCGATCCAGCCGCCGGGGCGGGTGACGCGCACGAGTTCGCGGACGACGGCGGGGAAGGGTAGGCCCTCCGAGACGTTAGCGCGCACGAAGAGGCAGGTAGGCGGCACCGGCTGCGGCAGGGAGGCGAGCGAGACGTCGACGCCGACGATGAGGGCATGGGGGAAGAGGGCCTGCATCTCGAAAGCCCAGATGCCGGTGCCGGTGCCGACGTCGAGGAGCTGGCGGGGCTGGGCGACGGGAGCGAGGATGTGACCGCCCAGGAGGCGGCGCAGGGCGGAGAAGGGGGGCGCGATCCATCGCGCCCGTACGAACGGGTAAAGCCGGCCGTCGAGGGCACCCGTAGAGGGCGCGATCCATCGCGCCCTCCGCCGCCGCGGATGGGCCGGAGCCCGACGGGAAACGCAATCCATCGCGCCCGCCGCCGCCACCGATGGGCCAGAACCCGATGGAACACGCAACCCATCGCGCCCGCCGCCGACAATGGGCTGGCGGCCGCCCAGAGCAGCGACCTGCGAGCGACGGCCCGTGTGCTGTGGCGTGAACACAACCTGGTCTACCTCGACGTTGAGGTGGACGACGCGACGGAGAGCGCCCTCGCCAGTCCCCTGGCGACCCACAAGATTGGCTGATTGACCCTCACAGAGGATTCGAGCCGGATGGCTGCTCCCCGGCACGCTGATAGGCGGCCTTCAGCTCTTCCAGCAGCGCAGCCCGTTTGCTGAAGAGCTGTCTGCGCGGGCGCGGTCTGGCCCTGCTCACGGCATAGGCTGTGAGCAGGGGCAGGACCAGCGTAGAGTCGCCATAGATGACGACGGTGCTCTTGAGCTGCTCCGGCTTAATCTTCCCCCACGAGACCGCCTCCGAGGGAGTGGCGCCGGAGAGGCCGCCCCAGTGAGGCGCATCCGCCGTGACCTGGATAAAATAGTCATGGCCGCCCTTCTGAATGCCGAGCACCTCCCAGAGCTGGGGCTGCGTCTGCAGATAGAAATTCTTGGGGCTGCCTCCGCCCAGAATAATCACGCCGTTGCGTGTGGCCTGGTGGACAATGGCCGTGGTCTCGTTGACGTCGGCCAGGGGATCGAGCGTCAGACGGCTGCCCTCCAGAGCATAGCGAGCCAGATTCATGCCGATCGAGGAGTCACCAGGAGAGGAGGTGTAGATGGGCACATCCCAGGCCGCCGCCTGAGCCAGCAGAGAAAACTCTGGCTTCACGCCCAGCTTGAGGAGCTGCAGCCCTAGATGATGATGCAGCTCAGCCGTCGAGATCGGGCGCTCCGGTAGCTCTTTCAGGCAGGAGCGGACAAAAGCATCGGTGTCCAGCAGGATCTTCTCCTCAAAGAGCACATCATAAATGCGAATGATGCCCTCCTCCTGCAGGCGGCGATCATCGAGGCGGAAATCACCTCGATGGAGGGCCATATTGAGGGCATAATGCATATCATGATAGAGGTTGGCACCGGTGCTGATCATGAAGTCAACAAAGCCATACTCCATCAGCGTAATCAGGCAGCCACCCAGTCCAGCCGGGGTGAGCGCTCCAGCCATCGTCAATCCGATGGTCACATCCTTCGCCGGGTCCAGCATCTCCTCCACAAAGAGGCGCGCCGCCTCCTGGAGACGCGCCGCATTATAGGCCTGGAAATGCCGATCGATCAGCTCGGCGACAGTCATGTCGGGGAAGGGTCTCAGCGGCAGAATCTGCGGACCACGCAGATAGTCCTGCCGGGTGGGCTGCACAGGATCATCAGAGACCTGGTCATGTGGATGAGCCATAGCTGTCTAGTTGCCAGTCCTTTCCTCTCGGATAACGTGCTTCGTTTGCCGCTCCAATTGAGCGAGGGAGAGAGGCACCACGTCACTCGATCATGGCGCGTCTGATCTCAATGATCTGGTCACGTAGCTGAGCGGCTTTCTCAAACTCCAACTGCCTGGCAGCGGCGCGCATCTGCGTCTCCAGGTTCTTGATCAGGCGCAGCGCCTCCTCCCTGGGGATCCCCGTCAGCAGGGCCGGCGCTCCCTCGCTGCCACCCTCCTCAGCGCCCGTGGCGCCCGCCGTCTTGAGGTGTTCCGAGAGAGAGCGCACCCCCTTCTTGATGCCGCGCGGCGTGATCCCATGGCGCTCATTATACGCGATCTGCAGTTGGCGGCGACGGTTGGTCTCATCGATGGCGCGCCTCATCGAGCCAGTGATGGAGTCGGCGTACATGATCACACTTCCCTCAACGTGGCGAGCGGCGCGCCCGATCATCTGAATCAGCGAGCCTTCCGAGCGGAGGAAGCCCTCTTTATCGGCATCCAGGATAGCGACCAGCGAGACCTCTGGCAGGTCCAGGCCCTCGCGCAGCAGATTGATCCCCACGACCACATCGTAGACGCCCAGGCGCAGGTCGCGCAGAATATCCACGCGCTCAATGGTCTCGATCTCAGAGTGCAGATAGTGCACTTTGATATGCAACTCCTGGAGATAGTCGGCCAGATCCTCAGCCATCTTTTTGGTCAGCGTGTCACCAGCGCCCGCTGGCCACGCTCAACACGCCGGCGGATCTCTGCCACCAGATCATCGATCTGGCCGCGCGTGGGACGCACACTGATCTCCGGGTCGACCAACCCCGTGGGGCGAATGATCTGCTCGACGATGGCCTCGCTATGCTCATACTCATAGGGGCCAGGCGTCGCGGAGACAAAAAGCACCTGGTTGATCTGGCGCTCGAACTCGGCAAAGGTCAGGGGACGATTGTCCAGGGCTGAGGGAAGGCGGAAACCATAGTCGACGAGGACCTGCTTGCGCGAACGATCGCCCGCATACATGCCGCGCACCTGGGGAACGGCGATATGGGACTCGTCGACCACCAGCAGGTAGTCATCGGGCATGTAATCCAGCAGCGTCCAGGGCTGCTCGCCCGGCGCCCGGCCTGAGAGATGGCGCGAGTAGTTCTCAATCCCGGAACAGATGCCGGTCTCGCGCAACATCTCGATATCGAAGTTGGTGCGCTGCTTCAGGCGCGCTGCCTCCAGGAGCTTGCCCTCAGCCTCCAGCTCGGCGAGGCGCTCCTCCAGCTCCCGCTGAATTGCCACGATGGCGCGTTCGAGACGCTCGCGCGTGGTGACCCAGTGCTTGGCGGGATAGATGTCGAGGCGCTGACGCCGCCCCAGCACCTCGCCGGTGAGGGGATCGATCTCAGTCATGCGCTCGATCTCATCGCCGAAGAACTCGATGCGCACGGCGACATCTTCATAGGCCGGGAAGATCTCCAGCACATCGCCGCGCACGCGGAAGCGCCCGCGAATGAAGTTGGCATCGTTGCGCTCATACTGAATATCCGTCAGATGGCGCAGAATCCTGTCCCTGCGGCGCTCCTCGCCTACTTTCAGGGTCAGCACCACTTCTCCGTACTCCTCCGGGCTTCCCAGACCATAGATGCAGGAGACCGAAGCCACGATCAGCACGTCGCGCCGCTCAAAGAGGCTGCGCGTGGTCGAGAGGCGCAGCTTCTCGATCTCTTCATTGAGCAGGCTCTCTTTCTCAACGTAGGTATCAGTGCGGGGAATATAGGCTTCTGGCTGGTAATAGTCGTAGTAGGAGACAAAATACTCCACAGCGTTCTCGGGAAAGAACTCCTTGTACTCGCTATAGAGCTGCGCGGCCAGGGTCTTGTTGGGGGCCAGGACCAGTGTCGGCTTCTGCACCTGCTCGATCACTTTGGCGACGGTGTACGTTTTACCGCTGCCGGTAACCCCCAGCAGGGTCTGCATCTTATATCCTTTTTTGATCCCTGCAACGAGGGCCGCTATGGCCTCTGGCTGATCTCCTGTTGGCTCAAATGGAGCCTCAACTCTGAATTCGGGCATGGCCTTGACCCCCTGACTCTAGAATATCTTTTCCAATCTGTCTCCCATTATACCACCTGGGGCAGCGCTCGGCGAATGGCCGACTGCGATCCAGACGCCACTCCCAATGGTCCTGTCCTTCAGCCAGAATGTCGACTCTCTCCCAGCCTTCACAGGCGACTGTGCTACAATGGTAGAGAGAATCTTAACCCGGTAAGCACGTGCCGAACAGAGAAGGAGTTCTTGGTTATGGCGCAGGAATCGCCGCTGTACTGCCCACGCTGCGGGGCGCCGGCGAGACCATATCAACGTTTCTGTCCGCACTGCGGCTTAACCGCAGATATGCTGGAGCAGGAGCTGGTCCATCAGCAAGCAGGCAGCACAGCACAAGGGACGAATGCCCCACAGCCTCTGCTCTACGCAACAGCCTCCGCCGACCCGGCTCTTCCATCACCACCTCCCGAGAGCAGCGCTCGGAGGCGCCAGCGGTCGCGCCGTCCCATCTGGCCGCTGGTCGTGCTGCTGATCGTGGTGATCGTCGGAGGCGTGAGCTACGTGAGCGCAGGTCTGCTGGGTGTTCCCCTCCCTGGGTTCAGGGGAGCGACTCAGGGACCTGTCACGACCACAGCTGTGAACACCAGCGTGACCTACGCCAGTGTGCAGATCAGCGTGCTTAACGTGCAACAGGCCAGTAGCTTCTCTGACGACCCCCAGGATAGTGTCGACGGTATCGCGCGCATCCACCTGCGTGAGACGAATTCCAGCGACAGCAGCATCGTGTACAACCTCTATCAGAGTGCTCATCTCCTGATCCCGGGTCGAGGAGAGCAGGCGCCTCTCTTCGTGAAGGTCAATGCTGCGCTTGCGCCTCACAGCACGCGCAGCAACGTGCTGGACTTCGCGGCGCCGCCGAGCTTCAAGCCAGCCCAACTGACGCTGCGCCTGGGAAGCGACGACGAGGCCCAGATGGACGTTCCCCTCTCACCTGCTGCCGACCTGAGCCGCTATCAGCCACGTTCCTTCAAATTGAATCAGCAGGCCGAGTATTTCGGCCTGAACTGGACACTGGCCGGCGCGACGGAGGAGTGGAGTTCCCAGGGCCAGCAGGCGCCTCGAGGGAAGCGTTTCCTGACCCTGACCCTCAAAGTGGAGAACACCCTGGCGCAGACGGCGATCACCGGCTCGCCCTACGATTACATGCGTCTGCAGGCCGCTGGCACATCCACCATGGCTCCGCTCTACGCGACGCTGCCGGTCTCCTTCGCACAGGGCGTCACTGACGCATCAGGAACGGTTACCTTCGCCGTACCAGAGCAGAGCAGCAGCTTCACCCTGCTCTTGCAGTTCTCGAAGAACAGCGGTATGGAGAGCGCCTCGCTCAGCTTCCAGATCAAGCTCTGATCCTGTTCCACCCGGCGGCCACCTCGCGCAGAAAGCAACATGCTCTCCACGCCAGGGCTGCGGGTGGAGCCGGGGAGACGAGTGAGCAGATACAGAGGTCTGGAGCGCCCGCGGTCAGCCAGGTCCGGGCCCATTATTCCAGCAGGAAGCTGCCCATCAGCTCACGCCTGAGAGCGGCCTTTTTCTCTTCGTCGAGGAGGGAGGGCGGAGCCATCTGCTCCTGAGACGCGCTCTCGCGTGTGGCAGGCAGCGGAGAGGAGGGACCTGCTGGCGAGGAGGCGGTCAGCCCGCCAATCGGGCCTGTCGCAGCGGCGGTAAACTCATCCAGCAACAGCTCTTCCAGGTAGGCTGGCGCCAGGGTAGGACCCTCTTTCATACGCTGGGCCTCAAGCGGGCCAATCGAGGCACGAATCTGCGTGATCTCGCTGAGTCCTTCCTCAGGGAAGGGCACTGGCGCCCTGGGCACGGGAGCGGAGAGCGAGGGAGATACGCCCCCAGTGAGTGCCTCACCCTCGGGAGCCGCTGGCTCCACAGGAGCGCCGGGAGGCTGTGCGGCCAGCGCGAAACGGATGCCCATCACATCAAGAAAGATGCCTCGCCCCTCACGTAGATCTATCAATTGCTGACGCAGCTCTGCATTTTCTCGCTTCAGTTCATCCAGAAGGCGTTGCTGCTTGAATATTTCTTCCATCAGCAGATCAAATGTGTTACCATTTGCTGTCATACGCTTTCGTTTTCTCCTCTCCAGTTGCATGCCAGACAATTCAACCCACGACTAACCGACGCCTGCGGGCCGCTGGAGACGCATGCTGAGCCTTTGTTCTTACGTAGAGAAAAACGCTTACTCCTCCCTTTCTGAGGAGGTGAATCTTCGAGAGACGTGTCCTCGTTGTTGGAACGTACCAGTCTGGGCGAAGTAACAACGGCTGTGTCGCTCCTACCGGGTCAATCCCGGCTGGCAGCCCTTCCAGAGAGCGATCACAGACGGCGAGGACAAGGCCAGCGTCCCTCTTGCCCCTGCTTGAGTTTGCATGTTACAGTATAGCCGGAGAGATAAATGCTCTGGTCCGCGCGTGATACGATCTAAGACATAAAGCCAGGCGCCCGTCCAGAGCCATCGCCGGCGTCACAACCTTAGTGGTGCACATCTATCCTTGTTCTCTAAGGATCTCTACCATGCAGGAATCCGTGAAACAGGAAGTCACAACTGACCAGTCGCAGGAGCACAAGCATAGCCGCAGTCAGCTCGGACCCTTGCTCTGCTGGGCAGTCGTCTTTGCCGACATCGGCACCTCGGTCTACTATACCCCCGGCATCCTCTACATGACCGTAGGAAAGCTGGCAGGCTTCTTCGTCCTGCTCACCATGCTCGTGTTCATGCTGCTGACGCTCAAGTACGCTGAGGTATCCGCGCGTTTCCCGCAGGGAGGCGGCGTTGTCAGCGTGGCGGCCCATGCGATCAATCCCTGGTTCGGCGCCCTGGGTGGCATGTTCATCCTGGTGGACTATTTCCTCACGGCGGCCATCAGTTGTCTTTCGGGTATCTTGTATTTCAGTGTTGTCTTCCCGGCGCTGGGGCCGGTGGCCCTGTGGATCACGATCGGCGTGCTGATCCTGCTCGGTTTTCTCAACTGGGTCGGGATCACCGAAAGTGCCATGGTGAGCCTGATCGGGGCTTTGATTGCCTTCGTGAGCGATCTGGCTATTCTCTTCACCGTCTTTTCACACCTCTCGCCCGGCCAGGTCCTGAGCCTCTTCGAGGGCATGTTCGCAGGCAACGCGGTGACGCCCGTGAAACTCCTGGTCGGCTTCGGTGGGGCCTTCCTGGCGTTCTCTGGTCTGGAGAGCATCTCGCAGCTCTCGCCGGTGATGAAGACACCGCGCAAGAAAGTGGCAGGCCTGGCACTCCTGCTGGTCGTGGTCACGATCGGGCTGACCAGCCCTCTGCTGACCATGTTCTCGACGCTGCTGCAGCCCCAGGAGGCCGCCGACCCTGTGAAGAACAGTCAGCTGATCTCGCTGCTGGCAGGGCACTGGGGGAACATTGCCCTGCAGACCGAGGTGGCCATCAGCGCCAGTGCGCTGCTGGTCTTTGCCAGCAATACGGCTATCATCGGCGCCTACCACGTCTTCATGGCCCTCTCGCGCATGGAGTTCCTTCCCGCCTTTGTGCTGCAGCGCAACAGGCTGCGCGGCACCCCGCACTATTCGATCGCCCTGGCCACGGGCGTGCCGATCCTGGTGCTCCTCCTCGTCCACGGTCAGCTTGATCTGCTGGGAGACATGTACGCCTTCGGTCTGCTGGGAGCCTTCTCACTCACCTGCCTGGGACTCGACATCGTACGCTCGCGTGAGCGTAAGGCGGCGCAGCAGCGCGAGGCCTCGCCGGAGGAGCTGCATCCCAACCAGAACGGGCATCTCACGGCCTCAGCGGCGCTCTCACTGGTGGAAGCCAGCGTCGAAGAGGGTCACAACGGGCACCTGCCTCAAGTGACAGCAAGGCAGACGCACGGCGAGGTGGTCGAGGCGACCGAGCGTACTTATCAGGGACTGCGCGGCCTCTGGTACACGGCAGACTTCTATCTGGGCATCGCCACCACTTTCCTGGTCTCGCTGGCCTGGACGATTAACCTGGTCGCCAAACCTCTGGCAACCGCCTTTGGCGGCAGCGTCGCCCTGCTGGGCATGGGCGTTGCCTACTACAACTACCGCAGCCATCGTCTGATGGGCCGCCTGCCGGTGCCTGTCACCACGATCGAGGATCATCTCCACGGCTCGGTTCTGGCCGTGTTGCCCGCCAACAATGCGCATAACGAAGATGTGATTCGCACCGCGATCAACAGCGCCGATGGGCGTCCGGTCGTCTTCCTCTACGTCGGCGGGCCGCGTATCACCCGTGCGCCGCGGCTCTTCGAGGTGATTGACCCCTATCTCGAGGATGAGCAGGCCAAGGAGCTGTTTGGCAAGGCCGAGAGCCAGGCGCGCCGGGCCAGAATCAATACGCGCCGCTATGTCTACCGCCACTACGAGCCAGGCACGATCGCTCGCGTCTGGCAGATCGTTCACCCCCACGACACGATTGTGCCCGCCGACGAGGTTCCTAAGATCGAGGATATCAACCCCGACCGCATCAGCTATGAGGTCACTCCTGGCGGCGGGAACCAGGTGGCACACATGTTAAAGCGCTGGTAGAAGGGTGCTCCCTTCTCTCTCTGCCTGAGGCAGAAGGGTGTTCAGCGTGATAAAATAAGAGCTGTGAACACCATATGCATGTGTTAACGATTACGGCCGACGTATTTGTCGTTGCTGATGGAGGAAGGAAACGTATCTATGAACGAACGCATTCGTGAGATCTTAAGCTGGTACGCTGGCGAAAATCCCGGCGTGCTGACGAACCTGGCCCGACTTCTCAATCATGGCCGTCTGGGCGGCACCGGGAAACTGGTGATCCTGCCCGTTGATCAGGGATTTGAACATGGTCCGGCACGCAGCTTTGCGCCCAACCCTGCCGGTTACGATCCTCGCTACCACTATCAGCTCGCCATCGAGGCCGGCTGCAATGCCTACGCAGCTCCGCTCGGCTTCCTGGAGGCCGGCGCCGCAGAGTTTGCCGGCGAGATTCCCCTCATTCTGAAGTGCAACAACCACGACATCCTCTACGAGTCGCGTGATCCCCTGCCGGCCCTGACCTCAGGCATCGAGGACGCCCTGCGCCTGGGCTGCTCGGCGATCGGCTTCACTATCTACCCCGGCTCGGCGGCGCGCGATACGATGTATGAGGAGCTACGTGAGCTGACCAGGCAGGCCAAGGCTCACGGCCTGGCTGTGGTGGTCTGGTCCTATCCGCGCGGTAGCGGCCTGAGCAAGGATGGTGAGACGGCGATCGATGTGGTCGCCTACGCCGTGCAGATCGCGGCCCAGCTTGGCGCGCACATCATCAAGGTCAAGCTGCCCAGTGAGAAGATCGAGAAACCGGAGGCCCAGAAGGTCTACCAGAAATACGAGATTCCTATCGCGACGCTGGCCGACCGCGTGCGCCACGTCGTTCAGAGCGCCTTCGCCGGCCGGCGCATCGTCATCTTCTCAGGCGGCCCAGCCGCTGCTGACGAGCAGGTCTATGAGGAGGTGCGGGCTATCCGCGACGGTGGCGGCTTTGGCTCGATTATTGGCCGTAACTCGTTCCAGCGGCGCAAGGAGGACGCCCTGCGCTTCCTCGGCACCGTGATGGGTATCTACGAGGGATCGATCCGCTAGTTCGAGCACAGGATAGGCGCTCTCTCGTGCAGGGAACAGGCGTGCTTCAGCAAGCGGCCACCAGGAAGGACAGAAGAAGGACAGAAGCACGCCTGTTTGTGTGACAGCCTTACCTCCACTGCTCTCCCCACGGAGCTGGGCGAGCGGCTCAGCAGTCATCTTCGCGCGTTCCCTGCATTCCGCTGTTTAGCGCGCGCCTCTGACCTGCCGGATGGCCAGGGTGCCGAGCACAAAGTAGAGGGTGGTCACGGCAAACATCACGCTGTATCCCAGGTGATGGGGCATGCTCTGCAAGACCTGCAGGATAATGCCGCCGATGGCGGTGCCAATGACCTGCGGCAGAATGCCCATTGCCGACCAGAGGCCCATAAACTTCCCGGCCTCGTTGGTGGGCGGCAGCACATCGGTGGTCAGCGCCCAGTCAACGCTGGTATAGGCTCCAAAACCGATGCCGAAGACCAGTCCCGCAATGAGGGCTCCGTACTGCGTCTGGAAGAAAATGAAGACCAGACAGACAATGGCCATCATGGCCCCGGAGAGATAGACCAGGCCTTTTCGTCCCCAGTGATCGGAGGCCCAGCCGGCAAAGATCGAGGTCAGCAGGGCCGTGATCAGGAGCGCTGGTTGGAAGACGACGCCGTTGAAGAACTCGCCCGAAAAGGGGGTGTTGAAGATGATGGTGCGCACCCCCGGCCCGCCGATCACGTTGTCGAAGTAGTACTGCAGAAAGTAGTAGACTCCCCAGATGCCCATCATCACCAGCAGGCGCGCCAGCAGCACCCAGGCCAGGTCGGGATAGCGCAGCGGATTAAAGAAGAAGCGTCTGGCGAAGCGTGCGAGACTGAAGCGTCCGTGGGCAGCGGGGGAGAGGGGCGTCTCCTTGACGGTGACAACCGTATAGACCACAAAGAGAATCTGGACGACGGCGATGAGCAGGAAAATACGCACGATCTCGTTGCTATAGACCGGGAGGGGGTCGTGCTTGTTGACGATGATGCCGGCGACGACTGAGCCGGCTGCAGTGCCCAGGAGGGTGAAGAGCCCGTTGAAGCCGGCTGCCAGCCCGCGCTGGTTCTGCGGGACTTTGTCGGCGATGATGGCGCTCCAGGGAGAGTTGGCGAGGTTGTTGGTGAACTGGAGCAGGATGAATAGGAGTGCGAAGAGGATTAGCAGGTCGGTGGAGCTGGCCCAGCCAGGTGAGAAGGCGAAGGCGACCAGCACGATCACGTTGAATACGGTGCCGATGATCATAAAGGGGCGTCGCCTCCCCAGGCGAAAGGTGGCGTAGTCTGAGAGTGCGCCTACCAGGGGATTGACGATGACAGCCACCACCGTGCCCCAGAGCACGACTGTGGTGAGGTTGATGGCCTCCTGGCTGACGGGCAGGAACTTGGCTACCATGCTGGGAATCACAACGGCCAGCAGGGCCTGCCAGTGGAAGTTGTTGGCGATCCAGAAGGCATTGATGTTGATCTGCTCGAAGAGGGTGACACGGCGCAACGGGGGCGCCGCAGAACCCAGGGCTACTTCGCCGGCGTTCTCGCTGATCTCCATGAGGTGCTTCCCCCTCTCTGAAACATTGTGCAGGCAGGCTACACAGCACAGTCTTCGTGCGTTTACGCCGCCAGAGCGTATAGCAAGACTGTACATGCTGCAGCGGGGTACTGTCAAGTAGGCAGGGCGGCGCGCGGCCTCCCTCGTCCCACATTCTAGGCGGAGCAGATCAGCCGTCTGAGAGGTCGGCGGACGACCAGCGCCAGAGCGGCCCCTCGTGGCGTACCTCGGCGAACGAATTCTGGAGTCTGCGCCCAAATTGGCGCGCAACCGCTTGACAGATGGCCAAGAAAGGAGTATTATAAGTGGTGCCAGCAGGTGAGAGCTGGCAGCAAGGTTCAACTTGATGGCGCATTCGTCTAGCGGTCCAGGACACCGCCCTCTCAAGGCGGAGATCACGGGTTCAAATCCCGTATGCGCTACCGCGTCCTGATGAGCAAGCCTGAAGCCTTTGTAGAGGCTTCGGGCCTTTTTTTATCGCTCACCAGCCTCGCATGCAGGTGCTCTCCGCTGTACTCCCCTCTCGCGGATCGCCTCCTCTGCAACCATGCTCATACCGTACGTCAACCACTTCAATGTAGTCGCTTTCAGTATCCTCAAGCGGATCGAGTCCTCTGCAACAGAGCCTCGTCCGTCTAGCGCTTAGTAAGCAGAGAGCTTTCAGTATCCTCAAGCGGATCGAGTCCTCTGCAACACGAGTTTGGCGGTTCTTCCCTGAACCGCGGGATCAGCCTTTCAGTATCCTCAAGCGGATCGAGTCCTCTGCAACTCTACCATGTACCCGCGACGCTGCACAGCCTCAAACTTTCAGTATCCTCAAGCGGATCGAGTCCTCTGCAACTCTACCATGTACCCGCGACGCTGCACAGCCTC
>JBHOQN010000048.1:0-50570 GCA_042408965.1 Ktedonobacteraceae bacterium
CACCCGTAGGGGCGCGATTCATCGCGCCCTGTTCTTATGCCCCGCCGCCAGCGCGCCATCTGGCCCCCGACGGTCGCCGGCTCCCATCCTGCCGAGAGCGACGAGCCGAGCGGAGACGGGGGCGCGATTCATCACGCCCGGACGAACGGGGCGAAGCCGCCCATCGACGGCACCCGTAGGGGCGCGATGAATCGCGCCCGTACGAAGATGAATCGCGCCCGCCGCCGCCGCGGATGGGCCGGAGCGCGAAGGGAGACGCAATCCATCGGGATGGACAGGGGCGCGATGAATCGCGCCCGTACGAAGATGAATCGCGCCCGTTGCCGCCGCGGATGGGCCGGAGCGCGAAGGGAGACGCAATCCATCGCGCCCTGTTCTTATGCCCGCCCATTCGATCGCGCCCCCGCGTTACGCCGGCTGCTCTCCCCAGACAGTCAAGAAGGTCCAGAGCGCCGAGAAATCGTCGAGCTGCATCTGCGTCACGGCCTCCTGGTAGAGGCGCAGCAACTCCTCCTCGCTGGCCACCCCGGCGCGCACCATGAAAGGGCGCAGCAGATCCAGAAAGACCATGCAATCTTTGAAGACGCTGTAGTGGGCAGGGGTCCCTATCGACCACTCGATCGTGCTGGAGCGCAGGCGCACGTTGCGGAAACCCGCCTGGCGCAGCAAGCGCGGCAGCATCGGCGTGATGCCCACGTGCCGGCCGTCCGGAGAGAAGCTCTGACCAGCGCGCTTGAGAGCCAGGGAGCCGAGAGACATCAGGGTCTCGAAAGCTGGACTGGTGGTCAGAGCAGGCTCGGTCTCCGTCAGACGGACAACCCCGCCCGGCTTGAGGAGCCGCCGGCACTCAGCCAGCAGCCGCGGCCAGGCAGCGGGGAGCATGAAGCCGAAGAGCAGGCGGCCGTTGATCAGATCGAAGGAGGCGTCAGGAAAATCGAGCGGCTGCATGACGTTCATGATCTGAAACTGCACGTTCTCCAGGCCGCGCGACCAGGCCTGGGCGCGGGCATACTCGATGACCTGCTGACTGATGTCGACGCCGATCACCTCGACTTTCGGATAGGTGAAGGCCACCTCCAGCGTCCAGCCACCGGGACCACAGGCCAGGTCGAGAAGACGTCCCCCGTCGGGCAGGGTCTGGCCTTCGGGGAAGAGACCGCCCATACCCTCAGTGACCACGCGTTCCTGCTGCATGAGGCGCGCCAGCTCGGCGGCATGTTCGGGATCGATCATGTAGGTATTCATCAGGGACTCGCTCTCACCGTGTGTACTCATCGGAACCGTTTCCTCCGCTGCTGCTCTGCTTGATCAGACAACAGGCAAGCGCGCACCGCAGACGCGCCGCCGCGCCAGTGCAACCTCATCCTGCACCTCTCCCACGCTACCAGCAGTATAGCATCCGCTTCCGTTCACTCGCAAGAGACCCGAAAAGCACTACACTGTCTGCTTGCTCTTCACATGACCGCTGACCGGTGCAGCCAGGGAGAGCAGACAGGCAGGAGGTAGAAACAGAACGGCTCTTGCCATTCGGAGATGGCTTCGCTACAATAAGACGAGCCTCTGGCTCTCTCCTGTCCCCGTGGCCAGAGCGTCGGCGATCCAGAGACGGCGGTGGATCGCCGCGGGAGTAGTGGTCGCGCGGAAGAGACGAAGAGCACCGGCCGATGGCAGCCGCACTCCTGAGAGGCTGCGCCGTCATCAGTCTGCTGCAGAGGAAGAGCGTGGAAGCATGCAGAGCAAGCCCCTCGAATTCATGCATGAGCGGCTCAACCAGCTTCAGGAGGCGCAGCTCTCGCGCCAGTTACATCCGGAGCTGGGGAGCAGCGAGCCGTGGCTGGAGGTGGACGGTCGCCGCCTGCTCAATCTGAGTTCCAACAACTATCTTGGCCTGGCCAGCCATCCCGCCCTCAGCGCCGCCGCCAGCCGCGCTGCTCAGCACCTGGGCTGCGGCATGGGGTCCTCGCGGCTCATCGCCGGCAGCAGCCCCCTTCACGCCGAGCTTGAGGAACGGCTGGCGCACTTCAAGGGGAGCGAGAGCGCCCTGCTCTTCAACAGCGGCTATGTGGCCAACATCGGGGTCATCACCGCGCTGGCCGGGCCGGAGGATCTCATTCTGAGCGACGCCCTCAACCACGCCAGCATCATCGACGGCTGCCGTCTGAGTCGTGCCGTCTGCAAGGTCTATCCCCATGGCGATGTCGCCGCCGCCGCGCGTCTGCTTGAGGAGGCGCGCGCCTCTGGTCTGCGCGGCCGCGTGTTGCTGGTCACCGATGCAGTCTTCAGCATGGATGGCGATGTCGCGCCGCTGCGCGAGCTGACGGCCCTCTGTGAGCGTCACGCGGCGCTGCTGCTCGTCGATGAGGCCCACGCCACAGGCTGCCTCGGGCCCGGCGGGCGCGGCCTGCTGGCACAGCTTGCCATCACCTACGAAGGGGCCATCGCCGTCGGCACCTTGAGCAAGGCGCTGGGCAGCTTCGGCGCCTTTGTCGCCGGTCCGGCCCTACTCACAACCTTTCTGGTGAACGTTGCGCGCCCCTTTATCTTCACCACCGCCCTGCCACCACCAGTGATCGCCGCCTCCCTGGCCGCCCTCGACGTCCTGGAGGCGCAGCCCGAGCTCGTCGAGCGGCTGCAGGAGAACGCCGCCTATTTCCGCCGCGGTCTGCAGGCCCTCGGCTTCGACACCCTGACCTCCAGCACCCACATCGTGCCCGTGCTGGTCGGCGAGGCCCGCACGGCCCTGGCGATGGCCGATCGACTCAGAGAGCACGGCGTGCTGGCGGTGGCGATTCGGCCGCCGACGGTGCCCCGCGGGATGGCGCGCATTCGCGCCAGCGTGATGGCCGTGCATACGCGCGCCGATCTGGAGCATGCGCTGGCGGCCTTTGAGGAGGTGGGCCGGCACATGGCCTTGATCTAGGGAGCGAGAGCCGCTCCCCTCCGGCTCCAGCCTTTGTCAACGAGAAGAGGAGGAAGTACCGCTTATGGCCTCTATGGCCTCACCTGGCGAAAGCGCCCGCTGGGAGCAGCTCGACAAGAGCGTGCTCTGGCATCCCTTTACGCAGCAGAGCGACTGGGAGGCCGAGCCGCAACTGGTGATCGAGCGCGCTGAGGGCTGTTATCTCATCGATAGCGAGAACACCCCCTATCTGGACGGCGTTTCCTCGCTGTGGGTTAACATCCATGGCCACCGCCGACCGGAGATCAATCGCGCCATTGAGGCGCAGCTAGAGCGCGTGGCCCACAGCACCTTTCTAGGCCTGACACATCCCACGGCCATCGAACTGGGGCAGCGTCTCGTCGCCATCGCGCCGGGAAGGCTGCAGCGCGTCTTCTACAGCGACACCGGAGCGGCCGCCGTGGAGATCGCCCTCAAGATGGCCCTGCAGTACTGGCAGCAGTGCCCGCAGCCGCAGCCGCAGCGTACGCAGTTTTTTGCTCTCCACAGCGCCTATCACGGTGATACGGTCGGAGCCATGAGCGTCGGCGGCATCGACGTCTACCGCCGCGCCTATCAGGCCGTGCTCTTTCCGCATCAAACGGCCTGCAGCGCCTACTGCTATCGCTGTCCCCTGCAGAAGACCTACCCGGCCTGCCAGATGGCCTGTCTGGAGGAGGTTGAGCGCGTCATCAGCGCCCACGCCCACGAGCTGGCGGCGGTGATCATGGAGCCACTGGTGCAGGCCGCCGCCGGCATGTATGTCTATCCGCGCGGCTACACACGCGCCGTCTGGGAGATCGCCAGGCGCCACGGCCTGCTCTTTATCGCCGATGAGGTGGCGACAGGCTTTGGGCGTACGGGGAAGATGTTCGCCTGCGAGCACGAAGGGGTCGAGCCAGACCTGATGGCCATCGGCAAGGGTCTGACGGGCGGCTACCTGCCCCTGGCGGCCACGCTGGCGACAGAGGAGATCTACCGCGCCTTCCTGGGAGCGGGGCGCACCTTTTACCACGGCCACACCTATACCGGCAATCCCCTGGCCTGTGCGGCCGCCCTCGCCAGCCTCGACCTCTTCGAGCAGGAGCAGACCCTCCAGCGGCTCGAGGGGCGAATCGCCCTGCTGGCGGAGCGCCTGGCGGCCTTCGCGGAGCTGCCCATCGTAGGCGACATCCGCCAGTGTGGCTTCATGGTCGGGATCGAGCTGGTGCAGGAGCGCACGAGCCGCAGGCCGTTCCCGCCGGAGCTGCGCGTCGCCGGCCGGGTGATCAAGGAGGCCCGGCGGCGCGGGCTGATCCTGCGTCCACTGGGCGATGTGCTGGTGCTGATGCCCCCGCTGGTGATCAGCGAGGCGGAGCTGCTCAGCCTGCTGGCGATCACGCGCGACTCGCTGGTCGCCGTTGGTGAGGAGCTGCAGCGAGAGGGGGTGCTGGCGTGAAGAGGGCCTGCTTTATTACGGGCACAGACACCGGCGTCGGCAAGACGCAGGTGGCCAGCGCCCTGGCGACGGCGCTCTCCCGCCGCGGATTAAAGGTCGGCGTGATGAAGCCCGCAGAGACCGATTGCCCGCCAGAGCTGGGGCGCAACGGGGCGCAGGACGCCCTCAGGCTGCGACAGGCCGCGCGCTGTGAGGCGCCGCTGGAGATGATTGTGCCCTACGCCCTGCCGCTGCCGCTGGCGCCGGCCCTCTCGGCCGAGTACGCCGGAGTTGCTATTGACCTGGAGCAGATTCGGCGTCTCTATCTGCGCCTGTTGGAGACGCACGACATCGTGCTCGTCGAGGGCGCCGGAGGCCTGCTGGTTCCGCTGACGTCCTCCCACACCATGCTCGATCTGGCGGTCTTCCTGAAGTTGCCCATGCTGATCGTCTCGCGCAACGTGCTCGGCACCATCAACCACACCTGCCTGACGGTGGAGGTGGCTCGCCAGCGCAGCCGCGTGATCGGCGTGGTGCTCAACCATCCCTACCGCGTCGATGAGGATGATCCGGCTGTGCAGAGCAATGAGGAGGCGCTGCGCCGTTGGTGTCACGCCCCGCTCCTGGGAGCGCTGCCCTACCTTGCGGATCTGAATGAGGAGGCGCTGCGCCGCTGCGGCGACGCGCTGCTGCAGGATGAGCGCCTGCTGGCCTCGATGGAGCTGGAGGGCACGGCTGACGTGGGCGTGGCCCCTCTCGACGATCGGCAGTCCTGATTTTCTGACAGCCCTGGCCGCCTCCAGCGCTGCGGTGCTCTCTGGCGCTGCGCACTCCGGCCAGGGCTGTCAGAGCACGACTTTTCCTGAAGGAGCGTTGTATGGATTTCCAGCATCTGGCCGACCGCGCGATCGCCGGTGAGGTGCTCACGCGCGAGGAGTGCCTCGCCGTGCTGGCCTGCCCCGATGAGCGCCTGCTGGAGCTGCTGGCCGCCACCTATCGCGTGCGGCGGCACTTCTGCGCCAATAAAGTGCACCTGCATATGCTGATCAATGCTAAGAGCGGCATCTGCCCTGAGGATTGCCACTACTGCTCGCAGTCCAGCATCTCGCGTGCCGCCATCGAGCGCTACCCGCTCGTGAGCATGCAGAAGCTGATCGAGGGTGCCCGCAAGGCCAGAGAGGCCCACTGCCTGCGCTACTGCATCGTCATCAGCACGCGCGGGGCCAACAATCGCGAGATCGACTTTCTGGCGCGCGCCGTGCGCCGCATTAAAGAGGAGGTCGATATCGCCATCTGCTGCAGCGTGGGTATTATTTCAGAGGAGAAGGCACGCCTGCTCTATGAGGCGGGCGTCGAGCAGCTCAATCATAATCTGAATACCAGCGAGCGCTACTACCCCGCGATCTGTACTACTCATCGCTACGAGGATCGCTGGAACACCCTGCAGGCCGCTCGCCGCGCTGGCCTGCACCTCTGCAGCGGCGCGATCTTTGGTCAGGGCGAGAGCCAGGAGGATATCATCGACGTGGCCCTGGCGCTGCGCGAGCTGCAGCCGCAGTCGATCCCGGTCAATTTCCTGCTGGCCATCCCCGGTACGCCCTTTGAACACATCCACTATCTGCAGCCCTACGACTGCCTGCGCATTCTCTGCCTCATGCGCCTGGTGAATCCTCAGCAGGAGATTCGCGTCTCCGCGGGACGCGAGGCGCACCTGCGCTCGCTGCAGCCGCTGGCGCTCTACGCGGCCAACTCGGTCTTTGTCTCCGGCTACCTGACGACGCCGGGCCAGGCCTATCAGGAGACCTGGCAGATGATCGAGGATCTGGGCTTTGAGATCGAGGAGCACCGCGAGGCCGCGGCCTGTGAGTCCGCGCCAGACCCGAGCCAGGCCGCGGCGAGCCAGGTCTGAGCGGAAACCAGCCGGCCCTGAGCAGATCCCGCCTTGCCTCTGCAGCCGGTCCGGGCCGGCCAGGCGGACTGCTCGGGGCGCGGCTGGCCGCGCTAGACGACGCTGCAGGCGGCGCCGTTGAGCGTGAAGGCGTCGGGCGGGCTGTTCGTACCGCTCCAGGTGGCCTGGAAGCCTGGCGGTACGCTGAGCGCGCTGCCTGCGGGAATGACGGCGTTAGCCGCGACGTTGGTGATGCTGACGGCGCTCCCCGTCTGGCTGAAGGTGCCATTCCAGCCGAGGGTGATCACCTGGCCGTTGGCGAAGGAGAAGCGCAGCGTCCAGCCGTTGATGGCGTTTGAGCCGGTGTTGGTGATGGAGAGGCCGGCCTGGAAGTTGCCGGGCCACTGGCTGACGATGCTGTAGTGGACCTGGCAGGTGGGGGCGCTCGCCGTGGGTGAAGGCGTGGGTGAAGGCGTGGGTGAAGGCGTCGGTGTGGTGGTTGGCGTCGCTGTCGGTGTGGTGGTTGGTGTGGCGCTCGGCGTCGGGGTCGGGCTGGCGCCTGACATGGGGTGGTTCATGAAGAAGCTGTAAATGGCATTGGTGGCGCTCGGTCCCTGGGGATCGGTGTAGGAGCCGCTGCTGCTGCCGCCGGACCAGGCGTGGCCCATGCCGTTGATCTTCCAGTACTCCTCGATCTCGTTCCCCTGCGAGTCGTTCCAGGTCTGGACGGTATAGCTGTGGCCGCCAGAGACCTGGCCGCTGGTGCTGCTGCTGGGGCTGCTGAAGCTGGCGTTATAGCTGCCGTTGGAGGCCAGATGATCGGTCTCCATCCATTGCTCAACGACCTGATCGCCGTTGATGGGGTAGACCGTGTAGTCGCTCTGCCCCTGGAAGACAATGGTGGGCACAACGCGCGCGTGGCTCCCCATAGCCTGATAGGCGGCCTGTCCCTGCTGCTGAGGATCAGGGCCGCCCTGCATCTGGGCGGTCGTGGCCGCCGTCTGGGAGGTCGCCGCCTGGTATTCGAGGCCCGACGCCGAGGCGATGGCGGCGAAGAGATCGGGGTAGGTCGCCCCCATGATCACGGCCATCGCCGCCCCCGCCGAGAGGCCGGCGACATAGACGCGCTGGGGATCGATGGTCCACTGCGCCGTGTTCTGCTCTACGCTCTGGACGATGCCGGCGATGATCGCAGGCTCGCCGCTCCCCCGCGCCTGATCGGCCGGCAGGAACCAGTTCCAGCAGGAGAGGGAGTTATAGCTGCTCGTCTGCTGTGGGTAGACGACGATGAACTGCTGCTGATCGGCGAGGGCGTTCATCTGCGTGCCGCTGGCGAAGTCGCTCGGCGTCTGCGTGCAGCCGTGCAGCATGACGATCAGCGGCACGGCTGTGCCGGCCTGATAATTCGCCGGCGTGTAGACGTAGTAGGGACGGCTCCCGGCTGGACCGCTGTAGGTGTACTGGGTGAAGGTGCCGCTGCTGGCGTGGGCGCGCTGCAGGAGGAGCAGGCTGCTGACGAGCACGAGGCCGACGACGCGCAGGGAACGAAGACGGTTTCCCATAGCAGTCTCCCTTCTGTGAGTGAGTGAGTGGCGCGATGCCGCTCGGCTCCGCTCCCTCCGTGCAGAGGGCATCGCGCCGGGACGCTGGCCGGTTGGCTGCAGGAGGAGGCAGGGCGGCCGTTCGCGCAACGCCGCCGCCTCGATCAGAACGAGCCGGAACGCTGCGCGGAGCGGCCAGCGCCGCCTCTCCTCCTCGTGCACCTGGGAGCTAGGGGCGGGGGTGGTTCATAAAGAAGCTGTAGATGGCAGTGGTGGCGCTCGGTCCCTGGGGATCGGTGTAGGAGCCGCTGCTGCTGCCACCGGACCAGGCGTGGCCCATGCCGTAGACCTGCCAGTACTCCTCGATCTCGTGCCCCTGCGAGTCGTTCCAGGTCTGGACGGTATAGCTGTGGCCACCGGGGACCTGGCCGTTGCTGCTGCTCGCCGGACTGTAGAAGTCGGGGGCGTAGCTGCCGTTGGAGGCCAGGTAGTCAGTCTCCATCCATTGCTCAACGACCTGATCGCCGTTGATGGGGAAGACGACCGTGTCGCTCTCGCCATGGAAGACGATGGTGGGCACGACGCGCGCACGGCTCCCCATAGCCTGATAGGCGAGCTGACCCTGCCATGTCGGGTCCGGCCCGCCATAGAGCTGGGCGACGGGCGCGGTGAACGCCGAGGTGGCGGCCTGGTACTCGAGGCCAGAGGCCACGCCGATGGCGGCGAAGAGATCGGGGTAGGTTGCCCCCATGATCACGGCCATCGCCGCCCCCGCCGAGAGGCCGGCGACATAGACGCGCTGGCGGTCGATGGTCCACTGCGCCGTGTTCTGCTCCACGGTCTGGACGATGCCAGCGATGATCGCGGGCTCCCCGTAGCCACGCACCTGATCGCCGGGCAGGAACCAGTTCCAGCAGGCGAACGCATTGTAGAAGCTGGTCTGCTGCGGATAGACGACGATGAACTGCTGCTGATCGGCGAGGGCGTTCATCTGCGTGCCGCTGGCGAAGTCGCCCGGCGTCTGGGCGCAGCCGTGCAGCATAACGACCAGGGGCACGGCCGTGCCAATCCGGTAGCCGGCGGGGGTGTAGACGTAGTAGGGGCGGCTCCCGGCAGGACCGCTGTAGATGTACTGGGTGAAGGTGCCGCTGCTGGCCTGCGCCGGTTGCAGGAGGAACAGGCTGCTGACGAGCATGAGGCCGACGACGAGCAGGGGACGAAGATATCTTCCCATGGCAGTCTCCCTTGCATACATGCATGGCTGAAGGCCGCTCCACTCCGCTCGCCTCAGGGGGCAGTGTGCCGCATACCCTGGACGAGCGGGATGAATCGCTGGATGGATGCGTGGATGGATCGATGAATGGGATGGATGCAGGAGGCGGGTCGGGGTCACGACAGACTACGCCTGCACGGACGCGCGCGGTCCACTGAGCGAGCCTCTGCGGTGGACTCTCTCCCGCCGAGATAGGACCTGCTGGCAACCTCGCTTCAGGGCGGATGGACCATGCTGGCTTCCTCCTTCGCTGCGCTGCGCTGCGCGAGCTGGCTGACTGAGGGACGGACGGCGGTGCACCGGCGTACCTGCCGACAGGGACATGATACATGAATCATCTATCATATTGCGATGGAACTGTCAAGGGGTGGCCAGGAGAATCTCGTCGGTTTGCCCCTTGACAGCGGCCCATTTTCGGGCTAGTATGATACATGAATCATGTGTCATATGATGAATGACTCATGTATCATATGGCGTTCGTACTGATCGGCAGAGTGCGCCTGTGGCGTCTCCCTTCGCCGCGCGTGGCGGTGGTGGCTGGCTGGTAGAGCACGCGATCGGCTGAAGATGATGAGCGCTGAGGCTGTTCAAGACGAGACAAGGAGGCGAGCGAGACAATGAGGCACCTGGCACCATTGCGGAGACCGCGCTGGCGAGTGACGGCCGGGATCGTAGCAGTGCTGCTCCTCTTCCTGACCGGTTGCGGAAGCAGCGGCACCGCCTCTGGAGGGGCGAGCACCCCCGGAGTGACGAGCGACACGATCACCATCGGCGGCGTCCTTGACACCACCGGCCCCATCAAGGTCATTTGCGCCCCCATACTGGCGGGCGACCAGCTCTATTTCGACAAGATCAACGCCGCCGGTGGCATTCACGGCAGGCGCATCAAGTTCATCCAGGTAAGCGACAACGGCGATTCCACGCGGACCCGGGACGCCGTGCGTCAGCTTGTCGAGCAGGATCATGTATTTGCGATCTTCCAGGTCTGCGGCTCAGGCAACGCCAATGTGGCGGAGAGCTACACAGAGCCGCGAGGCATCCCCTTTGTTGACCCGATCGGTGGCGGAGCGAAGTTCACCGATGCCCAGGGGCAGGCCCTGCCCTGGGTCTGGATGACCCAGCCCAACTACGGAGACGAAGGGCACGTCATCGGCAACTACGTGGCCGTCACCCTCAAGGCAAAGCGGGTCGGCCTGCTCTATGAAGATGATGTCCTAGGCTTACAGCAGAAGAGCGCCCTGGGCGAGGCGCTGCAGAAATACGGCGCGCAGCTCGTGGCGACCGTGGGCTACAACGCCACCCAGACCGATTTCTCAGCGGCCTTCCAGACCCTCAAGGCAGCGAATCCCGATCTCATCGTTCTCAACGGGCTACCCGGCCCCACAGCGCGCTTCGTGGCGACGGCCGCTGCGCAGGGCTATCGTCCCCATCTGGGCTACGTGGCCAACTATCCGATGGCCGATAATTCCTGGGCGAAGGTGCTCGGCGCCGCCGGAGAGGGCATCTACGTCAGCGGCTACACCAGCATGAACACGCCAGTGGCGCAACAGTACCTGCAGGCCACCAGCAGCGATCCCGTCTTCAGCGCCTACAAATTCTACGGCTACATCAACGCCAAGATCTTTGCAGACGCCCTGGAGAAGGCCGGCAGCAACCTGACGCGCGCCAGCCTGCGCGACGCCCTGGACCACGCCTTCGTGAACTACGACACGGGCTTTGGCCCGACGCTCACCTGGTCTCCCACGCGCCACGGTGGCGTCAGCGACTTCATGTTCTTCCAGATCAAGCACGGGGAGCTGACCCCCGTCAGCGACTTCATCAAGGCCAGCGCCGTCTGGCCCTGATCTGATTCACAGCAGCCGGCGCGCCCCGGCCTCATCCGGGCCGGCGTCTGAGGGAGTGGCGGAGACGCTCCTCCAGCGGACTCCGGCCCGGTTCTGAGGGTGCCCATGAAGGCGCAGACCGCTGCAGAGAGGAGGAAGACCACCATGCTTGCGCTCGTGCAGGTGCTGCTGGCTGGCCTGATCACGGGCAGCCTCTACGGCCTGCTGGCCCTGGGCATTGTCCTGGTCTACCGCACAACAGGGGTCCTGAATTTCGCCTACGGCGCCCTGGCCGCCACCAGCACCTGTCTGCTCTACGTCCTGCTGACAGGGCCAAAGCTGAGCTTCTGGCTGGCTCTGCCCATCGCTCTCCTCTTCGCTCTGGCGCTGGGGATCGTCGTAGAGCGCGGTTTCGCGCGGCCGGTGCTGGAGGCGCCCATCTTCACAAAGGCCATCGCCACGCTGGCGCTGGCCCTGGTGTTGCAGACAGCCGTCGAAGAGATCTGGCCGCAACTGACCTCGCCCGTCCATTTCCCGACCCCCTTCGAGGGCCACGCACTGCGCCTTGGGGGCCTCTTCTTCTCGCTGACCGACGGCGTGGTCCTCCTGACGACGCTGCTGGTGCTGCTGGCACTGCGCCTCTTCCTCGGACACACGCGCCTGGGCATCGCCATGCGCGCTACCGCCGATGGCCTGACGGCGGCGCGCCTTGTGGGTGTGCCCGTCGGGCTGATGTTCCTGCTCGTCTGGTCCCTGAGTGCGCTGATTGCCGCGCTGGCTGGCATCCTCCTCGCAAGCGAACAAACGGTGATCAATGTGCAGTTCATGGACCCTGTGCTGCTGCTGGCCTTTGTAGGGGCGGTGCTGGGAGGACTGGACAGCCTGGAGGGCGCTCTGATCGGAGGGCTGCTGGTCGGAGTGGCCGAGAACCTGCTGGCTCTGGTGCTGGCTGGACACTCGTTGGGGGCGCTGGACCTCAGCAACCCTGGCATTCGCGAGGCCCTGATCTTTGCTGGCTTTGTGCTGCTCTTGCTCGTGCGTCCGCGTGGCCTCTTCGGGCGTGCCGCGCTGCGCCGGGTCTGAGTCGGCTGAGGCGGGACCCTCTGGTGGTCCCGTGGCAGATCCCCTGGAAGGAGCAATCAATGATGGGGAGCCGCGAAACGCTTGATCACGCCCCTCCGCGTGAGGAGCGACTCGACCGTGACCGCCCTGCTCCGCGCGGCGGGGCCGCCGTTCGCCGCTGGCTGCCGCCGCTGGCCGGGTGTCTCGCGCTGGCGCTGCTGCCGTTGCTCTTCGATCTTCTCTTCGGCGACAGCGCCGCCTTTGAGCTGCACCGCGTGACGCTCATCGGCATTCTGGCCATCGCCGCGCTGGCGCAGAATCTCCTCACCGGCTACGCCGCCCAGCCCTCGCTGGGCAACGCGGCCTTCTTCGGCATCGGCGGCTATATGCTGGCCTGGGTGAGCGGCGACCTGCAGCAGCCCTACTGGGTGGCGGTGCTCGTCGCCTTGCTGCTCTGTGCCGTTCTGGGTATTGTCGTTGGCGGGCCGGCTCTGAACATCTCTGGTGCCCATCTGGCCGTTGCTACCCTTGGTCTGGTCTTCCTGACCGGCTCCCTCCTGACGCTGTGGGACACCAGCGCCGGACGCCAGAGCTACGATCTCGTCAATCTGCCCGCCGCCCTGGGCGACGACCAGACGCTCTACTATCTGGTCCTCACGCTGGTCGTGCTCCTCTTTTTCTGCGCCTCCCACCTGCTGCGCTCACGTGTGGGGCGCGCCTGGATCGCCTTGCGCGATAGCGAGGTGGCCGCCGAGGCCTGTGGCGTGCCGCTGACGCGCTACAAGCTGCTGGCCTTTGTGGTCAGCGCCGTCCTGACGGGCCTGGCCGGGGTGCTCTACGCCACCTGGGGCACGACGGCCACCGCCGCGATGTCCAGCGCCGATCAGACGATCGCCTTTCTGACGATGATCGTCATCGGGGGTCCTGGCTCGCTGCTCGGCTCGCTGCTGGGGGCGCTCTTCGTTGGTCTGCTGCCGCTGCTGCTGGGCCAGCTTCCTGATCCGCTGGCCATGGGACCGCTGCAACTGCAGATCGCGACCCTGACCACGGGCATCTACGGGTTGCTGCTCCTGCTGACGCTGATCTTCTTCCCCGGCGGCCTGAGCGCGCTCTTTGAGCGCAGCGGCCGCACGCGGGTCGTCGGCCGGCGGCTGCGGCGGATTCTCATGGGAGGAGGTGCAGGGAGCCATGGCTGAGCACAGCACGATGAGCGCGTCGCTGCTGGAGCTGCGCGCCCTGACGGTGCGCTTCGGCGGCCTGCTGGCCGTCGCCGACCTCGATCTGCAGGTGCAATCAGGGGAGATCTCCGTGCTCGTCGGTCCCAATGGGGCCGGCAAGACGACAGTACTGAACTGCATCAGCGGCTTTGTTCGCCCGAACGGCGGGAGCATCACCTTTGCCGGCCGCGATCTGCTGGCACTGGGGGCCCATCGGCGCGCGGCCCTGGGGATCGGGCGCACCTTTCAGAATCTGCAGCTCTTCAGCAGCATGACCGTTCTGGAGAATCTACTGACGGCGCAGCACACCCGTCTGCGCGCTGGCCTGCTGCAGGGCCTGCTCCCTTTTGGACCCGCCAGGCGCGAGGATGCCCGGGCGCGCGCGCAGGCGCTGGAGACGCTGGCCCTGCTGGATCTGGAGCGCTACGCCGAGGAGGTGGTGGCAACGCTCCCTTTCGGCGTGCAGAAGCTGGTGGGCATCGCGCGCGCTCTCGTCTTTCGCCCGCGGCTGCTGCTCCTCGACGAGCCGGCGGCCGGCGTCTCGCAGCGCGAGGTGGATGCCCTGGCCGCCAGCCTGCGCCGCTGGCGTGCTGAGCTTGGCCTGACGCTGCTGCTCATCGAGCACAACATGGCCTTTGTCCAGGCGGTGGCCGAGCGGGTCTGTGTGCTACACTACGGACGGAAGCTGGCCGAGGGGCTACCCGCGGCCGTGCTCAGCGAGCCCGCCGTCCTGGAGGCCTATCTCGGCCGCGATGGACTCGCTGGCCTGGAGCGGGAGGGGAGTGCCGATGCTGTTACAGGTTGAGGAATTGCATGCCGGCTATGGAAGCCTGGAGGTGCTGCACGGGATCTCGCTGGCCGTGCCAGAGGGGGCGATGCTCGCCGTGCTCGGCGCTAACGGCGCCGGAAAGACCACGCTGATGCGCGCGCTGACGGGGCTGATTCCCGTGCGCACCGGCCGGATCATCTACGCTGGTCACGAGATCAGACGCCTGAGCGTGGAGCGCCGCGTCAGAGAGGGGCTGGCCCTGGTGCCGGAGGGCCGCGCGCTGTTCGGCTCGCTGAGCGTGCGCGAGAACCTGCTGATGGGGGCCTTTCTCCGCCGCTCGCGTGCCGAGATCGCAGCCGACCTGGAGCGCGTCCTGACCTATTTTCCGCGCCTGCAGGTGCATCTGCAGGCGCAGGCCGCCAGTCTCAGCGGGGGCGAGGGCCAGATGCTGGCCATCGGCCGCGCCCTCATGAGCCGGCCGCGCCTGCTGCTCGTCGACGAGCTGTCGCACGGCCTGGCGCCGGCCGTCGTCGAGAGCGTGCTCGCCGTCCTGACGCGCCTCAACCGCGAGGAGCGTCTGACGATCGTGCTCGTTGAGCAGAACGCGCGCAAGGCCCTGAGCGTCGCCGGGCTAGCCTATGTGCTGCAGAGTGGCACGGTGGTGCTGCAGGGCACGCCCCAGGAGCTGGCGGCCAGCCCGGCGATCCAGCAGCTCTACCTGGGCGGCTCTGGCCCCGGCCCCGCCGGGCGCGTCGAGGAGGTCACCACGTCGGAGCGAGCGGAGAGAGCCATGGAGGGTGGCCGGAGCGACTCCGGTCCGCACTGAACTGAAGAGAACGAGGGGTGTTCTTCTTATGCAAGGCATAGAGGGTAAGGCCGCGCTTGTAACTGGCGCGGCCTCGGGTATTGGCTTGGCGATCGCACGCGATCTGGCACAGCATGGCGCGCGCGTGATGCTCTGCGATGTCAACGCCGCGCGCGGCGAGGCCCTGGCGGCAGAGCTGCCGGGCGCCGCCTTTTGCGCGGCCGACCTGACGCGCGAAGCCGACGTCGAGCGCGTGGTTGCGGAGACGCGGGCGGCCCTGGGGGAGATCGCGATTCTGGTCAACAACGCCGGCTTCCAGCATGTGGCCCCCCTGGAGAGCTTTCCCGTCGAGCAATGGCGTCGGATGCTCGATCTGATGCTCACGGCGCCGTTCCTGCTGACCAGGGCGGTGCTGCCCGCCATGTATGCGCGTGGCTGGGGCCGTATCGTCAATATCGCCTCCGTGCACGCGCTGCGCGCCTCGCCGCTGAAGGCCGCCTACGTGAGCGCCAAGCACGGCCTGCTCGGCCTGACGCGCGTGACGGCCCTGGAGGGAGCGGCGCATGGTGTGACCTGCAACGCTGTCTGTCCCTCGTATGTGCGTACACCGCTGGTGGAGCAGCAGATTCCCGATCTGGCTCGCCAGCACGGTATTGCGGAGGAGCGCGTCGTCGCGGAGATCATGACGGCGCGCAGTGCTATTCATCGTCTGCTGGAGCCGGAGGAGGTGGCGCACCTGGTGAGCTATCTCTGCAGCGAGGCCGCCGCGGGGATCACGGGGAGCGCCCAGGTGATCGACTGCGGCTGGACGGCCCACTAGCCTGGCCGGGCCGTCCAGGGTCAGGCGCCGCGCTCACTGCGGCGCCTGCGGCTCCTCGTCTGAGGACGATCGCGAGGAGGAGGGGGCCGGCAGCAGGGCCAGGCCGTGGGCGATGAAGTCCATCACGGTCTCAAAGACTGTGGAGGGCAGGGGCTGGCCGACCGCGCTACCCTCGCCCTCTGGCCAGACGATCCAGCGCAGAGCGACAAAATGGCCGATGCCCATCAGGGCATAGGTCAGGGTTTCGGGATCGAGCGGGCGGATCTCGCCGGCCTCCATGGCGGCGCGCAGGCCGCGGATGTAGCCCCGGCTGATGCTCTGATAGTAGCTCTGGGCGGCTTCAGGGGCGACGCGCTCGGCCTCCTGCACGATGCGATAGACGCTGCGGTGATCAGCGGCAAACTGAAAGAAGGCGGCAAAGCCGCGGCGCTCGATCTCCAGGCGATCGGAGATCCCGGCGGTCGCGGCCTGGGAGGCCTCGCGCAATCGCCGTCCGAGGTCCTCGACCAGCTCCACGAAGATGTCGCGCTTGGTGCGAAAATAGATGTAGAAGGTGCCCTGGGCGACGCCGGCGCGCCTGGTGATCTCGGCGATACTGGCCTCGTAGTAGCCCAGTTCTCCGAAGACGGCCTCGGCGGCGTCAAGAATGCGCCGCCGCGTGGCCTCTCCTCTGGAGGTGACCGGGGCCTCGCGGCTGCTTCTCTGCTGCGACTCCTGCTCTCCCTGCGGCTGCGCGATCTTCTCCAGGGCTTCCTGTGCGTGCTCAGTCATAGGGCGTGTTTTCTCCTTCCTCCTGTTGCCTGTGCGCCTGTCGCTCTATCATAGTCCCATATGTAGAGGGCCTTTGTCCAGATGTCGCCATGACCTCTGCGCCAAATAGCCCGCTTGATTTTCTCGACCGGTCGCGGTAGAGTATATGATAGATGATTCATATATCATATTTTACCACGGAGAGAAAGGGCCTGCTGACGCGAAGACGGCTGGTCAGGAGAGGAGTACCAGCGAGCGATCTGAGCGCTAAGCGCTGGTAGGCCGCAGCGCGGGACAGCGGGTGCTGATCCTCTGGAGGAGCCTCAGCGAGGAGGAAGAGACATGACCTTTATCGGCCTTGGCGAGTGGCTGGCACGGCGAGAGGCGCTGACGCCGGAGCAGATCGGCTTGATCGATGCAGAGAGCGGTCTGCGTCTGACCTATCGTGACCTGAACAGACGCGCTCAGGCTCTGGCGGCCCTGCTGAGCGAGCACTACGGGGTGCAGCCGGGGGAGCGGCTGGCGGTGCTGGCGGCCAACGCGCCGGAGTATCTGGATGCCCTCTTTGCGGCGGCGCTGCTGGGGGCGATTCTCGTTCCGCTCAACTGGCGCCTGACCGTCTACGAGCTGCAGACCATTCTGACCGATTGCTCGCCCGCCCTGCTCTTCCATGACGCGACCCACGCGGCGAAGGCAGCGGAGGTGGTGACGGCGCTGAGCGAGCGAGGAGCTTCTGCGCCGCGGCTGCTGGCCTTCGCGGACTTTCCGGGCGCGGCCGAGGAGCTCGCCGCGCGGGCCAGAGCCTTTGAGAGCGCCGCTGGCGAGGAGCCTGTGTTAATCCTCTACACCTCTGGCACCACAGGCGTGCCCAAGGGAGCCTTGCTCTCGCATCGCATGCTCACCTGGAACGCCGTCAATACGCAGATCAGTTGGGGCCTGCGCGAGAACGACGTCACCCCGACCTTTGCCCCGCTCTTCCACGCCGGCGGGCTGAACGTCCTGACCACGCCACTCTATCATTGCGGCGGCACGGTGGTGCTCCTGCGCTCCTCGGAGCCGGCGCGCATCCTGGAGGTCATCGAGCGCGAGCGCTGTACGCTGGTCTTTGCCGTGCCGACCGTCTTCCAGATGCTCATGGAGCATCCCGCTTTTGAGCGGACCGATCTCTCCTCACTGCGCTTCTGCGTGACCGGTGGCTCCTCCTGTCCCCTGCCGGTGATCCGAGGCTATGGGGAGCGCGGCCTGCTGCTGCGTCAGGGCTACGGTCTGACGGAGGTCGGGGTGAACTGCTTCAGCCTGGCTCCGGAGGATGCCCTGCGCAAGGCTGGCTCCGTAGGGCGGCCGGTTTTTCACTCGCGGGCGCGCATTGTTGACGAAGAGGATCGCGATGTGGCGCGCGGGGAGGTGGGCGAGCTGGTGCTGGCGGGACCCCACGTCTGTTCGGGCTACTGGCGGCGACCGGAGGAGACGGCCAGGGCGGCGCGCGGGGGCTGGTGGCATACGGGGGATCTGGCGCGCTGCGATGAGGATGGCTACTACTACATTGTCGGGCGCAAAAAGGATCTCTTTATCTCTGGTGGGGAGAACGTTTATCCGGCTGAGGTCGAGCAGGTCCTGCTGGCGCATCCGGGCATCGCGGAGGCGGCCGTGATTGGCCGACCAGATGCGCGCTGGGGTGAGGTGGGCCTGGCGGTGGTGGTGCCGCGCGAGCCGGGTGGCCTGAGCGCCGAGGAGGTGCTGACCTTCTGTGCCGGACGGCTGGCACGCTATAAGATCCCGCGCACGGTGGTCTTCGCAGAGGCCTTGCCGCGCAATGCGATGGGCAAGGTGCTTAAGGCCGAGTTGCGCGCGCGCTATGTGGAGTCGGCGCCCCAGAGAGCGGGCGATGGATGAGTTGCCTCGCCGTCGCAGAGCGGAGCGAAGCGAGTGACGTGATGTCTCTCGCCCCTGCCCTGACGAGTTGATCAGCGGCTGACGGGATCGACTCTACGCAGGAGGCGCCGCGCTCCCGTCCCCATGGGCAGCAGGCCGCGGAACCAGGCGAAGAGGATAAGGCCATAGCCGGAGCCCATCAGCGTCGGCCAGCGCAGCCAGGCTCCCAGGTGCGTCACGCAGGTGCCCAGCATGCGCAGCGCGACCGCCGCGGGCGTCATGTAGTGTTTCACGTAGGCCCCTGCGGCCGAGTCGCGATACGGCTCGAGGTTGGCCAGACGCACGATCAGGGCCGAGGCCACCACCGGTGGCAGCAGGGCGACCAGCAGGCCGACCAGGAGGCGCCGCTGCCAGAGGAAGTAGATGGAGATCACCTCCGCGCTGATGTCCGTCAGGAGCTTCAGCGGGTGGATCTGATGATAGAGAGCTTTCTCGCGTGGGGTCATAGGCGGTGGATCGCTCCTCTCTTCTTGAGCTTCATGATGGACGCTACAGATTATACACCATCGTCGATTCTGCGCTCGGGAAGAGCGCCTGGGCCATCCCTGGGGAGGGAGGTGTCCGCGAGGGGAGACGGGAGGCGCACACCTGGCGGAGCCGCTTCCTCCCGCACGGGCGCCGGCTGCTGCGTCGGGGTCCTGCTGGTGGGTTGCAGCGCCACCTGGAAGCGGTCACGCGAGCCCACTGGTTCGGGATGGCTCGCTACCCTTGACCGCACGCGCTCCCGCTGCTCTCCTGAAGCGAGGGTCTCGTCTGCACACAGCGCATGCCCGATTGGAGATGGAAACCATCGCTGGCTTCGAACGACCTCCGGTCCGCTCCTGGTGGGGGACGGACCTGCTCATCTGCTATCTCAAGCGTTCTGTGTTTGCGGCCGCAGCAGTCCCTGCTCCACAAGCCGCTCAGGCTCAGTGCACCCTCTCCTTCTGGGCAGGAGCCGAAGATGTTGACAAGCGGCGCACCTGCCCCTTACAATACATCTCAAGGTTGCACGTTGGTGCAAAGATCGGCGTCTGTGCTGATAAATCATCCTGACAAACGATCCCCATCGCTCAGAGAAAGGGCCGTGATATATGACACAGGAAAGCGACGACATTTATCTCCTGACCGAGGTTGCCAGCCTCTACTACGAGGAGAACTACACTCAGGAGCAGATCGCCAGGATCATCGGCGTTTCGCGCTCCGGCGTTTCGCGTCTGCTGAGTCGTTCGCGCGAGCTGGGGCTGGTCGACATTCACGTCCATCAGGTGCTACGCACCTCCGCGTCGCTCCAGCAGGAGTTAAGCGAGCGCTTTGGCCTCCACGACGCCCAGGTGCTGCAGACTGCCTCCGACGAGCTGACGCTGGACCGCGTGGGGGCGCTGGCCGCGCGCTACGTCGATCGGCGCATCCAGGAATCGCATGCGGCCGGCAATCGGCCCATTCGGACGCTTGGCATCTCATGGGGAACCTCGATGATGGAGATGCTCAAGGCGCTGCGCCCGCGCCGCCGGCTGGCGCTGAACGTAGTTCAGTTGATGGGCAGCGTCGACACCTCCACCCGGCCCGATATCGACGGACCCGAGATCGCCCGCCGCCTGGCCGACGCCTATGGCGGCCACTGCTACTATCTCCACGCCCCCCTGCTCGTAGCCGACGCCGCCACCCGTGAGGGGCTGCTCAAAGAGCGCAGCCTGCGGCGCTCCTTCCAGATGATGGAGCAGATGGATATGGCCCTGGTCGGCATCGGCGGCGCTCGCCCGGAGGCCTCGGGCCTCTTCCGCGCCGGCTACCTCGACGAGGCCGAACTGCAGGTCATTCGCAGCCAGGGCGCGGTCGGCGATATCTGCGGCTGCTACTTCGACATCGAGGGGCGCCTCTGCGCCCACGAGCTACTCTGTCGCACGATCAGCGTGCCGTTTGAGACCCTCGGCAAGGTGCCGCTCGTCGTGGCGGTGGCCGCCGGCGTCGCCAAGACGGAGGCCGTTCTCGGAGGGCTGCGCACCGGCGTCGTCAAGGCCCTGATCACCGATGAGCCCTGCGCTCGCGCGCTGCTCCAGCTTGAGTCGCGCCAGGAGCTGGCGCAGCTTCCCGGCTAGCGAGGGCGTCACGCCAGTCTGCTCTGGCCTAGCGCCGGCCCACCAGCGTTACCAATCCGGTCCGGTCCCTCCGGACCCCCTTCCTCACGGAGCCGGAGGCACTGCCTCCTCCTCAAAGTTGCGCTCGATCAGTGCCAGCAGCGCGGCGACGGCCTCCTGCTCATCCTCTCCCTCCGCAATGATCTCAATCTCCGTGCCCCGGCCGACCGCCAGGGTCAGAATCAGGACCATGCTTTTGGCGCTCACCGTGCGCTCGCCTTTGCTGATCGTGATGGTGCTCTTGAACTGCCGGGCCAGCCTGACGAACTGCGCTGCCGGGCGAGCGTGTAAACCAACCTCATGCTGCACCACTGCTTTTGCACGCTGCATAGACGATCTCCTTTATCCGCAGAAGCGGAAAGCCTACACGAGTAAGTATGGGTTCTCCAGCAAGCTCTTGAAGTGCTGCAGGAAACGGCTGCCGGCGGCGCCGTCGAGTACCCGATGATCGGCTGAGAGCGAGACCTTCATGATCGGACGGATCTCCAGCCGCTCCTCGTTCCCCTCTCCGACGACCACGCCGCGCCGACTGACGCGGCCCGTCGCCAGAATGGCGCACTGGCCGGGCGGAATAATGGCGTGGAAGGTGTCGATACCATACATACCCAGGTTGGAGACCGTGAAGGTGGCGCCGCTCAGCTCGTCGGGCGTCAGCTTCCCCGCGCGTGCGGCCGCGACCAGGCGGCGCAGGGTGCGGCCCAGTTCGGGCAGGCTCTGACGTGCGGCATCGCGGATGACCGGCGTGAGCAGAGCCTGGCCGGTATCGACGGCCACCCCGATATGCACACCGTGCCAGCGGCGAATGACCTCGCGGCCGGGACCGCCTGTGCTGTCGAGGGTGGCGTTGACCTCCGGGTGGGCGCGCAGGGCGGCCGCGACGGCGCGGATCACCAGGGCTGTCAGCGAGGGCGGCGTCTCGCCGGCTTGCTGCAGGCTGCGAGCCAGAAGCTGGCGGCAGCGCTCGGCCTCGCTCATATCGATCTCTAGATCGAGGTAGATATGCGGCATGCTGGTGACGCTGGCAAGCATGCGCTGGCCGATGAGGCGGCGCGCTGGCGAGAGAGGGATGACCTCGGTCTCCTCATCGTGCACGCTGAGAGGAGACGCAGGCATGGGCGCTGCAGCGACCCCGTCCGCGCTCACCGCGGGGGAACCGCCGGCCTGCGTCTGCGTCTGGGGAGTGGACGAGGCAGCGCCGTTCTGTGCGCGTCGGCTCGCCAGGAGGGTCTCGACGTCGGCGCGCGTGACCTTCTCGCCGCCCCGGCGCTCCGCCAGGAGGCCGAGGTCGATCTGGTGCTCGTGGGCCATTTTGCGCGCCAGCGGCGTGGCGCGCACCTGAGCAGGCTGACGGCTGCTGACGAAGGCCAGCACATCGGCGCGGGTGATTGGCGGCGTGATGCCAGCAGCTACCAGCTCGTGCAGATCGAGGGCGCGCGCCGCCGCCTCGCGCTTCGCCGCCGGGGTGCTGGCGATGCGCTCAGGCAGCTCCGCCGGGGCCGCGGTGGCCGCCGCGTCCAGGGCGGGTTCGCGCGCCGTCGAGGTGGTCGTCGTGCTTGCCATTGTGGGGACCGGGAGCGCGGCCGCTCCCGCTCCTGCCGTCGCGACTGCTCCTCCCGCGCGCACCTTCCCCTCATCCTCCAGCAGCGCCAGATCGGCGCCCACTGGCAGCGTCTCCCCCTCCTGGGCCACGATCTTCAGCAGCCGCCCGGTGAAAGGGGCCTCCACCTCCAGGCTCACCTTATCGGTCATCACCTCCACCAGCGGCTCCCCCTTCTCGATGCGTGCGCCCTCCTCGTAGAGCCAGCGCACTACGGTGCCCTCGGTCATCGTCATACCAAGCTTGGGCATAGTCAGCGGTCTCTGCATCGCTTCCTTCCTCTACCTCAGGGTCCTTACAGCGGTTTCGTCTGCAGGAGCTGGTGCGCGGCCTGATAGATGTCCTCCTCCTGAGGAGTGGCGCAGCGTTCCAGCAGCGTGTTATAAGGAATAGGAATCTCAGCTCCGCCCAGGCGCATGATGGGGGCATCAAGGTAGTAGAAGGCCTCGCTGGCCGCGATGCGTGCCGCGATCTCACCGCCAAAGCCGCCCGTGAGCACCGCCTCATGCACGATCAGCACGCGCCCGGTCTTGCGCGCCGAGGCGACCAGCGTCTGCGTATCGAGGGGTCGCAGCGTACGCGGATCGACCACCTCGGCCTCGATGCCCTCCTCGGCCAGGCGTGCGGCAGCGGCCAGGGCCCGCGGCACCATGATCGAGAGGGCAATGATCGTCAGGTCGCGACCGGGTCGCTTGACTTCAGCCTGGCCGAGGGGCACAGTCCACTCGCCGCGCGGCACCAGGCCCTTCTGGCGGTAGAGCACCTTATGCTCCAGGAAGATCACCGGATTGGGGTCACGAATAGAGGAGATCAGGAGGCCTTTGACGTCAGCGGGAGTTGAGGGGAGGACCACTTTGAGGCCAGGCACGTGGGCGAACCAGGCCTCGAGGCTCTGCGAGTGCTGCGCGGCGGCGCCGGTGCCCGAGCCGAGCGGAGCGCGGAAGACGACTGGCACCTGGGCCTTCCCGCCGAACATGAAGCGCAGCTTGGCTCCCTGGTTGACGATCTGGTCCATACCCAGGGCCATGAAGTCGCTGAACTGGAACTCAGCCACCGGCCGCATGCCGGTGAGCGCCGCCCCGATGGCGCAGCCAGCGATGGCCGCCTCCGAGATCGGCGTATCGCGTACCCGCTCCTCGCCGAATTCATCATACAGGCCATAGGTCACGCCAAAGGCGCCGCCGTAAATGCCGATGTCCTCGCCCATCAAGAAGACGCGCGGGTCGCGCCGCATCTCCTCGCGCAGCGCCTCGCGCACCGCCTCGGCGTAGGTCATCTCCTGCAGCGCTGCCTGCTCCTGCCCGGCGTGCTCCGGGCTGGTCGCCTCGCCTGTGATGGCGGCAGGCATGGATGAAGAACCGGTCATGCGTATACTCCTTCCAGCAAAAACTGCGGATCGGGAGCAGGACTCGCCAGAGCGAACTGATAGGCTGCCTCAATGGCCGCGTAGGCGGCGGCCTCCTCCTGCTCGATCTCCTCCTGCGTCATCAGCTCCTGCTCTCTCAGATGGGCGACCAGACGCTTGATAGGGTCGCGCTCCTGCCAGGCGCGGATCTCGTCGCGCGTGCGGTAGCGGTTCTGATCGCTCTTGGAGTGTCCCTTGTAGCGATAGGTCACAGCCTCGATGAGGGTGGGACCCTGCCCGGCACGGGCGCGGCGGGCGGCGCGGTAGACAGCGCTATAGACGGCGAAGACGTCGTTGCCGTCGACGCGCTCGCCGGGAATGCCGTAGGCGGTGGCACGCTGGGCGATGGTCTCGTTGCGCATGGCGCGCTGCACGGCCATCGACATGCCGTACTGGTTATTCTCACAGAGATAGATCACAGGCAGATCCCAGATGGCGGCCAGGTTGATCGATTCGTGAAAGGTGCCCTCGTTGGCGGCGCCGTCGCCAAAGAAGCAGAGACACACCTCGTCTTTGCCCTGCATCTTAATGCTGAGGCCGACGCCGGTTGCGATGGGAATGCCGCCACCAACCACGCCGTTCGCGCCGAGGTTGCCCGAAGCCACATCGGCGATGTGCATCGAGCCGCCGCGGCCGCGGCAGTAGCCGCTCTCTTTGCCGAGCAGCTCGGCCATCATCAGGTTGAGGTCGGCCCCCTTGCTGATGCAGTGACCGTGCCCGCGGTGCGTGCTGGTGATGTAGTCGCTGGCTCGCAGGGCGCTGAGCGCCGCGGCCGCCGTGGCTTCCTCGCCAATGGAGAGGTGCGTGGTGCCGTGGACCTCGCCACGCATGAACAGCTCATCGACCTTCTCTTCAAAGGCGCGGATGCGGTACATGGTTTGTAGCAGGCTGCGCAACTGTTGCGGAGAGAGCGCGGGAACGTCTTCTGACATAGGCCATGTCTCCTGGTTTTCTCTGCACAAAAATTCATGTTTGCACACATATTCACTGTACCATGCGGGGGGCCGGGTGTCAATAGGGACGCTCTGGGGGGCGTGCCTGGGAGCCGGCCCCCGCTGCATGGTTGAGAGGCGAGAGGGCCAGGTGAGGTGGCCGGGGAGGGAGGGTGCCGCTCAGCCGGAGACCGCGAGCGCGCCGCGGGGGGCGGGCAGGCCCTCTGGAGGAACGATGGCGTATTTAATGCCGCGCTGCTGGGCGACCAGCTCCAGCGCGTCGAGCGTTTCCGCCAGCGGCTTACTGGCGGTGATGTAGTCGCGCGCGCAGACCTGGCCGCTGCAGATCAGGTCGAAGGCCAGGCGCACGTGGCGGGGCGTGTGGTGGAAGACGCCCTTGATGGTCAGTTCGCTGTAGTGCAGGAGCACCGTATCGACCGTGATGCTGGTGCCCATGCTGGCGCCGCCGAAGAGCAAGGCCTGGCCGCCCTTGCGGACCATGCGGATCGTTTTCTCCCAGACCGCCGGCAGGCCGACGGCCTCGATGGCGATGTCGACGCCGCGGCCGCCGGGCGTTGCCTCGAGCACGGCCTGCACCTGGTCGGGAGCCTGCGCCGCATTGATGGTCACGGCTGCCCCGAAGTGGCGCGCGGCGGCCAGGCGCTCGTCGCTGAGATCACAGGAGATCACGCGAGCGCCGCGCAGGCTGGCGACATTCACGAACATCAAGCCGATCGGGCCGGCGCCATTGACCACCACTGTATCGCCCAGCCGCACATCGACCTCCTCCAGGCCATGCACGGCGCAGGCCAGCGGCTCCAGCAAGGCAGCCTCTGCAAAGGAGAGGTGGTCCGGCACCGCGTAGGTGTTCTTGTTCACGATGCGCTCTGGCACGACGATGTACTCGGCGTAGGCCCCGGTCAGGAAGTCCAGATTCTCGCACATGCTTTCGCGGTGCAGCAGGCAGTAGTAGCACACCCCACAGGGAGCGCTGTTGACGGCCACCACCCGCTGGCCCACAGAGAAGCGTGTCACGCCCGCGCCCACGGCGGCGACGGTACCGGCGAACTCATGCCCGAACGGAATGGGGAGCTGTTTATTCTTCAGCATATTGGGGTGGCCGCGTCGGTAGGTCTTCAGGTCCGTGCCACAGGTCAGCGCGGTCCCCACTTTCACGAGAATCTCGCCCGGTCCTGGCTCGGGCACAGGAATGTCTTCCAGCCGAGCCTCGCCCGGCCGATAGAAGAGAATCGCTTGCATTGCTGCTTCCTCCTTCCTTTCGCTTGCGCTTACGCCTGCGCTTGCGTGCAGGGTCTGGGTGCCAGGGTCCTCGCATCTGCTCGGGGCAGCTCCGCCGCGGCAGGCGCTGCCGTCAGGTCAGACCCCCTGTTCGAGGGGTTTCTGTCCGTAGTCCGCGATCCAGGCGCGGTGGAGCTGCTCGACCTCACCGGGAGGCAGCAGCGCCGGTTGCCCCAGGTGCCTGGCGAGAAAGTAGATCTGCGCGCTATCCTCCAGGGCATGGGCGGCCGAGAAGGTCAGGGCCAGGTTCGGGCCGACGACCATGGCGCCGTGGTTGCCCCAGATCACCGCCATGCGCTCCCCCAGGGTTCTGGCGACCAGCTCGGCGAACTCCGGCGTGCCAGAGCGCTGATAGGGGGCGATTGGCACCTCACCGCCGAGGCAGAGCGCCGACTCAGCCAGGATCATGGGCACCGGCTCATAGAGCACGCCAAAGACCGTGGCGTAGTGCGAGTGGGTATGCATGACACAGTGGATGTCGCGTCGGCGGCGTAGGATGAGCGTATGCAGGGGCGTCTCGACCGACGGCCGCCAGCGCCCCTCGACCACCTGGCCCTCGTCATCTACCACCACAATGTCCTCGGCGCTGAGCGTCTCGTAGTCCGCCCCGCTGGGGGTGATGCAGATCAGCCCGCTCTCGGGATCGCGCGCGCTCAGGTTCCCCTGGGTGGCACGCACCAGGCGGCTGGTGTACATTTTGCGAGCGTAGCGCGCCAGGTCGGCGCGTAGCTGCGGTAGCAGATTCATGGTGATGATTTCCTCCTGATGCAATCACTTGTGCCCCGTTCACAAGAAGAGCGAGGTCGTGGCGCTCGTGCTCCTGGCGGTGCCGCTCGTGCTCAGGTGAGCAGAAAGCGAGCGGTGGCCTCATCGCTGATGAGGGTGGTGATATAGCCCCCGCGCAGCAGCGCCAGGATCGTCGCGTGTTTGGCCTCTCCGCCGCCCAGGCAGATGCGCTCAGGAATCCGCCTGAGGGCCTCGAGAGGTAGCGCCACGGGAATCAGCCTTCCCTCCAGATCGAGCGTCTGGCCGGTGCTGTCGAGAAAGTGGCAGAGCAGATCGCCGACGGCTCCTCTGGACTGCAGCCAGAGTCGCTCCTCCCGACTGATGGCGTGCAGGCGCTCCAGAGTGGACCCCTCGCCGAGATCGCCGCCGCTGAAGAGGGCCACGCGCGCCCGCCCAGCGAGGGCCAGCGTCTCCTGCAGGCTCTCCTGCTGCAGCAGCAGGGCGGCCATCTCTGGATCGCGCACCAGCGCCGGAGCCTGCAGCGTGTAGACGGCCGCGCGCAGACGCTGGCCCAGGCGAAAGGCGATATCGTAGGGATTCGCGGTGCGCATTCCGCCCTGAATGCCTCCCAGCATCGAGACCACCGTCAGGCCTGGAGCGACCTGCGTTGGCAGGAGATCGATGGCCTGGCTCAGGGTGCGGCCCCAGGAGACGGCCACGATGTCGTTGTAGCCCAGAGCGAGCAGGGACGGCAGCTCGTGGGCCAGCAGGTGCCGTTGCTCTTCCTCGTCGGAGACCGTTGGCACCAGGCGTACGCGCTCGAGGGGAGTGCCCCGGTAGCGCTCCAGGAGCTGCTCCTCCAGTTCGAGCAGGTTGACCGGCGCATTGATACGGATCTGGACCAGTCCCCGCGTGCGCGCCTCCTTGAGCAGACGCACAACCCGTGCGCGGCTCATCCCCAATTGACGGGCGATCTCCTCCTGATTGTAGTCCTGCCGATAGTAGAGCCAGGCGCAGCGAATGATCTCTTCCTGGGTATAGCGTGAGGTACGTGTCTGCATGGTCTGACACCTCTTGTAGCGACCACGTGTGCGTGCAGGGTTGGCGAGCGGCACACCGGCGGGGAAGCAAGGGCATGGTGCCCTTCACTCCGTCGCGGACTCGCGGGCGCAGCAGAAGATCTGCTCAACGTCGCTGGCGATCTCCTGAGGCGACTGCCGCGCAATGAAGGCGCTGTAGAAGCCCGGTTTCTGCAGCGCGGTGGTGACCGCCTCCAGAAAGCCGAGCTGCTCGTCGGCGGCCGAAAGCACTGGAAAGATCGCCAGTCTGCAGGCCAGCTCCTGCGCTGGATCATCCATCGCGCGGAAGGGCAGCGGCTCCCTCAGCAGCACGATCACCAGCGCGGGTCGGATGACGTGCTCAAAATCGACGTGAGGCAGGGCGACGGCGAAATCGCCGAAATCGAGTCCCGTGGGATACGCCTCCTCGCGCTGCCGAACCCCGCTCAGATAGCTGGCATGCACCTGCCCGCGGCAGTAGAGTTCCTGATGAACGCGCTCGAAGAGGTCCTCTTTTGTCGACGCGGCCAGTTGCCAGAGGACCAGCACCGGAAGCTGCATCTGATTGAGTGTTGTCTGAAGCTCCAGACATGCGACCCTGCTGACCATAAACCAGGCTGTCTCCTTTCCGTTCGGTTCCGTTCCATTCCATTCCCTGGAGGCTCAGGCCCCATTCTGTTGCGTGCGCCGGTGGCGGAGATGGTGCGTGCGGTCTGCCTTCAGCGCGGAGGTCTGTCAGCTCCTCATCAGTTGCCGGCGCTGAGCGGGGTGCCTCCGCCCGGCGCCTGGTGATGGACGACGTGCTGCGGTGGCTGGCTGGGGACCTCTGATCCGCCGGATGAGCTGCTCGATGCCTTCGGCGGTGAACCCCGCGTGGGCCTTGAGCCGCTCGGGGGTGGCGCGCTGTATCCACAGGCCATGCCTGGTCGGCATGAAGTGCACGCGGGCAGCGGCCTCCTGCCAGCGCGGCTCCAGCGCCAGCAGGAGGCGCTGCGGTGTGGCCGCGCTCTCGGGATCGTAGGCGGGCAGCAGCTCCTCGACCCAGCGGCGCAGCAACTGGCGCAGGCGTATCACGCCGCGCAGCCCGAGGTAGACCACGCCCATCCAGGCGAGCAGGAGCAGACTGGCCTGCAGGCCGTGATTGAGATAGGCTGCTTCCAGGGTCCGGCCGAGGGGACCCATCATGTACTTGATCAGCATACTGATCATCGCGTGCTCACTCCTCTCGCGTCTCTCTGCGCTGCATCTGACTGGCGCGCACCTCACCTGCCCTGTGCTCACTCTCCTTTCCCAGGGCAGCCCTCCAGGGCAGGTGAGTGGCGCTCACTCCTGTGCTCAGCGCAGCGTCGCCCGGACGGCTCGCCTGGCCCGCTGCGCTCGCTCAGGGTCCGGCCCGCGCCTACTGGCCCTGGCCGGCGATGGCCTGGCCTCCTGCGCCTTCGGCATCGAGCGCCAGGCCCTCCAGCTCGGCCCCTTCCAGCCCCTGCTCCTCGCGCACGTAGAGATGCTTATCATCGATGCCAGGCACGTGAGAGCGGGCGTAGATAAAGTAGCTGACGTAGCAGACGACCGTGAAGAGCACCCACAGGCTGGTCCAGACCATGAAGGCCGGGCCTGAAGAGCCGATCTGGTTGAGGGCGAAGAAGAAGACCAGCACGAAGGGCAGGATATGCGCGCCCGAATCCAGGCTGGAGATCGAGATCGCCCCTTTGGGAATGGCGAAGTGGGCCCCTTTGGCGAGCACCACCGTCATGGGCGCCAGGAAGGTCCCTACCGAGAGGATGCCGGCCATGAAGATGGTGGCAATGATCACCCCACGGATCACGTTGCCGCGCGACCAGGTATTGGCCCAGATCACCAGGAAGGGCAGCACCGCCAGATCCGTGAAGGGCAGCACGCGGTTCAGCCCCAGGAAGCTGAGGCCGATGGCCAGCACAAGGGTGATCGGCACCATCAGCAGCCCGACGGTCATGTTGTTGGCGAAGCCGATCACAATGGCGGCGTCCAGGCCAATGTAGAGTTCACGGCCGGGGAAGCGCTGGCTGATAAAGGTCTGGGCACCCTCTGAGAGCGGCACCAGCCCTTCCATCAGGATGGCCACCATGCGCGGCAGCACCAGCATGACGGCGCCGAGGGTCACGCCCGTCGTCAGGATCTTTGCGAAGGCCGAGCCGAAGTCGCTGCTGAAGCCAGGGAAATAGGCCAGCACGCCGATGATCAGGCCGAGCACCAGGCCCACGATCATTGGCTCCCCGACGACGCCGAAGCGCTCCTGGATGGTGCCCGTATCGGCATGCAGGCGATTGAGGCCGGGGATGCGATCGAGGACTTTGTTGAGGGTCCAGCCGATGGGAGACCAGCCGACGGTGTCGGTGTGGGGGAGTGAGATACCGGGCAGCCCATAGTAGTCCTGGGTGATGGGCGCTGAGAGATCGGCGAGCTTCAGGACGATCAGTTCCGTCAGCAGGGCCAGGCTGATGGCGATCACCAGGTTCTGTGTGATCACGTAGACGAAGGCCGCCGTAAAGATGAAGTGCCAGTAGTTCCACATGTCGACGTCGAGCGTCTTGACGAAGCGCACGACGATCAGCACCAGGTTGAGAATGATCCCCAGGACGAAGACCCAGGGGACGACGGAGACAGTGCCGAAGGAGATCGCCGCAGCGACGGGCCAGCCTACGTCAATGACATCCAGGTGGATGCCGATGTTGTTGACCATCGCCTGTGCGGCGGGTCCGAGGGTGTCAACCAGCAGGCCAATGACGAGGTTGATGGCGATGAAGCCAATGCCGATGATGATCGCGGCACGGATCGAGCGCCCGATGGGCATACGAAACACCATACAGAGGATGAAGATGATGATGGGCATCATGACACTGGGGCCCAGGCCCAGGATGTAGTTGATGACTCCCATGACAGCAGACATTGCTGCCTCCTCCTTCCCTGCCGTAGGGACAAAAACGTCCTCAACCAGGCAGATAGCTGCAGCCTCGCTCGATGCAGCGGCAAGGCTACATCGGTCCAGGCTCAACGAACGTCGCGTGGTTGCCTTGTTTCGTCGTGATGTGGATGGAGTGTCTCGGACCGGACGCCGGTCGCGCTCAGGTGACTGGCACGGTCTTCAAATAGGCGGCGATCTCATCGGCGAGCTTCTCGGCGCCAACGCCGCTGATCAGCGGCAGGCCGTTGAAGACCCGCACAGACACTTTGACGGCCACCGGGGTCGTTGAGACAATCGCGTGGGGACGCACGGTCGAAATTTTGCTGACGATCTCGGCCGCCTTGCATGAGGTGGTGGTGACGGTGACACCGCGCGCTTTCAGCAGGCGCTTGAGTTTATCGGCGGCGAGTGTTGAGGTGGCGATGCCGGTGCCACAGCTCACAAGCAGACGTAGGTCGGGCATTGACGGAACCCTCCTGCTGGCATATGCGTGACGGAAACCTTGCAAAGGCCATGCATGCTCTGGAGTGGAGATCGGGAGCGCTCAGCTCTCTGGCTGTTCGCCAGTGGATCACGGACAGTGGATGATCTACTCGTGGCGTGAGTCAGAGGGACGTCTCACCTCCTTTGTCTGGCGCGTCTGTGCGCCGCTGCGAACTGGACAATTGTTCATGAGGTGGAAAGTTGTCCACTGGATGCTGCCTCAATATTACCTGACGTCTGGTTGCTCTGTCAACCCTTGTGCAGAAGTGGACAATTGTTCGTTCGCCGGGCGGAAGCGCTGAAAAGCCGGCGGGGCGCCGGTGGCCGAGTCAGTCTATCAACAGGTGGCCCCGTGTTGGCTGGTCGAAGCCGAAGGCCATTCCTTTAACTATAGAGGAGCCGGGTCGTGATGGGGCGAGCAGGCCAGCAGAGGGCTTGAAGGGCGGGAGGCAGGTTCCAGGAGAGGAAAACGCGCGAACCTGCCTCCCACCTGCGCTTGCGGACCTGGAGACACTACGGGCCGCGAGCCGGGCCGTAGAGGGACTCCCTGGAGCCTCCAGGCGCTGGCTCCGCTCTCAGCGTTGAGGGCCAGCAGAGTGCCGTCGGCGCTGCTCGCCATGATGAGCAGGTGCTGATCCTGAGCGGCCAGCAGGTGTGATCCCGTCAGCCCCCCGGTGGTGCTGCTCACTCTGGTGTGCCAGAGCGTCTGGCCGTCGCTGGTGCGCAGCGCGTAGATGCTGCCGTCGGAGGCAGGAACGTAGCGTGTGTCCTGGAGCACCAGGGGCGTGCTGACAGCCTGCTGAGCAAGCAGTCGATGCCAGCGCACGCTCCCATCGCTGGCATTGAGTCTATAGGCCATGCCAGTCGCCTGCGTGACTGTCTAAGTATTGGAGAACGGAAAACCCTGTCATGGAGATTGGATTCCACACAGAGGTGAATGGCGCGATCAGCGTCCGCGGATTCCCCTCGTCCTCTGCTTGACATTCCAGAGAGTGCAAGGTATACTATGCACAAAATCCTGAATATGCACAAAGGTGAAACGGTGTTCGATCAGCGGAGTGCAGCGCGGCGTGTTGTCGCCGTAGTGCTGGCCGCCGGGCAGGGCAGGCGCATGGGACTGCCGATCAACAAGATCTTTCTGCCCATTCATGGCAAGCCAGTGATTATCTACACACTGGAGGCCTTTGAGCGCTGTCCCGCCGTTGACGAGGTGCTGCTGGTAGCGGCCGCCGGAGAGACGGAGCAGCTCGCCAAGCTGGTGCAGGCCGCACACTGTCAGAAAGTCCAGCGAGTCATCTGTGGCGGTGCCACGCGGCACGCCTCGGAGTACTGCGCCCTGGAGGTGCTGCGACCGCGCATCGAAGCCGCCGAGGTCGAACTTGTGCTGATTCACGATGGAGCGCGCCCCTTTATCCTGCCCGAGCAGATCGAGCGGCTGGTCGTCACAGCCCGCCAGCAGGGGGGAGCGATCCTGGCGACTCCGCTGCAGGAGGAGGAGCTGATCGTCGAGGTGGACGAGAGGCAGGCAGTGCAACGCCGCTTTGAAGGCCAGCGTGCCTGGCGCGCCCAGACTCCCCAGGCGTTTCGTGCCTCCTGGCTCCTTGCAGCCTATGATCGCGCCCGAGAGGAGTGCTTCGAGGGGACCGACACCGCCGCCTCGCTGGAGCGCTCCGGGTATCCGGTGGCGATCGTTGAGGGCGATAGCACCAATTTGAAGATCACCACGGCCTACGATCTGTTTCAGGCCGAGCGTCTGTCCCGGCATCGGGGGTTCTGAGGCTGTGCCGCTTGCTTAGCGTCCAGCCAGCCTCCGGCGCGATGTTGCGCGTCGTTCGTCCCCGGTGTCCAGCAGTAGAGAGGGGCGTAGCCATGATTGCCTGCCAGACCGAGCTGGATTGTCCGTACTGCGGTTGCCCGACAGTCCATACTGTCTTCTACGCTTCGCTGTATATCAAGCGCATTGTCTGCCAGCGCTGCGCCCACGCCGTGGCACGGCCTGCGCCGCTCCTGGTGCGCGAGTACTGCCGCGATCTTCCCTGGCGCGCCACGGCCCTCGCCCGGCGCCTCAAACATGAGGCACGTGCCCACCCGATCCACTTTGTCTCCAGTCTTCCCCGGCGGGTGGTCCATAAACCCATCGAACTCTCCCGTGAGCTGGCTGAAGTCTGTCTGTGATGCGATCCTGCGCAGGCAGACCTCGCGCAGACCGTCTGTCTATTCATACAACTGGAGGTACGTATGATCGAGCAAGTCGCCATCATTGCCCTGCTGGCCTGGGTGCTCCAGCTTGCTCTCGCCTACTGGCAGGCGCGCCTCTTCTACCGCGAGGTGAGCGCCCTGCGCCGGCTCGGACGCTGCGCCACGGGCATGGCCGGCGGTCGCTACCGTGGACGCACCTACGTGGTTCTGGTGGCTCATCCCGCGCGCCAGACCATCCTCGAAGCCAGGCAGTTGAGCGGCTTCACGGTCTTCGCCCGGCTCAAGCCGGTGCCTCAACTGGAGGGCCGGCGCCTGGAGGATCTCCTCGAGCCGGCCAGTCTGACGGGCCTGACGGCCACTGGCATCGGCCCACGGGTCGTCGAGGCTGCCCAGTCAGCGGCTCGTACTCTGCAGGCCTCGTTCCAGGGTCAGCCAGCTCTCTGATCGCCTGGTGAGCAGCGGGCGCGTCAGGATCTGCGCCCTATCCACGAGATGAAAGGAGGTGCCGGGCCGGAACGACGCTTGTTCCGGCGCACGAGACGGTCCACCGCTGTAGTAAGGACATAAGATCATCATATTGTCTATCTGTACGGAGGTACTTTCGTGGATATCGCAGCACACATTGCCGAGGGCTTTATCGGCATGTTCCAGAAGGGGGGTACGACCTTTGTCGGCCTGGTGACGGGCATCATCCCCCTGCTGATCGTCCTCATGACGGCTGTCAATGCTCTTGTGCGCCTGATCGGCCCGGAGCGCATCGACAAGGTGGCGATGATCAGCAGTCGCAATATCTTCCTGCGCTATCTGATCCTGCCTTTCCTGGCCGTCTTCTTCCTGACGAATCCGATGGCCTACACCATGGGGCGCTTTCTGCCGGAGAAGCAGAAGCCTGCCTTTTATGATGCTGCTGTCTCTTTCGTGCATCCGATTCTCGGCCTCTTCCCCCATGCCAACCCGGGAGAAATTTTTGTCTGGGCGGGCATTGCCGCTGGAATCACGAAGCTCGGTCTGGGCCTGGGCGATCTGGCCATTCGCTACTTCCTTGTCGGCCTGCTGGTGATCTTCATTCGCGGCCTGGTCACGGAGCGCATCACGGCGGTCATGTGGGCCCGCCGCAGTGTGCCTGAGGGCCAGGTGGAGGCTGACGAGTCTGCACAGGAATCGGCTCCCGCGGTGGAGACCGGTGGCGCCGCCTTCGCTGGCGGAGAGGAGGTCTAGCATGCAGGTTGTTTCTCGTGGACTGGAGGCCATTGGCCGTTCGGTTGGCAATGTCGTTGGCATACTGTATCAGGCCGGGCGCGACACCATCGATCAGGTGCTGCGCAACATCCTGCCCTTCATGGCCTTTATCAGTATGGTGATCGGCATTATTTTGTACACGGGCATCGGCTCGCTCATTGCCCACACGCTCTCGCCGCTGGCCTCGAACATCTTCGGTTTGCTGTTGATCTCGATCATCTGCGCCATTCCCATTCTCTCGCCGCTGCTGGGTCCCGGCGCGGTGATCGCGCAGGTAGTGGGGACGCTGCTGGGCGTGGAGATCGGCCTGGGCCATATCCCGCCGCAGTATGCCCTGCCGGCGCTCTTCGCCATTAACCCGCAGGTGGGCTGCGACTTCATTCCCGTCGGCCTGGCCCTTGGCGAGGCGGAGCCGGAGACGACAGAGATCGGTGTGCCGGCGGTGCTCATGTCCCGCCTGATCACCGGTCCGCTGGCGGTGGTCATCGCCTACGTGGCCAGCTTCGGGATGTACGTCGGCCACTGAGCAAACCAGATCAGCGTGGCGCGGTCCGGCCGGCTCCGGTGCTGTGCCGCACCGCGCTGCTCCGCTGCTATGGCGGGAGGGCTGGCTGAGCGAGAACGGCCTGTCTGGTCTGAGCTGTTTGAGCTGCTGACGATGAACTTGAAAGGAGATCGACGACTATGCCCTATCGTGCAGTCAAAATTTCGCGCGGACGCGGTGGCTGGGGTGGTCCTCTGATTGTCAGGCCCCAGGCGGGGAAGGACCTGATCTATTGCGTGACAGGTGGTGGCATTCACCCGGTTGCTCAGCGCATTGCCGAGCTGAGCGGCGGGCGCGCCTTCGACGGCTTCCGCTCCTCCGCGCCGGAGAAACAGATCGCCTGCGTGGTCATCGACTGTGGCGGCACGGCGCGTATCGGGGTCTACCCGATGAAGAAGATCCTGACGATTGATGTTAAGCCCAGCTCGCCCTCGGGTCCTTTGATGAACTTCATCAATGAGAAGAACTTCGTCTCCGGGGTCAAGCCGGAGGATGTGACCCTGGTCGATGAGTCCTAGCGGTGTGGGCTGCTCTGCTGCGGCGCGCGGGGAGCGCTGGCGCGGCGCTGTGCGGGCCTGGTTGCGCCTTCCCCCGCGCGTGTGGCGCCCGGCACGGCACGGACCGGGCAGAAGGATACAGAGGGAGCGTTATGACATGACCATGCAGAGCAATCGTCCCTCCGCTGAGTTTCGCGGCGGGAGGGAGGAGCGCGCCTTCGTCAAGTACCGGGCCATCATTCAGGAGATCGGCCCGCTCGTTGAGGAGTTTCTGCCGCATGGCATCCTGATTTTCTTTGATCAGCAGGCGCCTGCCGAGCTGCGCGAGGTCTCGCTGGTGCATGACGGCGCCGGCCTGCATGCCACGATCGCCGTCGGCGACCTGCTGCGCTTCAGCGAGCCGGCGCCTGGTGGGGGGGAGACGCTGGTCGCCAGCTACCGCGTGACGGCGGTCGGCGAGGTTGCCAGCGCAAACCTGGCGACGCTGGGCCATCTGGTGGTGCACTTTGACGCTGCGCGCGTGCCCGCCCTGCCCGGAGCCATCTCGGTCGAGCCGGCCCTGGCCGGCCTGCCCTCCGTAGGCACCGTCTTTGAACTGCTCAGACTGGAGGAGTATTAACGTCTTATGAATCTGGTAGCGGAACTTGAACAGCGCCAGCGCGAGAAGCGTCCGATTCGCGTCGGGCTGGTGGGGGTCGGCCAGATGGGAACGGGCCTGATTGCCCAGATCGGTCAGATGCAGGGGATGGAGGTGGTGGCAGCCGCCGATATTGAGACGGCGCGGGCAATCGCAGCGTTCCGCTCCTGCGGCTGCGCGGAGGACGACATTGTCGTGTTGCCCGCGGAGGCCGACGCTGGCCAGGCAGCGGAGGCGGTGCGCGCCGGGAAGCGGGTGGTGACGCCCAGCGCCCCTCTCATTCCTGACATTGAGGCCCTCGATGCGGTGGTTGAGGCCACGGGCGTCCCCTCGATCGGCGCCCTGGTGGCCTACCGCTGCATCCTGGCGCGTCGCCATATCATCATGCTGAACGTGGAGACGGATGCGACCATCGGCTACCTGCTCAAGCGCATGGCCGACGCCGCTGGCGTGGTCTACACGACCTCGGCCGGCGATGAGCCGGGGGCCATTCTGGAACTCTACGACTTCGCTCGCTCTCTGGGCTTCGAGATCGTCGCTGCGGGCAAGGGGAAGAATAATCCCCTGGACCGCAGCGCGACGCCGCAGCAACTGGCAGAGCAGGCCCGCCGGCAGAACATGAGCGCGCATATGCTGACCTCCTTCGTGGATGGCACCAAGACGATGGTCGAGATGACGGCTGTGGCCAATGCCACCGGCCTCATGCCGGACGTCAGCGGTATGCACGGTCCCCATGCCACGCCTGAAACCCTGGCGCAGATCTTCTGTCCGCGCGAGGATGGGGGTATTCTGAGCCAGCGGGGTGTGGTCGACTACGCGCTGGGGAGTGTGGCCCCTGGCGTCTTCCTGGTGATCACCACGGAGCAGCCCAAGGTGATCGAGGACCTGCGCTACCTGCGCCTGGGCCAGGGTCCCTACTGGGCTCTCTATCGGCCCTACCATCTGGCGAACCTGGAGACGCCGCGCTCCATTGCCCAGGCGGTGCTCTATCGCCAGGCGACCCTGGCTCCTCAGGGGCCGCCGGTCGCCGAGACCACGGCGGTCGCCAAGCGCGATCTGCAGCCGGGCGAGGTGCTGGAGGGCCTCGGCGGCACCTCGCTCTATGGCAATATCGAGCGTGCCTCGGTGGCTCGCGCGGAGGGCCTGCTGCCGCTCGGCCTCACGGCCCGGGCGCGGGTGCGCCGTGCGGTCGCCCGCGGGCAGACGTTGACCTACGATGATGTGGAGCTGGATACTCGTTCCTTCATTGTGCATGCGCGGCGCATTCAGGACGCTCTCTGTGCCCAGGAGGAGCCGCCGCTCTAAGCTGATAGCAGTCGTGCAGGGGCGGCGCCGCTGCCGCCCCGCGCCGGCTCGCTCCCTCCGTTCTTCTCTCCCTCTTCTTCTTCGGGTGATCGTGCATCTTGCACAAAATGCAGCCTCGATTATATGCCAGATTGGGCATAGCGCGGGCTAATGCTCCCCTGTATACTGAATGAGGACACACTATGTTGTGCATCTCATACAAACACCGTGCTGGTGGCTCACACGGATGGTCCTGTGCAGGTGACCTGCCCTGGCTGCTCCTGCCTCTGCTGCAGGTGCTGGCTGGTGGCAGGTCCTGCGCATTGTGCCGGGCTATCAGCTCCGATCTTGATTGCGTTGAGAAAGGTGGCCACGATGGTTGAGTTACAGACTGGCTCGCTCCTCCAGGGTGGCGCGGCCGGGGAGCAGGCCCACCTCGATGAACTGGCCTTGCTGCGCCTGCTCCAGCTCGCTGATAGCGCGCTGCCCGTTGGCACCAGCGCGCACTCCTTTGGTCTGGAGAGCCTGATCGCCGAGGAGTTGCTGGATCTGGAGAGCCTGGAGGGTTTTCTGCGCGATTATCTGCAGGAGGCCGGGCTGCTGGAATGTGTCTTCTTTGTGCGTGGCCTGCGCCTGGTGCGCGACGCCTCATGGGGGGCGCTGCCGAGGGCGCAGTGGCTGGCGCTCAATGCCCAGGTGCGCGCTCTGAAAATGGCGCGCGAGAGCCGCAACGCCAGCGCCCTCATGGGGAGGCGTCTCCTGCATCTGGTTGAGCACTGGGTCGATGATCAGCGTCTGCACGAGGCCGTGCGTGCGGCGCGCGAGGCCGGCCAGGAGATCCACTACGCCGTCGCCGCTGGCCTCCTGTGCGGCCTGCTCGGCGTCGAGGAGCGCTACGCGGCGGCGGCCTTTCTGCAGCAGACGCTGGCTAGCCTTATTTTCGCCTGTCAGCGTCTGCTGCCGCTGGGGCAGGTGCGCGCCGGGGGCCTGCTCTGGTCGCTGAAGCCCTGTATCCTGGATGTGGTGCAGCAGGCGCTCTGCTGTGCCACTGATGGCGAGCCGTATCAGTTCACGCCGGCGCTGGAGATGGGCAGCATGCGCCATCCCTTTCTGGAGACGCGCCTCTTTGTCAGTTGAGCATGAGAGCGGCCATGGGTGGTGGGCGCCCACGGACTGGAGAGCAGCAGGTGAGGCTCTGGAGGGAGCACTGCATGGGGCTGGCGCTGGCGCCGGCCCGCCGCCAGCGATCGATGGCTATCTGCGCCTGGTCTTTGGCCGCGCGCCGTGGGAGGAGCGCACGCGCCTGCTGGTGCAGGAGCAGCGCGCGCCGCTGCAGGTGGTGCGTGCCTTCCCCGCGGCAGGCGGGGCTGCGCTGGTGCATCTCCACAATCTCTCGGGGGGCGTGCTCGGCGGCGATCGCTATGCGGTCGAGGTGAGCGCGGGGCCGCAGACGCGGGTCCTGCTGACCTCCACCGGGGCGACGCGCCTCTACCGCTGCCGGCCGGGGACGGCTGCGGCGCGGCAGAGCTGGCGGGTGCAGGTGGCGAGAGGCGCCCTCCTGGAGTATCTGCCTGATCCGCTGATCCCTTTCGCGGGGGCGCGCTACTGCCAGGAGACGCAGATTGTGCTCGCGGAGGGGGCTGGCCTCTTCTGGTGGGAGACGCTGGCGCCGGGCCGGCTGGCGCGCGGCGAGTGCTTTGCCTATGATCTGGTGCAGCTCTCCCTGAGCATCGTGGCTCCCGATGGGCCGATCGCCATTGAGCGCTTCCGTCTGGAGCCAGGCCGGCGTTCGCCCCTCTCGGCTGGCCGCCTGGCGGGGTATCCCTGGTGCACGAGTTGCTATCTCTGCCATACCGGCCTGGCTCCGGCGCGCTGGCTGGCCCTCGAGGAGCGCCTGAGCGAGCTGGCGCGGAGTCAGTCGGAGCCGGGCGTCACCCTCTGGGGCGTGAGTGCCCTGCGGGCCCATGGTCTTCTCGTGCGTGGGTTGAGCTACCAGGGGCGAGCCATCAGCGCCGGCCTGCTGGCCTTCTGGGGGCTGGCAAAGGAGCTGCTCTATGGCGAGCGCGCTGTGCTGCCGCGCAAGCTCTCCTGAGTCCTGTGGGGGAAGATCCTGAATTGAGCGAGAAACGACCTTATGCTATGGGAGGTATGGTATGCATCTGACACTGAGAGAGCAGGAGAAGCTGCTGATCGTCGTGGCCGCCGGTCTGGCGCGCCAGCGGCGGGCGCGTGGCCTCAAGCTGAACTATCCTGAGGCCGTGGCGCTGGTCGCGGCTGAGATGATGGAGGCGGCCCGCGATGGCCGGAGCGTCAGCGAGATCATGGCTCTGGGGAGCCGCGTGCTGACGCGCGAGGACGTCATGGAGGGGGTCGCCGAGCTGATTCAAGAGGTACAGGTTGAGGCGACCTTTCCGGACGGCACCAAGCTGGTGACCGTGCATGATCCTATCAGATAGGCTGGAGCAAGAGTCAGAGGGGAGCAGTGCATGTCAGCGGGTGAAGAGTCAGGGGCGGCGCTGGCGCCGGGGGCCTATCTCCTGGAGGAGGGCGAGATTGTGCTCAATGCGGGGCGGCGCACGCAGCGCCTGCTGGTCAGGAACATGGGCGATCGGCCGGTGCAGGTCGGCAGCCACTATCATTTCTTCGAGGTCAATCGGGCGCTGCAGTTCGAGCGCGCGGCGGCCTACGGCATGCGCCTGGATATCGCGGCCGGCACGGCGGTGCGCTTTGAGCCGGGCGAGGAGAAAGAGGTGAGGCTGGTTGCCTTTGGCGGGGCGCGGCGCGTCTACGGGCATGCTGGTCGTGTCGCTGGTCCGCTTGAGCCGGAGCCGCCGCAGGTGCGCGAAGAGGAGGCGGCGCCATGAGCCACACGCTTCCGCGGCGCACCTATGCCGATCTCTACGGCCCGACCGTGGGCGACCGGCTGCGCCTGGCCGATACGGCGCTGATCATCGAGATCGAGCATGACTACACGGTCTATGGCGACGAGGTCACCTTTGGCGGGGGCAAGGTGATTCGCGATGGCATGGGCCAGAGCAGCCGGGCCTTGCGTGAGGAGCGCTCGGGGCCGGGCGCGCTCGATCTGGTGATCACCAACGCTGTGGTGCTCGATCACTGGGGCATTGTCAAGGGCGATATCGGCGTCAAGGATGGGCGCATCGTCAAGGTGGGCAAGGCTGGCAATCCCGATACGATGGATGGTGTCGATCCTGCGCTGGTGATCGGGGCCAGCACTGAGGTTGTGGCGGGCGAGCATCTCATCGTGACCCCTGGTGGCATTGATAGTCACATTCATTTCATCTCGCCGCAGCAGGTCTACGAGGCCCTCTCGGGGGGGATCACCACGCTGATCGGTGGGGGTACGGGACCGGCGACAGGCACGAATGCCACCACCTGCACGCCGGGGGCCTGGAACCTGGCGCGTATGTTGCAGGCTGTCGAGCACTGGCCGCTGAACTTTGGTCTGCTTGGCAAGGGGAACGCTGCCAGCGAGGAGCCGCTGCTGGAGCAGATTCGCGCCGGGGCCTGTGGTCTGAAGCTGCATGAGGACTGGGGGAGCACGCCGGCGGCGATCGATGCCTGTCTGCGGGTGGCCGAGGCCTGCGATGTGCAGGTGGCTATCCACACTGATACTATGAACGAGAGTGGCTTTGTTGAGGACACCATCGCCGCCATTGCGGGGCGCACCATCCACACCTATCACACCGAGGGGGCTGGCGGCGGCCATGCGCCGGATATCATCCGCATTGCCTCTCTGCCGCATGTGCTGCCCTCCTCGACTAATCCCGCGCGACCCTACACGGTCAACACGCTGGCGGAGCATCTCGATATGTTGATGGTCTGTCACCATCTCAATCCTCAGGTGCCCGAGGACGTGGCCTTTGCTGAGAGCCGCATCCGGCCGGAGACGATTGCCGCCGAGGACATCCTCCACGATATGGGGGTGATCAGTATGATGTCGAGCGACTCGCAGGCCATGGGGCGTGTTGGTGAGGTGGTGCTGCGTACCTGGCAGACCGCGCATAAGATGAAGGTGCAGCGTGGGCCGCTTCCGGGGGATTCGGCGCGCCATGATAATCTTCGGGTGAAGCGCTATCTGGCGAAGTATACGCTTAACCCGGCGCGCACCCACGGCGTGGCGCGGGAGATCGGCTCTATTGAGCCGGGGAAGCTGGCCGATCTGGTGCTCTGGAGGCCGGCCTTTTTCGGGGTGCGGCCGGAGCTGGTCATTAAGGGGGGCTGCATTGTCTGGAGCGTGATGGGGGACCCCAATGCCTCGATTCCGACGCCGCAGCCTCTGCTCTATCGGCCGATGTTTGGCGCCTTCGGGGCGGCGGTGGCGGCGACGAGCCTGACCTTTGTGTCGCGGGCGGCGCTGGAGGCCGGGCTGCCGCAGCGGCTGGGCCTGCGTAAGCGGACCGTGGCGGTGGAGGGCTGTCGCACCCTGACCAAGGCGGAGATGGTGCACAACGCGGCGACGCCTGATATTGAGGTGGACCCGGAGACCTACGAGGTGCGGGCCGATGGGGAGCTGTTGACCTGTGAGCCGGCGCGGGTCCTGCCGCTGGCGCAGCGCTATTTTCTTTTCTAGGGAGAGTGGCGGGTGGCCGGCTGGTGTCGGGCGACGCCCTATGATTGCGATGCGAGGAAGGAGGATTACCTGATGCCGGGAGCGTCACGAGCGTTTCGTGTGGGTATCGCCGGTCCCGTGGGGAGCGGGAAGACGGCGCTGGTGGAGTGCCTGAGCCGTCATCTGCAGGAGAGATATAGTCTGGCGGTGGTGACGAATGATATCTATACCCGCGAGGATGCGGAGTTTCTCTTGAGGCGCGGCGTCCTGCCGGCGGAGCGCGTGCGCGGTGTGGAGACTGGTTGTTGTCCCCATACGGCCATTCGCGATGACGTTTCGATGAATCTGGAGGCGGTGGCTGATCTGGAGGCCTCGCTGCCGGGGCTGGAGCTGGTGCTGATTGAGAGCGGGGGGGACAATCTGCGGCCTCCTTCAGTCCTGAGCTGGTGGATGCCTGGATCTATGTGATCGATGTGGCGGAGGGGGAGAAGATGCCGCGCAAGGGGGGACCGGGGATTCTGCGTTCGGATCTGCTGCTGATCAATAAAATCGATCTGGCCCCCTATGTGGGGGCCTCGCTGGAGGTGATGGAGCGCGAGACGCGCCGCCAGCGGGGGGCGCGGCCCTTTGTCTTGACGAATCTGCGGGCGGAGGAGGGCCTGCCGGCGGTGCTGGCCTGGCTGGAGGAGCGGCTCGCGGCGGCGCGCTGATGATGGCGATGAGATGGGGCGCCCCTAGGCCTCGACCAGCTCGATCGTCACTTCGTAGCTGAGGCCGGGCGCGCCCCCGGTCGCCAGCGGCACCTGCTGCAGATGCAGATCTGGTACCACCTCCGTGTAGGAATCGAAGTGCACGGCGATCGGCGTTCCGCCCGTCGGCTCGCTGAAGAGCAGTGTGCTCCCCGTCGAATGCAGGTAGCTGGCGCGCAGGGCGTCGCGATACTGCTGCCCGCTCAGCCCCGTTGGCTGGCCGGTGTAGCCTACGAGATCGTTGAGGCAGAGAATGACCATCCGCCAGGTGCGCTTACCCGGCCCTAGATCCACGTAGGACTCTCCGCCATCGGCGCGCACTGTGGCTTTGCGAATGCGCGGCTGCGTCATGCGGTAGCTGCCTGGCTGGACGAAGTAGCCCACCCCGTCCAGCATGATTTCGCAGTCCTGTCCGATTGCTGGCATGGCTATACCTCCTCCTCTCTCTCGCTCCCGCGGCGGCTCCCCTGGCTGCTCTGCGTTGCTGCCTCCTTCTCGACGATGCGCGTCGCCTGGGTGCAGCAGCCGGCCTGGTCCTGAATGCTCACCAGCTCGCCGTCGATGCTGATCTGCAGGCCGCGCTGCTTGAGGACGCTGCGAATGACGCTGATCACCTGGCTCAGGCGTTGATTCTCCTTCTCCAGGGCTTCCAGGCGGTCCTTGAGCGCGTCGATCTCGTGCTGCATCGCGCTGATCACGCGCGCCTTCACCTCGTCGGCGGTGCGCGCGAAGCCGTGCTGGTAGGCGGCCCATGCCCCGGCGACCAGCGCCAGGGTGATCAAGAGATTGGTCAGGCTGAGCAGATTTTGCATGGCGATGCTCCTCTGAGGAGGGGCGCGACCCTCCCATGATGGTCGGTACTGGACTGGCTGGCTACAGGCGCGGCCAGCGCGTGGGAATATCGCCCCACTGCACGCGGGCCGCGCTGGCGAAGTCGCGTTGATTCTTGATCTCCTGCAGGCGGGCCTCGAACTGGCTGCGTCGCTCAGCGATCGCTTGCTGCCAGGCGCGTGGGATGGCTGTATCGTCCATGTGATCGTGCAGGGCGCCATCCTGAAAGCTGAAATTGTCGTTGGTGGGCACCTGGTAGGCCTCCATCGCGTAGAGCGAGGCGCCCAGCACAATCACGTCGCGGTGCACATCCGGGATTGTGGAGCCGCTGGCGTCGAGCTGGTGCCTGGTGGCGTAGAAGATGCGCATGACCAGCGTGCTGTCTTTGGGCAGCTCGGCGCTGGAGAGCTTCAGCGTGAAGCTGGGGGTCCGCGAGGCGGGCTGTCCCTGGCCGCTGCCGACGTTGCCCTGGATGCCGAGGTTGCCGCCCGCGGCCAGGGCGGCTGTGCTGTCGAAGAGGTTGGAGTACTCGGCGAAGGCTCGCTCAAAGGGTGGCCAGAGCATGACCCCGCTGGTGTTGACCGTTGGCGGGGGGGGCTGCCCCAGCAGTGTGCTGTCGGGGCTGCTATCCACGAAGCTCGTGCTGCTGTTCTCTCCCAGCGTCGCTAGCAGGAAGAGGCTCCCGCCGCCTAGCAGCGAGCGATAGAGGTTGCGCCCGATGACGGTGTTGGTGGCGCTGCCGGGCAGGGCTGGCACGGTGGAGGCCAGCGGCATATTGGTCAGCGTCACGCACTGGTTGCCCGCGCTCGTGGTCACTGTGGTCAGTGGCGAGGGCGTGGTCTCGCCTCCCTCGCTTAGAAAAGTGACTGCGTACTGATAGAGGCCGATCCCCAGGGCGCTCCCCGGGCTGGCGCTCGCGCTCATGCCGCCCGGTGGGGGCTGGAAGTAGCTGCCGTAGGCCTGCAGTGGGTAGATGATGCGTTCCAGCCACCAGACCGGGTAGGCGGCGTTCCAGGGCGTCGGGTAGGGGTAGGTGCGCTGGAAGGGGCGCGTGTTCATATCGGCGTAGGCGATGTTCGGATAGTACTGGCTGTAGCGCGTCACTGCCTTGTCGATGGCGCGATCGATGTCGGTGTTCGACCAGCGCTGGTTGGGGCCGGCCGGATCGAAGAGGTCGAGGCGCACGGCGTTTTCGATGTCTCCTAAGAGCATGGGGAGGCTCCTCGGCGGCTGGTGGGAACAGCGGTTGACTGTCATAGACGACCGCTGTTCCCGCGCCTGCTACATGATGTAGCCGCAGGTGAAGAGGTTGAGGGTGCAGGCGGCGCCATTGGCCTTCACGTCGATCTGGCCGCCGCTGCTCAGTGGAAGGATCGCCTGTCCCTGCCATTTCGCGGTCGTCGCGAGCAGGTCGCCGCAGGTCACGGTCTGTGAGAGGTTGCCCCCGTGGGGGGCGAAGTCTAGATGGGCCGGCTGTGCGTTGGCGGAGAAGCTGATTTTGGCGATGACCGCCAGCGCTCCTGCGGGAATGGGGCTGGTGCCGCCGGTCAGGGTGAAGGTCGCTGTGACGCCGTTGTTGATCGTCGTATTACTCAGGTGCTGGTAGCCGTTGACCAGGGTGACCCGGCCCGGCGGCGGCGTCGGCAGGCCGTTGAGGCCATTGGCGTAGGTGGCGATGACCACCGCATCCTGTGGGTTGTGCTCCTCGAAGAAGAGCACAGCGCAGAGCGCTCCCACCAGGCCGCTGCTGCCGTCGATGCTGTTCGCCACCGGGACGCCCTGCAGAAAGTGGGATGTGGCCTCGAAGAGCAGCACCGAGGCCTGGTAGGTTCCCGGGTTGAAGGCTTGAATGATTCCCCGTCTGATTGCCTCAGCCATCGGTGTCTCCTCTCTCTGTCAGGCGTCGTCTGCGCCCGAACCCGGCTGCTGCACGGCGTCGCCGCCGCTGCAGGCGTGGAAGCTGGCCGCGGTATAGCTCGTTCCCAGCAGGGCGTTCAGGCTGGCGGCGATGTTGGCAAAGGTCTGGCTGCCCGAGGGATCGACGCGGCAGAAGGTGCCGTCGGCTGGCAGCGTGGCGTCGACGCTGGTCTGGAAGATGCAGAGGGTGCGCGGGTTGAGGTAGCTGCCCGCCGGCACTGTCATGCCGCCGTTGTAGCGACCGTAGGCGAATTCGAGGATATCCATCATGGGGAGAGGCTCCTTTCGTGTCCGTCCTGTCTGGATGGTCGGGTGGGTCTGGAGAGGGGTGCCGCTGGTGTGGGATGGCCGTCGTCGGTCTGCTCTGGCGGGCCCGTCGCCCTGGGTCGCGGCTAGACCTCGACCCATCTCATCAGCGCCGCCCAGGAGTTGGTCGTCGTGGAGACGTAGAGGACCAGGCCGTTGCCGGGCGGCAGGATGATCAGGGCTCCGTTGCTGAGAAACTCGATCGTGGTGTTCGAGACCAGGAGCAGCGTATCGATCTGAGTGCCGACCGGGGTCAGGTTGCTGTTGCTCATGCTGACGCTGGCGACGCTGGCTGGGCCGCTGCCCTTGAGGTTCACTGGCGTCAGCGCTGTGCCGAGCGCGGGATCGCTGCTCGTCAGATTGAGCTGGTGCCAGCTCGAGGCCGCTTCGGCCACGCGCGCGGAGAAGACCAGCAGTGTGCGGCCCGAGGCCGTCGGATTGAAGAGGCTCAGCCCGGTCGTGGCGCTCGCTGTGCTCGTCTGCTTGCCGCTGGTGGCGCTGAAGCCCTGGCCGTTGCTGAGCCACTCGTTGAGTTGCTGGCGCACGAAGACCGGATTATTGACGCCGGGCGCCGCGCCGTTCCACTGTGCCAGGTTGACCTGTGAGCGGCCGGCGCTGTCGAGCAGCAGGGGGGTATCGCCGGGGGTGGCGTTCTTGCCGTAGTTGGAGACGCGCAGTTCGTTGCTGTTATCCAGGCCCGGCGCCACGCCGCCCAGTTGCGCCACATTGACCGCCTGGTTTGGCACCAGCATCAGACGGCCGCTGGCGTCGATGGCCAGCAGATTGCTCCCGCCGCTGTCGACCAGCTTCACTTGGCCGATCACATTGGTGCCCGCTGGCAGCGCTGGCAGGGCATTGACCGTCACCACCGCGCGCCCGCTGCTGTCGAGCAAGAGGGGCGTGTCGCCGGGGGCGCTGCTTTTGCCGTAGAGGCTCACCCCCAGGCGGTTGGCGCCGGCGCCGTCGGCCTGGGGAGCCACGCCGTTGAGCTGGTTCAGGTTCACGTTCTGCTGCGCCGCGGCGTTCAGCGTCGCTGTCGTCTTCAGGTTTCCCTGTGCGTCGACCTGCAGCGCCTGGCCTGTGCCTGCCGGGTTGAGGGCGCCTACGAGGGCTGAGCCGTCGCCATTCATGTAACCTGTCATGTCTGACCTCCGCTTCCTTCACCAGGTCTAGATGCCGCGGTAGAGGCCGCGAAAGTCGACGACGGCGCCGCCGTACTCGTGGCGAATCTTGTAGGAGATCACGTCTTGCGTGAAGTTCAGGCCGTAGAGCGGCTGGTCCTGGATGAAGAGGGCCGGGTTGACCTGGCCTCCCACGAAGCCGATCTCGATCGTATCGACCTCCATGGGATCGGCGACCAGAAACCATTGTGTGGCGCTCGTCAACTGTGGCGAGACGATCGGCGTCACATAGCCAAGCATCGGGTTGATATCGTTGTTGGGCGAGCCGGGCACGCCGGCCGATTTCGTGGCCACCATCGCCGTCCATTCCAGTTCTGGTGGCACTACTAGAAAGCGCGGCCGCAGGCCGATGCGCTTGCCGGCGAAGTTCGTCTGCTCGCGCATCGCCGTCACTCCTGCCTGCATGGCCGCCGTTGAGAGGGCCGCGTTGCCCAGGTTGTTATGCGGCGCGCTGGTGGTGAAGAGGGCTGCCCCGTCGTAGATCGTCGGGTTGCTGGAGAGGAAGCCGTAGACGAACTCGGCCAGGGTGTAGGCTGCTGCCACCGCCAGCTTGGTAGGGATCTGGCGGATGGCCATCAGATCGTCGTTGACGATCGTTTCGCGCGAGACGCTGACCAGGTTGCCGCGCTTGGTGGGGACGTAGGTCGCTGCTGTGTCGCTGAGCGTGATGGTCGTGTAGGCCGTGTCCTCGGCCACGGTCGAGAGGCTGCCGAAGGCTCCCAGACGGACGCGCGTCTGCTGCTTGAAGTCGCGAATGGGTACGATGGAGCAGAATTTCTGCCACTCCGCTGGCCAGGCCTGGTAGTCCTTCAGCAGACGCTTGTTCATCGAGGTGCCTAGCAGGTAGCTGAAGGAGGCCGTTGTCGTATCGGCCTCTGTGATGCGTGCCAGCGGGGCGTGTTCGGAGATGCGGATCTGGCCGAGCAGTGAGCGCTCGGAGAAGCCTGCCACGCTCGGGTCGCCGGTCACGCGCGCGTAGGCCTCGCGGATGCTGTGGAAGCCGCGGATATTGCCCAGGCGCGTGGTGTCGATCTCCAGGTCAAACATGCGGTCAAAGGCGGCCTGGATCTTCTCGGCCTCGGTGATCTGCTCGCCGATCTCTGGGCGCGCGTAGCCGTGGTCGCGCACGATGCCTGCGGCTGCCAGTTGCGCCAGCAGCGAGCGCTGTTCGCTCAGGTCGCGCTCCAGCTCGTCGGCCTCGAAGATGCGTCCCTCGTAGCGGCGGCGCATCTGCTGCTTCACTGGCTCTGGCAGCAGGGTCTCCTGGAGGCGGCGTTCGAGCAGCAGGCGGGCGCGCTCCTGGCGCAGCTCCTGGAGCATGGTCTGCAGGTGCGGGACCAGCAGCGCTTCAGGGGCGCCCTCCTCTCTGTGTTCGCGCGTGGGGCGCTGCTCGCTGCTGGCTGTGGAGGCCGTTGGGGTGGCGCTGGTGGCCTGCGGCTCGTTGATCTCGGCGGGGTGGGGCGGGCATGGGGGACGGTTGTGACTGGACATGGGGGTCGCTCCTTGGGGGCTGTGGGTGGGAAGGGAAACGGTCGCTGGGGTGTGCTGGGAGGCGTCGCTCCCCGCGGGGAGCCGTGGGCCGTCGGCCGGGGGGCCGTCGGCGTGCAGGATGCGCTGGAAGGCGCCGCCGGCGCTTGGCCGTGTCACAATGTCGCAGGAGTTGAGGGCTGCGACGCTCGTCACTTCGCGTAGCGGTCGCCGGCCCTCGCTCTGTTCGCGTGTCTGCCAGGTGCCGTAGATGTCGATCGAGAGGCCGATCAGGCCGGGCTGGCCGAGTTGGCAGGCCTCTCGAATCAGGCGCCAGAGCCAGTCGGCCGATTCGAGAATGTGCAGCGTCGCATCGACCCGTCCATGGGCCGTGCCGGTGGGGGCTACGTACTGTGGCGTGCGATAGAAGCCCACAATATCGCGTACTGAGCGCGTGGCCCCCTCGCTGGTGCTGCGTGCGTGGTCGACGTAGGCGTGGGCGCTCTCCAGCAGGGCGGCGATGCTCTGCAGCACTGCCTCGCTGTAGTAGTAGCCGTTCAGGCTGGCGCCGCCGCGAAGGACTGTCACCAGCACGTCGCGGCTCTCGTCCTGCCGGCGAAAATCCTGCTCTTCGCGGATGAAGCCCTCGATGTGGATGCGCTCAGCAGTCATGGGGGACCTCCATCCCGCGGGTCTCCCCCTGCAGGGCGAGCAATAGCGGGGCGAGATGGCGCAGCCGGTGGGTCATGCCGTCCTGGGTGGTGCGTGTCTCGTCGTAGTGTAGATCGGGGGGTAGGTGCTGACGATCGGGGCTGGCGCGCAATAGCTCTGGCAGCGCGGGGGCCAGGGTTGCCGCTGGCTCGCTGAGGATGGCCTGGATGTCTGGTGGCTCCTCGCCGCTGTTGTGCTCCGCTGGGGGACAGAGCCGCAGGTCGGGGGGCAGCTCGGGGGCGATGAGATCGGGTGAGGGCGGATCAGGATGCGCGACTGGGGGTAGCTCGAGGTCCGCCGGGGCTGCGGGCTGCAGCAGCGCTGGCACAGGGGGATCGGGCAGCGTCGGGTCGGGCAGGACCAGCTCGGGCCGGCCGGGCTGGCCGGGGGCGAGTGGGGGGACGCTGAAGTCGGGGGCACTGAAGTCGGCCATAGGGGGTGACCTCCATGAGGCGGTGACAGCGTGAACGGATGGTACGGATGATGAGCTGATGCGGCCGGGGAAATGAGTGCTGCTGCTGAAGTGCAGGCAGAGATCATGGGCGGGCGTGCAACTGGTGTCGGTCGCGTCTGGCTGACGGCGACGCTCTCATTTCGCGGGTGCATCTGTATGAGCGGGAGTGCGCTACACGTGCTCACCTTGAGTTAAGTATACTCAGCCTTGCAAGGAATGTCAAGACTTGCTCGACGCTGGCGGCCTCTTCGGGCGCTGGCCTCGTGCCATTGTTCCTGTTGCCTCCCTCTGAGGTGCACTGCCTGCCAGCCTGTTGCATGCGCTGGCCTGCTATGGTATCCCGTTCGAGGGCCTGATCGTGAGATGCTCATCGTCGTGGCTGTGGCGGTCGTGCCCCTCTATCCGGCGGGCGATGCGCTGCGCGCTCCCGCGATGATGGGTGTGGGGATGATGTACGATGGCGCTCTTCGCGTGATATACTATGCTTGTGGGTTTCTCTTCAAGAAGGGCGCGGAACTTGCTCACGATTCCGCCTGTGCTCTCTTCACTAGATCCATAGGGAGGATGAGAGAATGGCTCTGCCTTCTGCTGTCCTGTTGCCCCCCGGCGGACAACGCATTCTCTGCGTGCTGGCTCATCCCGATGACGCGGAATTCCTCTATGGCGGCACTATGGCTTTGCTGGTCAGGGAAGGAAAAGAGGTGCACTACTTGCTGGTGACACGAGGGGATAAAGGGACGGATGACCCGGATATCACCCCGGAGCAGCTCGCTGCGATTCGTGAACAGGAACAGCGTGAGGCTGCTGCAACCCTGGGGGTCCGGTCTGTGACGTTTCTGGAGGGGTACGCCGACGGTGAGGTTGAACCTGGCCTCCAGTTACGCCGCGAGCTTGCACGGGTTATTCGCCAGATCAGGCCTGATATCGTGTTCACCTTTGATCCGTGGAGGAAGAATGAGATCCATCCCGACCATCGGGCTGTCGGCGTCTGTACCCTCGATGCCATTGCGTGTGCCCGAGGACGTCTGTACTACCCGGAGCAGATTCGTGAAGGGCTTGCCGCACACCATGTGCGTAATGTATACTATTTCGCCACGGATCGGCCAAACCACTGGGTTGATATCACGTCTGTGATCGAGCAGAAGATCGCTGCACTGCGCTGCCACGAGAGTCAGATGATCAATTTCGATC
>JBHOQN010000053.1:0-58325 GCA_042408965.1 Ktedonobacteraceae bacterium
GAACACACATCTGTATCCACTGTGGGGTCGTTCTCGACAGAGATACCAACGCTGCGATAAACATACTCAGGCTTGGAAGAAGCCAACGTGGAGAAACCTGCGTAGAAGCCCCTTGCCTTTAGGCATGGGGTACTTCACCAAAAGCAGTAGACCGTACCGGTGGGCAATCGGAAACGGGCGGGCAACCGCGAAACGCTTCTGGACAGACACCCGCTACCCGTCTCTCTCCTAGGAGGAAGATGGGCAAGGTGGCTGGATGAAAGAAGAACCTCCCGCATTCTATGCGGGAGAGTGTCAGAACAGGGATAACTTCAATGGGACAGCTGATTCTTGTAGACGGCTATAACGTTATTCGACGCAACCCACAGTTTCGCGCAGCCCTGGCTCACAGCCTGGAGAGCGCGCGTCAACTTCTGATCGCCCAGCTGCTCCAGCGCTATCGTCATACACCACACCAGGTGACCGTGGTCTTCGATGGAGCTGGCAGACAGGAACAGAGCATCTTTGACCGGCGCATTCACATTATTTACTCCAAAAGCGGTGAGAACGCGGATCAGGTCATCGCACGCCTGGCCAGCGAGGCCCAGGCCGCAGGGCGCGAGGTGCTGCTTTTCAGCGATGATCACGAGGTTCGTCAGAGCGTTGTCCAGCAGGGAGGGACAGCTCGCACCGCCCAGAGCCTGGGCGAGCGCCTGAACGCCCCACCGCGCGATCTGGCGCTGCGTGTTGCCCACCGCCTGCGTATGCGCGCCCTCTATGGGATCGATCCGGCCGTCAAGCTCGCAGACCAGCAAGAGCCGCTGCCGGCCACGCGCAGCAGGGGCCGCAAATCAAGACGGCGCCGCTGAGCCTGGGATGACCCCTCAGCGACGCCGGCTCCAGCAGTCGGCAGATGCGTGCACCCTCTCCCCTATCCAGGCGCTCTCCGAGTGGCCCGGAGACCACCCAGAGCAGCGCTTAACGCGAGGCGCCTGGCACCTGCGCGTGTGGTTCGCTCTCCACAATCTGAGCCTCTGGCTGGCGCCTGATCGGCGGCGGCAACTGCGGCTTCCTGCCAAAGCGCGTCCGCAGCACAAAGAGGAAGCCCTCAAAAAAGATCGCCCTGGACATCTTCGACTGACCCACTCGCCGATCGACAAAGATAATCGGCGTCTCTACGATGCGATAGCCCTGGCGCCAGACACGATAGACCAGCTCCACCTGAAAAGCGTAGCCGCGGGAGCGGATCGAGTCGAGATCGATGCTCTGCAAGACCTCGCGCCGGTAGCAGCGATAGCCGGCCGTACAATCATGAATCGGCAGGCCGAGCACCGTACGCGCGAAAATATTGCCGCCCCCGCTGATGAAGCGGCGCAGGAAGGGCCAGTTCGGCGTGGCTCCGCCCTCGATATAGCGCGAACCGATCACCAGGTCGGCCTCCTCAATGAGACGCAGAAAGTCAGGCAGATACTGTGGATCATGAGAGAAATCAGCGTCCATTTCAAAGGCAGCATCATAGCCATGGTCAAGTGCATACTTGAAGCCGGTGATATAGGCCGTGCCCAGGCCTAGCTTGCCCGTGCGATGCAGAACCCGCACCTGGGAGTTCTGGGCGGCCAGCTCATCGGCCAGCTCACCCGTCCCATCAGGCGAATTATCATCGACAATCAGGACATCCGTCTTCGGAGCGTACTGAAAGATTTCCTGAAGCAGGAGCCGCAGGTTGTCCTTCTCATTGTACGTGGGAATGATAATCAAGGTCTTCATAAGCAGCTTCGTCTCCGTTGCCTAGAGGTGCCGATCTCGGGACAGGCTGAGTGCACCCTGGGTGCTGTTCCGAGTAGCATCAGAATCAGAAGTAGCATATACCAGCGCCTTCTCCTCCTCATGAGTTTCTGGCGCGCAAAGACTGCGATGTTGTGTTAGACGCAACACAAGCAGTGCCCCCACCCCCAGCGCCAGCCCGAACCAGAGGGTATAGAAACGGATCAGCAGGATCAGCCCCAGACTGGCGATCAGCAGTGCCAGCAGAATCTCCCCGCCGAAGCGATAGAAGACCAGAGCGCTGGCAGCCAGCAGCAGCATCGCCAGGCCATCAGCGAGGCGCTCGGCCTCACTGATCGGAGCCGTACGGCTGATCGGTTCTCCGGTAGAGCGCTTGAGCAGATACGGCGTCAACAACGCTCCCACCTTGCCCGGCTTCATCGCCCTGGCAAGGCTGGAGAGGAACATGAGCACGCTGGTGCGCCACTCCAGCGCCATCTGCAGGCGACGCAGGTAGTTCTGCCATCTGGCGAAGCGAACACCATCATCACAGAGCGTCAGTGAGAGGAGCAGTAGCAGAACTCCCCATTGAACGTGAGCCAGGGCCGCTAGCATGAGTGGCAGGTCCGCATAGAGTCCACTAGCCACCAGGGCCAGAAAGGCCAGCACCAGAGAGCAGACTATGCCTGTACGCATAGTGTCAAGCCGGCGCGCATGGAACATGCCCTGACGATCCTCCTCCCTACGAGGGAATACCATACAGTATAACGATAATAATGACAGTGCAAAGCACGACCGTCGCCAACATGTGACGATCGTGTAGCAGGACCTCCTCGGGGCTTCCTCCCCCCATACGCATATGGACTAGGTACAGGTAGCGGAACATCCCGTAGAGCACTAGAGGAATGGTCACCATAAGCCGATGATTGCCCGTCGGCCCCTGAAAGGTATAGAGGCTGTAGGCCATGACGGTGCTCGCAGCCGTGACAGTGATCATCTGGTCGAGGAGTGGCAGGCTATACTCCTTGAGAATCTGACGATGGGTGCTGGCATCTCCCTGGAGCAATACCAGCTCATGGCGGCGCTTGCTGAGTGCGAGAAAGAGTGAGAGCAGAATAGCGACCAGATACAGCCAGGGTGAGATCACCACCGAGATCACCACCGCGCCCGCCAGAATACGCAGCACAAAGCCACTGGCAATAATGAAGACATCCAGCAGCACAACATGCTTGAGGCGCACGCTGTAGCACACCATCAGGACCAGGTAGAGCAGCAAGGTCAGAGTAAAGAGCAGATCGCCACCACCCAGCGACCGATAGGGCAGATGGCTGCCGGAGAGCGGAATCACAAAAATCACTGAGGTCAGTCCGGCACAGAGCAGCAGCAGTACGCCCATTGCCACCACAGCCCAGGAAACTGGCAGGCGGCCAGAGGCCAGGGGGCGAGAGCGCTTGCGGGGATGCCGGCGATCGTTCTCGAGGTCCAGCAAATCGTTGAGCAGATAGATGAAGCTGGCTGCAAGACAGAAGGCCACAAACGCCAGCAGCGCATGAGCGAACGAGGGACCTTCCAGCAGGCGTTGTGCAAAGAGGATACCAACAAAGACCGCCAGGTTCTTGGTCCACTGTTTCGGTCGCAGGGCCAGTAGCAAGGCGCCCAGCCGAGCCAGGCGCCTGGCAGATGGCGCCATCCGCGTGGCCACAGTTGAGATCCCCTCGTCATGCGCCCGCTCCGGGGATTCGGCGGCGCGTTCGATCTGCTCCGAGCGACCCCTGTTATCCGTCAAAGCGTCACTCAAGGACGGTTACGCTCCCTTCGCTGCCGTAGAAGTTCACAACTCTGCAGGGTGAGTACCCTGACCTTTTTGTGAAGACGAGTAGCGGGGAAGCGGAGTAACAGCCTGGTCTGGAAGTCCGCCAGCCGAGCAGGCCTGGCACACAGCTAGTAGATACGCTGTTTCAACTCATCCGGGCGATGCAGGGTGATGCGGTGCTTATCAGTGCTGATGTAGCCCTTATCAGTGAAATAACCGAGCACTTTATTCACACTCTCGCGCGAGGCCCCGACCATCGCGGCCAGCTCCTGTTGCGTCAGGCGCATATCGATGCGCATCCCATGCTCGGTTGCGACCCCGTGTAGTTCAGCAAGTTCCAGCAGCTTTTTGGCCACACGCCCGTAGACATCGAGAAAGATCAGATTCTCCACCATCTTATCGGTATTGCGCAGCCGTTGCGAGAGCGCCTCCATCATGTGGATGGCGATGCGCGGGTTCTTGAGGATCGCCTTATGAAAGTCGCTGCGCTGAAGGGTGTAACACTCGACGCGCTCCAGCGCAATGGCGTCGGCCGAGCGTGGCAAACCATCAAGCAGCGCGAATTCACCAAAATACTCGCCTTTTCCGAAAACGACCAGCGAGATCTCCTGTCCCTCGGGGCTGATGATCGAGATCTTCACCTTGCCCTCTTTGATGATGTAGAGAACCTGGCCAGGGTCATCACGGTGAAAAATAACTTCGCCGGCGCGGAAGGTGCGCTTCCTGGCGACCGCCATCAGCTCTTGAAGATCCTCGTCAGGAAGATCAGCAAAGGTGGACACCTGCTTGAGATAGAGTGTCTCGTCCGTCGACATAGGTGATTCCCCTTATAACCGTACATAGCAGCACAGGCGATGAAGGGCTGTTCAGCGCCAGGGGCCTGCCTTCCCCCACGGCTGTGCCTATATCCCGCTTTCCCTGCAAACTGGCCTGTCTATTCCACAACATGGTGCGTCTGTCGCCGAATGCAGCCACGAAGCCATGATAGCACAACCCCCTGGCCGCTGCAATCAGGAGGACGCCAGACGCTCTACGAAGACAATCCTCTCCGATACGATAGGGCGCACGGAGCGGAGGCGGACTGCTCTCGTCCCTTGCAAAAGAGATCTCTCTTAGAGAAACGTTGGCTGAGCCGCTTCCTGGTGGACGACATGGGGTTGTGGACGGGTCTGTGACGTTCACCCACGTGTGGCTGCCCACCTTCCTGGCAAGGGCATGGCCAGGACGGCTTCCCTGTGCTATAATACTTAGTGCAAAAGTCGGAATTAAAGGCGAGCGTTTCATCGCGAAACCGGCATATGCATAGATAAACACCAGTGTCGGCCTGTTCTGCTCTGACAGGTCGGCAAGAGGACGGGGTACAAGCTGATATGGCGGAAATCATTACTGCCGATATGGTTATTCATGACGTGGTGACCAGGCACCCGGAGACCGTCAAGGTCTTTCATGGGCATGGCTTGCCCTGCACGGCCTGCGCCGTAGGCTCGCGTGAAAGCATCGCTGGCGGGGCGCGCACCCACCGTTTCCCTCCCGAAAAGCTGGACATCCTGCTCAAGGATCTCAATGCAGCCATCAAGGGAGAGCCGATCTCTGTGGCGCCGAAGAAGGCCCCAGTTGGGCGCGGCGTTCCACTGACAATGGCCTCTCAGGGCGCGGGCCGCAAGATCAAGCAGGTCATTGCTGTCATGAGCGGCAAAGGGGGGGTCGGGAAATCGCTGGTCACAGGCCTGCTGGCGGTCGCCTTGCGGCGCCAGGGCCTGCGCGTCGGCGTGCTGGACGCTGATATCACCGGGCCCAGCATGGCGCGCATGTTCGGCACGGCCGGGAAGCCCACCATGCTCCCCGACAATCGTATCCTGCCCGTACAGAGCCGCGGCGGCATCAAAGTGATCTCGATGAATATGTTTCTGGGTGAGGAGAGCGATCCGGTGATCTGGCGCGGGCCGATGGTCGCCAAGGCGATTCAGCAGTTCTACAGCGATGTCGAGTGGGATGCTCTGGATTGCCTGCTCGTCGATCTTCCTCCTGGAACCTCCGACGCGCCGCTGACGGTGATGCAGGCGGTGGTGCCTGATGGGGTGGTCATTGTCTCATCGCCACAGCTCCTGGCCACGATGGTCGTCAAGAAGTGCATCAACATGGTGCAGCATCTCAAGGGGACCATTGTGGGGGTGGTTGAGAACATGACCTACTTCGAGACCCCTGGCGGTGAACGCTACGAGATCTTTGGTCCCAGCCAGGGCGCTGAGCTGGTGGCCATGACTGGCGCACCGCTCCTGGCACAGTTGCCCATCGATCCGCAGGTGGCCACACTCTGCGACGCCGGGCGCGTCGAAGAGTATGAGGCTCCCGCCTATAACTTGCTGGCAGAAAACTTCCTCAACACGCTCAAGATCAAGCGCTGAAGGCTAAAGGAGGCAGGCCGGCACAGCACGGATGCCGCGAGCGAGCGCCACACAGGCAGACACAGCCCTGTCTGGCGCCTGCATGCAAGGGCCGGCGGACACGGTATCTCTCCCCCTCCGCCGGTCCGAGCTGACCAGCCTCTCTTTGCGCAGGGCCTGGCCGGGCCGGGCTGGTCGAGCCAGTCGAGCCGGGCTGAGCTGAGGCAGAAGGTTGCCGACTAGATGCTCCGCGGAAAGGATCCCAGTACTTTGCAGAAGGTGGTATGTTCCGCCAGATCGGCCAGCGCCCCGCGTACGACGGGATCATCGCGATGCCCCTCGAAGTCCAGATAAAAGACGTACTCCCAGATACGCTGACGCGAAGGCCGCGACTCGAGCTTGAGCAGGTTGATGCCCCGAGCTGCCAGCGCTCCCAGCGATTTGTACAGGGCACCAGGTTGATGGGGGGTCGCCATGACGATCATGGTCTTGGCAGGTCCCTCGCGGCGAGCTGCTGGCTCGCGTCCCAGGACGATGAAGCGGGTATAGTTGTCTTTGATTGTCTGAATCCCCTCGGCCAGGATCTCCAGCCCGTAGAGTTGAGCGGCTGCGGCTCCGGCAACGGCAGCCACCCCTTGTAGCTTCTGTTCGCTGATCATCCTGGCACTGCCGGCGGTATCATAGCTGGCCACCACCTCCACTCCCAGCTCGCGCAGAAAGGCGTCGCTCTGGGCCAGGGCCTGCGGATGCGAGATGACCCGTGTGATGTCGGCAAGCTTCTGGCCTGGCAGACAGAGCAGACAGTGATTGACGGGAAGACCGATCTCGCCAATGACAAAGAGGTCGTGCTGGCGCAGGAGGTCGTAGACTTCATTGATACTGCCAGCCTGCGAGTTCTCGACGGGCACCAGACCGTAATCGACGCCGCCAGAGGCAACGGCGTGGAAGACTTCGGCGAAGGTGCGGCAGGGCTGCGGCTCGCTCTGGGTGCCGAAATAGGTACGCACGGCCTCATCGCCGAAGGCGCCACGCTCACCCTGGAAGGCAACGCGCAGAGCGCCCACGCTGGCCTGGCCCACGTCCATGGCTGGCGTGCCGTCCTCGTGCTGATCTATTGACTGTACCATCAGAGATATTGTCCCCTCATAGAAGTGTTCGCTCTCGATTGTCCCAGCCTTCGGTGAGGTTGTCAAGGGGAGGGGTGCTCATCGACCAGAGGAGGCTGTGGCGCTACTCAGGGAAGAAGATGCGCTCGTTGGTCACAGGATGAATGAGATGATCAAAAGCCATCCAGAAGCTTTTAGTATGCCGGTAGAAGATGAGCGGGAAAAGAACGGGCATCGTCATGCCCCACACAACGAGAGGCACAAACGGAACAGCCATATTGACGGCCAGCGGCAGGGTGACGGCTGTAATCAGCAGCTCGCTCAGCACCAGATTGACCGCCATGGCCCCGGTATAGTAGCCCGGCTCGCGCTCGTACTCAAAATGGCAGGCCGGACAGCGCTCATGGGGTTTGAAGATTCCACGATAGAGCTTCCCTTCCCCACACACGGGACAGCGCAGCCACAAGGCTCGCCAGAACAGGACTCGTGCTCGTTTCCAGTTCATGATTCACCAGGCGCGGATACCCCATCCTCTCTTGAGATGCGGAAGGAAGCGCCCTCTCCTTTCTCCTCTGTTTCCAGTGCTGCTCAGAACTATTTGAAAACGTCTCTCTCCCTGGCAGAGCCACGCCGGGGCTGAAGACACTCCAGCCAGCCAGAGGTCTTCACGAAGATCTCCCCAACCGAGGGATGGGACCGGCCTGCTATAGGCAGGCGCGCCGGGGTCTCGCCTCACTGGCGAACTGCTCCCGCTCTGGCAGGTAGGAACAGGTCGGGGCGCCTGTTCATCAGTTCCGGTGAGGCCGGATCACGAAGCTGAAGCCGCGGCCGCTGGCGATATACTGAGTCGCGGAGGCATCCAGCTCCAGGCCTTCACTCTCCGACGAGGGAGGGGTCAGTGACACCGGCCCCACTGCAGGGCAGCGCAGCAGGGGCGCATAGCAGTGGAAGCGCACCGCATGAAGCAAGAATGCGCATGAAGGCCAGTCCCCACGATGACCGCCCTCTGCGCACTCCAGAAGCAGGTCCGCACCGCGCTGACTCCCCCTACCTCGGCGGAGCTCAGCGCGCAGTCGACCTCTACTGCAGGGTATAATGCTCCTTATGGTAATAGACCATCCCTTTGCCCACAACCTTGACCGGCAGCAGCTCCTTCAACATGATTGGCTCGCCGCACTTCGCACAGATCCGGCTGGTCAGCAGGTTGATCTCCTCACGGTTTGCCAGCGATGCACGGGCGGTCTTGGAGAGTTCTCCCTTGCGTGGCATTCTCTATGTAACCCCTTTCACCTGATACGTCTACGATCAATCAACAGGCACATGCCATCTCGTCCAGTCAGCCGCTGATGCTCCTGCGCAGATGGCAACGCGCGGCGCCTGGCGGCAGGCAAACATCAGACAGGTGGCAGGCCCGGCTCCGTTACAGTATAGCACATCTCCGCTGAGGCTGTCGAATCATTTCGCGCTCCAGAACAGCGGCTCAGACCCTGCTGGCCGCCGCTGGAATGGCCTCTCGGATGAGGTCGGCGGCCTGAGCGAAAGAGAAGAGGCCAGTGTTGATAAGCAGATGGTAGAGGTCGGGCTGATGGCCATCGCTGCCGTAGTAGCGCCGCAGATAGGCAGCATGTTCGTAATCGCGCTGCTCGATCAGCTCGCGCGCGCGCCGCTGATCGACACGCAGTGTGTGCATCACATGCTCGATACGCTGCGCAAGGGGGGCGAAAATGTAGACGTGCAGCGTGCGCGGCGCATGACGCAGCAGAAACTGGGAGCCACGCCCCACGATCACGACGTTGCCCTGGGAGGCCATTTCCAGAATCACCTTCTGTGTCAGGTGCAGATAGGCCATCTCATCGCGCTGCGCCGGCCTGATCGGCTTGCTAAGCAGGTTGGCGTAGTTCACGGTCAGCGGGTTGCTGGACCTCACGGCATCAAAGATCTGGGCTGCGATGCCCGCTGTATACTCATCCAGCCGCTGCGCCTCACGCACATCGATGCCCAGACGGTGCGCCACCTCGACGAGGATCTGACGATCAACGTAGCTGAGATGGGTGGCGCTGGCGACCAGCCGCGCGACCTCACTGCCGCCGCTGCCGAGCTGGCGCGAGATCGTCACTACCACAGTCCCCTCCGGGGGGACTCCGGAGGCCAGCTCTGCGACCCAGGCTCGCTCTTCCAGCAGGCGGGTCACTCCCTGCTCCTGTCTTTGTTCGGGATTCTCGCTGTGTTCGGCCATAGTTGCTCCCACCGGTTAGCTGCTTGCTACTACCTCTCAGAATCGATTATTCACCATACTACAACGAGTTAAACGCGAAGTGCAACGCGCTTTGAGGCACCACACACTGCGCGCACTGGTTGGCATCTCCCTTCCTCCTCTGGCCTGTCTCCACAGCAGACCCTCTTATGGCTGCAGTGAGCGCCGGCCAGGGTGGAGAAGGCTCCTGCCACAACGGTCGCTTTCTGGCCTTCTGTGTTCCCTTGCCGACGAGGGCTATTTTCCTTTAAGATACGAGAAGACAAGACCTGTGCTATGTCTGTTCCCTTGCCAGGAGACTCCATGCGCACGCTCAATCTGCATCAACTAGCCACGTTCCAGGTCGTCGCGAAACACTGTAGCTATGTTCGGGCGGCCGAGGAACTGCATTTCAGTCAACCTGCCGTCTCCGCTCAGATCCGCCAGCTAGAGGAGGCCCTGGGCGTCAAGCTCTTCGACCAGATCGGGCGTAAAACCCATCTGACGCAGGCCGGCGAAGAACTCTATCTCTACAGCCAGAAGATCTTCGCGGTGATCGATGAGGCGCTGGAGGTGATCGAGTCCTTGCGCAGTCCCCACTACGGGCGACTGAGCGTGGGCGCCGACACCACCGTTGGCTCCTACCTCATCCCGCGTCTGCTGGGCAAATTTCACCAGATGTACCCGGAGGTGGAGATCACCCTCAACGTGCTCAACCGTGCGGCTCTGGTCGAGGCCCTGGTCAACAACCGCATCGATCTGGCGATTGTGGGGCGCGTGCCGGATGATATTCCGGTGATCATCGAGCCGTTCGCCTTCAACGAGCTGGTGCTGGTCGCTGCCCCCACTCATCGGCTGGCGGGACGCAGTAAGGTGCCTTTTGAGGAGGTAACTCGCGAGACGTTCCTGCTGCGTGAGGTCGGTTCGGGCACGCGCGCCGCCCTCGAGGGCCTCTTTCAGGAGGCTGGCGTCCCGCTGAAAGTGGCAATGCAGGTGGGCAATAATAGCGCCATCAAGCAGGGCGTGGCGGCCGGCCTGGGTATTGCCCTGATCTCGCGTGTCGCTCTCGATATGGAGCTGGAAACGGGCCGCCTGGTGATCCTTGACGTCGAGGGCTTTCCCATCATGCGGCAGTGGCGTATCGTCCACCTCAAAGAGAAGAATCTCTCCGCGACGGCGCGCGCTTTCAAGCTGTTTCTCCTGCAACACGCCGATCGCCGTCTGCGCAAGCAGGAGGCAGCGCGCTCGCAGTAAGACCGCCAGGGAGCAGGACCACCTCTACGGCCCGGCCCTGCTGACGGCCTCTCCGGGCGCCCTTCGGATGCAGACCTCGCACCGCGAGAGCATGGCTCTCTCTTGAGGGTATACCAGCAGAAGGAGCACACTATGCAATTCGGTCGCTGTTTTGAAGAATTTGAGATTGGTGCTGTCTACAAGCACTGGCCTGGTCGCACGATCACCGAGTACGATGACATGCTCTTCTGCATGCTCACCATGAACCACAATCCGCTGCACATCGACGCCAACTACGCCGCCCATACGCAGCACGGACAGCGCCTGGTCGTAGGTGCGCTGGTGCTGAGCATCGCACTGGGTCTCTCCATTCCCGATGTCAGCGGCAAGGCGATCGCCAATCTGGAGTTCGAGGAGGTCAAACACCTGGCCCCGACGTTCCATGGCGACACCATCTACGCAGAATCGCGGGTGCTCGACAAGCGGCTCTCGCAGAGCAAGCCGGACCGTGGGATTGTCACGGTGGAGACGGTGGCCTACAACCAGCGGGGCGAGAAGGTGCTCTCCTACCGACGGCGCGTCATGGTGCCGACCAGGGCGCTCGACGAGGCGCTGCAGCGCGAGACCCGCGCGAAGATCGAGGAGCGGCGCGGCGCCGAGAGCATGTAGGCGCTCCCCGCTCTACGCTCCGTGCCGCTTCCCGCACAGGTTCACGGGCGGCTGACGATCGTCAGTTCCGCGCTCGGGAAGCGCGCCTTCCACCCGAGCGGGCGCCTCCTGCAGCCGCCCGCGGGGTGGGGGTCGCTCGCTTCCCTCTGACCGCTCCGCGCTCCCGATGCGATTCTGAAGGAGGGGCTGATCAGCACGCAGCGCACTCCCCATTGGGGATTGGAACATCACTTGCTCTTCTGCCCGCAGGCGCTGTGCAGCTTACAGGCCGATCAGCTCGGCCCGGCTGATGATCTGACGGGCACTGCGCACTACGGCGACATCGATCATTTTGCCGTCGATCTCGATGGCGCCTCGGCCCTGGGCCTGAGCCTCGCGATAGAGGGCGTCAATGCGGCGGGCCTGGGCAACCTGCTCGGGCGTGGGCGCGAAGATGTCGTTGGCGATGGGAATCTGATCCGGGTGGATGGCCCACTTGCCGCTGAAGCCGAGCACGCTGGCACGCAGGCATTCGCGTCGATAGCCGTCGGGATTGCGAACATTGATGTACGGGCCGTCGATGGCCTCAATGCCGGCGGCTCGCGCGGCGATCACCACCCTGTTGTGGGCGTAGTGCCAGAGATCTCCAGGATACACATCCAGGTCGTTGCCAATATATTTGAGATCGATGCCCTGCGAGGCGGCGTAGTCAGCGGGACCGAAGATCAGCGCTTCGAGGCGGCTGCTGGCGCGCGCAATTTCGTCCACGTTGATCATGGCCTCGGTCTCTTCGATGAGTACCTCCAGTCCAATGGGGCGGCTACGCTGTAGACGGCGCTCAATCTGGGTCAGCAGGCGGTCAACCCACCAGACGTCGCGGGCCGTCTTCACCTTGGGCACAATCAGAATATCGAGAAACTCGCCAGCCTCCTCAGCCAGGGCGATGATATCGCGATAGGCCAGCGGACTCTCCAGATCGTTGACGCGCACGGCGCGCGTCTTACGGCCCCAGTCCAGTGTCTTGAGGGCCTCGATCGCCAGCGCGCGGGCTCGCTCTTTCTCAGAGGGCGAGACGGAGTCCTCGAGATCGAGCATGACGAGATCGGCGTCGCTGGCAGCGGCCTTCTGGATCATGCGCTCGTTGCTGGCCGGTGTTGAGAGTTCGCTGCGCCGCAGGCGTATGGGACGCGAAGCGCTCGTGGTGCTCATGTGGCTCTCGCACCCTCCTCTTCTCTACTGCTGATGATCGTATCACCTGGGCGGAGCAGCGGCAGATCTACGCCCGCTCCCGCCACACCTCTCTATGATATCATGTGACTCTCTGGCGATCGGCTCGGAAGAAAGCAACAGAGCTGGCCACAGGACGTTATGATTGAGGGATCGGTTCGGATCGGGCTCAGCCACTCTCAGCCTTAACTCAGTTTGTTCTCAGCATCGCTTCATAGGTGGCTGGCATACTGAACATGGGAACGTTTCCATTCGTCGGTACCGCGCAGCGGATTAAAGACGGAGAACGTCTCTTTCCTCCACGACCATGAGATGAGATGGCAAGAGTGGCTCCAGACAAGCCGGTTCGGCGATCCGTGACATACCGGAGAAAGTTGCATGAAGGCCCATATCCTTGTTGTTGACGACGATCCTCGTATCACAAACCTGTTACGGCGTATCCTGGCATACGAAGGCTACAGCGTGGCAATAGCAGCAACTGGCGATGAGGCCCTGACGCGCAGTCTGGAGCGCCCACCTGATCTTATCATACTCGATATTATGCTGCCTGGTATTGATGGCCTGGAGGTCGTCCGGCGCCTGCGTGCCGCCGGTGATACCATGCCCGTTCTGATGCTCACAGCGCGCGACGCCATCCCCGATCGCGTCAGAGGCTTTGAGATGGGCGCCGACGACTACCTTGTGAAGCCGTTCGCTCCCGAAGAGCTCCTGGCGCGCGTCATGGCTCTGCTGCGACGCAGCCAGGCCGACCGCAGCGAGATTCTGCGCTACGCCGATGTGGAACTTGATACGGGCACACGCATGGCCTATCGCGGACAGCGTGAGATTGAACTCTCTCCTACAGAGTACGAGTTACTCTCGCTCTTTCTGCGTCGTCCGCGCCAGGTGCTCACCCGTAATCTGATCATGGAGCGCGTCTGGGGTCTGGACTTTGAGGGATCGTCCAATGTGCTGGAAGTCTATATCGGCTATCTGCGCAATAAACTGGAGGCCGGTGGAGAGCCACGCCTGATTCATACGGTGCGCGGCATCGGCTATGTCCTGAAAGAATGAGCAGCACGTCCCCTTCTCTTCTCACCGGACGTCCGTCGCCGGCCGCCAGCAGGCGAGCGCTTGTCCACCACGAGATGCTGCCTTGCAGCAACAGAGGATGCGACTATCGTCGGCTCTGCTCTCAGGAACACTCCTAGGACACCTCCTGCATGCCTTCTGTCGCGAGGCACACCAGACGCCAGGAGGGGCGCCAGGGTCCTGCCGACTGGGCGCACAGGCGCAGGAAGCGGTCACGGGAGACCGCTGGTTCGGATCGCGTGCGTACCCTTGACAGTGCGCGATCCCGATGCTATCCTGGAGGGGGGTCTTGTCAGCACGCAGCGCACGCCCGATTGGGGATTGGAACATGAGGGATTCTGCCGCTAGAAAGGCTCCTCTGCTGAGCCATACCATGCCACATGCGCTGCGCCTGAGGCTGGTTTTCTGGTATGGCCTGTTGATGACAGCGACGCTGCTGGCCTTTGGCACACTGCTCGTGACGCTGGCCAGTAACGCTCTGAACCAGAGCGTGATCACCAGTACCACGCTGGTCGGGCGCGCTGCCCTGGCGGACGTTGAGCGCCAGTTACGTTCCACACCACCCTACCTGCCCACGCAGCCGGGTCTCAATGACATCGATCCCTATCGCACGCCGATGGTCATCGCCATTCTGGCCCCGGACGGCCACGCCGTCTACTCGTCCAGTGGCAGTCAGCTCCGCGTCCTGCCACGTGATCCCGCTGCCTGGCAGGGTGTGTTGCACAGGCAGGAGCAGTGGTACACCACAACCGTGAACGGCGATCGTCTCTACGTCGGTATGCTGCCGATCTGTCTGTCGGCCACAGGCGCTCTACCCTCCACAGCTACACAACCCACCAGCACTGGCACCACTCCCAGTCACATCTGCAACGGAACGCTGGTCGGGGTTCTGCTGGTGGCGAAGTCTTTCAACGACGTTGACAATATTCTGCTGCTCCTGAAAACGCTGCTGGTGATCGCAAGTACTGTGATCCTCATCGCGGCCCTTGCTGGCGGCTGGCTCATCGTGACGCATGTGCTGCGTCCCCTGGCCGGCGTGGTGGCCACCGCCCGCGCAATCACGGAAGCCACGGCACGTGGAACACGCATCGGCAATCTGAGCCTGCGCGTGCCTCAGCCACACAGACGCGACGAGATCGCCCTGGTCATCGACTCCTTCAACGCAATGCTCAGCGACCTTGAACACGCGGTACGTGCTCAGCATCGCTTTGTGGCTGATGCCTCACACGAGCTGCGCGCTCCTCTGACGACCATCCAGGGGAATCTGGCCTTCCTGCAGCGCTACGTCGATGAGCTGCCACCTGAGGAGCGCCGCACCATGCTCTCGGATGCCCATAGCGAAACCTTGCGCCTGGCTCGTCTCGTTGATGATCTCCTGCTCCTGGCGCGGGCCGACGCCAGCGTCTCTCTCCCTCCTCAGACGGAAGAGATGGAGGAGCTACCATCGCCTCCGCCGGTGGTGGAACTGGATCGCATCGTTCTACAACTGATCCGCCAGCTCCGCCTGCGCCTCAACGCCGAGGATTCGCCGCTCAAGCTGGAGATCGGCCATATGGAAGCGGTGCGCGTGCGGGGCGAGGAGGAGCAGCTACGACGCTTGCTGCTGATCCTCCTCGATAACGCGCTCAAATATACCCCTGCCGATAGCGAGCAGCAGCCTGGACGGGTGATCGTCTCCCTGGAACGCACGGAGAGCGAGGCGCTGCTCAGGGTGAGCGATACAGGGATTGGCATCGATCCCGCCGATCTCCCCCACATCTTCGAGCGCTTCTACCGCGCCGATCGCGCGCGCAAACGTCAGGGTACCGGGCTGGGCCTGGCCATCGCCCATACGCTGGTCGAGCAACTCGGGGGCCGCATCAGTGCTGAAAGCGTCCCCGGCGAGGGGAGCACTTTTAGCGTCTGGCTCCCTATCGCCCCCTCGACCCCCTGAGTGAGCACTCTGGGGAAGGTTCTTGCTGACTGTTGTCATCACGGTCACTGCGCGGCACCTCCCCTCCTGGTCTGCTCTCCGCGGCCTCCCCAGATCCTGCGGCTGCGTCAGATCGACAAAAGGTCCCTTCTCTTCAGCGTGAATGTGAGGGGCATAGGGGGAGCGCCGCTCACGGCCAGAATGAGCGCCGTAGACGCCGTAGCTCTCCAGCAGCGCCACGGCCTTGCGCGCTCTCGGGCACGAGACCCGCGACACGTACGGTCACCAGCGAGCGATCGGCGCTGTACTCTTCCATCAGCCCATCACTCCCTCCTCCGATCTACATGCCGCACCAGGGATCAGCAGGCTTCAGCGATTGCTTTGCCAGGCAGCCTGCCTCACACACCTTGTCGCGCGCGATCTCAGATCATCCGTGTGCTATAGTGAGATGGTGGCAGAGCGAGAGGGCGAAGGCGCTGCTTTTTTCTTTTTAGACAGCGAGGAGGACCTACCAGTATGGAGCTTGCTAACAAGGTTGCGCTGATCACCGGCGCGGATAGCGGGATCGGACGCGCCATTGCGCTGCGTTTCGCACGCGAGGGTGCCCAGGTCGTTGTGAACTATGCCCACGCCGAGGCGAAGGCCAGAGAGGTCCTGGAGACCATTCAGCAACAGGGCGGGCAGGCTGTTGTCGTCCAGGCCGATGTCTCACAGTACGAGCAGGCGACCGGACTGATCACCCGAGCGGTCGCGCAGTTCGGGCGCCTCGATATTCTGGTCAACAATGCCGGCATGGAGATTCACCATCCCTTTATCGAGGTGAGTGAGGAAGAGTTCGATCGAGTGCTGAGCGTCGATCTCAAAGGCGCTTTCTTCTGTGCCCAGGCTGCCGCCAGACAGATGATCAAACAACAGACGCCCGGTCGCATTATCAACGTCTCCTCGGTGCACGAGGATCTGCCGATGCCGCACAATGTCCCTTACTGCTGCGCCAAAGGCGGACTGCGCATGCTGACACGCACTATCTGCCTCGAGCTGGCCCCCTACAATATCACGGTCAACAACATCGCTCCGGGTGCGGTCGATACGCCTATCGATGCCGATGTCAAGGCCGATCCCCAGAAATACCAGGCACTGCTGGCAGAGATTCCCCTCCATCGGATGGGCCAGCCCGAAGAGATCGCGGCGCTTGCGCTCTATCTGGCCTCGGACGCCTCGGCCTATGTGACTGGCTCGACCTTTGTCATTGATGGCGGCCTGATGCGTAACACGGGCGGTTTGTAATTTGGGGGGAGCCAGCGCGACACCAGGGGAGAGCGCCCCGCTGGCCCGCCAGCCACCAGAGAGACCACGATATCAGCGCGGCGAGGCCTCTTCCTCCGGTGTCTCTCTCCGCTCCGGAGCCAGGGCCGTCTCGCGCGTCCGCCAGCTACGCGCAGACTGGCTGAGAGGGAGGAGAAGACGTATGCGCAGAACACGCTCGCGATGGCGCTCCTCAACAAGATTGCGCTCGCGCGCCTTGAGGAGATCACTCAGGGCCAGCAGCCCGATGAGCCGCCGCTCGACACCACGCTCAACGACTGGCAGACGGGTCAGACCAGTGGCAGCCATGCGATAGGCTACCTGGCGCAAGGATTCATCGGGATAGCAGACCACCGGCTCGATCTTCACCACCTGGTCGAGCCGCCACTGCTCATCCTCCCCCTGCGTCGCCTCATCCTGCAGGAGGCCCTGCAGATCGCTGCCCGTGATGACCCCGACCAGACGCTGCTCCTCATCGATAAGGGGATAGAGCCGCTGACCATGCTGGCGGTGCTCGCTACGGAGCGACTGCTGCAGGTCCTTGCGACGAGCGCTGGCGGGCAGCGCCACCACGCTGGTGCGCATAACCTCGCGCACAAAGAGAACCTCCAGCGGATCAATGGCATACTCACGGGAGAGGTGATAGCCACGCCGGCTCACCTTTTCCGTGAGGATCGAGCGGCGCATCACCAGGACAGTGAAGCCGTGCGCCACAGTGACTGCGATCAGCAAGGGCAGGAGGGCATGAACGTCGTGCGTTAGCTCCAGCATAAAGACGATGCCGGTGAAGGGCGAGCGCATGGTGCCTCCCAGGATGGCCCCCATACTGATCAACGACCAGAAGCCAGCTCCCTCTGCAGGGAGCCAGGGTGTGAGCAGCCCCCCCAGAGCGCCGCCCATGAGGAGTAAGGGAGCCAGCACACCACCCGACGTCCCCGATCCGAGGGAGATGGCCCAGATGATCGATTTGACCAGGAGCAGACCCAGGATGATCTTGAGCGGCATGCTGCCGTGTAAGAGGGCACTGATGCTATCGTAGCCAACGCCCAGCGCCTGAGGAAAGACCAGCCCTCCAAGGCCGATGACCAGGCCTCCGATGGCCGGCCACCACATCCAGTGAATGGGCAGTTTGCGAAAGGCATCTTCAGCCGCGTAGACTGAGACGGTCAGCAGAGCGGAGAGGCCACCAGCCAGCAACCCGACCAGCACGCAGCTGAGTACGCCCGCCGGCCCGATAAAGGCCGGATGGGGCGGCGTCGGGAAGAGCGGACCGACGCCAATGATGTAGCAGCGGATCACCGCCGCTGTGGCACTGGCCAGAGCTACCGGGATCATGCTGCGCGGCTTCCACTCGAAGAGGAGCAGCTCAACCGCCAGAAGCACAGCCGCCACCGGCGAGGCGAAGGTGGCCGACATGCCCGCGGCCGCACCAGCCACCAGGAGCGTTTTGCGCTCTGCACTCGTCAGATGGAAGTACTGAGCGATCATCGAGCCGAACGCTCCTCCGGTCATGATGATGGGACCTTCGGCGCCAAAAGGACCACCGGACCCAATTGAGATGGCCGAGGCGAGCGGCTTTAAAAAGGCTACCCGCGGCTGGACGCGGCTGCCGTTGACAAGAATGGCCTCAATGGCCTCGGGGATGCCATGCCCCCGAATGCGCTCCGAGCCATAGCGCGCCAGCAGGCCAATGATCAGGGCACCGATGACAGGCACCAGCATCTCGAAGAGACCAAGCCGGTTGCCCGCCGGCGAAACCAGACTGGTGTCCAGACGCTGAAAGAAAAAGATATTGGTACAGAGGCCAATGAGGCGCAGCAGAAGCAAGGCAATGACAGCGCCCAGCGCGCCAATGCCGATCGCCAGGAGTGCGATCGGGATGACCCGTACTGTGGTCGTGAAATCCCCAGGCTCCTGCGACTGCTCACGCTGGTTCGCCCCCCTCAGGCGTCTCAGTCGCTCCTCCACCTCACTCCAGACATGCAGTCCCCGCCCTCCCGATTCAGCGCTCCTCAACATAACCGTTCGTCCTCTCTTCTCTCGCCAGAATCTCTTCAGGACAGGCTTCGGGTCCTCCGGCACGCTCTGCATCGCGTAGAATGGACTGCAGGGCCTGAACGAGCGCAGGCCCCACGACCTGTAGCTCTGAGCGATGATGCAAGGCAAGGCGGCGCAGGACCTCCTCTCCATGGGCAGTCAGGGTCACAATCACCTGCCGCTGGTCCAGGGTATCACGCTGACGCTGCACCAGATCACGCTCCGCCAGACGATTGATCAGTTCGACCGCGCTGTGGTGCTGAATCTGCAGGCGCTCCGCCAGCTCTCCCACCGTCGGCCTGTGGTCCTCGGGCAGCCCTTTGAGCGCCAGCAGGCATTGATAATGCTGCGGCTCCAGACCAGCCGAGCGCGCTACCTGCTCGCTAAAACGGATGAAACGCCGAATCTGATAGCGAAATTCGGCCAGGGCCCGATAGTCGATGGAGGAATCGCTCTCCTCACTGTGCATGGCTGCCTCAGGATGTTTTTTTATCGTAGTACGATATAATTGTACCAGACTGCGCGATCCAGCGTCAAGCGGTCCTGACGCGGGCGGGAGTCCTCGCACAGCAGCTACAGCGTTTGTCTGTTGAGCGCGCTATGATCAGCCAGCTCTTGGGCGGATGATTATACTCATATTATAGAGCAAGAAATTCTGATCATCTCTATATAGTTATAAATAGCATTTCTTTCAACAAGGAGGAGCGATTGTGAGATCTACACAGATATCTAAGAGATACATGTCTGGCACCTTTAGCGCCCTCGCCTGCCTTGGTCTGCTGTGGCTGTTGACAGCCTGCGTCACTGGTCCCACATCATCCACCAGCGCCAGCCTGAAAGATAGCTCCATCAACGCTACCTTTGCCAGCGCCGTCCTCAAGCACACGCCCGCAGGCAGCGCCACCTTGAGCTGGACACCGCAGGACCAGGCGCTGACCGTGAAGATCAGTTTGCAGGGTCTGGTTCCCCAGACCAGTCACCCGGCACACATTCATAAGGGGAGCTGCCAGCACGCAGGGGCCGCTCTCTATACGCTGCCCACGCTCAAGGCCGACGCCCATGGTAACGCCAGCACGACGGTCGTGATCAAAGGCGTGGCTCAGGGCATCCCCGCCAGCGGCTGGTACATCAACGTCCACAATGGTCCAGCGCTCAACACGATCGTACAGACGCTCTCTATTTCGTGCGGCGATATCGCCAATCACAACACCTCCCTGAAAAGCCGCCAGGAGGTCACGGTCGCCCTCAGCGAGGATCCCTCGCCCGACCAGGCGGTCCGAGGACAGGCGCAGTTGCGCCTCTCCGGGCAGACGCTCACCATTCACGTCTCCGTCAGCGGGCTGCTTCCCAACTCAACCCACGATTTCCACATCCATGCTGGCAGTTGCAGCAGCATGGGCTCCATGCTCTACGTCATCGAAAAACTGAAGGCCAACGCTCGAGGCGAAGCTGATGCCACCGCAACACTCAGTAACATCAACGCGATCCCTCACAGCGGCTGGTCTCTGATTCTCTATCAAACAACCGAGACTGTCACAGGCGCGAATAGCGATGTCATTGCCTGCGGTGATGTTGTGCCCAGCGCCGCCTGAGTCTCTGCGACGCTGACCATTGCTCAGGCTCGCCCCGCTACGCAGCGGTTGCGGCGGCCGGCAGCAGCCCTGCTCTCCTGATGGGGAGCGAGCACTGCCGGCCGCCGTCTCTTTTATAGCGCTGGCTGTGCCTGGCTATGCCCCTGCGCAGAGAGCCGGCCGCTGAGGACAATCCAGAGGGCCACCAGGCCCAGAGGTATCCAGGCCAGCACTCCGCTATAAGCTACCAGAGAGAAGCTGGAGTTTCCCGCAAAGAGGGAGATGCTCAGGTTACCGCCGATCACGTTGGTGGCGGCATGCGCCAGGCTGCTCGCCCAGATGCTGCCGCTTCTCAGGCGCAGCCAGGCAAAGATGATGGCCAGCAACATAGTGAAGATGGGAAAGAGGAGCAGCCCCAGCCAGGGATTGCTGTAGCGCTCGTAGCCCATCAAGATGAGAGGATAGTGCCAGAGGCCCCAGATCAGACCGGTCGCCAGGGCCGCCAGCAGAGGCCGTCCAGGGCAGAGGCGCAATTGCAAATAGCTGCGCCAGCCAAACTCTTCTCCCCAGAGGATCGGAGTCGCTACCACAGCCATCACCAGGCATTGCAGCACAATCAGCGGCCAGATGAAGGGTGGTAGCGGAGCGCTCTTGACGCCAGGTGCCAGCGCTCTAATGGCCCGCTGCAGGCTGAAATCAGGCTGCGCAATGCCTGTCAGGAGCGCCAGCAGGACAACGCTGGTCATCACAACCAGGGGCAACACCAACCCGAAAAGGTAGTAGCGCCACTTCCCCGCACGCAGATCGAGGCGCAAACCCGCGTCGGCCAGTCCCTCGCGCGTGATCCTCAAACGGACCACCAGAGCTGCAATGGCCGGCGCAAACCCTCCCGGCAACGCCACCAGTTGAAACAGTGGGCTGGTTGCAGAAACACCGGCCAGCCAGCCAGTCAGCCAGCAGAGCCAGGCTGCCCCAAAAGCAATCAGCAGGTACATGACAATGCCTTGAACGCGCTTCTGCATCGCGTCTGCTCCCTTTCGATTCGATGGCAGGCCCTTGCCATCGGTGCGTAGACGATTTATACTATTTGTTATAGTACAAATATAACAAAAGGTCAAGCCTCTGGCCAGATCCCGCGGCGCTTTTCACTCGCCGAGAACATATACTATGACCATCAAGAGGAGAGGAAGACCGATGCTGATCACCATCGAGCCAGGTAGTGAGAAAGCCATCTATCAGCAGATCCGCGATCAGATCGTGGAAGGGATCGCCAGCGGCGCCCTGTCAGCGGGTAGCAATCTACCGTCAATCCGCCAACTCGCCACAGACTTTGGTATCAACCTGCACACTGTCAACAAGGCCTATGAGTTGCTGGAGCGCGAGGGCTTCCTCCAGCTCAGGCGCAAAACAGGGGCTGTGATTCAGCCCACAGGCCGGCTGGCCGACGACTGGGAGGCGCGTGCGCGTACGCTGCTGGCCGAAGCCTATGCCCAGGGGCTGGCGGCTGAAGAGATTCTCGCTCGTTGCCGACACCTGCTGGAAGAGTTCGCCGCCCAGCGCCGCGCTGCAAGCGCGGAGAAAGAGGAGGAGCATTCAGATGATCGTCGTCTATGAACTGATCCACGCCGTCGTCATCTGCCTGGTCACGCTGCTGTACTGGCTGATGCCCGTCCTCATGCCACCCACCCTTCCCTTCGGGGTGCGCATTCCGGCCAGCCGCGTCAATGAGCCAGTCATCGCCCGCCTGCTCCGCCGCTACCGGCTGCTGATCATCCTCAGCGGCCTGATCGGTCTGCTGATCATTGCCGGCGCGACCTATCTGATGGAGTCTGGCCTGACACTCTGGCTGGCACCACTGGGACTGCTGACGACGCTCGCCCTGGCCATCCTCGTCTATTACCTCATGCACCGCCAGCTACGTGCGATCAAAGAAGGCGAGGACTGGTATGCGGGCCTGCGTGAGGTCATCGTCGTGGAGGTTCCCTCCAGCCAGGAGTCTGCGCACCTCTCGCGCTTCTGGCTGACGCTCAACGCTCTGCTGCTGGCCGGCATGCTGGCGATCAGCATGCTGCGCTATCCGGCACTGCCCGCCCGCATCGTGACCCACTACAACGCCAGCAGCCAGCCCGATGGCTGGGGCGGGAAAGACCAGATCTTCCTGCTGCCGCTGCTGGCCCTGCTCCTCAGCGGCAGCCTCGTCGCGCTGGCGCTCTACCTGCCGCATCTGCGCAAGTCCCTCGACCCCAGCGCACCCGAGGAGTCGCGTCGGGACCGCCAGCGGCAGCGGCGCGCCTGGAGCGATCTGCTGCTCTCGACGGCCGCCATCACCAACGCTATCTTCCTGCTCGCCACTCTGGTGATCAGCCAGGCCCTGCCCGGCGTTCAGCAGGCAACGCTACTCCTCTCGCTGTTGCCAGTGCTTCTGGTGGTGCTCTTCATCTTGATCATTTTCTACCTCTATCGCGGCAGACAGCGCCGCGCCTACGAGAGCCACACGAACTACGTGATGCGTGACGACGATCGCTACTGGATCGCTGGCCTCTTCTACGTGAATCGCGACGACCCCGCGCTGCTGGTCGAGCGCCGTTTTGGCGTTGGCTGGACCCTCAACCTCGGCCACCCGCTGGGAGTCGCCATCATGATCGGGCTCCTGGTGCTGGTGGCTGGCGCTCTGCTGGTGGCCGTCCTCGCTGGCTCGCACTGAGCGAGCGAGGCCGGGAAGCCAGTGTCCTCTGCTACGGTGAGAGCAGGACGGCCCTCGCTGCCATCAGCGATCAGGAGCAACTACATGAGTCAGGACCGTCTGAACTGCTGGGACTGGGGGTTTGAGGGAGAGCGACTCTCACCAGAGGAGACCCGCTGGCTGGAAGAGGCCTGAGCGACCTTCTTCGGCGTCAGCCAGCGTAAGCTGACCCCTCCACCCTCGGTGGAGGAGATCAAGCGAGCTGCGCTGACCGCGGTCAGGCAGAGCGAGGGCACGATCACCCACCAGCAACCATCTCCGGTACGATCAGGAACGGGCGCCGCTCTTCGCTGAGGTCTCACGCACCGCGAAGCAGACGCGCGATCTCCGCTGGCTCCTCAACCAGGGCGTCCTGCTCACCCAGCAACCAGCCGACATCGCCAGCCACGGCCACGCAGCGTCACCGCCAGAGGTGGTATAGTATCAGCAGTGATCAGCGCTCACGCCAGAGCTGCCGGTAAGCGGCCAGAGCGGCCCACCCGCTAGCCTGGCGATGACGATCACATGACCAGTGCAGCATTCGCTAAGCAACAAGGGGGTATCTACGTGGAAGTCACTGGCAAAGGCATCCTCGTGACAGGCGGGGCCTCCGGCCTCGGCGCAGCCTGCGTCCGGCTGCTCACCGAGAGCGGAGCGCGCGTGCTGATCGCCGATCTCAACAGCGAGGCCGGCACCGCCCTGGCGCGCCAGATCGGCGAGCAGGCCCGCTTCGTACAGACCAACGTCGTCGACGAGGCCTCTGTGCAGGGGGCCATTCAAGCGGCGCTTGACGCCTTCGGAGCCCTGCACGTGCTGATCAACTGCGCCGGCATCGGCATCGCCGAGCGTGTGCTGGGGAAGAATGGTCCCCACAGCCTCGAAGCCTTCACGCGCGTCATCCAGGTCAACCTGATCGGCACCTTTAACGCCCTCCGCCTGGCTGCCCAGGCCATGAGCAGCAACCAGCCCGACGAGGAGGGCGAGCGCGGTGTCATCATCAATACGGCCTCTGTGGCCGCCTTCGATGGCCAGATCGGCCAGGCCGCCTACTCCGCCTCCAAGGGCGGCATCGTAGGCATGACCCTGCCCATCGCGCGCGATCTGGCGCGCCATGGCATCCGTGTGATGACCATCGCACCCGGGATCTTCGACACACCCCTGATGGCCAGCCTGCCCGAGCCGGCTCGCAACGCGCTGCTCCAGCAAACGCTCTTTCCCCAACGCCTGGGTCGGCCGCATGAATACGCCCTGCTCGCCCGTCAGATCATCGAGAATCCGATGCTCAACGGGGAGGTCATCCGCCTGGACGGCGGCATAAGAATGCCGGCCAGATAGGTATCCTCTCCCCTGGCCAGGCCTGGTCCGAGGGACCTCAGGAGGAAGGGGAGCCGCGACGATCTTCACACCCAGCGACGATCGGCGGCTCCCTAAGGCGTATAGCCGGCAGGTGGCTCCGCAACCTCCTCTGCAGGCGGCGCGACCAGCGGCAGCGTAAACCAGAAGGTGGAGCCCTCTCCCTCCCGGCTCTCTACACCGACCTCACCACCATGCTGCTGCACCAGACGGCGGCAGATATAGAGACCCAGTCCCAGACTGGCCCCGGCATTCTGATGGGCCCGTATGCCAGGCACCTGGTAGAAGCGCTCCCAGACCCGCTCACGCGCCTCCGCCGAGAGTCCTGGTCCGGCATCGTGCACACAACAACGCGCCAGCGTCCCTACACGCTCGAGGCTGACCGCGACCGGCTGTTCGGGAGGCGCGTATTTAAGCGCATTGGTGAGATAGTTCTGAACGACCTGCTCAATGCGGTCGCGATCAATGCAGACCCAGAGGGACCTGGTCTCCGGCAGCGCGAGTGTGAGTGTCCGCTGTGTGTAGGCCAGTTGCAGATCCTGCACCGTCTCCTGAACCACCTCCACCAGATTCCAGCGGTCCAGCCGCAGCTCCAGGTTCTCGTCGTGATTGCGCGACATCTCCAGCAGGTCGTTGATCAGACGATTCTGCCTGCGCAGATGCTGCTCACCACGTACCAGCAGCCCCTGTGCCTGCTCAATGAGCTGCAGCCGCTCCTCCTCACCAGCCAGTCCCTCAGCCGCACTCAGGCGCTGCAAGAGACGCCGCGCGAGCTGCATATTACCCAGCAAGGCCGTCAGCGGGGTCTTTAATTCATGGGTGGCCAGACTCAGAAAGGCGTCGCGCTGGCGCTCAAGGGCCTTCTGGCGAGTCACATCCAGCATGGTTCCAATGTAGCCAGCGAAGCACTGCTCGGCGTCGCTATAGGGGGCTCCGAAGACGAGCATATCGTGATAATCCCCGTCAGCTCCCTGCAGGCGAAACTGCAGCTCATACGGCTCCTGCAGGTCTATGAGTGTACGCCAGTGCTCCACGAGCCAGACGCGATCAACGGGATGGACAGCTGTCATCCAGCCCCAGGCCAGTGATGCCTCATCCGACCATCCGGTAAAGTGCCGCCAGGTGGCATTGAAATAGATCGCTGCCCCGCTGACATCGGTCTGCCAGATGATCACCGGAGCATGATCGGCCAGGCCGCGAAAGCGCTCCTCGCTTGCTCTCAGGGCCTCCTCTGTCCGTTTTCTGGCGGTGATGTCGCGCGAGATCGCCAGCAGACAGGTAATGCGCCCCTCATGATCGAAAAAGGGCGTAATCGTTACCTGCCACCAGCGCGGCGTGCCACGAAAGGTCGGGCAGAAGCCTTCAAAATTGCCGACCCGTCCGTTACGCGCGGCGGCGAGGGCCTCCTCTGCCAGCCGCCGTCCATCGCCGCTCCAGAAATCCAGCCACTCGTTATTCAAGCAACTGTTCACATCCTCGATCTCCAGGGCTTGAATGCCGCCACGATTCAGCCACAAGAGCCGGCCCTCGTGATCGAGCAACTTGATACAGTCGGGACTCAGATGATCTCGCGTCCGCTCCCTCCCCGTAATAGCTGCTCGATGGAGGACTGACCTGGCACAGGTCCCTCCTGTGAAAGCGTACCAGTCATGCACGCTCCTCCCGTTGAATGAGATAGAACGCTCTCCGGCTATCAGCACTGGCTGGATACTCACTCCTGCACAGAGCGCTCCTGACCGCCAGGAGCCTCGGGAGGGGGCACAGCAGCCGCTGACGACCCTTCTCTTCCTGGACGTTGCTCCCCAAGTACCACCTGGCGGGCGAAGACGGCGTTGGGAATGGAAAGGGTTCTGGTGCGGCCCTGCTCATCGATGATCTCAAGCACGGTGTACAGACCAGACGTTGCACGAAAGCGGCCACGGTGCTCTCCCAGGATCAGTTGCTCATCAGGCGTGAAGTGCCTGCGAATATAGTAGCCCGCGATGATGTTGCGCGCCGCCTCGCGAGAGCCGAAGCCAAAGCTGAGAGCAATCGCCAGGCCAAGCGCAGCAAAGACGATCGTGAAGCTGGTAATCAGCACCGTCGTATCGATCCCCAGGAGCGAGATGGCGATGATCACCACGAACGCAAGCAGCACATACTCGACGAGCAGAGCCAGCAGGCGACTATAGATAATATTAACATTACGCGCCAGTGCGCCAACCGTGGCACCGAGGAAGCGCGCCGCCAGCGCTCCCAGCAGCAGCAGGATCAGGGCGCTGATCGCCCGCGGCACAAATTGCAGAATGGCCTCCAGAAAGTCTGCCAGGCTGACGAACTCCAGCAGGCGTAGCGCCGATGTGAAGAAACTCAGAATCAAGAAGAAAAAAACGACATTGGCAAGAAAGCGCGGCACCGAAGGCGAGATCCCCAGACGGCGCAGAAACGTGACGAAGCCGAGCCGCTCGCCAAGGCGCTGCACTCCTACATGATCGAGTACAAAGCGCAGGCCCCAGCGGACCAGCACACTGATCAGATACCCGATGATCAGGAGGAGCAGTCCATTAAGCAGCCGCGGCACAAAGGCCGCAATCTCCAGGATGGTCTTACTCAGGCTATCAATCACGGGCTGAATGGTCATTCTCTGGTTCTTTCCTTTCACTGCAGAGTGATGACGAGCGAGACGACGGCGCTCATAGCTGGCCTGCCTCAATATCCAGACCCTCACCCCCCTCGATCAGGCTCAGATCAACCTGTAGCAGTGTGCCCAGCATATGCAACAACTCTCTGAGCCAGATGCCAAAGGCCAGCGAGGAGAGATCAAGCAGCTCCAGGCCGCAGCGCTCCTGATGCAGGCGCGAGAGGATACGCTCCTCCAGCCCGCCCGGCAGCGGGGCCGTGCCCTGACGTTGACGCAGAACGCGGAAGAGGACGCGAACCTGACGCGCCGCCTCAAACTCACGCTGACACTCCGGACACTCTCCCAGCGCCCTACGTGCCTCTGCCTCCACCTGCGGGGAGAGATGGCCCTCAACGAGATCGGGAAGGAGTACACGCAGTTCTTCACAGTTCATGCTCGCTTCTCCTCTGCTCTCCTGCGTCCCCGCCCTCGGATGGCGGTGGATCGCGCACGTCCCTGCAGATGCTGACCACACAGCTTGATGAAGAGCCGCTGAAACGCCAGCCGCGCCCGGTGCAGGCGCATCTTGATCGCTCCCAGGCTCAGATCCAGGGCACGCGCCATATCGTCATAGCTCAGATCTTCGAGATCGCGCATCACCAGCACCCGTGCCTGATCGCGCTCCAGCCCTCCCAGAACGGTATTGATACAGTCACGTAACTCACGCCGTGCGAGCTGCTCCTCCGGCCCGGGACCAGAGGCCACAGCCAGCGCAGCCTGTTGACCTTCCTCCTGCTCCTGGTCCAACGATTCGCCCAGTGGGCGACGCTTCCTCTTCTCAAGGGCATCCAGCGCGGCGTTGGTCGCCGTTCGGTAGAGCCAGGCTGAGAACAGCGCCGGCTGCTGGAGCCTGGGCAGGGCATAGCAGGCCTTGATGAAGACCTCTTGAGTAATATCCTCCGCCTCTTCGCGGTTGGCAACGATCCGATAGACCAGAGCATAGACCCGTTGTGTATAGCGCCGGACCAGGTATTCAAAGCTGCGCGTGGAGTCCGGCAACTCCCGCTGGCAGCGTATCACCAGTATTTTATCGCTCAGCGTGCTATCATCCAAGGACGTTTTCCACCTGACGAGGAGCTTGATCGTCGCCCGCTATGCCTGAGACAGCATCGGGCCATCTCCGCCTGCACACACGCACGCATTTGAATGAATGGATGAATGAAGCAGGAAGAACGCCTGAGCCAGCCTCTGCTCGGCGCTCGGCCATCCGTGCTGACCGGATTCCAGAGCGGCCCGGCGCCAGTCCGCTTCCCCCTCACCTCCATCCGCGGGAGAGGCTTTCCCGGCGACGATCATGCCGCAGCTATAGGCGCGCAATCGGCAGCCAGGGTGCGGCGGCCGATCGAGCAGCAGATCCATCCCTCAGGAACAGCCATTCAGACCAGATCGCGCCGGCGTCCCTGCAGGTCTTCCCACAGGGCCACGACATTGATCCTCCCCTCAACCACACCGCCGATCACCCAGCCGACGAAGGCCAGCACTCCTGCCAGGAGCGCTGCCCCAAAGCCAGCTACGGCCCATACGACCCCCACAGCAAAGCCAAGGATCAATCCCACTGTACGTGATGACATCTTCACAAAACCTCCTTCCAGATCGACAGGCTCCCTGGGCTCCCAGGTCGAGCGCGTGCCACTCCCTATTAGCGTACACGTCTTCTGTGCTGTAGAGGTTCAACCTGGGTGGCTACCTCCACTGTGGCGACCGGTAATCCCAGATGATGCTGCAACGCTTGCTGGACTTTCTCCTGCAGGGTCCTGCCCACCTCTGGGGCCACTGCCTCCGGAGAGATCGCTGCCCGCACACGTACACGCAGCCCCTTCTCCTCGCCACTGACTGCCTCACGGGTCTCCACAATCCCCGGCACCGTGGTGGCAACATAGCGCACCAGATCGTTCACGCTGCTGCGGGCAACGGCCACGACACCGTGCGCATCGCGCTGCACCACAAACTGCGCCGGCCCCCGGCGCCCCGGCCAGAGTTCTACGAGCAGTAGCAGCATTCCCAGCAAGACGAGCACGACGGCCACAATCACGGCCGTGCCCGCATCGGCCGGGCTGAGTGCGTGCAGAAACTGCCACTGGCGCTGCAGTATCCCTGCCGGGCTGAGCTGCTGAACGCTCACCACACCACTTTCCAGCAAGATGAGACAGACACCGGCGACGACGGCGATCAGTCCAAGTAGAATCAAAAGCATACGATTGAAGACATTTCTCATAGCTCTTCCTTCCTCAACTTCCACAGGAACAGCCAGCCCGCAGGCCAGAGCCAGGCCAGGCCGGGCCGGGCCGGGCTTAGCGCAGATCATCAAACGAGACATGCACGGCCGCCAGACGCCTGCGCTCGGCACGAGGGAGCGCCCGGATCACCGCCGCCCGGATCTGCTCACCCAGGTGGGGCAGGGCCGCGCTCCCTTCCAAACCTGCGGCAGAGACGAGCAGCGCCTCTGCCGCCACAACGACATGCACGGCCACCTCCAGCGTCGCCGGCGTGGGGCGATGCAGGACCACCCCACGCACATAGGCCCCGGGACCGTAGGTGCCCTCCCGCGCAAACCGGCCTGCGCTCATCTCCAGCACGCCGGGTACCTGGCAGACCGCCGCGGCAAGGGCCTGGGCTAGCTGGAGATCGGCCGGGCGCCTCACAGTCATCTGCTGCTCAGTCATAGCGCCGCTCTCCACTCTTGCTCGTTACTGAACGCGCGGCTGATTCTGACGCGCCGCCTGTTCGTCAGGGAAGTAGAGGTCGGTTACCGAGATGTTGACCTCTTTGACAACCAGCCCCGTCATGGCCCCCACACGGTTGATGATGTTCTGGCGCACAGCTGCAGCCACCTGGGGAATGCTCACCCCGTAATCCACGACCACATTGAGATCCACCGCCGCCTCCTGCTGCCCCACCTCGACGCTCACCCCGGTCGAGCGCGTGTCGCCTCCAGTGACACGGGTCGCCAGGCCGGCAATCGCTGCCCCGGCACCACTGGCCACCAGGTCATGTACACCCTCGATCTCACGCGCCGCAATGCCGGCGATCTTCGCGACCACGCCATCTGCAATCGAGGTCTTCCCTTGAGGGGTGATGGCCTCCGTTGCCCGGCTGATCGTCGCCGGTGCAACCCCTCGCACATTTCCTTGACTGGCTGTCTGTGTTATTGTCATCTGTTCATCAGAACGATCTGGCATATGACTACTCCTTTCATGTCATGTGCAGGCCTGCCCCGGCAGAGCAGGGCGATCATCCGCCACGACGCAGTATCATCCGGCGGGGCAGGCCATGTTCTATCAGCGGTCAAGTCGCTCCCCTCCTGAGCAGGAGGAAAGCGGCAAAGAGCGCACACTCCGACAGTCCTCATCTCTATGATAGAGGAGCCGCGAATGTGCACCATCCGAAACAGAGAGACGGCATGAACAAGAAAAAGTCACGCCTATGCATGGGAGAAACCAGCAAGCCAGATCAGGTACAGCAGTCGGAGGGTTTTCCAGAGCAGGCTGGCCCCCAGTCAGCTTCGTGGATTAGAATGTTCCCAGACAATTCCAATCCATTTCTCATAAAGTTCGGCTATGCTCAACAGAAGGCGATGGGTGGCGCTCACCCAGAGAGCGGTGGTCGTCCTCCCGGGATGCCAGGCACCTCGCTTCTGGGCGAGCGCAAGGCGCCAGCGCTGCAGAGGGAACGCATATGCATATCCTGGTTGTTGAAGATGAGAAACGCCTGGCGTATCTATTGCGCCGTGTCCTGCTTGAGGAGCGCCACAGCGTCGACCTGGCGCATGATGGACAGAGTGGGCTGGACCTGGCTCTCTCGGATACCTATGACATCGTGATTCTGGATCTGATGCTTCCTGGCATCGATGGCCTGGAGATCTGCCGCCAGATGCGCGCCGAGCAGATCACCACACCGGTGCTGATGCTGACCGCCCGTGGAGCTATCGAGGATCGCGTCACCGGCCTGAACGTCGGAGCCGACGACTACCTGACCAAGCCCTTTGCGATGGCCGAGTTGCTGGCCCGCATCAACGCTCTGCTGCGGCGCCGTGATCGGCGCTTCGACGACCATCTGCAGCTCGCAGTTGGAGATCTGACACTCGACCTGGTGCGACACGAGGCACGACGCGGAGGACGGGTGATCGAGCTGACAGCCAAGGAGTTTGCCCTGCTTGAATATCTGATGCGCCATGCTGGTCACGTCCTGACGCGCACGCAGATCATCAACGCCGTCTGGCGCTACGACATCGACGCGCTCTCGAACGTCGTCGATATCTACATTCACTATCTGCGTGACAAGATCGACCAGGGCTTCGCTCACCCGCTGATCAAAACGGTCCGTGGCGTTGGCTACAAGATCGAGGCTCCGCAGCACGATAAAGGGACGCCATCATGAGCTGGAAGAAGCAACAGGCTTATCTCCATAGCGGACGAGCCGAGCGAGCAACCCTTGCACAGGAGGCGGGTGGCGCACTCTTTCGCGGTCTGCGCCTCCGCCTGACGCTCTGGTACTGCGGCGTCCTGGGCACGGCGCTGGTGCTCTTCAGCATCGCTCTCTATCTTGGAACGCAGTATTTCCTGCTCCAGCCGATCGAGGAGGTAGCGCGCCAGGATGCGGCAATGCACGCGACTGAATGGCAGAATGGACGCCTTGACCACGCCTGTAGCTCACCCGCTGTGGGCAGCCCTTTTGGCAATCCCCCTGGCCTGCGGCCAGGCACGATGGAGTGGATCGCCTGCTTCGACTCCCACGGCACTATCCTCTCCAGCAGCACCAACCAGACGTTGCCAGGTGGCTTCATCAGCAACACGCTCGTGAGCCAGGCCCTGCAAAATGGGAGCGCCAGCGATATGATCAGCGGCGGCGCGAACGTCGGCGCCATCTATCGCTACGCCGTGGCAGTGCCAGAGAGCGATGGCCAGGGGCCGGTCGGCGTGGTCATGGTTGGAGTCACCATCCAGGACGAGGAGAACGCTCTCTCACTGCTGCTGGTCCTGTTGCTGAGCCTCGGCGCAGTGGCCCTGATCGCTGCGGGAGCAGGTGGCTTTTTCCTTGCCAACCGTGCCCTGGAGCCGGCCCATCTGGCCTGGAACAATCAGCAACGCTTCATCGCCGATGCCTCCCATGAACTGCGTACCCCCCTGACGCTGCTGCGCGCGGACGCCGAAGTGCTCCTGCGTAGCCGCGATCGCCTCCAGAGCGAGGACGCCGCTCTGCTCGAAGACATCGTCACTGAGACCAACCATCTGGCCGCGATTGCCGGCAATCTCCTCACGCTGGCCCGCCTCGATAGCGGCGGCCTGCACCGCGAGCACGAGGTCCTGGACCTCAGGCAACTGGCACACGAGGGCCTGCGACGGGTACGCGCCCTGGCCGCAGAACGCCGGATCAGTATCGCCGAGGAGCACCGTGGCAGACCCTATGTGATCGGCGATCCCCTTCTACTCGAACAGGCGCTGCTGATCTTGCTGGACAACGCCCTCAAGTATAACCGTCAGAGCGGCAGTGTGCACGTGCGCACACTGGCACAGGAGAGACAGGCAATTCTGGAGGTCCGAGACACGGGGATCGGCATCCCAGCGGAGCATCTCCCCCATCTGGGCGAGCGTTTCTATCGAGTGGACAAAGCGCGCTCGCGCGAGGCTGGCGGGACAGGTCTGGGCCTCTCGATTGCACGCAGTATCGCCCAGCTTCACCGCGGGCAATTGAGTCTCTCCAGCATCCCTGGCAATGGGACCACGGCCCGTCTCGTGTTGCCCCTCGCCCAGGTCCACACCTCCGGCTCCGAGCACCTCATCAGAAGGGAGGTACCGGGAGCGAGCTGATCGTCACCCTGTCCAGGGAGATCAGAGGCCCCGGGACTGCTCAGCTCAGGAGCAGCCTTCCAGGAACATGACAGTATCCCGGCACAGGATGAGCATTCTGTAGCATGCATCGGAGGAAGCATGAGAAAAGGTATTATCATTCCGGCAGTTCTGGTGATCCTGGTGATCATTGTGGTGGCAGGTGTGCTCTACAGCTTCCACTTCGCCAGCAGTGTCACCCAGGACCAGAGTCAGACCGCCAGCAGACCGATCACGCTCACGACGACGCCAGTCACTGGCCCGGGCCTGCGCACCTTCCAGGTCGTTCCCGCCCAGACCACGGCCAGCTACAGCGTCTACGAGAATCTGATCATCGAGAATGAAGATCACCGTCGACCTGCGTACCCTGCAGACCGATTCACCGATGCGCGATCGCTATGTGCAGCGCAACGCCCTGCAGACCGACCAGTATCCCTACGCCACCTTCGTATCGGTGGCCACCCGTGGCCTGCCGAGCAGTTATAGTGACGGCGAGAACGTCCATTTTCAACTCATCGGGAATCTGACGCTCCATGGGAAAACCAATAGCGGGGTCTTTGATGTGCAGGGCAAGGTCAGCGGGAGCACGATCACCGGCAAGGCCACCAGCACCATCTACATGACCGACTTCGGAATACAACCGCCCAACCTGGCGAATATCGCCATCTCGCAGAATAAGGTCGACATCAGCATCACCTTCACCGCCACAGCAGCCAGCAGCTAAGCAGCGATCGCGAAGGCCGACAGCGCAGTCTCTCCAGGTGTAAAACAAGCCAGCGGCCCTGCCGCCATCCACCCGCCTGTAGCCCTTGAGAGGGGCGACCATGAGGAAGGATGCAGCAGGGCCACTCCGCTTGCTCAGGGGAGAGAAGCGATGGCAGGGCGAGCGGTCTAGCGAGCCTTGCTCCAGCCCTGAGCGCTATCCGTCGCGCTCTGGCGGGCCAGCGGCATGAAGCCGACGATCGCCGCAGCAGCCCCGACGACCAGATGGAGCAGATTGTCAGCCAGATTGATGTGCACCAGGCCAAGGAGCATCCCATCAGGAGCGAGTCCCGGGACAAAGCCCAGAATCCCCACCAGCAGGTAGACCACACCCAGCGCCTGCGCGTAGAGACGTGGCCAGCCAGTCAGGGCCGCCGCAATGCCCAGCACCCCCACGAGTACGTGAATCAGATTATGCTCGATGTTGACCGCAAAGATCCCCAGGAGCGATCCCTCCGTCGGGTTCAGAATAAAACCCAGAATCCCCACCAGCAGAAAGACAATACCGATAACCAGTGCGAAGGTGCGTGGAAGATCAAACTGTCTCATAAGAGAACCTCCTTTCTGCCAAGGGGTTACGTAGATCGATGGCGATCGGATTACCTGGGGACTGCCGCACCTGGACAACACCAGAGGCGAAGGTGCTCAGAACAAGGTGATCCTCTATCCCTCGCAGTCGAGCCGTAAGCCCCCTGAACTTCAGACAGGGGTATTGAAGCAAGAGTCCATTTTCAGCTGATCCAACAGTCCCCGATTTACGTATCCAATCAGAGAGCACCCTTGAGCGGAGTGCTGCGGGGAGCAGAGGAAAGGGCCGGTGAGGAGAAGCAAGGAGAGCACGCCATCAGATGTGGACAGCGCGGGAGAAAACAATCGGACGCCGATCGCGATCTGTCTGAGTTGCAGTCGCGCCTATAATGGCCTCAGGATCTCTTGATACGAGGACGATGGAATGCAATGAGTGCATCGGGGAAGAAGGAGGGGCAGGGTTCCAGACGAGAGGCTGCCGAGTTCACCCAGAAAGCGGCAGCCCTCTCGATCCCTGTTGAGGAATTGAGCGACGAAACGCTGGTGCGAGCCATTTCGCTCGGCGTGATATGGGCTCTGGAAATGCTCTATGAGCGTTACCATCGCCTGCTCTTTGCTATTGCCTACCGCATGATCAACGATCACCAGGCCGCCGAAGACCTCCTGCAGGAGGCCTTCCTCTCCATCTGGCAGAGCGCGAGCAGCTATTCCTCACGCATGGGTTCGGTACAGAACTGGCTCGTTTCGATTATCCGCCATCGCGCCATTGACTATCTGCGGCGGCTGCGTGCACACGCGGAATTACGAGGAGTGCCTCTCGAAGAAGTGATCTCCGATGAGGGCATGGCCTCGCCAGATACCTGGGAGACCGCCTGGCGCTCCATCCAGGGTGCCCAGGTGCGAAAAGCTCTGAGCATGCTCTCCAGCGAGCAACGCCTGGTTATCGAGCTGGCCTATTTCCAGGGCTGGACTCACTCGGAGATTGCCAGAGCCTATCAGCTTCCGCTGGGCACCGTGAAGGCACGGATGCGTCTGGGCCTGATACGTCTGCGCAGTATTCTCGAACGCATGGGGACCACAGAATGCTGAGCAGCGTGGAACAGGGCGCCGCCTTCGGCGTGACCCACAGCGTTACAATAGATGATGCGGATTGCCTCTCGGAACGATCGAGCAATGGATACGGAGTCCCTCATGAATTGCCAGGAATTTGAAGAACTCTCGGGTGCCTACGCCCTGGATGCGTTGACGGACGAGGAGCGTCGCGCCGCCGACGAGCATCTGGCTCACTGCGAAAAATGCCGGCGCGCCCTGCAGCAATTGCGCAGCGTCGTCGATCTCTTTCCGCTCACCGTTCCTCCAGCGGAGCCCTCACCACGCGTGAAAGAGCGCATTCTGGCCAGAATCGAGGCCCAGGCGCAGCACATGAGCCAGGCCACTACGCCGCTCAACGCAGGCCGAGGCTCCCGGCCATCACCGCGGCGAGCGGAGCGTCGCCGCCTGTGGAGCCTGCGCGCGCTGGCCGCCGTGGCCGTGCTGCTGCTGGCCCTGCTCGCCGGTATGACTGCCTGGAATATCTCGCTCCAGCAACAGGTCACCCGCCTTAGCAGCACACCGGCGGTCCCCATCGTCTACCAGCTCTATGGAACCGCCCTGGCGCGCAACGCCAGAGGTGAGGTGATGTACTTCCCCCGCCAGCAGGTCACTGTGGTGGTGGTCTACGGTCTCCCTCCTCTGGAAGGCACCCAGGTCTATCAGGGCTGGCTCCTGCAGAACCATCGCCCCACGAGCATCGGCCTCTTCACGATGGAAAATGGCATCGCCCGCCTCGACTTCCAGGGCCGCATCACAGGCTACGATACGGTCGCTATCAGCCGCGAAGCTGGTCCCCAACCAAGCGTCAACGTACCTAAAGGTCCTGTCGTCGCAGCAGGGATGTTAGATGACTCTCTGGCAGATCTCCGACAGGCCTATCACGGCCTGCACAGGCTCACTACTGACATGGATAACGAACAGTGAGGATAAAAGTATCATCAGCATGTCAGTAATCCAGATGGTCATACATTGCGTATAAGCGAATCGAGGAGGAGAAGAGTGGTCTCAGGTGAGGATCTGGCTGCTGTCTGTCGGCAACACTGTACCTATCCCGGTTCTGTCTGAGAGCAGACTGGTGCCCTGCTCTCAATCTCCTCTCTCTGCCTCTCAAGACGGACAGCCGCTCAGCTGTGCTGTGTGGGCAATCTCTTCTCCTCCAGATAGATTCTCTCTACAAAACAAGCAGAAAGGGATCAAAAAGATGCCAGAGATCAATGAACCTGTTGAGCAGGAAACTCTGTCCACTGTCACCCGCCAGTCCCAGTCACGCCGATCGCTCCTCAAAGGTGCTGCCCTGGGCGTCATGGGAGGCGCTGGCCTGGGCGTGGCTCTCTCGACCGCGATCGGCGGAGTCGCCCCTCAGGCCCATGCTGCTCTGCTCTCCCCATCTGACTCCTGTATCACACCAATTCAGGATATCTTCACGATCGCTCGCACCGCAGAGCGTCTGGCAGTCACGTTTTACAGCAACGGCCTCAAGCACGCCCACTGGCTGGGCCTGGGCCGACGCGAGATCGCTGCTCTGGAGGCTGCCCTCATCGAGGAGCAGATTCACGAGAACTTCTTTGCCAGCGCAGGCGGGAATGTGCTCACCAGCGACTTCAGCTTCCCGCACGGGCAGGAGACCTTTGAGAACCTGCGCCTCTTCATTGCAACGCAGCAGCAGCTTGAGGGAGTGTTCGATTCGGCTTTCCTCTCGGCGGTCAGGGAGTTCGCTCAACAGAACCGCGCGGATCTGGCTCAGATTGCCTCGCAGATCGCCACTATCGAGGCTGAGCATCGCGCCCTCGGGCGCTTTATCGGACACCTCGATCCCGCCGATAACTGGGCCTTCTCGCCGGTCCTTGTCGCCAAGGTCGGTGATGCTCCCGCCCTGGTCAAGCAGGCTGGCTACCTCGATCCGCGCCCGGGCAATCACTTTACCTATCACCCGGTGAACACCGCTGATCACGGTGTGACCTATCGCACACCGTACTCCATCAGCTGCAAGTAACCACATCGCTCATCATTGAGCTACCATCCCCACCTGTCTCCAGAGAGACACGGGAGCGGCAGAGGCCTGGCTGGCCCCGTCGGCCGGTCAGCCACACCGTTCCCGTGCTCATTTCCAAACCCCGTCCCGTCAGCGTTCTACGCGATCAGTCCAGGTTGCGCTGAGCCGCCAGCACAGAGCTGAGCGCTGCAGGCTTCCTTCCGGCCGGCCTGGGTTCCGCGCTACGCAGGAGCGGTAGACGCACCTGGAAGGTCGTTCCGCACCCAGGTTCGCTACTGACGCTGATCGCGCCACCATGACTACGTACGATCCAGTCGACGATTGCCAGTCCCAGGCCGTTGCCACCAGTCGTGTGCGAGCGGGCCGGATCAACACGATAGAAACGCTCAAAGATGTGAGGCAGATGCTCTGGAGGGATGCCCACGCCGCTATCGGCCACGCTCAGACAGGCGCAATGGCCTTGCTCCCTCTCGCAGATCTCCACAGTGAGCGTGACTCTGCCTCCTGCCTCGGTATAGGCCAGGGCGTTATCCAGCAGGTTCATGACCACCTGCATCAGGCGCGCCTCATCACCCTCTACAATCACAGGCCCGGCCGCTGGCCTGACCTGCAGCAGAACGCCGGCCTCATTGGCCAGGGGTTCCAGCGTGGCTGCCACCTCGGCCACCAGGAGATCCAGGTGAACCGGCTCACGCTCCAGCCTGAGGTGTCCTTCATCGGCCCGCGCCAGCATGAGCAGATCGTTGATCAGTCGCCCCAGGCGCTCAGCGCCAGCAGCTACGGCCCGTAGAATAGCAGTGTACTCCTCCGGCGTCGCTCCCTGAACCAGGGTGACCTCGGCCATGCTGCGAATCGCCGCCACCGGTGTGCGCAGCTCATGCGAGGCGTCGGCAACAAATCGACGCTGGCGCGCAAAGGCCTGCTCCAGACGCTCAATCATCTCGTTGAAGGTCACTGCCAGGTGGCGCACCTCATCGTCCGCCGCGGGCAGGGGCACGCGCTGATGGAGATCCCCGGCGCCTATAGTATGCGCTGTCTCAGTCAGGCGGACGATCGGCGTGAGAGCCCGGGTCACCAGCCAGTAGCTTCCACAGGCCCCCAGGAGAATCACAAAGGGGGCGATGATCAGGAGCTCGATCACAACACTGTTGAGCATCGTCTCGAGTGGCTCTAGCTCGCTGCCAACCTGTAGCACCGCGTAGATGCCATTCGCGTCAGCCAGGACCTTGCTATAGACTCGTACGCTCCGGCCATCACCAGCGCTCACTGTGACCAGCCAGTCATGGCCGGCCAGCGCCAGACTGCTGCTCTCGGGCGGCAGTCTGAGAGAGCGGAACGCCGGGGTCACGTAGAGCACATGGCCCTGCGCATCGAGCACGCGCACCAGGGTGCCAAGGCGGTCACTGGCAGCGCCAGCGGACCCACCTGGAGCCTGGTGACCACCATTGCCTGTGGGATCGTCCTGATCAATATCGGGCAACTGACCGGTGACATCGCGAATCTTCACCACTCCATCGTCTCTGACGATCCCCAGGGCGATCTGACTGGTGCGCTCGCGCAGCGTCTGATCAAAGCTGCTCTCCAGGGAATGGCTCAGGCGAGCATAGAAAACCATTCCGAAAAGGAACGTCAATAAGATAAAGATTGCACAGAACCAGCACATGACCTGTGCACGAATGCCTGGGGGCCAGCAGAGGCGGAGGCGTCTATTCATGGCGCGGCTCCTTGAACTGATAGCCGAAGCCGCGAATAGTTTGAATGGGATCAGGTTCGCCGGCCTCACACAACTTACGCCTGAGGTAGCGAATGTAGACATCGATCACATTTGAGAGGTTCTCCGTATCCCCTCCCCAGAGGTGATGGGCGATCATGGCGCGCGTCAGCACCCGATGCTTATGACGCATCAGCAGCTCAAGTAGAATATACTCTTTCGTGCTGAGTGTAATCAATCGCTCGCCACGTCTGACTTCATGAGTCAGTGTGTCAAGAGTGATATCCATGCACTGCAACTGTGCCGGCTGCACCTGGCTCTCACGGCGCAACAGAGCACGTACACGGGCTTCCAGCTCGCGAAAGGCAAAGGGCTTGGTGAGATAATCGTCAGCTCCGAGATCGAGGCCCGCCACGCGATGGTCAAGAGCGTCCAGTGCTGTAAGAAAGAGCACCGGTACGTGCCGCTGCTGCTCACGTAAGCGCCGGCAGATCTCGAAGCCGTCCAGACCTGGCAAGAGGATGTCCAGGATGATCAAATGATAGGTCTCCTGGAGTCCGCGCTCCAGGGCTTTCTGGCCATCAGCCAGCAGATCAACGGCGTAATGGCTTCCCTCCAGGCCCTTCTTGAGACTGGCTCCCAGATGCGCATCATCTTCAACGAGGAGTATACGCATTGCTGACGCCGCTCCTCTCCTGCGCTGACAGAAGCAAGCCGATCATATTCTTCTCTTTCCTGTAAGCTCATCTAAATCAATGCGACTCTCTGTTTACAGCACTTGCTGGCAGCATAACACGATACTCTCTATTTTTCAACGATACCTCTTATTACGAATGATATCTGTCTCATCGCGCTCTATCCCATCAGAGAGGCACGGGCGCTGAGCAGCCGCCTGCCATCGCCCTAGTTGACTGCGAGGGAGATGCCATCGCGAGGCAGCGCCACTCCCTCGCCACCGCCGTGTCTGCGACTTGCTCAGGGGAAGAGGGCAATGCAGATGATGCCGCCAAAGATCAACAGGGAGCCGGCGATCTTCTGCAGGCCAAAGGACTCGCGCAGCATTACAGCCCCCATGACGGCCGCAAACACGACGGCCACTTCACGCAGCGAGGCGATGTAGCTGACCTGCGTGCTGCGCAGCGCAAAAAGGACGCAGAGATAGGAGAGTAAGGCCAGCAACGCGGCCAGGACAATGCGTGGTGCGTGCGCACGCCACTCCTCCTGGACCGCAGCGCGCCTGACCAGCACCATATAGGGGAGCAGATAGAGCGCCGAGATGAGGAACACCAGATAAATGTAGGTCAGTGGCTCAACATATCGCAGTCCCGCTTTATCGACCGTGGAGTATCCAGCGATGCTCAGCCCGGTGAGCAAGGCCAGGATCGCCGCGGGCTGTCGCAAGGCTCGCAGCGGGGCTGTCAGTTCGCGCAGGGCAAACGAGCGCAGGTGAATCATGTAGATGCCCCCTACAATAAGGAGAATGCCACCCAGGCCGGCGAGCGAGGGGCGCTCCCCAAGAAAGAGCACCGCAATGATGGTGACAAAGAGGGGCGCGCTGCCCCGCGCCAGCGGATAGACCAGCGACAGATCGCCATAGCGATAGGCAGCGCCGAGCAACAGGTAGTAGACGGCCTCCAATACGGCGGAGAGGGCAATCAGAGGCCAGGCCTGGACGGGGAAGGAGTGGTAGAAAAAGAGAAAGGGTCCCAGAAAGAGCAGCCCTGCCCAGCAGATGGCCAGCCAGATGAAGATCTGCCGATCCTTTCCTCCCTTAGAGAGCAGATTCCAGCTACTATGCATGAATCCTGCAACAATCAGCAGTAAAAGTACCTGTGGAGTGATCATCGTTCAATCTCGCAGTTCTGGCAGTGAGACACTCAGCGGCTTCGGCCGGGCGGTCAGATGCAGGCGCACGCTAGCCCTCTCTCCCCCCTTCCACTCTTTGAAGTATAGTTCAGGGCACCGCTGAATTCCAGGTTGCACGCTCACCGGGGGTAAGAGGCGCTGCCTCGATTGCCCGCTCCTGTTAGCACATGGGCTTCTTTGAAGGCCAGCCATTCCCTCAGTGCGCTTCAGAGACCAGGACGTCCCGATGAGAGAAGAAGCCGTCATGAGACCGCTGCCGCCTCACTCCCCTGCCATTTCAAAGCAGCTCAGGGGGAGCACTGACTGGCAGAGCGGCGCGCCCGGTACCGGTATGGGAAGCCAGGCCCCGACTGCCCTGGCTGGAGCGTGGGTGGAGTGGCTTGCTTGACATGCAGAAGTACGGTGCTGTATCATGGTTGCCTGCATACCTGGAAGTGATGCTCGATCACACGCATCTGCTGGGGGAGAGACCGGGCCGTCGGAATACACCAACTGGTGAGGCCCATCAAAGGCCCTTTCATCAAGGCTCTTGCGCCAGGGGGTGCCATCGCTCACCATGTGCAAGTCGACGCTCTGGATGCATCACGCGGTTGGTGGCGCGCCGCTCTCCGTCATCCAGCAGTCTACTGAGAACCAGAAGCATGTCTCACCTGAAAGCGTACACATGGCGACGCTGCCCGACACACAAGCACGCGGCAGCGGCTCTTCCAGCCGCTGCCCACGCCAACCGGGCCTCCACCAGCCAGACCTGCAACCAGTGTGGGTCCAGACAACCCATGCCCCCGGAACCATGGGCCATGTCTGCCTGGGCTGCCACACCACACTGGACAGAGATCTCAACGCCGCTAGAAACATCCAGGCTCTGGGGCTACAGAGCCTGGGAGCGTGCTCCCTGGAAGCCCACGCCTGAAGGCGTGGGGAGTAGTCATACAAGTCATTCGAGAAGTAGAGGAACGATATGACGGTTCACTCCCGGCCAGAAGAGAGCATAGTGCCGGAATTTACACGCGAGAATGAAGATATCAATACGCTCCTGCATTATCTCCAGGAGATCAGCGATCTGAGCGCCCTGGGAGCACTGGCAGCCTGGGATCAGAACACCGCCCTGCCCGAAGCTGCCGGCGAGGTGCGCGGCGCGCAACTGGCGACCTTGCAGGGTCTGCTTCACGAGCGCTGGACCGCTCCCGAACTGGGCCGCCTGCTGCAGAAGCTGAGCGAAGTTGTCGAGACAGCAGACTTTACCGACGCCGACCGCGGGCTGGTGCGTGAGGCCCGCCGCGAGCATGAGAAGGCCGTTCGACTGCCGCGTACGCTGGTCGAAGAGATGGCGCGAGTTGAGGCAGGAAGCTTCGAGGCCTGGAGACGCGCGCGCGAGCATAACGACTTTGACAGCTTCGCTCCCTGGCTCAGCCGCACGGTGGCTCTCCAGCGCGAGGTGGCAGATCGCTACGGCTACCGTGAGACACGCTATGATGCGCTGCTCGATCTCTTCGAGCCAGGGCTGACGGTGCGCAAGCTGGACGCGCTCTTTGCGCCGGTGCGTGAAGTCAGCACGACGCTGCTACAGCGTATCCAGGCCAGCGGGCACACGCTGGATGACTCCTGTCTGCAGGGCCATTTCCCCGCTGATCAGCAGGACGCCCTCTGCGAAAATATCCTGCGCGCGCTGGGCTATGACTTCTCGCGAGGAGGACTGGCCCACTCGCCCCATCCTTTTACAACCAGCTTCGGCAGCCCGCTGGACGTGCGTCTGACCATCCACCCGCACGAGACCTTTATCGCCTCCGCGATCATGGCCGCCATCCACGAGGGAGGCCATGCGCTCTATGAGCAGGGGAGCGCCCAGACGCTGCTGCGCACCCCACTGGCGGGCGGCGCCTCGATGGGGGTCCACGAGTCACAGTCGCGCCTGTGGGAGAACTATATCGGTAGCTCGGAGGCTTTCTGGCAGGGTCAGTTTGCGCTGGTGCAGGCCGCCTTCCCGCAGCACTTTGCCGGTGTCGACGCCGCCGCCTTCACACGCGCGCTTAACAAGGTCGAGCCGGGCCTGATTCGCATCGAGGCCGATGAGGTGACCTACAACCTGCATATCATTATCCGCTACGAGCTGGAGCGCGAACTGATCAACGGTGATCTGGCCGTCGAGTCACTCCCGCGCCTGTGGAACGCGCGCTACCGCGACTATCTGGGCGTCGAGCCGGATAGCGATGCCAAGGGGGTCTTGCAGGACGTGCACTGGACCAGTGGCTTCGGCTACTTTCCCAGCTACACGCTCGGCAATCTCTACGGCGCGCAGATCTACTTCGCCCTGCGCCAGGCCTTTCCTGACTTCGACGAGCGCCTGGCCAGCGGAGACACGGCCTTCATCCTGGACTGGCTGCGCAGCCACATGTACCTCTACGGAATGATCTACATGCCCGAGGACCTGATTCGGCGCGTCACGGGCGAGGGACCCGACGCCCGCCACTTCGTACGCTATCTGACGGAGAAGTTCACGCAGCTCTATCATCTTGCCTGACGTGGCAGATGGAGTGGACCGGGCGGGCCGGGCGCCACGCCAGTACAATGGCGGCGGCCCTCCGCCTGGCCCTGCCTCTCTCGCTGAGAGCCGGCCAGCTCGTTTGCTGCGGTGAAACGCCTGTCAGGCGCTCAGTTGGCAAAATCCTCCGTCACCCAGACATATCCCTGAGTATCCAGATAGATGCCAAGGCCTATGCGTCGAAAGTCGCTGCTGAGAAGATTGCGCCGGTGTCCATCATCGGGTGGCTGCTCATTGAGCATGCTCTGTTCAATCAACTGCACCCCCGACCAGGCGTCGGGTGTGGCCGAGGCATACCCCACGTTCTCGCCGCATACACTCCAGCTAATGCCTTCATTGCTGACTCGCTGGCAGGGTGCTGGCTCGCCTGGACAGGCGTGCGAGAGGCCGCAATGGGCCATATTCCAGCTATGCAGGTAGGCACCAGTGGACAGCGTGCTGTTGAGCGTGTAGGACGGGAGCCCCTCTCTGGCGCGATCGCTGTTGATGAGGGCGAATAGCTGCTGCACAAGCTGCTTCTCCTGAGCAGTGAGGGCCGGCGCAGGACCGTAAGGACCAGAGGGACCAGCGGTCGGCTGCTGCGACGCAGCCTGTGTCGCCCGGACCGTGGGGGTCGCTCTGGAACGTGGGGTCGGCGATGCAGCACCGCTGTGCCCGGTAATGCTGATTGGCGCAGCAACCCCTATCGTGGGCGAGGGCGTGACCGCCGGTGTCAGCGCCCTGTGTCCGCTGCTTCCGCTGCTCCCGCTGCTCCCGACTCCGCCATCTGCTCCACAGGAGGCCAGCAGCCAGGCAAGCACAAGCAGTAGCAAGGCTCGGCTTCTCTTCGACACAGCGCTCTCCTCCCAAAAAAGATGATACAGGCAGATCAATATGGCACTGATTGTACCATAGTTCTCGCTCTCTCACGCTCAGATCATCTCCGGCATGGTACCGCTGGCAGGAGGAGCACGATCTCACCCGCTGAAAAGTGTGTTGACAACGTTTTATTATGAGCAGTACAATTCGAGCAAGCAGCTATTGTTTATGACAATCAGCGTCATGTGGTAACAGACGGGAAGGACAATCAGTACCATGTCAGATGATGCACAAGAACAGAGTGGTCATGCATTCGAGTCAGTGATCAGCACGCTGCTCTCCTGTGGCAATATGCTCCGCATTCAGGGACAACTTTCGATGAGCGAGAGGGAGGAGATCCTCGCACGCATTGAGCAGGCAGTACTGCTGCTGAGGAGCTGGGAGCCGCGAGAGGCCGGCCGAGGCGCCAGGTCGGCGGTGCGCACAGCGAGCAGCAAATCCAGTCAGGATCAGTACACCCTGCGGGCCCTCTATCAGCTCTACCAGGTGCACGTCAGCTCAGCGCAAGCCAACGCCCAGGTTCTGACAGGCCGCTTTAACGAGGCCCTCAGAACCCTGACCGAGCTGCAGACAGCCCTGCAAGAATGCAGCGACTTCTATCTGGATCAGCACCATACAGGCCAGGCGTTGCAGCGTGTCGGAGCCTTCATCGCCGATCTCTACTGCCTGTTCATGGAATTTCGCCGCTCGCTCTCCACCATTCTCGAGGAACAGAGCAGCTACATCAACACCGAGGAGCTTTCCAGCTTGCAGCGCCAGCACAGCAGAACACTCAGCGAGCAAGCGCGCCAGGAAGAGTCGACAGCCAGCAGTGCGGGGATAGAGGAGCAACACTGGCAGCTCGACCAGCGCCGCCAGGCGATCACACGCGCGCTTGGCGATGCTGCCGCCTTTGTCGTCTTGCTAGAGGACGGGCTGCGCAGCGACCTCAGCAAGCGCAACGAAGTGATCGCTCACCTGCATAGACTTGCTCAGCTGCTGAGCGAGGCCGGGGCATTACTGACAGACTACGAAGCAACGCTACGGAACCTGCTGTAGCAGACATCAGGCACCTTGCCATCAGGACAGGCGAGGACGCAGCCAGAGAGACCACCGCTTCTGCGCTCACGTCCCCGCCTCACCTCACCTTACTTTACCTCCTCCAGAGTCGTGGCTGCTTCCAGCGCGGGTCTGCCTGGTCAGAGCGCAGCCAGAGCGGCCTGAGCCACCTCCATATCCTGGGTATAGTGGCCGCCACTCACGCCGATACCACCGATCACCCCCTCAGCCGTCTTGATAGCCATACCGCCGCCAAAGACGATCAGGCGATCCGTCTTGATGATGCCATGCAGCAAGGGAGGATCGTTCTTGATAAATTCAAACCACTCATGCGTGGCCATGCCTCCGAAGCTAATGGCAGTATAGGCCTTATCCTGGGCGATCTGCACGCTCAGCAACGGAGCGCCATCCATACGGCTGAAGGCCTTCAGTGTCCCATCAGCATCGCAGACAGCGATACACATTGGGACGCCCATCTCACGCGCTTTCGCCTCAGCAGCCGCGATGAGACGATGTGCCGCCTCAATAGTAATGCTCGGTTTCTGAAAGCTGTTCTCGGCCATCGTTGGCTCCTTTCAAGAGAAGATATGATCCGGCAGAGAGATCGTGAAGGCACGGCTGCCTTCACCGTTCCCGTATGCGCCCGACGTTCGTCTCACCTACGTCTGCGGCGCGGATTGGCGACCCACCCCATAGCGCTCCTCAAGCGCCTGAACAGCGGGCAACCCGATAAGATCGGTGAACTGCTGAAAGGTGACCGAATGCGCCTCAAAGGCCGCCGGCGTCTCTCCCTGCTTGAGCAGCGCCAGCAGATCGAGCAGAGCGCGCGTGGCGGCGAAGAGCGGCGCGACGGGGAAAAGCACAAGTTTGAAACCAAGCGCGCGGATCTCGGCCAGCGAGAGAGGAGGCGTTTTGCCACTCTGGGCCCAGTTGAAGAGCAGAGGAACAGAGGGGAAGGCCGCGACGATTGCGCGCAACTCATCCATAGTACGCGGGGCCTCAACAAAAATGACGTCAGCGCCGGCCTCACGATAGGCCTGAGCACGGCGCAGAGCCTCAGCGAAACCAAGCACCGCAGCCGCATCCGTGCGTGCAATGATTACAAAGTCGGGGTCCTGGCGCGCCTCCACGGCAGCCCGCACCTTCTGCACCATCTCCTCCAGGGGAATGACCTGTTTCCCCTCCATATGGCCGCACTTCTTCGGCCAGACCTGGTCCTCGATGTGCAGCCCAGCCACACCGGCCCGCTCATACTCTCGCACAGTACGCCGCACATTGAGCGGATTGCCGTAACCAGTATCTGCATCAGCGATCAGCGGCACATCCGCGGTCACCGCCGCCAGAGCGGCCGCGCGACTCACCATCTCGCTCATGGTCAGGAGACCGACATCCGGCTCACCCAGCACGCTGGCCGCGCTGCCAAAGCCAGTCATATACACCACCTGAAAGCCCGCCTGCGCGATCAGACGGGCGCTGAGGCCATCATAGGCCCCAGGAGCGACCACCAGGTCCGGGCCGGCCAGCAGTTCTCGCAGTCGAGTTGTCACACGCATTGCTCTATCCTTTGCTTGTGATGCCGGGCCTTCTATCCCCAGGCCTCTACGGGAAGTGTAGCCCACACGCGGCCCAGGCGCAAGTAGGTAACCTTCGCTCCACCAGGTTGAGCGAACTACAGCGGCCACCGCCGGCCGGGGCGGCAGCTCCATTTGCCCCCAGGCGCTCCCAGGTGTTATGATAAAGAAGGTGACCTCTTAGTGTACAAATTACAATAAAAGCTCAGGCGCACAACCCGCCTGGTGAGCAGGCGCTCTGCTGGCTGGAATAAAAAGAAGATGAAGACGCTTTCCAGTAAGAGAGGGGAAGGAACAACGCCATGAGCGAGAGAGCAGAGGAGTGAGTTTATGGCAAATCCGTTACTTCAGTTGAAGGATTACGGACAGAGTGTCTGGTACGATAACATCGACAGAGCCCAGCTGCAATCAGGTCTCTTCAAACGCCTGCTAGAAGAGAACGGCATCACAGGCGTCACGGCCAACCCCACCATTTTCGAGAAGTCCATGAGCAGCGGCCACGCCTACGACGCCCAGTTGGAAGAACTCTTGCGCCAGGGCAAGGATGTTCAAGAGATCTACGACGCCATTGTCGTGCAGGACGTACAGACCGTCGCCGACCTGCTGCGGCCCATCTATGAGCGCACCGCCGGGCAGGACGGCTATGTGAGCCTGGAGGTCTCGCCTGAGCTGGCACATGACACGGAAGGCACCCTCGCCGCCGTGCGCCGCTACTGGCAACTTGTCAAGCGCCCCAACCTGATGATCAAGATTCCCGCCACGGCCGAAGGGCTGCCAGCCATCCAGCAGGCGCTGACCGAAGGCTATAATATTAACATCACGCTGATCTTCTCAATCAAGACCTACCGCGAGGTGGCCGAGGCCTACCTGAGCGCCCTCGAGCAGCGCAACGCCGAGGGCAAGGACATCAGCGGCATCGCCTCGGTGGCCAGCTTCTTCGTCAGCCGTGTCGACACACTGGTCGATCACCTGCTCGACGAGAAGATCAAGGCCAGCAACGATCCCGACGAGCAGCAGCGGCTGCGCGCCCTGCAGGGGAAAGCTGCCATCGCCAACGCACGTCTGGTCTATCAGGACTTCAAACGCATCTTCGGAGCGCCACGCTTCGTCGCGTTGCGCCAGCTCGGCGCCCATGTCCAGCGTCCTCTATGGGCGAGCACCAGCACCAAAAACCCCGCCTATCGCGACGTCCTCTACGCCGAAGAGCTGATCGGCCCCGATACAGTCGACACCATGCCCTACGAGACGATCGAGAAGTTCAGTGATCATGGCCGTGTGCGCCAGAGCATCGAGGACGACCTGCCCCAGGCTCGCGCCCTGTTCGAGGAGCTGGAGAAGCTGGGCATCTCCTACGACGCCGTGACGCAGCAACTGCTCGACGAGGGTGTACAGAAGTTCGCCGACTCGTATCACCAGTTGCTGGCCACGATCCGGGCACGGCAGCAGCAGCTACAAGAGAGGCAGGTCTCACGGTGACAGCGGTACCACTGCCAGCATTTGAAGCCGCGAGCACCCTGCAGACAGCGGTCCGCACAGCCCAGGAGCGGCTCAACCGCGAACAGGTCGCACGGCGCCTCTGGGAGCGCGATGCCAGCCTCTGGAAGAGCGATCCCACTGTGCAGCGCGAGATCCGCGAGCGTCTGGGCTGGCTCGAGGTAGCCACCAGTATGCAGGGGAAGCTGGAGGAAATCAACAGCCTGGTTCAGGCCGTGCGCGAAGAGGGCTATCAGTACGCGGTGCTGCTGGGCATGGGTGGCAGCAGCCTCTGTCCAGAGGTACTGCGCCTGACCTTCGGCGTCGCTCCTGGCTACCTGGAGCTGTTCGTACTGGATACCACCGACCCCGATACGATCCACAGCGTGGAGGCCCGCATCGATCTAAGTAAGACGCTCTTCATCGTGGCCTCCAAGTCCGGCGAGACCATCGAGACACGCTCGCACTTTGCCTACTTCTACGAGCGCGTGAGCCACCTGGGAGGCGAGAGCGGCGCACACTTTATCGCGATCACTGACCCCGGCACTGCCCTGGAAACGCTGGCGCAGCAGCATGGCTTCCGTCACGTCTTCGCCAATCCCCCCGACATCGGCGGCCGCTACTCAGCCCTCTCCTTCTTCGGACTGGTGCCCGGCGCTCTGATCGGCGTTGACATCGCCAGACTGCTCAGCCGCGCCCAGGAGGCGATGGCCGCTTGCGGCGCCGCTCACGACGCCTTCAACAACCCTGGTCTGGCCCTCGGCAGTATCCTCGGCGCCCTCGGCACCGGCGGACGCGATAAAATCACCTTCGTGCCCTCACCGGCTATTGCCAGCTACGGCTACTGGGTAGAGCAACTGATCGCCGAGAGCACCGGCAAGGAAGGCCGCGGGCTGCTCCCCGTCGAGGGCGAGCCTCTCGGCGAGCCGGCAGTCTACGGCGACGACCGGCTCTTTGTCTTCCTGCGCCTGGCGGAGGATGAGAACGGAGCACTCGATGCCGCAGTGGAGAAGCTGCGCGCCGCCGGTCAGCCCCTGGTGCGTCTGGAGCTGGCTGACCGCTATGACCTGGGTCAGCAGTTCTTCATCTGGGAGGTGGCCACGGCTGTCGCAGGAATCTTCCTGCAGATCAATGCCTTCGATCAGCCGAACGTTCAGGAGAGCAAGGACAATACGGCCAAGCTGCTCGAGCGCTACCGCCAGGAGGGCCATCTGCCCGACCTGGAGCCGGCGGTTGTGGAGGATCCCATTCGTCTTTATGGTCAGCGCCAGGATCAGGCCGGCGACCTCACCGGCTACTTGCGTGCTTTTCTCGGCCTGGTGCGGCCCGGCGACTATATCGCGCTGATGGCCTACGTACAGCGCAACGCAGCGCACGAACAAGCCCTGCAGGAGCTGCGTCTGCTCCTGCGTGATCACTACCATGTCGCCACCACTCTGGGCTACGGGCCACGCTTCCTGCACTCAACCGGCCAGCTTCACAAGGGTGGCGCGAACAACGGCGTCTTCATCCAGATTACCGGCGATCACGGAGAGGACATCAGGATTCCAGGCGAGCCCTATACCTTCGGTGTGCTCAAGGAGGCCCAGGCGCTCGGCGACCTGTTTGCCCTCTCGGCACACCAGCGACGCAACATCCGTATCCACATCGCAGGTGATCTGAGCACCGGCCTGCAGTGGCTCACGCAGCGGCTGGCCACGCTCTGCACAGACCAGGGGTGACAGTCGCGACGGTCCAGGGAGAGCGAGGTGGGCAACCTGCAGCGCCGCGGCCCACCTCCTCCCGCAAAAAGGCTGACCTCGCCCGACGGATGCAGCAATGGGAATTTCTTCAGACAATTTTCCATCCACAGATGACAGGACTACAATGAGGAAGAGCTGATGCCAGGCAAGCAAAGATCTCCGAGGCAGGATCATTGCATGGAGAGGAGAGAGCGCCTGGAACTCAGCGCGAAGCGCGTCACGTTTGAAAAGACTATATGATGATCAGGAGAGCATTACCCATGCCTCAACGCAGCGCGGTCGAGGCGCCCAACCCACTACGCGAGGGGCTGCGTATTAAACACAGCCCTGAACCCTGCGTTATGGTGATTTTTGGGGCAACCGGCGATCTGACCCACCGCAAACTGTTGCCCGCGCTCTACAATCTGGCGCTCGAACATCCCCTGCCAGCGGGCTTCTCGGTCGTAGGCTTCGCACGCCGCCCCTACACCGACGAGCAATTCCGCCAGCAGGCCTTTGAAGCGATCAACGAGTACTCGCGCCAGAAGCCCATCAATCAGCAGGTCTGGGAGAGCTTCGCTTCAGGCATCTTCTACCTGCAGGCCGATTTCCACAATCAGGCAGGCTATGAGAAATTAAACGCCCTGCTGAATCGTCTGGATCGCGAACGTGGAACGGGCGGCAACCGCATCTTCTACCTCTCGACTCCGCCCAGTCAGTATCCCGAAATCATCCAACGTCTGGGCGCCGCCGGCCTGAACAAGAGCCGCAAGGGATGGACTCGCATTATCATCGAGAAACCCTTCGGCCATGACCTGGCCTCAGCTCGTGAGTTGAACCGACAGGTCCTGCGTGTTTTTAAGGAAGAGCAAGTCTATCGCATCGACCACTACCTGGGCAAGGAGACGGTGCAGAATATCCTGGTCTTCCGGCTGGCCAATGGCATCTTCGAGCCTGTCTGGAACCGCCGCTACGTGGACCATGTACAGATCACAGTGGCCGAGAACATCGGTCTGGAGGGACGCGCGGCCTACTATGAGGAGGCAGGCGCCATTCGCGACATGGTGCAGAACCATATGATGCAACTGCTGACCCTCGTCGCTATGGAGCCGCCGATCGCCTTTGACGCGACCGCTGTGCGCGACGAAAAGGTCAAGGTCCTCCACGCCCTGCAGCCCCTTCAGGGGCCAGACGCCCTGCAGAATACCGTGCGCGGCCAGTACGGCCCCGGCTGGATGAATGGCCAGCTTGTGCCGGGCTATACCCAGGAGCCAGGCGTCGCCCCGGACTCCGCCACCGAGACCTATGTGGCCCTGAAGGTCTTTGTCGATAACTGGCGCTGGGCAGATGTGCCCTTCTACCTGCGCACCGGCAAGCGGCTCCCCAAACGAGTCACTGAGATCGCTATCCAGTTCAAACAGCCCCCCTCGATGTTCTGGCAGCGCAGCAACGTCCAGGGCCAGATCGAGCCAAATGTGATCGTCCTGCGCATCCAGCCGGATGAGGGAATCTCTCTGCGCTTCGGCGCCAAAGCGCCTGGCACGGAGATGCAGATCCGCTCGGTCAATATGGACTTCTTCTACGGCTCGTCATTCATGCGACCGCAGCCGGAGGCCTATGAGCGCTTACTGCTCGATTGTATGCTCGGTGATTCAACACTCTTTACGAGGCGCGACGAAGTAGAGGCAGCCTGGGAGTTCATCCAGGGTATCCTCGATGCCTGGGGCGAAGCGCCTCGCGAAAGTATTCATATCTATGAGGCTGGAACCTGGGGACCCCAGGCAGCTGACGAATTCATCTGGCGCGACGGTCGCCGCTGGCGGCGGCCGTAGAACAGGCATCTGACGCGAGTCTCTGGCGCCTCGCACCGCGTCCCCTCTGCCCCCTGACGCGGCCGAGCCTCGCTCCTCGCGTCCGTTGCAGGGGGACGTGTGTTATCCTTTGCTTGTATAACAGGAGCGTCCAGGACATGTAGCCTTGTCCGTTATCCTGGAACAATGCCGTTCTCTATGAGGGGAGACCTGGAATGACTGTGGACCTCGACCTATCCCCAGGGACACGCTCAATGTGGGCCGGGAAAGCGATTCCCTGGGACCACCTGGAGGAAGAAGTGGCCTTGCTCTGGAAAATGGCCGCTGATAACATGCGCATCGGTCAGAATATCAGCGTGCGCACCAGTGTGCTGAACCTGGTCATCTGCGCACCCTCGATCGCACGCGCGCGGTACGCCAGCAACCTCCTGCGCGATCTTCTGAGCACGCACGTCGCGCGCGTAATTATCCTGATTCTGGAAAACGCCCCCGGCGCTCCTGCGTCTGTCTCAACGTGGATCACGCTACGAAGCTTCCCGGTCATTTCAGACCTCACTCGCCACCACTTCGAGCAGATCACCGTGCTGATCAGCGGCCCGGCGGCCCGCCACAGCGCCAGCATCCTGCAGCAGCTCGTCAGGCCCGACCTGCCCATCTACCTCTGGTGGCTTGACGATCCTCCCGCAGAGCGTGTGCCCCTCAGCAACCTGGCAGCCATCAGCCAGCGCGTGATCGTGGACTCAGCCAGCTTCCAGGCGCCAGAGAGCGATTTCCACCTGATCGCAACCCTGCTGGAGCAGCAGCCCACCTGCGCCGTCAGTGATCTGAACTGGGGACGCCTGACCGATCTACGCCAGCTCGTCGCTCAGTTCTTCGATGGCCAGGATTATCGCCCCTATCTGGCTGGCATCCAGGCCATCGACATCGAATATGCCGCAGTTCCCACAGCAGCCACGCGCCCCCACGAGCCAGCGCGCGCACTGCTTATGGGCGGCTGGCTCAAGGAACGTCTGCTCTGGGACCGCGTGGCCTGCGGACCCGAGTGCAGCGGCGCCAGGGCCCCCGGCACCTACCACTGGTGCATGCAGAACAGCAGTGGAGAGAGAACACGGATCGACATTCGCCCACGCAGCGAAGTCGACGCGCCTCCTGGCACTATCTGCCTGCTGCACCTGCTCAGCCGCGTCGAAGGTCAGGAGGCCCTCTTCCGCATCAGCCGGCTGCCCGGCGAGAGCGGCCATGTTCTCACCTCGATCGAGCTGGAGCAAGAACCACCACGCCAGCGCACGCTCAGTCTGCCGGAGAGCCACGAAGAGAGCCACCTGCTGGCCGACGAACTGGAGATCACTGGCCACGACGAGCAGTTTGAAAAACTCTTACAGGAGCTAGCCACGCTGCTCAGCTAGCGCTGGCCTCCCTCCGAGTCGTACGCACGAGAGAGCACTCGCCCGCCCACAAGGCGTGCAGCATGATAGAGGTCTTATGCAGATACATACCTTTCCTGACAGCGACACCTTGAGCCATGAGGCAGCGCGCCTCGTCGTGCGCTTTGCCCAGGAAGCCGTGGTCACCCGCGGACGCTTCACACTGGCCCTGGCCGGCGGCTCGACCCCACGCAAGCTCTACAGCCTGCTGGCGAGCCAGCCCTATCGCGACCAGATCGACTGGTCACGCATCGAAGTGTTCTGGTCAGACGAGCGCTGCGTGCCAGCAGACGATCCCGAGAGCAATTACCATCTGGCCCAGGAGGTCATGCTGAGCAAGCTGCCGATACCTGCTAGCAGCATCCATCGCATGCCAGCCGACGAGGCAGATCGTGAGGCCGCTGCTCAGGCCTATGCCAGTGAGATGCGCCGCACCTTCGGGACGACCAGCATTCCCAGCTTCGATCTGATTCAGCTCGGCATGGGGCCCGAGGGCCACACCGCTTCCCTCTTTCCCCACCAGGCCGCTCTGCACGAACGCGAGCGTCTGGTGGTTCCCGTGAGCGTGCCCAAACCACCGCCAGAGCGGCTGACCTTCACCCCCCCCCTCTTAAACGCCGCGCGTCACGTGCTCTTCCTTGTCACGGGCAGCGACAAGGCCGCAGCCGTCCACGCCGTCCTGGAGGGCGCCTACCAGCCCGACGAGTACCCCGCCCAGATCATCCGCCCCAGCGGCGGCGAGGTGATCTGGCTGCTCGATCAGGCCGCGGCCGCCAGTCTGCAAGGGAGGGGCCGTCCATGAAGCAAGCCACCATCGGTCTGGTTCCCTCGATTCTGAGCGCCGACTTCGCACGCCTGGGAGAGCAGGTACGCGAAGCAGAGGCCGCCGGCGTCGAGCGTCTGCAGATCGACGTCATGGACGGTCACTTCGTCCCCAACATCACAATGGGACCGCTGATCGTGGAGGCCGTGCGCCGCAGCACAACGCTACCACTGGAGGCCCATTTGATGATCACCAACCCCGAAGAGTACATCGAGACCTTCGCCCGCGCCGGCGCCGATGTGATCATCGTGCACCAGGAGGCCTGCCCCCACCTGCATCGCGTGCTGCAGCAGATCAAGGAGACCGGCAAGCAGGCCGGGGTGGCGCTCAATCCCTCCAGTCCCGTCTGGTTGCTTGAGGACATGCTCCCGCTACTCGACCTCCTGCTGATCATGACCGTCAACCCCGGCTTCGGAGGCCAGCAATTCATCCCAGAAACGCTCCCCAAAATCGAACGCGCCCGCCATCTGCAGGAGCAGCGCCATCTGCACTACGACATCGAGGTCGACGGCGGCATCAACGCCCAGACCGCCCCCCTGGTCGTGCGAGCTGGCGCCAACCTCCTCGTAGCCGGCAGCGCTATCTACAATGAGCGCGAGAGCGTGGCCACAGCCGTTGAGCGCCTGCGGCGCGTGCTATAATATGCAGCGACCACAGGTTTCCATGAGAGAACAGGGTCCTAACACATGACCAGAGGGGATCTGGCAGGACTGGTCTACGTCTACGGCTACGGCCTGAGTCTGTCGCTGCTGCTAGAACTCACCAGACGCTGGCGTCGCGACCCAATAGCCATCAGAGGTCGGTTCGCACGTATTCGGAGCAGGACTCTTGATCTGGGGCGTCCTACTCCTCTTCCATCACGGGTGGCTGGCGATCGTCTGCTTTATCCTGCTGAACGTGCCTCTCCTGACACGGGGGATCTTCAGAGCACCAGACCCCGACGAAGGGGCCACACGAGGCAGTATCTATTGCGCTATCTCAAGCACGCCGCTGCTGCTGCTCTTTCACCAGGGCTGGGAAGAGGGCAGTCCACGCGGCTCCGAATAGCTGAGCCTGATCTGGGGAGAAGCTGCCTCAGCCCTCACCGGCAGGTCTGCTGGCAGACACCGGTATCAGAGTCTCGGCAGGTCAAGCTCAGCATCGAAGGTTCCTGCGCAGGCGTCATCAGCACCTTTGCCGCAGTAGCCGTCACCCTGCATCTGCCGACCAGGCATCCACTCGCGCTGGTGCTGATCGGGACCCTGATCGCTGCCATGTTGCAGACTGCCCTGGAGGTCATCTCTACGGCAGGCAGCTCTCACCTCTCCGTGCCACTGGGGATAGCCCTGACCCTCTTCTGGCTCGGCATCTAAGCAACCCTGGAGGCAGGCTATGCATGATGACATTACCGACATCGCCGGCATTCGCGTCGGCCACACCACCGATCTGGAGGCCGGCACCGGCTGTACCGTTGTTCTATGTGATCCCCCAGCCGTGGGAGGCGTAGACGTCCGGGGAGGGGCACCAGCAACGCGCGAGACCGACCTGCTGCACCCACTCTACATGGTCGAGCAGGTCAACGCCATACTGCTCACCGGGGGCAGCGCCTTCGGGCTGGAGGCCGCCGCGGGCGTCATGCGCTATCTCGAAGAGCACGGCCAGGGTTTTGAGACTGGCGTCGCCCGCGTGCCGATCGTTCCGGCCGCCGCCATTTTCGACCTGGCCATTGGCTCCGCACAGATTCGCCCCGACGCCGCCGCCGGCTACCGGGCCTGTGAGCAGGCGCGCGAGGGTCCTATCGCCCAGGGCAACGTCGGGGCAGGTACCGGCGCCACCGTCGGCAAGCTTGCCGGCCCCCACCTGGCCATGAAGGGTGGCCTGGGCTCAGCCAGCGCAGAACTGCCCGATGGGACACGAGTTGGCGCCCTGGTCGTCGTGAACGCCTCCGGCAACATCGTTGATCCAGAGAGCGGGAGCGTCATCGCCGGGGCAGGTGTCCACCAGAGACAGGGAGAAGGCGGGCACGAGCAAGACGCAGCAGCCCGGCCCGTGCAGAACCCCTTCGGCAACACCACCATCGCCGTCGTGGCCACCAGTGCCACGCTCACCAAGGCCGGGATCAACAAAGTGGCACAGATGGCACACAACGGCCTGGCGCGAGCGATTCAGCCCGTACACACCATGTTTGACGGCGACACCGTCTTCGCGCTGGCCCTGGGATCAGAGAGACAGAACAGCCCCTATCCTGCAGCAGAAGCAGTGCAGGTCAGCCTCATTGGAGCAGTGGCCGCCGACGTCCTGGCGCGGGCCATCGTCAAAGCCGTCCGCCACGCCGGCACGCTCCATGGCGTCCCGGCAGCAACAGACTGAGATCGAGGCACGCAGCACACCGGAGCCGGCCACCTTCGGACGCCCCATCCGGCCAGGGTCCGGCCGGCCCGCGTGGAGCCGGGAAGCAGCCAGCATCCAGGGCGGAGCGCTCTATTGTCAGGCGACATCATTCAGGGTTCGAGAATCAGATACAGTAGCAGGCCTCCACTCAACAGCATAACCAGAACACAGACCACCATCATAAACAGGAAGAGTGAGCCATGAGCAGTCCTGGCCGGAGCGGAGGGCCGCTCCGGCACACGCCAGTCGAGGCGGAGAGGAAGCTCACGCCTGGCCGTTAGCGTTTTCAGGCCACCAGTTGCCAGATCCCAGGAATGAGCAGCGACAGTGCCGACAGGCTCAGACGCGACCTGTGGAAGCTCCAGAGCGGGGAGAGAAGGCGGAGGGGTCACAGGCAAAGAGAGGGGAGGGTATGCCGTTAGCGGGGTCGAGTGGGTTACAGGAGCCATGTCCGCCTGAGCAGGTCGGGGCTTCGCAGAATGGGTCGCGGACAGGGGTACCGACTGAGCGTCAGAAGTTGGCAGTCTCACAGCATTCTCCACCAGAGGCAACTGAAAAGCCAGAACCACATCTCTCACACAAGCAACAAAACCTACGAACGAACGCGCTACAGAACGCACTACCAACGTTTTAGCTATTGTTCATTGTAGCCAGGGGCCGAAAAGAATCAAGGAACCCATGACTATTGGGTTGCCAGCCCTTCCAGCACGCCCAGCAACTGGCGCAGCATACGTGCCGTTGCGCCCCAGATACGGTAGGAGCCGTAGTCATAGAAGTAGACCGTGCGACGCTGACCCTCGCGCTCCCACTCCTCGCTGTGAGCAATGGCCGGATCAGCCAGAGCAGGGAGCGAGGCCCGGATGATCTCAGCCACCTCGGAAGCCTGAGGAGTCAGTTCGCCAGGACCATGAGGCAGAAAGGCCACCACCGGCGTAATCAGAAAGTTACTGACGAAGGTAAAGGACGGGGCGAGCAACCCCAGGACCTCCGCGCGCGCAGGGTCTAGCCCGATCTCCTCCTGTGCCTCGCGCAGCGCCGTCATGACCAGGTCATGATCCTGGGCCTCCATCGCCCCGCCGGGAAAGGCAATCTCGCCGCTATGCATACGCAAGGTGGGAGCGCGGCGGATCAATAGCAAGCAAGGTAGACCTTCAGACTCAAAGATCGGCAGCAAGACAGCCGCCCTGCGCAGACGCGCGGCCGCAACATCCGGGGGAAGAGGCAGCTGGAGAGCACGTTCCACCGGCAAGAGGCGGGCGCGCAGGGTCTCCACAACGTCCCCGGTACTGGACATATTCATGTGCCTATTCTACCATATTTGCGCCGCAAAAAGGGGCTGGTTGAACTTGCGTGGATATGATACAATGTGGTAAACAAAAAAACAGCGGGGAGGTCCGCCAAAAAGCTAGCTTTTGCCTTGCATTCACAGGCGGCTTTTGGTATAATTAGAGCATCGAGTGGGGGTATGCTTACACAAGGCTTTCATTGTGCCCGTACATACCTTATGACCTGTCTGCGAGCATCGTTTCGTAGAATTATTCTGTAGAGCACGAGCAGGTGTACTATGAAGCATGATCGTCTCATAGTCAGCAAGACAACAACCGACTGCCAGCACAGCCTGAGCAACCTCCTCCGATAGCCAGTTGTTCCAAAGACGCACCCCCCCGGATCTCAAGATGACGTTCCTGTCGTTACCCCTGGCAGAACAGGCGACTGACCAAAAGCAAGAGCAATCTACGTACACGACACACGTTAGACAGGATCAGAGGGCGCTCAAGGGGCAAGGCAAAAAAACCGTGGATCGAAGGGGGTATTTTACCCATGCAAGCACAACAGCACGGCGACCTTTCGACACCGCCAGCGGCAAAATCTCAAAGCGGGCAGGTACAGACCATGTCTGAAGCAA
>JBHOQN010000060.1:0-4396 GCA_042408965.1 Ktedonobacteraceae bacterium
CGCTATAGCCAGCTTTGGCAAAGATTTGCCAGAAAATCAGCACGCCGAAAACAGCAATGACCAACCCAATTATACAGGAAAAGAGCAATGTAGATGTAAAAGCTGCAGCTATGGAATCCGATGACATTCCGTACTCCTTTCGCGTCGCTGTTGTAGACTCAAGCTAAAGCCAGCATTAACCCTCATTATGACAAGTGAAGTGGGCCCTGCGGGTACTCGCGAGCGCCGCCGCGCTTGATAGGAGAGCAATCCAGTCCACTCAATAGGTAAACGCCAGAGAGCGTCTCTAATTGTAGACGAGCTTAGGACCAGCCTCCATAAAAAGCAGAGCCCTAGCCAATGGGCGGCTTATCTCCAGGCATCGTGGGATAAGCCTCTCCTGGAGAATGGTCAGGAACGCGCGACCAGACAATAATGGGCTTTTTCCCTTCCCCACTGGCAACATAAACGGGAGCCATCCAGGGCAGATCAAACAGGTGCATATGACGGAGATAGAAGCGTATAACCGCTGTTAGCAGCCAGAACGGGAGAGGGCCGTCTATCACCAGTCCTTTGCCACGGGGAATTGACGGCAGCGGTAGCGGCTGAGGCTGCCAATACTCCAGACGTTTGCTGGGGAGAGAGATACCCAGCAAGCAGAAATCATCGTATTCCTCCACCTGCACGCGGAGATCAGGATGGGGGCTATTGTCCGCCAGCTCGACCTCCACTGGCTGCACCCATGCCAAGGGAAGTTTCGTATCAAAGAGATAGAAATCTGCAGGATAAGCAAAAGCGGCCAGGGCAGCGTAGAGCCAATTTGGAGCTCTGCCATACACAGCTAAGGGGGTCCCCGGAGAGAGTGACCGCAGGAGCTGGCTTAGCAAGTCTGGCTCCCAACGCTTCGCCTCTGGACGGAGACGGGACAGCTCTTTGTCTAAGTCAACGATGGGTCTCACAGGAGCATTGTTGCGATATTCACCTTCAATTCTCTGCAGATCAGCCGTCTTGAAAAGAGAGGAGAGGCGTGCGATCAGCTCGTCAAGCACAGGACCGGGGGACACAGGCTTTTGGCGCTCCAGGCCACTGATGGTTCCTTCCAGCACCGGCTCGCGACTACTCAGGCTCGACTCGCCTTTGAGCGTTGAGGAAAGATCAGCAAGCAGCTCCAATTGGCACGTATTGATGAAGTCAAGCCACTGTTGAGCCTCGACAGGCTGATCGACACGCCGCAGGAGAATAGCATGGGTGCATTCTTTTAGCAGCACTTGATCAGACTCACATGGCCTCCCCCCGATGTCGACAAGGAGAGGAAGACGACGATGATGCAAATCAGCCTGAATACGAGCGCGAAAGCTCTCAGGCCAGGGACCCTCATGTTTCTGGCGAATCGAGCCGACCCGCTCTGGATCAGCGCTATAGAACCAGTTGCCTTCCCCATCAGGGCAAGCCCTGAGCAGATAATGGGGAATTTTCCGCTCACAGAGTGCCTGGCAGAGATAGTACGCCAGCACAGATTTTCCAGAGTGCGGTGTCCCAGCGATAAGCACTGCAGGGAGCGAAACCATCTGTTGCTACCTCCTTTTACAACATGGGAAAGCCTCTAACCAACACAAGGAGCAAGATAATGGATAAAAAGCACGTACTGATCGCTACATTGGGGGGCCAACCCCAGATTGTGACTTTTACGCTCGATCTTCTCTTAGCCAAAGGGTTCCCTATTAGTGAAGTAGTGGTTGTCCACCCTGCCACCAGGGGAGATCTGCGCCTGAGTAAGGCGTGCAAACTGCTGGCCAGTGAATTCTCAGGTCATTATTACCGGGCAGCTCAGAAGACTATCTCCTTCTCGTCGCAAGCACTTGAGCTGAATGGACAGCCGATAGAGGATATTCAGACCGATCTCCAGATCGACGCCTCCCTCAACTTTCTCCAGCGCTTGCTCGGTGACTACAAACGCTGCGATTATGTGATCCACCTCTCTGTCAGCGGTGGTAAGCGCCTGATGACACTGCTGGCCATTTCAGTCGCCATTTTCAATTTCGGTCACCATGATCATATCTGGCATCTCTACACCCCCTGGGAAGTGCAAAAGCTGGTTGATGAAGGACGCCAGATGCACATTCCTCCTGACACAGGCCACCGGCTGATCAAGGTGCTCCTGCCCACGATAGGCCCTTTTCTCTACTCCCCTTCCCTCTCTTTCCGCGCCATCTACGAGCAGCAGCGTCAGCAAGCCGCTGCCGAAGACTGGCGTCGCTGTCGGACAGTGTTTAGCCAGGCCACCCCCGCGCAGCAGCGCGTGCTTCGCGCCTTCGCCAGAGGCCTCCGCCCAAAGCAGGTCGCAGAAGAGCTGCACCTGAGCGAGACAACCGTTCATTCTCACAAGACAGTCCTGCTAAGCCTGTGTCGTCAAGCCTGGGAGCTTCCTGAGCAAGACTCGCTGGACTACCACTTCCTGCGTGAGAAATTCGCCCGGATAGTGGAGCAGGAGCAAGACAACGATACCATCCTATCATGATACGGGTCTTCCAAAGACATTATGAGAAATTTCATCGCCCTTGAGGAGGCTTCCCCTGACCTGCACGAGTATAAAGAGATTAACAGTTCTTCGCAAACTGAATCGTACTTTCTGAGCTGAGAGCAACTCGCCCGTCCCTTTGCTGCTTGCAGCTCGCTCAGCTCAGATGCCTACCTCTGAAAAAGAGAGGAGAAAGGAGCAGATTCTCGTGATAACGATGATTGCTTTGATGGGCGAACAAACCCTGCCTAATTTCTTACCACTTCTCCATTACAAACCCGCTCACGTCCTTTGTTTGTACACAAGCACTACCCGCCAGGCTTTTGACAGATTTCAGAAAACTGTCCAAAAGCATGGCGACCTTGATTGCACTGTCAGCGGTCTCTACGTAGAAGCATATGATCTACATAAAACAACAAATGAATTAAAGAAATATTTGGAGCAGAAGCAGCTAGTAGGGCAGGATTGCCTGTTCAACCCGACGGGCGGGACCAAGGTCATGTCATTCGCTGCCTACCAGGTCGCCCAGGAATGGCAAGCCCCCATGTGCTACTTCCAAAGCGAACTGAAACAGGGTAACCTTATAGAGTATGAGTGGCAGAACGGTAGACCTCAGCAGGTCAGGCTCAGTGATCTTTCTTGCGAGCAGCTCACCCTTGAAGACATCCTGGACTTACATCTCGGACCAGGTAAGTGGAGTGAAGATGCAAAAGGAAAAGATGACGAAGGCTCCCGTTTCGAGCAGACCCTGGCCGATCTTTTGAGAGCCGATGGCTATGAAGTTCGTCAGCAAGTGCACATTGGGGACAGCCAGATCGAGATAGATATCATGCTACGTTTTCGGCAGCGATATGGAGTGATTGAGGTAAAGCATAAAGAAAAAGCACCAGCAGGAAAGCAAGTAAACATTGATACGAAAGCCATCAAGCAGCTCGCTACCAGTACAAGGCGGCTCGGCACCTATGTACAACGCTTCTATATTCTAAATGTGTCTCTCCCGTCGAGCCATAAAGAACTCATTGAGCTTACAGGGATCAACACGATTGTACTAGAATCCTACAGGAATGGGAAACTCTCCGAAGAGGATCGCCAGAAATTCCTGAGCGAGATCGCTCAAGTGCTACGCTGAGGCGAGAGGGGGGGCTGCCATCCCCTCCGAGTTCTGCTCATCTCTTTGGAAAAGACCAACTCAAGCGACACTTCGCCAATACAGGAGAAAGGCCGTGATTATCTTAAATTTTGCTCATCCATTGACCGAAGAGCAGCTGCGTCAGATCGACGAGCGCCTTATCGTGCGGATCGAAGAGGTCCGCTCTATCCCCGTCCGCATTGATGAAACCAAAGAACTGGCCCCCCAGGTGGTAGCCATCGCCAATCGAGCCAATCTCACAGCCGAAGAGTGGCAAACGCTTCCCATCTTGATCAACCCTCCCGGCTACTCACCTGTAGCGACAGCCTTGCTGGCCGAGCTTCATGGGCGCATGGGTCACTTTCCCTCAGTCATCCGTTTGCGCCCTCGCCACCACGGAGCTACCGACTACGAAGTAGCTGAAATAGTCAACCTGCAAGAGCTGCGGGATCAGGCACGCATGCGCCGTCTGGCTAATCAGCACTGACCACTGACCGTCAGCGATCGGACGCAGGCCATCTCCGCCGCTGCAAGGCTCAGGAGAGACCTGGCATCCTCCAGCAGATAGTGGGCATAGTTAATAATTAAGATGAGGGGACTGTTCCAGCAAATGCGAGGCCCGGCTCGCCCACCTTCTCTTGCCTGTAGGGTATACTCTTTAACAGAGGGGCCAAACCTTCCCTCCTCGTATTTCATCGACCGCTCGCCTCGCCGGACGAAGCCGACAGGTGGCGGCTTGCGGAGCAGCATCGCACTGTGCACAATTCGAA
>JBHOQN010000067.1:0-22575 GCA_042408965.1 Ktedonobacteraceae bacterium
GAAGCCGGCCGCCGGCGAAGGGAGCCCGCACGGATCGGGAGAGGCCAGCCGTCGAGGCTACCGTAGGGGCGCGATTCATCGCGCCCACCGCCGCCAATGGGCCGGAGCCCGATGAAACACGCGATCCATCGCACCCGGACAAACGGGGCGAAGCCACCCGTCGAGGGCAGGGGGGCGCGATGAATCGCGTACGAACGAGAGGGTGCCCGTAGGAGGGCGCGATGAATCGCGCCCTCCGCCGCCAATGGGCCGGAGCGCGACGGAACACGCAATCCATCGCGCCCTCCGCCGCCGCCGATGAGCCGGAGCCCGACGGGAAACGCGATCCATCGCGTCCTGCCGCCACCGCCAATGGGCCGGAGCCGGCCGCCGACGTCCAGGAGAGAGCATGGCTATGCTGACCCCACAGCGCCATAGCCCTATGCTCGGAAGGGCAGCCTCCGCGACCACTCTGAACCTGTCCGCGATCGGCGAGGCCGGACGAGTCGCATAACAGGCGTAGGGTGACAGCCCTGCAGGCCCTCCTCTCTGCTGGCGAACCGCAGGACCGGCTACACCCGGGCAAGCTGCCTGCATCTACACAGGCCAGGATGCTTGGCCCTCTCTGCTAGCAACAGCGTACAGCAGCAAGATGGGAATCAGATTGGAGAGAGATGCGAGTGCTCTCATCGCTCACAGCCGGGACTGGTGACCCGGGCACGACCTCGGCTCCCGAAGAGGCGGGCAGTGCAGTGCAATCAGAAGGGAGCCGCTGGCGATCATACAGATCTGGTCGAGGTGGGGGAGGGTCCAGGCATCAGCTTTTTGGCAGTAGCCAGTGTAGCCGCTTCGCACTATAATACTACAGGCAGTGCTTTCGGGCGGCGGGCTGATAGAGCATGCCCCACCGCCGCAATCATCAGCCCCTCCATTCACTGATTCTCTGGATAGGGATTGTATACAACCAATGATGAGAGCCTTCTGTAACACGTTGGGCACGGACGCGCAGCCTGAGTCAGTTCTGATCCCCTGGCATGATGAGCACTGGTCTGCTCTCTTCTATCAAGCCGCCGGGCGTGCCTCAGAGACGGGCCGCGCAGTCCTCCTGAGTGTGACATACCCCATGGCCCCTTGTGATCCCCTGCAGGTCTTCAGCGCAGGCACCGCAAGCGGATCGCAAGAGTGCTTCTACTGGGAACAGGCAACCCGGCCCTGCGCCCTTGTCGGGCTGGACCGCTCGGTCGTCATTGAAACCAGCGGCCCACAGCGCTTCAGCGAAGCCGCCACCGCCTGGCACAGACTCAGGGAGCATGCATTGATATATAGCGAAGCAGAGACCAGGGGCGAAAGCAACGGCCTCCTGGCCTTCGGCGGCTTTACCTTTGATCCCCTGCGTCCGCACACCACCCTGTGGCAGGGGTTTCCCGACGGTCTGCTGATGGTACCACGCCTGCTCTTCGCCTTCAGTTCCACACATGCGACCCTGACCCTCAACCAGCTGGTCACCGCCGAGAGCGACTGCTCAGCGATCAGCGCGGCGCTGCAGGCCCGGCTCGTCCGGCTCAGCCAGGCGCTGTCAGAGGTAGCCTCTTCGGCGCCAACACAGGAGGCCACCCCTCGCTCCGAACGGCTCTCCATCGAGTCCCTGCTCCCACCAGCCTGCTGGAAGAAGCAGGTCGCCCACACAGTGGCCGAGATCCGTCGTGGCACCTACCAGAAAGTGGTGCTTGCTCGCGCCATCCGCCTGATCAATCAACAAGACCCCTTCGATATTCCCACCGTCCTGCATCGCCTGCGCACGAGCTATCGCGAGGCCCACATCTTCGCCTTCCAACGCGGCGCCCAGTGCTTTATAGGAGCCACACCCGAACGGCTGGTCCAGGCAGACCATGCACACCTGCACACCATCGCCCTCGCCGGCTCGGCCCCTAGAGGCCAGACCCCCGACGAGGACCAGCGCCTGGCCAGTGACCTGCTGAGCAGCGCGAAAGATCGGCTGGAGCATCAGATCGTCGTGGAGACCATCCGCGATGCCTTACAGACGCTCTGCTCGGAGGTCCATGTCGACGCCAGACCTCATCTGCGTCGCCTCAAAAATATTCAGCATCTGGAAACACAGATTGCCGGCCGGCTCCGGCCAGGCCGCTGCCTGCTGGAAGCCCTGCAGGAGCTACACCCCACACCGGCCGTCGGGGGCATGCCCCGTGCAGAGGCCCTGGCGGCGATCCGCTCTGGCGAGGATCTCGATCGTGGCTGGTATGCAGCCCCCATCGGCTGGGTGGATGCCGCCGGTAATGGCGAGTTCGCTGTGGGGCTGCGCTCGGCCCTCATTCGCGGCAACGTGGCCACGCTCTTTGCCGGCGGGGGGATCATGGCCGATTCACAGCCGGAGCGCGAGTATGCCGAAACCTGCTGGAAATTACGTGCGATGGCTGGCGCTCTAGGATGGGATGAGAAACATGGACAGGATGTTATCTGAACGGCCTGAGCCGGCCAACGCCCTCTACGCCTACGTTGGGGCCTTTGTCGATGAGCTGCGGCGCGCCGGTCTCGAGCATGTCGTGATCTGTCCCGGCTCGCGCTCGACTCCCCTGGCACTGGCCTTCGCGGCACAACCAGCCATACGGATCTGGATGCATATCGATGAGCGCTCGGCGGCCTTCTTCGCCCTCGGCATGGCGAAACGGCTCGCTCGCCCGGTGGCCCTGCTCTGCACCTCAGGCACGGCGGCCGCCAACTTCTTCCCGGCGATCATCGAGGCCCACCTCACCCACGTTCCACTGCTGGTGCTCACCGCGGACCGCCCTCATGAGCTACGTGACTGTGGCGCTCCTCAGGCGATCGACCAGAACCGCCTCTACGGTACCTATGTGAAATGGTTCGTGGATGTGGCCCTGCCCGAAGCTACGCCATCGGCTCTGCGCTATATCCGGACGCTGGCCAACCGCGCCACGGCGCTGACGGCCGCCATCCCCGCCGGGCCGGTCCACCTCAACCTGCCCTTCCGCGAGCCATTGACGCCCGAACCCGCTTCTGGTGCGGACCTCCCTCCCCAGGAGCGGCTTGACTCAGCGGCCTGGCACGGGCGGTCCGAGTCGCTTCCCTATGTGCGCGTGACCGAGAGCGGTCCCGGCGCGCTCCCTTCTGAGGCCTTGAGCCGCCTGGTTCATCTGCTCAGGCAGTACGAGCGAGGCCTCCTGGTCGCTGGCCCCTGCACCCACCCACACCTGGCAGAGGCGCTGGCAGCTCTGGCAGCCCGCTGCGGCTATCCGCTCCTGGCTGACCCGCTCTCATCACTGCGCACGCTCTCCGACGATGGGCTGCCGCTGATCTGCAGCTACGATGCTTTTCTACGCAGCGAGTACTTTGGCGCTCAGGCCACACCAGAACTGGTGCTGCGCTTCGGCGCCATGCCAACCTCCAAGCCGCTCCTGCTCTACCTGAAACGCCACGCCACCTGCCCACAGATCGTCATCGATGGTCAGGCCGGCTGGGAGGAGCCGACGCAGCTCGCCAGTGAGGTGATCCACGCCGACCCGGCGGCGTTCTGCGAGCAGGTGGCGCAGGCCCTGAGCCAGGCAGGCCTGGCAAGACGCCGTTCGACAGGCTGGAGCCTGCTCTGGCAGCACGCCGAGCGCCTCACCAGGCAGACGCTGCTGGCAGCCATCGAGCGCCTGCCGGACCTCTTTGAAGGGCGCGTCTTCACGGAACTGGCGCAGCTCCTTCCCGATGGCGCGACCCTCTATGTCGGTAACAGCATGCCAGTGCGCGATATGGATACATTCTTCTGGAGCGAGCGCCGCATCCACTGTCTGGGGAACCGCGGCGCCAACGGCATCGACGGCGTCGTCTCCAGCGCCCTCGGCGTGAGCGCCGCCAGCCAGGCGCTCGGCAGCCCTGACCCGGTGGTGCTGGTCATCGGCGACCTCTCTTTCCTGCATGACTTAAACGGTCTGCTTGCCGCCCACCTGCACCACCTCACCTTGCTGGTGATCTTGATCAACAATGACGGCGGAGGCATCTTCTCGTTCCTCCCTCAGGCGGCCTACCCACAGCACTTCGAGCGACTCTTCGGCACGCCGACAGGCCTTGATTTCGCCCCGGCTATCCAGATGTATGGCGGGACCCTGACGCGCATTCGCAACTGGGATGAGTTCCGGCTGGCCTGCAGGGAGGCCCTGGCCAGCGGCGGCCTGCAGGTAATCGAGGTGCCCACAGAGCGCCAGAGCAACGTCCAGCTCCATCGCCAGCTCTGGCTGCAGATGGAACAGGCTCTTCATGAACACCTGGCGGAGGCGCTATAATGGGGACACGGGTTGAGTTGCTCGACGTCAATGGTCTGCAGATGGGCGTCGTCCTCGCCGGCCATGGAGAGCGCCGCCGGCCGCCGTTGATCCTCCTGCACGGGTTCACCGGTAGCGCCCTGGGCTGGGGTCCGTTGCTCGACGACCTGGCAGAACGTGGCTTCCAGGTGATCGCCCTCGATCTCCACGGCCACGGGAACTCCGCCGCCCCCGCTGATCCGCAGCGCTATGCGATGGAATCCTGCCGCGCCGACCTCCTGGAGGCGCTCTGCCAGCTAGGGATCAGCGCCGGCGAAGCCGTGCTGCTCGGCTACTCCATGGGCGGGCGCATCGCTCTCTATTGCGCCTTCTCCGGCTTCTTCCGAGCCGTGATCCTGGAGAGCGCCTCGCCCGGGATCGCTGACCCGCAGGAGCGCGAGCAGCGCCGCCAGAGCGACATGGCCCTGGCAGCAAGCATCGAGCGCGAGGGGATGGAGGCCTTCGTCGTCTGTTGGGAGCAGCAGCCTCTCTTCGCCAGCCAGCGGCAGCTTCCAGCAGAGCAGCGCGCAGCCCTTCGCCGGCAGCGTCTCGCCAACCGCGCGCAGGGCCTGGCTAACAGCCTGCGTGGCGTGGGGACCGGCGTCCAGCCGCCCCTGCAGGCGCTGCTGCCCTCGCTGAGCCTGCCCATCCTCTTGATCGTGGGGGCACTGGACCAGAAATTCTGCTTGATCGGACGGGAGATGCAGGCACTGCTCCCCGACGCCAGGCTCGCTATCGTCCCCGGCGCCGGCCATTGCGTGCACCTGGAACAGCCCGCCACATTTATCGAACTGATAGATCACTTCTGTGCTACAGTCAGCAGTGACCATAGAGAGAAAGGAAAGGAGTAGATCCATGCCTGTTGCGTGGAAAAAGGTCTGCGACTACCAGGACATCATTTTTGAAAAAGGTGAGGGTATCGGAAAGATCACGATTAATCGGCCGGAGGTGCATAACGCCTTTCGCCCGGAGACCCTCAGTGAGATGATCGACGCCTTCAACCGCTGCCGTGAGGACCCGGAGATCGGCGTCGTTATTTTAACGGGCAAGGGTGAGAAGGCCTTCTGCTCGGGCGGCGACCAGCGCGTGCGCGGCGAAGGCGGCTACGTCGGGCATGATGGCGTTCCCCGCCTCAATGCCCTCGATCTGCAGAAGGTCATCAAGTATCTTCCCAAGCCGGTGATCGCCATGGTCGCCGGGTATGCCATCGGCGGTGGCCACGTGCTGCACGTGCTCTGCGACCTGACCATCGCTGCCGACAACGCGCGCTTTGGCCAGGCGGGACCGCGCGTGGGCAGCTTCGACGCCGGCTGGGGCGCTACCTATCTCGCGCGCATCGTCGGGCATAAGAAGGCCCGCGAGATCTGGTATCTCTGCCGCCAGTACAGCGCCCAGGAGGCCTACGAAATGGGTTTGGTCAACAAGGTCGTGCCGCTGGAGCGCCTGGAGGAAGAGACCATCCAGTGGGCCAGAGAGCTGCTGGAGAAGAGTCCCACGGCGCTGCGCTTCCTCAAGGCCGCCTTTAACGCCGACACCGATGGTCTGGCCGGTCTGCAGGATCTGGCCGGTGACGCAACCATGCTCTTCTACATGACAGAGGAGGGCAAAGAGGGACGCAACGCTTTCCTGGAGAAGCGCAAACCCGACTTCTCGCGTTTCCCGCGTCTCCCTTAGCCACTGTTGACGTATGCACGAGAGCCTGCAACTGCGCCTCGAGGCGCTGCACTGGCAGCCGTACCGCATTCCGTTCCGTGCTCCATTCCGCACGGCACACGGAGTGCTGACGGCCCGCACTGGAGCGATCATCGAGGTGGTCAGTGGCGACGGTACTGTGCGTGGCAGCGGAGAGATTGCGCCGCTGCCACCTGCGGGCAGCCACTCCCTGGCGGCGGCGCTGGCCCCCCTGCTCGACCTCCGCACACGTCTGCAGGGCGAGAGGCTCAGCACAGCCCTGGAGCACCTCTACGCAGGTCTGGCCGCGGGATGGTATCCCGCCTCCACGGTCTATGGTCTCGAAGTGGCCTTGCTCGATGCTCTGGGCCAGGCCCTGGGACGGCCACTGCTGGGGAACCAGGCTCGCAGGTGGGTAGCGGTCAATGCGGTGATCGGCGGCGCCACGCTGGCAGAGACCATCGCCCGCGCCCGTCGTGCTCTGGCCGCCGGCTTTTCCTGTCTCAAGCTGAAACTGGAAAGCGCCGGCGCTGCCGCTATCGAGCGCGTGGCGGCTGTGCGTGCTGCCGTGGGGCCAGCCGTCGCGCTGCGCCTCGATGCGAACGAGGGCTGGCGCTTTGAAGAGGCACGCGAGCTGCTCACAGCCTGTGCCCCCTACCAGATCGAGTACGTCGAGCAGCCGCTGCCGGTCGAAGATCTGGAGGGACTGCGCCGGCTGCGGCGGTCTGCGAGCGTGGCGATCGCCGTCGACGAGGCTATCACGGACCTCGAGAGCGCCCGGCGCGTGCTCCGCGCAGAGGCCGCCGATGTGCTCATCGTGAAACCGCAGTTCGCCGGCGGTCTGCAGATGAGTGCCCGCATCATCGCGGAGGCCCAGGCGCGGAGCGTCGCCTGTGTCATCACCAGCGCCCTGGAGGCTGGGATCGGGGTCACAGCGGCTCTGCATCTGGCCGCCAGCCGTTCCACGGCTCCGGCCTGTGGCCTGGCTACCCTGCCGTTGCTGGCCGCCGACCTTCTCACGGAAGCGCTGACCATCCAGCGGGGCAGACTCCGCGTGCCTGACGGAGCAGGCCTGGGGGTGACGCTCGACAGCGCGGCTCTCGCCCGCTATGCTTTGCGTTCCCCAGAGATGGATAGCCTTCGTGACGACACCATCTCTCGATAGATGCCTATGTTTGATCTGGTCAACCATACCTATGAAGGAACCGGGCAGGTGCTGCCAGACTGGCTGCAGCGCTGCGCCGAGAACCGTCCTGAGCATCTGGCCCTGCAGTGTGGCCAGCGGCGCTGGAGCTTCGCCGAGCTTGAGCAACGGGTCACGCGGCTGGCTCAGCAACTGGCGAGCCTGGGCGTGACGGCCGGCAGTCGCGTTGCCCTGCTCGCCGCTAACGGCGTAGCCTATGTCGTCTGCGTCCACGCGCTGACGCGCCTGCGCGCCATCCTTATCCCACTGAACATGCGCCTGAGCGAGGCAGAATTGCGCTGGCAGCTACAGGACGCCCACGTCACACTGCTGCTGAGCGATGAGAGCCATGCCGAGCGCGCCAGAGCCATCGGGAGGACGCTGGAGGCGCTGCGCCTCGCCACGCTGAGCGTGGTAGGGGAGAGCGGCGTGGTTCAGATCGCAGGCGTGCCAGTGAACACGGCAGCCGAGCTGTACACCTGCATCGATCTGCAGGCCACTCAGGCCATCATGTACACCTCCGGTACAACGGGCCAGCCGAAGGGCGTGCTGATCACCTACGGTATGCACTGGTGGAACGCCATCGGTTCGGCCCTGAATCTCGGCCATCAGCTCGACGATTGCTGGCTGGCCTGCCTGCCCCTCTTCCACATCGGGGGCCTGACTATCCTGACACGTAGCGTGATCTACGGTATCAGCGTTCACCTGCAGGAGCGCTTCGACGCCAGCGCCGTCAATCGCGCCATCTTTGAGGAGGGCGTCACGATCGTCTCCGTCGTTGCCGTCATGCTGCAGCGGATGCTTGCCGCTCTCGACAGCCAGGAGCCGGGGAAGCGCTATCCGGCGACGCTGCGCTGCGTCCTGCTTGGCGGGGGTCCCGCGCCACGCCCCTTACTGGAGGCGTGCGCCGCCCGCGCCATTCCGGTGCTGCAGACCTACGGTCTCACCGAGGCCTGCTCGCAGGCCGCCACCCTCTCACCTGCCGACGCCCTGCGCAAACCTGGCTCGGCTGGCCGGCCGCGACTTCCCGTGCAGCTAGAGATCCGCAACAACCAGGGAGAACGTGCCGCTCCTGGCGAGCCAGGCGTGATCTTTCTCAAAGGCCCGACGATCACGCCTGGCTACGCTGATCGACCTGAAGCCAGCGCCCAGGCGTTCCGGGATGGCTGGTTCTCCACCGGCGACATCGGCTATCTCGATGCCGAGGGCTATCTCTATGTGCTCGACCGACGCTCCGACCTGATCATCTCAGGTGGCGAGAACGTCTATCCAGCCGAGATCGAGGCGGCCCTGCTGAGCCATCCCGCCGTCGAGGAGGCCGGCGTCTGCGGCCAGGCCGACCCACAATGGGGACAGGTCCCCATCGCTTTCGTGCGCCTGCGTGCGGGCGCGCAGGTGAACGCGCAGACCCTGCTGGCCCATGTCAGCGGCCGTCTGGCACGCTATAAAGTGCCGCGCACCGTTCACTTCGTCGCCGCGTTGCCTCGCAACTCGTCCGGGAAACTGCTACGCCGCGAGCTTCCCTCTCTGCTCACCCAGAAGATGCACTGAGTCAAGGGCGGCCGTGTACCCCCTATGGCTGAAGCCAGGGATTTTCTGGCTGCCGGCTCTGGTAAAGCTCGCGCCCCGACCACCACTCCGGGAGGATGACCCATCCGGATGGCCACTGGAGCCGTTACCACCAGCAGAAGGAGTCTCCAACGCTGCAACGGATCGCTTTCCTGACGAGCGTCAAACCTGGTTACGAAGAGGAGTACAAGCGCCGCCATGATGAGATCTGGCCGGAGATGCTCGCCGCCTTGCGGCGAGCCGGCGCCCGCAACGACAGCATTTTTCGCAGCGGCACGCAGCTCTTCGCCTCTCTGGAGACCGACAACTTTGAGGGCCTGGGCCAGTCTGTGAGCCAGGCCCCCGTCAACCAGCGCTGGCAGGAGTGGATGGCCTCGATCGTGACGAAGGAGATCGATCCCCAGACCCCGTGGCCCCCTCTGTTGCCCACAATGTTCCACATGGATTGACAACAGCGGTCTACCAGAGGGCAGAGCAGCATGCGGCGCTCCCTGGCGGCGCCACACGCCGACTGTATCCTTCCGCAGATACCAGACGTGTAGAGAAAGAGGGCCTCCCTGCCCCGAGCGGGAAGAGCCTCACTGAGCACCATCTGGGAGGACAACATGCCAGAAGAGCAACCCTTGAAAGGCGTCAGTGGCAAAGAGGAGCGACAGTACGAGCATATCAAAGAAGAGGCCAGCAAGAGCGGGCGCTACGGGAAACGCGCCAAAGAGGTCGCCGCACGCACCGTTATGAAGCGACATCGGCAACAGGGGCATAAAAAGGGCGAGTGAGCCTCAGCGAGTTGCCAGCTATGCTATACTACGAAGCATAGAGAAACCAGAAAGAAGCGGCCGCGCAGGCGCTCTCAAGCGACAGAAGCAGAGCAGAGGCCAGCACGCGGCTCCTGGAGGAGGCCGGATCGCTTGACGACGAGTAACGGGAAGAGCCAGGAAGCCGAGGGGCTGTTCTACCCCATCGGAGAGGTAGCACGCCTGACCGGGGTCTCACCAGCGCTGCTGCGCCTGTGGGAACGCGAAGGGCTGATCAGCCCGCAGAGGACCCGCGGAGGGCATCGCTGCTACACCGCCGAGGACGTGGCCCGCCTGCGGCGCATCACCCATCTACGACGGGTCGAGGGCCTGAACACCGCTGCCATCCGCCGTGAGCTGGGGGCCGTCGAGCGGAGCGCCCCAAGCGACAGCAACGAGGGCGAGGGCAGCCCAGGGCAGCGCCTGCGTGCTCTGCGCCTCAAGCGAGGCCTCTCCCTGGCCGAGGTCGCCGAACGCACCGGCCTCTCCACCTCCTTTCTCAGCGCCGTCGAGCGCGGCCTTGCCCGCATCTCCGTCGGCAACCTCTTCAAGCTCGCCGACGCCTACGGTACCACCGTGCCCGGCCTCACCACCGAACACCGCCAGCAGCGGCGTCTGCTGCACCCCGACGAGCGCCCCCGCTTTATAGCTGCTCAGGGCCTGGTCATCATTGAGGACCTCATCAGCCGTCCCGGCGCTCTGGAGGCCCAGCGCATCGAGGTTCAGCCCGGCGGCGGCAGCGAAGAGGCCTACGCCCATCCTGGCGAGGAATTTATCTACATCCTCTCCGGTCAACTCGCCTTCTGGATCGATGAGCATGAACACTACTTGCTCCAGAGCGGCGACTCGCTCTACTTTCCCAGCACCCGCCTGCACCGCTGGCGCAACGAGAGCGAGCAGCCCGCCACCGTTCTCTGGATCAACGTACCGCTCGTCGAGCCAGCCAGAGCAGAGGAGGGACGCACCGCCGCTCGCCGGCGCCACCTGCATCATCTCCGCCAGTCAGCGCCCGACTGAGCCATCTCCCGCTCCCTTGACAGAGCGCAGGCCAATAGCCTATAACTAAACCTATAGGAAATGTGTAGTTTTTCAGGAACCTTCCTGGGAAAGCAGAGCTATTTCATGGACACGCAGGACAAATACGCCCGCTACGTCAACACCAGCTTCGTCAAAGCCGTCGAGCCCGTCGTCGTTGAACGCGCCAGCGGCGCCCAGATCCACGGAGCCGATGGGCGAACCTATCTCGACTGCTTCGCCGGCATCGCCGTCGTCAATGCCGGCCACGTCCACCCGCGCATCGCAGCAGCCGCCAAAGCCCAGATCGATCGCCTGATTCATGCTGCCAGCTACATCTACTACGTGCCCAGCGTTGCCGACCTCGCCGAGACTCTGGCGCGCATCACCCCCGGCGCCCTGCAAAAGACCTTCTTCTGCAACTCCGGTGCCGAGGCCATCGAGGGAGCGTTGCGTCAGGCCAGGGTCTTCACCGGCCGCCGTGAGGTGATCGCTCTGCAGATGGCCTTTCACGGCCGCACCTACGCCACCCTCTCCGTCACCGGCAACCGCGCCCGCAAAACGCGCGGTGGTCCCTACATGCCCGGCGTGGCCTTCGCCCCCGCCCCCTACTGCTACCGCTGCCCCCTGGGTCTGCAGGCCGATTCGTGCGGCCTGGCCTGCGCCGAGGCCGTCGAGGATGTCATTCAATACCAGACCAGCGGTGATGTCGCCGCCTTCATCGTCGAGCCAGTCCTTGGCGAGGGCGGCATCATTCCCCTGCCAGCAGGCTACCTCAAGCGCGTCAAAGAGATTCTGGAGCGCCACGGCATCCTGCTGATCGTCGATGAGGTGCAGTCGGGCTTCGGGCGCACTGGCAAGCTTTTCGCCATCGAGCATCACGAGGGGGTCGAGCCAGACATCATGGCGCTGGCCAAGGGCATCGCCGACGGTTTTCCGCTGGGAGCCTTCATCGCCCCGCAGGCCATCGCCGACAGTTTCATGCCCGGTGAGCACCTGAGCACCTTCGGAGGCAATCCCGTCTCCTGCGCCGCCGCCCTGGAGAACATCGCCGTGCTGCAGGAGGAGCACCTTATCGAGCGCGCAGCCGAACTGGGTGCGCGGGCCCTCACCGAGCTGCGCCGTCTGCAGGAGCAGCAGCCCCTGATCGGCGACGTGCGCGGCCAGGGCCTGATGATCGGCATCGAGCTGGTACGCGACCGTGCGACGAAGACCCCGGCCGCCGAGGAGGCTGCGCGCGTACGAACCCTCTGTCGTGAGCAGGGGGTGCTGATCGGCGTCGGCGGCCAGTTCGGCAATGTCCTGCGCCTTCAGCCGCCGCTGGTCATCAGTGAAGAGCAGCTCAGCCAGGCCCTGAGCGTCGTCGCTGAGGCTCTGACGCTCTGCCAGGGAGCCCCCGCCTGACCCGAAGCGCAAGAAGCTGATCCGCAGCGGCCCGTTTCGGCCCGCCGCGGACCGACAAGGAGCAAGATTCATGGTTTCATCGACCCAACCCCAGGTCCGTGTCCTGCGCAACTACATTGGCGGCACCTGGCACGCCGCCGAGGCGGCTGCCACGCAGGAGGTGCGCAATCCCGCCACCGATGAAGTGCTGGCCCTTGTGCCCCTCAGCGACCAGCGCGATGTCGAGGCCGCTGTCCAGAGCGCCGCTGCCGCCTTTCCCGCCTGGCGCGCCACCCCGCCTCAGGAGCGGGCGCGCTACTTCTTCAAACTGCGCACGCTCCTCGATGAACAGCGCGAGGAGCTGGCGCGTCTGATCACCACCGAGATGGGCAAGACCCTCGAAGACGCGCGCGGCGAGGTCCAGCGCGGCATCGAGAATGTGGAAACCGCCTGCGGCATCCCCTCGCTGATGATGGGCTACAGCCTGGAGGACGGCGCCGCCCGCGGCATCGACGAGGAGGTGGTCTACCAGCCGCTGGGCGTCTGCGCGGCCATCACCCCCTTTAATTTTCCCTTCATGATCGCCTTCTGGTTCTGGCCCTACGCCGTGGCCTGTGGCAACACCTTCATCGTCAAACCCTCCGAACAAGACCCCATCGTTCAGCAGCGCGTCTTTGAACTCATCGAGCAGGTGGGCTTCCCGCCCGGCGTCATTAACCTGGTCAATGGCGCGAAAGAGGCTGTCAATGCCCTGCTGGACCACCCGCAGATCAAGGCCATCTCCTTTGTTGGCTCGACCAGAACGGCACAGTACGTCTACGCCCGCGCGGCGGCCAGTGGCAAGCGGGTGCAGGCCTCGGGCGGCGCGAAAAACACCATCGTCGTTATGCCCGACGCCGACCTCGAGACGCACCTGGGCACGATCATGAATTCCTGCTTCGGTGCGGCTGGTCAGCGCTGCCTGGCGAATTCTCTGGTGATGCCCGTGGGCGGGGCCCATGTTCCTACACGCACCCGTCTGAGTGAGGCGGCCTCGCGCCTGCGCCTGGGCAACGGCCTGGAGCCAGGGGTCGACATGGGGCCGGTTGTCTCGGCCCAGGCCCGCGAGCGCATCGTCACGGCCATCACCCAGGGCATCGCCGAGGGCGCCCACGCCACCCTCGATGGGCGTACGGTCAGTGTGCCTGACTACCCCCGCGGCTACTTCGTCGGCCCGACGGTGCTCGACGAGGTCCGGCCCGGCACGCACGTCTACCGCGAGGAGATCTTTGGCCCCGTCGTGGGTATCACCCCGGTCTCCAGCCTCGATGAGGCCATCAATCTCATCAACGCCAGCGAGTACGGGAACGCTGCTTCGATCTTCACCCGCAGCGGTGCCGCCGCACGCGAGTTTCGCTACCGTGTCGAGACCGGCAACATCGGCATCAACATCGGCGTGGCCGCGCCGATGGCCTACTTCCCCTTCAGCGGCGCCAGGCGCTCTTTCTTCGGTGCGCTCCATCCTCAGGGCCGCGACGCTGTGCGCTTCTTCACCGAAAGCAAGGTCGTTATCTCCCGCTGGGGAGGCGGCGAGGGAGGCAGCGTCAGCGGCATCGGCCGCTGAGAGCCCATACCCTGAGAGGGAGGACACGCTGAGCGTGTCCTCTTTTTTTGGTCTAGTGGTCTAGATGTCTTGACAGACTATCAGAAAACGGGTATAGTTTCTAGAGAACTGGTCTAGAAGATCTGTCATATTTCTCATGTATGCAGTCAGGTTAGCGAGCAGAGTTCTTTGCCAGAACTAGAAAGGAGCAGCCAGGCGTCCCTCATGAGCAGGTGGAGAGTACAGGACGCCGAGCAGCCACAGCGATCCGCGCTAAGAGGCGGCCGCCAGCCTGCTCGGCGCGCCCCAGGCCGGCCGGCCGGCACAGCGCTCAGACGCTGGCCTTCGAGGGTAGCTTCTTCCATCCAGGGCTATTTGATTTACATACATTTACTTCCAGCAACAGACGGCTCAGTCGCTCTTTAGAGGCTTACCAGAAACCGGCGCGTTAGCAGGCATAGCACGCCGTATGTAGGAGGTTCTTTGTGTCACGCAACCCGCTCACCTCACCTATGAGACTGAAGGCCGGCACAGCGCTCTTCAGCCTCCTGACCGTCTTCGCGCTGCTTCTCAGCGCCTGTGGCGGCAGCACGACCCAGAACAACCCATCGGGGAAAGTCGTGCTGACTCTGGCCGCCCAGGCCAGCGCCTTCACCGACCAGGGTTTCAACCCCTACGCCTCCAGTCCCAACATCGGAATCAATGGCTTTGTCTATGAAACCCTGGAGTTCTGCAACGTCAACGACAACAGCTATCATCCTCTGCTGGCCCTCAGCCACGAATTCAACAGCGACTACACGCAGGTCACCTTCCATCTGCGCCAGGGCGTCAAGTGGAACGACGGCCAGCCCTTCAGCGCCGACGATGTTGTCTTCACCTTCAACGCCATGAAGCAGTACCCAGCGGCCGACCTTAACGGCGACTGGGGCTACCTCAAGAGCGTCAGCGCCCCCGATGCCAGCACCGTCGTGATGACCTTCCAGAAGCCCTTTCCCGGAGCGATCTACTACATCGCCGGGCTGACGGTCATTATCCCCAAGCACGTCTTCCAGTCGGTCGGCGACGTCACCAAGTACTACAGCAGCAAGCCCGTTGGCACAGGTCCCTTCGTCGTGGCCAGATACACCCCTGATCTGCTCGTCCTTGACAAGAACCCCACCTACTATCAAGCCAGCCAGGTGAAGGTCGACGAGATCAAGGAGCCTCGCTACAAGGACAACGATGCCTTCAAACTCGTCATGCCGAGCGGTCAGGTTGACTGGTCGGGGTATTACGAGGATAACCTGCAGCAGAACTTCGTCGCCAAGGACCCGCAGCACTTCCACTACTTCATGGACCCCGTGGATGAGTTTGGCATCTTCATCGATGTCCACGCCCCCCTGCTGAGCGACGTTGCGGTGCGCAAGGCGATCAGTGTGGCCATCGACCGCCAGGCAGCGGCCCAGCAGGGCGAGTCGGGCCTGGTACCGCCGGCCACCCAGACCGGCCTGCTCCCCTCGCCAGGCAACCAGCAGTATGTGCTGCCCGAATATGCCAATCTCTCAACATCCCCGAACGCCTCTGCGGCGCAGCAGATTCTCAAGAGCGCTGGCTACACTCAGGGCAGCGACGGCATCTTCAGCAAGAACGGCCAGCGTCTCTCCTTCGAGCTGATCTCGGTGGCGGAGTACTCTGACTGGAACAAGTGGGCCCAGGTGGTTCAGAGCAATCTGAAGGCTGCCGGCATCGAGATTCATATCTCCCTGATGCCGGAAGCGCAATATCTGACCTTCCGTGCCGCGGCCAAACCCTACCAGTTGATGATCAGCGGCGTCGGGGGCGGCCCCACTCCCTACTCGATCTATAACGGCACCCTCAGCAGCCAGAGCATTCCACCTAACGGGCGCAACAGCAGCTACTGGAAGGCCCCCCAGACCGACAGCCTGCTGCAGCAGTTCGCTTCGACGATGGACCCCGCGAAGCAGAAGCAGGCCATCCAGGGGCTGGAGCGCATCATGGTTGAGCAGGTGCCCTGGATTCCGGTCATCGGCGGCGCCCGCTGGTTCGAGTACAATACGGCCCGCTTCACTGGCTGGCCAGATCAGCAGAACCAGTACGCCGTTGGTTCACCGTACTCCTACCCCGATAACGAGATCATTGTCATGCATCTGCAGCCCGCCTCCTGAACGCTCGTCGGGGGAATCGTTACCCGGGGGATGGCTCTTCTGCCAGGGCCATCCCCCTTTGTCGGCAAGCAGAACAGAACTCAACCTATCCTATTCTCACAGCATATGGTATACTCTCCCCAAAGATAGGGAGAATTCTTTCGAGCGCGATCTTTCTCGCTGCAACACAGCATAGCCTGACCCTACGAAGGAGTTGCTGAATGCGCCACTTGCTTCGTCGCATTCTCTTCTATCTCTTTGCAACCTGGGCCGCCATCACTCTGAATTTCTTTCTGCCACGGCTGGCTCCAGGGGACCCGGCAGCCGTGCTGCTGGGCAACCTGCAAAGCAGAGGCATCCATGTGGGTGCTGCCTATCTGAAAGCCATTCAGGCCGAGCTGGGCTATAACACTGGCGACCCTCTGCTGGTCCAGTATGGGCAGTACCTCAATAGCCTGCTGCACGGCAACCTTGGCGTCGCCGCGACTTCCTCCTTCGAGCCGGTCACCAACGTGATCGGCCGCGATATCCTCTGGTCCCTGGGCCTGGGCCTGGTGGCCGTGGCCCTGAGCTTCGGCTTCGGCTGCCTGCTGGGAATTGTCATGGCCTGGAAACGCGGCTCGCTGCTCGATACCGTTCTCTCTCCCTTGCTTAACTTCCTCTCGGCTATCCCCTACTTCTGGATGGCGCTCCTCATCCTCTATATCTTCGGCTTTGAACTGCGCTGGTTCCCCCTCACTGGCGGCTATGATGAGCTGAACGTTGATCCAGGCTGGACGCTTGATTTCATCGCCAGTGTGCTATATCATGGGATCTTGCCGGCTCTGACGATCGTCATCGCTTCAATCGCCGGCTGGATGCTAACCATGCGTAATACGATGATCACCACACTCTCCGAGGACTACGTGCTGATGGCCAGAGCCAAAGGGCTGACAACACGTCGCGTTATGTTCGCCTACGCGGCGCGCAACGCGATCCTGCCGAATATCGCTGGCTTCGCCATCTCGCTTGGCTTCATCGTCGGTGGTCAGCTGCTCACTGAAATGGTCTTCTCCTACCCGGGCATCGGCTACTCCCTTCTGCAGGCGGTGCAGAATCAGGACTATTCCCTCATGCAAGGGATCTTCCTGGTCGTGGCCCTCGGCGTCCTCGGCGCTAACTTCCTTGCCGACCTGAGCTACGCCCTGCTTGACCCTCGCGTCCGTCTCGAAAGGAGCGCTTAATCCATGAGCCTGAGCGAGCATGCCAAGCATGTCACTTCCATGGAAACGATACCGTCAACGGTTTCAAAGAAGACCGCGCGCAGCACCGCTGCCAGCGAGATCCTCCGCGTCCTGGTGCGCCTCCTGACCGCCAATCGCAAAGTCGCCATTGGCAGCAGCATTGTGATCTTCTTTATCCTGGTCGCTCTCTTCGGGCCACTGCTGGCCCCCTACGATCCCAGCGCGACCTCGAAGCTCTCGGAGACGGCCCCCTCGGCGGCCCACTGGCTCGGCACCACGGCAACGGGGCAGGACATCTTTTCCCAGCTCCTCTATGGCACACGCAGCAGTGTGTTCTGGGGGTTCCTGACCGGCCTGCTGGTTACCGCCATCTCGGTCATCGTTGGCCTGGTTAGTGGCTACTTTGGAGGCTTCATCGATGACCTCCTCTCGCTGATGACTAACGTCTTCCTGGTCATTCCCGCTCTCCCACTGGCCATTGTCGCGGTCGGTTACTTCCCCAAGGGACCGCTGACCATTGCCCTGGTTATCACGATCACCAACTGGGCATTCAACGCCCGACTGCTACGCGCGCAGACGCTCTCCATGCGCAGTCGCGAGTTCGTCACGGCTGCGCGCGCCAGCGGCGAGACAGTCTGGCGGATTATCTTCTACGAGATTCTCCCCAACGAGATTGGAATTGTGGCGGCGGCTTTTGTGAGTACTGTTCTCTTTGTCATTCTGGCCTGGACGGCCCTGGAATTTCTGGGCCTGGGTGACATCAACACGGTAAGCTGGGGCAGCATGCTGTACTGGGCACAGCAATCCGATTCGATCTTCTCTGGACTCTGGTGGTGGTTCGGACCGCCGGGTTGCTGTATCGCTCTACTGGGCGCCGCCCTGGCGCTGATCAACTTCGGCATCGATGAGATCGCTGATCCACGTCTGCGTAGCGAGCAGGTGCCGAAGGAACTCAAACAGAAGGCGGTAACATAATGCCATGAAGGAAACCAACAACGTTCTGCTGGAGGTCCGGGATCTGAGTGTCGACTACTACGCTCTCAACGGCACTGTGCATGCCGTCAAGCAGGTCAGCTTCGAGCTGAGGCGTGGTGAGATTCTGGGCCTGGCCGGAGAGAGCGGCTGCGGCAAATCGACACTGGCCTACTCCATCTCACGGCTCCTGCGCCCGCCGGCCTATATCACTGGGGGCCAGGTGCTCTACCACCCGCGCCAGCGCGAGAAGCTGGAGAAGGCCGCCCAGATCATTACCTACCGTGATCTGGGTCGCGATAGGAAGGATCAGGTGGGTCCGACGCCGGACACGATCGATGTGCTGCAGCTCTCGCCGGCGCAGTTGCGCGCCTTTCGCTGGAATGAGATGGCGATCGTCTTCCAGAGTGCCATGAACGCGCTGAATCCGGTGATGACCATCGGAACACAGATCATGGACGTCCTCAAGACGCACTGCCCCGACATGAACGCCTCAGCGCGCAAGGACCGCGCCGCCGAGCTGCTCAAGCTGGTGGGAATCGCGCCGGACCGCCTGCGCAGCTATCCACACGAGCTGAGTGGCGGCATGCGCCAGCGCGCGGTGATCGCCATCGCGCTGGCTCTGACCCCTGAGCTGATCATCATGGACGAGCCAACGACGGCCCTCGATGTGGTGGTTCAGCGGGAGATCCTGCAACTGATCAGCTCCCTCTGCAAAGAGTTCTCGACGGCCCTGATCTTTATCACCCACGACCTCTCGCTTCTGCTTGAGCTGGCGGACAATATCGCGATCATGTACGCCGGCAAGATGGTTGAAAAGGCCAGCAGCAAGGACTTCTACGCTCATCCGCGTCACCCCTACAGCTATGGCCTGCTGCACTCCTTTCCCCGTCTGCACGGTCCGATTCGCCGCATGGCGGGTATTCCAGGCTCACCGCCGGACCTGCGCTCTGTGCCCTCTGGCTGTGCCTTTCATCCCCGCTGCCCGTTTGCCTGGCAGGACTGCCAGACTATCGAGCCGGAACTGCAGCCGTCTCTGCCGGAGACACCAACTCAGTTGGTGGCCTGCCATCTCTACCACCCACAACGACATCCTGAAGGGCCTCCCAGCAGCGATGAGTTCGCGGCAAAGTACGAGGCTCTGGCTGAAGGGAGTGTGATCGCATGAGCGTCTCTGAACAACTGACCCTGCCACAGGCCACGGCTAACCTCTCGAATCCTGTGCTGGAGGCTGACCATCTACGCAAGGACTTCCCGCTTCGCTCGGTGCGGCTCTTCGGACCGCCACGGGCCGTTCACGCTGTCGAGGACGCCTCGCTGACCCTCTACCCCGGCCGCGCCACGGCTGTGGTCGGCGAGAGCGGCAGCGGCAAAACGACGGTGGCTCGCATGCTGGCCCGGCTCTACGATCCTACTTCTGGCACGATCCGCTTCCGTGGCCAGCCGATCGATCTGAAGGCCAGGGGAGAGGCTCTGCGCACCTACCGCCGTCACGTACAATTGATCTTCCAGGACCCGTTCGCCTCGCTGAACCCACTGCACAGTGTGCGCTACCACCTCAGCCGTCCGCTGCGCGTCCACGGCCACGCGCACAACCGGCGGGAGGAGACGGAGCAGATCCTGGCCTTGCTGCGGCGCGTGAGCCTGACTCCCGCGGAGCAGTTTATCGAGAAATACCCTTACCAGCTCAGCGGCGGGCAGCGCCAGCGCATCGCCATCGCCCGCGCCCTGGCGGTCCAGCCGGAGGTGCTGCTGGCCGACGAGCCGGTCTCGATGCTGGATGTCTCCATTCGCCTGGACATCCTCAACCTGCTGCTGCGCCTTAAGGACGAAGAGCAACTGGCGCTGCTCTACATCACCCACGATATCGCCAGCGCCCGCTACTTTGCGGAGGAGACGCTGGTCATGTACGCCGGGCAGATGGTGGAGGGCGGCCCCAGCGAGGAGATCACTCAGCGGCCGAAACATCCCTATACGCAACTCTTGCTCTCGGCAGCTCCCGATCCCGACCGCCTGATGAGCGAGGGGACGAGTACGACTCTGCCAGCGCGCGGCGAGATCCCCAGCCTGATCACTCCGCCCAGTGGCTGCCGCTTCCATCCGCGCTGTCCGCACGCGATGGAGATCTGCCGCCAGCGCTTCCCCAAACGCACCGACCTGGGTAAGGGCCACTGGACCCACTGCTTCTTGTACGGCGACGGCAACGGCGAGCCGGCCCAGAGTCCACCTCTGCGCAAGCTGGCCAGCCCCAGCCCTGAGGCCTGACTCCAGGCGCGAATGCTTCGGCTCACATGCCTCACCTGAGGTCGGGGCGGATGGCGACTCGACAGCCGGGTCGCTGCCTCCATTCACCGCTCCCGACCTCAACGGGTGCGAGCGCGGCCGCTGGCCTGGAGCCTCGCTCTGGCCGGCTGGTGCAACAGGCGCGCAGAGCTGACCAGTACGCCCAGATCGGGCAGGGACTGCGCAGCCGCCGCCAGCATAGGTGGCAGAAGACCACAGGCAGCCAGCGTCAGGCCAACCAGGTTGTAGAGCAGGGTGAAGCCGAGGTTGAGCCTCACTATACGCATGGTACGCTGCGCACTGGCCAGCAGATCAGGCAGCAGCATCCAGTCCTCGCGCAACAGGACCACGGGCGCGGCCTCCAGGGCAACGTCGGTTCCGATTACGCCCATGGCTATCCCGATGTCGGCCTGGGCCAGGGCGGGCGCGTCGTTCACACCATCTCCTACCATGATTACCGTGTGGCCACGCTTCTGATAGCTCTTGACAATACCTATCTTCTCCTCTGGCAGCAACTGAGCTCGATAGCTCGTACCCAGCGCTGCTGCCAGGCTGGCCGCCGCCGCCTCATGATCGCCCGTCAGCAGCTCGATCTGCCTGATGCCGAGCTGACGCAGAGCGGCCAGGGCCTCCCTGACCTGAGGACGCAGCGTATCGGCCGCCGCCAGCAGGCCGAGGAACTCACCATCCTGCTCGACAAAGAGCAGGGCCTTGCCCTGCGCTGCCAGAGTCCGCGCCTCGGGCAGGAGCGCTCCCTGGGGAAGAAGGCGCCCATTGCCTACGACCACCGCGCGCCCGTTGACGCGAGCACGAATGCCCAGACCTGGCAGGGCCTCAAAATCCTCTGGATCGCCGATGTCGAGCTGCTCGGCCCGCGCTGCCCGCCTCACGGCTTCAGCCAGCGGATGCTCTGAGTAGCGCTCGGCTGTGGTCACCAGCCCAAGCAGTCCGGCACGTGTCTGGCCAGCCGCTGGCACGACATCAGTAATGCGCAGGATTCCCTCGGTGATTGTCCCCGTCTTATCAAGCAGAAGGACATCGGCCTGGGCGAGTCGCTCCACATACTTTCCGCCTTTGATCAAGAGTCCGCGCGCGGCTGCTGCTCCAATGGAGGCCAGCATGGCGATGGGGGTGGCCAGGGCAACGGAGCAGGAACAGGCCACAACCAGCACTGCAGCAGACGCCAGGGGATCACGCCGTACCAACCATGCCAGTAGTGCTACTGCCAGCACCACAGGTAAGAACCAGGCGGGGAAGCGGTCGGCGAGACGCTGGACCGGGGCGCGTTGAGCCTCGGCCTCCTCCACCAGAGCGATCATACGCGCGAACGTGGTATCGGCTCCAGCACGCACCGTACGCACGCGGAGTGCACCCGCCTGCACGAGGGTGGCAGCCAGCACCGGGCTGCCCGCAGTCACTTCTATAGGCAGCGACTCGCCGGTGAGAGCCGCCTGATTGACACTGGCCTGGCCACTCACCACCTCACCATCAATGGGAATGGCCTCGCCTGGACGCACCAGTATGTAATCGCCGACCTGCACCTCCTCCACTGGTCGCAGCACCTCTTCTCCATCACGTTCGACGCGCGCCAGGCGCGGGAGAAGCGCTGTCAATCTCTTGAGCGCCTGACGTGAGCGCTCACTGGTGAAGCCCTCGATGAAATTCCCCAGGTGCATGAAGAAGATGACAACCGCCGCTGTCGTCCACTGGCCAATCGCCAGCGCCGCCAGCACTCCCAGCGACATGAGGGTATGGGAGATCACTCGCCGCTGCAGGGTAGCCCGCACGACGTTCCAGAAGATGGGCAGGGCCGCAACGATCACCAGACCTGCACCAACATACCAGGGCAACAGCGCCGTCACTCGCTCAAGCAGGCCGAACCACTCGCCGGCGACGATGAGCAACAGTACTCCTCCGAAGACCAGGCCGAAGAGCGTCAGCAGTGAACGAGCAGAGACCATGAAGAGACGTCCTGTGCGTCCGGTCCCCGACACAGCCTGCGGGAACGGCTCAGCAAGACGATAGCCGGCGCGCTCCACAGCCTGCTGAAGCATACCCAGATCGACCTGCGCCGGATCAAGCGTCAGCAGGGCCTTCTCAGCCGCCAGCAGCACCGTGACCTCCTGCACTCCGGGTAGGGCAGTCAGAGCTTTACGGACATGCGCACAGCATTCCAGACAGTCCATGCCTTGAACTCGCAATTCGATCCGTCGTGGCGTTTGTATGTCTGTCATGTTATACTAGACACGGTAGTCATAGATAGATGGCCACTGATCTGTTGCCTTCAATATAAGCATATTGACGTCGCACTATCAGTCAGGTGGACCCCACGCCTGAAGGCGGGGGCTTGCATCTCACCCCGAAGGGTGGACACGAGAGGCCGCCTGACAGGTCGGCCCACTCAGGACAGATGTACCATCCTGAGCAAGAGAAGCCAGATACTTCTCTCGAATATT
>JBHOQN010000068.1:0-2158 GCA_042408965.1 Ktedonobacteraceae bacterium
AATATTCGAGAGAAGTATCTGGCTTCTCTTGCTCAGGATGGTACATCTGTCCTGAGTGGGCCGACCTGTCAGGCGGCCTCTCGTGTCCACCCTTCGGGGTGAGATGCAAGCCCCCGCCTTCAGGCGTGGGGTCCACCTGACACGCGAGCATGGGAGCTTTCGGGGATCGCTGATGCCAGAGGCGTCGAAAAATGCGCTCTTACGGATTGCGCAACACCAGGCCCATCACGATCTACAGAGGCGGTTCTTGCTGGCCTCCCGCTTTGTCATCGGCAAACTTTCCAACCAGCGGCGGCTCTTGCAACGTGCCCTGCAACGGCGTGCGCCCGGGCAGTCCCATCCGGTACTGGCAGATCTGGCCAGGCCCATCGCGTCGCTCCGCGTGCTTCCGGCTGCAACCTCTGCCATGCCTCGTCTTTCCACTGGCGATCACGGGATCAGCGGCACCCCATTGGAAACCGTCCTGGGTCTGGAAGGGCAAGGCAGCGCCCTCTACTATGCTACCTTCCCTCAGATGCTCCTGGAGCCTGACCTCTGGTGCTTTCCGGGCCGTACGAAGCGCCCTCCGACCGATCCGGTGAACGCCCTGCTGAGTTATGGCTATACCATCCTGGCGAACCGAGTCACGGGCGCGGTCCAACTGGTTGGCTTCGATCCCTATATCGGCTTTCTCCATAGTAGTGGCTATGGCCGGCCGGCCCTGGCTCTGGATCTCATGGAAGAGTTTCGCCCGCTCATCGTCGACTCCGTCGTTGTGAAATTGCTGAACAAGCATATGATGGGTAGAGATGATTTTGATGAGTTGCTCGGCACCTATCGTCTCAAGCAAGAAGCGAAAAAGCGCTTTCTGACCGCTCTTGAAGAGCGCTTCGAGGAGGAGATTACTCACCCGGTCTTCGGCTATCGCGCGAGCTATCGGCGCTGCATTGAGCTACAGGCTCGGCTGCTGGCCAAATATCTAACAGGGGAAATTCCACATTACCAACCATTCCTGGTGAGGTAACTGGCATGGGAACCCACGATACCTGCTGCTATGTTATTGCCTACGACATTCCCGATGATCGGCGCCGCGCCCGCGTGCACAAGATCCTCTGTGGCTTTGGTAAGTGGACCCAGTACTCGGTGTTTGAATGCTTCCTGACCAGGAAGGAGCTGGTACTGCTCCGTGCACGCCTGGCAGCTCACCTGAACGAGCGAGAGGACAGCGTTCGCATGTACCCGCTCTGTCAGGCGTGTGTGAAGCGTGTGCTCACCGTCGGAGGTGAGCCACCGCAAGAGGAGCGCCTCTTCTTTTCCTGAGAGCGATCTGCGCTCGGTGTCCTGTGCTGCTGCAGGTCCAAAAGCACCAGCCCTTTCCCCACGAGACCTTGAACGGGGAAAGGGCTGGTCTGTTGTTCTCATCCCTCGGCGGGCGAGAGGAGCGTTCTGTTCCAATCCCTGTTTTCAATCCCGGTTTCAATCCCTCCTCGGGCTGTTGCAGGCTTCTGACGCGGCAGAACTTGGCACCCAGCAGGATTAGCTGGCCAGCAACCGCTGATGGGTGTAGCTGAATTGGGCATCGGGAAAGGGCAGCCCTTCCAGCACGTTCTCCCGGACAAAGAGGCAGGTGGGCGGCACCGGTTGGGGCAGGGACGCGAGGGAGACGTCGACGCCGACGATGAGGGCGTGCGGAAAGAGGGCCTGTGTGCGTGCTGCGAGTGCCCCTTCTCCCTTCACATGCCAGCGTGCAAGGTACTGCTCTCGAGGAAGGATACTCCAGCTTCAACAGAGGGTGCAAGTGGGGGATGGGAGACCTGCCTCGTGACCGGGGAATCAGCCGTTTCCCGACGGCTCTGCGAGTCCAGGCAGGTGCGTGCTTCCTGAACGGTGGGAAGCAGAGAGGGCAGATTGTCCAGGCGCCGGCGACTGACGGCATCGTGGTGGGTGCAGGCTGCTCCCTCGGTTGCCTCTGGGCCGGCTTCCTGTTTTCATCACCGCGCTCTGCTCTCTGCTTGTGCTTTTGCTACCCAGAAGGTATACTTCACGGGAGAGGACGTTTTGGGTAGCACCAAGATTGCCTGGGTAACACACCAGGCAGGAGGCGGTGAGCGGGCAATGCCGAAGGCGGCTCCGTATCGTGATGCTACCGGTTGACGGCACCTGGCCAATCTGCTCTCTG
>JBHOQN010000072.1:0-92276 GCA_042408965.1 Ktedonobacteraceae bacterium
CCGCGCCCTGCTCAGCCAGGAGCGAGCGCCGGCGCATGCCAGTCCCCGGCTTTCGGTCGCCTCGCATCCTCTCCTATCGCTCTCACCTCTCGGCGCCTCCCCTCTGGCAGCATCTGGTGGCCATGGCACTGCTCTCAGGGGATAGGCCTGGTGCTGAATGGAGCCCCTCCCCACTCCCCCTGCTCTGAGCGCACCGCGATGATCTGGTCATAGGCCACCCACTCGACGTCTCCCTCATAGCCTGGCGTGGTGACGGTGACCCATACCACGCGGTCCAGGTCACTGGTGACGATCCCTTCCCAGCAGGGCCTGCGCGTGTGGGGCACAACATAGCGGATCTGCTTGCCGATGAGCGACATGGATGGCTACCCCTTGTCCTTGTGCTAGCGAGAGACAGACACGGCATGCTGCCAGTCCTGGCCAGCCAGTGTGACCACATACGGGCGCTGCCTCCCCAGGGTCATGGGAAACCACTTCCGCAAGATCCCGGGATCACAGCGCAGGTGGCCGAGCACATACGGTGTTGGGAGCAGGTGAAATGACCGGTCCTGCAGCACACTGACGGTAATGCGTATGGGCGCTTCCCGCTCCGGGCGCATCCGAAGCAAGCGGCTTCTCTTCATCGTATCAGTTCTCCATCCATTGGGCTTGGGAGTGCTTCAACGTAGTTACACGATGTCATTATACCATCTTACTATGCGAACACCAATTATACCCACAATAATACCATCTTATTAGCTCGCATAGAGTTTCGGCCTAGGCAGGCCATACGGAAGTACGATATAGTGCTGTGTGCGAGAGACGGTATGTCCTCAGGAGAACTACGGTGTATCGGTTACGAGTGAAGGAGCACCTGGAGGCCAGGGGGAAAAGCCAGCAATGGCTGGCGCTACAGGCACGGGTGCCAGAGAGTCTCATACGACGGATGGTCAAGGACCCGTCGTATGCCCCGACGTACATCACGCTGGCCAAAGTGGCGAAAGCGTTGCACGTTGCTGTCGATGATCTGATCGAAGAGCTTCCTGACGAAGATGAAGACGACTAGACTCGCTGCTCCGATCTCCGTCCCGTCCCCTCCAACCGTTGCCTTCCGATCGGACCCATGACCAACCTGCACCACAACCCTCTTGACAGCACACGAAAGTGTCTGTACAATAACACCAGCATCGCAAGGTTACACACCAGTACCTGTCACCTGCACGGCGGGTGCTCAATCGGCCTCTAGACAGAGACCACGCGCCAAGGTAGCTCAGTTGGTAGAGCACAGCACTGAAAATGCTGGTGTCGACGGTTCGATTCCGTCCCTTGGCATCATCGGCGATGCAATGCAGCCGGGACAGTCGCTGTTCCGGCTGCCTGCCTTTGACGGCCTCCTCCCACCGGCCTGACCCTCGCAAGCCACCAGCCAGATCACGAGACGAGCGCACAGCTTCCTCTCTCCCTCTTATTGCCAGAGCCTGCACCCCTGTGCGATACTATCCTGGTGAGAGCAACATGTCGCAACAATTCGTGATTACGCTTCAGCTTACTATCACCCCGCAAGAGATCCTCTCTGGAGACAGATGGGGAAAAAAGGTGTGCGCGCCATGAAACAGATCGTTGGCATCTCTGAGATCGTCCTCTGGACCGCAGATAAAGAACGGTCGCAGCAGTTCTACCGCAACCTGCCCGGCCTGGAAGTCATCTCCCTACCGACGCCGCCCAACGTCTTCGTGAAGATAGGGAAGGGCAAGGTCGGCATCCCTCAGATGATCATGCAGGTGTCTAAAACGGAGGAGGTCAGAGCCAGGCCGTCCGGCTATCGTCGGTGCCGCTCTCAGAAACGCCCCCAGGGCACTCCCATGTCCCCTGCTCGGCGCGACCCTCCCCGGCCAGTGCTCTCCCCACGCCTGCGTGTCGTCGCCCCGGATCACGGCATCCGCCCGACACCATCCCTCCCCAGGTGTGGCCCGACCTCCATCGCCGGACGGCGCAGAGGCCGTCGCCGCCTCAGGTGGCCCATGCCTGTCAGCGGGCCTTCCACACAATCGGGCGCCTCCTGCACCAGCCCACAGCCGAGGAGGGATGAGGCGGCGACCCTGCCGCTGCTGGCGCTCCCGTCGAGCCTCCCGAAGCCCGCGCTCCCCCGCAGCAAAGCGCGAAAGGCTCCAGAAGCAGCGACAGGCCATGTCTGGCTGACCGCATGGTCGCCTGGAAGCGGTCACGGGAGTCCGCTTTTGTGGGACGCCCGCACATCCTTGACAGCACATGCCCCCGATGCTACTCTGCAGAGCGTCTCGTCAGCACGCAGCGCACGCCCGATCGGGGATTGGAACATCAACTGCACCATCTGGCGCTGGAAGCGCCCGCCGAGGCCTTCAACGCACAGCACGCCGCCCTGGTGGCCGCCAGCTACCAGCCACGCGGCGGCAGGCGCGCCGTGCTGGCCAGCCGTATCATGTACGTCGACGACCCCGACGGCAATGAAGTCGCATTCATCTGCCGCGCACTCGCCAGCGAGGAGCCAGTGATGAGCGAGCTACGGCCAGCCGCCCGAGGAGCCATTGTCGAAGACCCGCACTGGGAGCGCGCGCTCGAAGAGGCCATCGCGCAGGTACGCGGTCCCAGCGATCTGGCCATCCTCTTCGCCAGCGGCATCTACGCCGAGTCCTTCCCCGAACTGGTACGTCGCGCTCAGCAGGAGAGCGGCGTCCGCCTGCTGATCGGCTGCTCCGGCCAGGGCATCGTCGGCCAGGGCGAGGAGCTGGAGGAAACGCCGGCGCTCTCCCTGCTGACGCTGGATCTCCCGGCAGCCCGCCTCCAGCCCGTGCGCTTCACCCAGGCCCTGATCGAGGAGTGCGACGGGGCCGAGGAGTGGCAGAGACGCCTGGGCCTCACACCAGATCAGGTCAACGCCTGGTTCGTGCTGGTGGACCCCTTCCGCATGGACAGCGAGGCGCTGGTGGAAGGCCTGGCCCAGGCCTATCCCCATACGCCGGTGATCGGCGGCCTGGCCTCCGCCCATCCCATGCTACAGCGCTCCTTCGTCTTCCTTAACGGCGAGGTATTCGGCGAGGGCGGCGTGGGCCTGGCCATCGGCGGAGCCTACAGCATCATTCCGCTGGTCTCCCAGGGCTGCGAGCCGATCGGCGAACCCTGGACGATCACCAGCGTGCGCGGCAATCTGGTGGAAACGATCTCCAACCGCCCGGCCTACGAACTGCTGCTCGAAACCTTTCAGGAGCTGCCGCTCTCCCTGCAGCGCCGCGCGCGACACAACCTGCTGGTCGGCCTGGCAGCCAACGAGTATCGAGAGAGCTTCGGCAGGGGCAGCTTTCTTGTGCGCCCGCTCATCGGCGTGGACCGCCTCAGCGGTGGCCTGGCGATCGGCGCCATCCCGCGTGTGGGGCAGACGATCCAGTTCCAGATGCGCGACGCCTCGACAGCCGATACGGACCTGCGCGACACCCTGGAGCAGGCCCGCACGGAGCTGGGCGCCCGCCAGCCCGTGGCGGCCCTGCTCTGCACCTGCAACGGCCGGGGGATGAACCTCTTCGATACACCTAACCACGACGCCGAGACCATCGAGCACTATTTCGGAGCCGTGCCCCTGGCGGGCGTCTTCTGCAACGGCGAGATCGGCCCCGTCGACGGACGGCCCTTCCTGCACGGCTTCACGGCCTGCCTGGCACTGCTGGTAGAGCAGCCCTGAAGCAGCTTCGTTCGAGCCAGCCGCGCGCGCCGGGCGGACGCCGACCCGGGATCAGGACGTCCAGACCTGGGCCGAGCCGTCGTTTGCCACCGAGACCAGAGAGCTGCCTGCAGGCGACCAGGGGACAGCCCAGATCGTCCCACGCTGCCGACGGTAGGTGAAGAGCGGGTCGCCATCGCCAGCCCTCCAGAGCTGCACCGTGGCGTCGCGCCCGCAGGAGCTGAGCGCGCTTCCGTCGGGCGACCAGGCAACGTCCCAGACACGATCAGTATGGCCACGATAGATCAGCGCCTGCTGCGGAGCGCTCAGAGGCCAGAGCTGTACCGTGGCATCGCGCCCCCCGGAGGCCAACCGGCTCCCATCCGGCGACCAAGCCACCGTCAACACGCCCCCCCGATGGCCGGCGTAGACCAGCAGCGTGGCGCCACTCTCCGGCCTCCAGACGCGCACCGTGCCATCCTCACCAGCCGAGGCCATGAGCCGGGCCTGCGCCGACCAGGCGACGCTGCGCACCACCTGGGCATGATCGAGATAGATCAGGGGACGCGCACCACCGCTGGCGCTCCAGATCCGCACACTGTGGTCCGCTCCACCTGAGGCCACGCGCTGACCATCCGGCGACCAGGCCAGGGTATAAACCGCCTGATCGTGTCCCTGATAGGCCTGCACCAGCACCCCATCAGCCACACTCCAGATCTGCACCTGATGATCCTCACCAGCAGAGGCCATCAAGCGGCCATCCGGCGACCAGGCCAGGGCATAGACCGCTCCCCGATGACCCGTCCAGACACACAGCACACGGCCGCTGAAGGCGTGCCAGACCTGGACGGTTTCGTCCTGACCACCGCTGGCAATCCACTGGCCATCCGGCGACCAGGCCGCGCAGTAGACCGCCCCGCCATGCCCGCGGTAGTCCGTTAACAGGCGGCCAGGAGGCGGCAGCGGCCGCGAGGTCGCCGTCACCGTAGGGGTGCGCCCCCCCTTCGGCCGAGCAGAGACATGGTCGGCGGCGGAGAGCAACTGCTCCCTGTAGACCAGCGCAGCCACCCCTCCACCGGCAAGCACCAGGCCCGTGACCATGCCCAGGAGCACAGCCCTGCGCGTGGAACCGCGCCGCACAGGAGCGGAGGCACTGGCCTCCGCAGGGATCATCAGAGAAGCTGACCCGCGCCGATGGGAGACGGCAGACGGAGCGGCCAGGCCCGCAGAGGTCCGCATGGCCGGCGAACGCACAGCATCAGCCTCCCGCGACGCCTCCGGCGCCCTCTCCCCGGTGAGACTGACGCTACGCAACGAGGGAGCGGTGTCCGGCTCAGAAGACGCTACCAGCCGGCCACAGCGCCCACAGAAACTGGCTTCGACGGGCACGCTGGCCCCACAAAAGCGGCAAAACATAGATTCCGGCTCCTTCCTCCAGCCAGACGATTTTCAGCGCTCGTATCTTAAGAAACGTCCCGACTGATCCAACGTTTCGCACCGGGTGTCTGGCACATCACCAGCAGAGCCACCCACCCCCCCCACCAGCACCTGGCCAGGCCCTTCTCCACGAGCCGCAAGCCCGCTTTCACTATTTTCTCCCGCCGGCTGTAACCAGAAGCTTGCTCTGTTCGTAACACATTTCGATACTGCTCCGTTTCAACCACCAGACCAGAAAGGGTACGACATGCATCGCCTTGCAAAATTAAGCATGGCAAACAGGAGCATTGTGGCGCTGGCAACCGTTGCAGTGCTCCTGTTCGGTGGATATATCATCCCGTTGTTAAAACAAGAACTCCTGCCACCGCTGGTGTATCCAGCTATTTCCGTCATCACGCCCTATGTTGGCGCCTCACCAGCACAGGTGGAACAGGACGTAACAGACCCGCTCGAACAGAGCTTTCAGGGCAACGCTGGCGTGCAGCGCATCACCTCTCAATCGAGCCAGGGGCTCTCAGTGATCACCGTCTACTACGCCTTTGGCACCGATCTTGACCGTGCGCAGCAGACCCTGTCCGAAGAGATCAACAAGACCCAGTCCAGTCTGCCCTCCAACGTCACACCACAGCTACAGCAATACAACTTCGCCGACGTGCCCATCATCACCCTGGCCGTCAGCTCGAACGAGAACCAGCAGGATCTCGCCGTGCGTCTCAAGCAGACCGTCGTACCAGCGCTACAGGGCATCAACGGCGTCGGCAACGTCTCGGTCACCGGCGTCCGGCAGCAGATCGTCAGCATCACCCTCGATCTGAAAAAGCTGCAGGCCCGCGGCCTCACCGTCACCCAGGTCGAGCAGGTGCTGCAGGCCAACAACATGACCATTCCAGCCGGTCAGCTCACCTCCGGCGACCAGACGCTCTCAGTGCGCGTGGGCAACACCTTCCAGTCCATCGACGACCTCAAGCAAGTAGTCGTCGGCGAGCAGGCAATTCTCCCACAGGGAGCGCTGCCCAGCACGGGCGCGAGCGCGGCCCAGTTCACGCGCAGCGGTGCATCCCAGGCGACAAGCGCCAGCCTGGCGGGCGCCGGAGTGACCTACAAGCCAGTCAAGCTCGGCGACGTGGCCAGCGTGCAGGAGGATCTCGCTCCTTCCAGCACCCTGACACGCACCAACGGCAAGCCCAGCCTGGGCATCTCCATCACCAAGACCTCCGACGGCGACGTCGTCTCCATCTCGCAGGCTGTCAACGCCCAGATCCCCGACCTGGAGCACAAGCTGGGCTACAACGCCCAGATCACCGTCATCAGCGATCAGGCTCCCTATATTCAGGAATCGGTGCGCGATCTCGCACGCGAGGGCCTGCTCGGCGCTGGCTTTGCGATCCTGGTGATTCTGGTCTTTCTGCTCTCGATCCGCCCCACGCTGGTGACCGCCATCTCGATCCCGCTCTCGGTCGTCATCGCGCTCATCGGCCTCTGGATCGGGAATTACTCGCTGAACCTGCTGACGCTCTCCGGCCTGACCATCGCCATCGGGCGTGTAGTTGACGACTCCATCGTTGTTCTTGAGAACATCTATCGCCACCTGCGCGGCGGCGAGGACAAGCGCACCGCGGTGCTGGCCGGCGTCAAAGAGGTGGCCACCGCCGTGACTGCCTCCACGCTGACGACCGTCTGCGTCTTCCTGCCACTGGCCTTCCTGGGTGACGTCGTGGGCGAGTACGCTCACCCGCTGGCCTTCTCCGTCACCATTGCCCTGCTGGCCTCACTGCTGGTGGCCCTGACCATCATCCCCGTGCTGGCCTACTGGTTCCTCAAGGGACCGCAGCAGGCCGCGGCCAGCCTCCATCAGGAGAAACCCAGCTTCCTTGAGCGCGGCTACATTCCGCTGGTTCGCTGGACCACGAAGCACCGCGTGCTCACGCCGCTGATCGCTGTGCTGCTGCTGATCGGCACCGTTGCCCTCTTCCCGCTGCTGCCGGTCAATGCCTTCGGCAACCAGGGGAATAATACCTTCCGCTTCACGCAGACCCTGGAGCCGACGGCCAGCCTCGCCCGCACCGACCAGGCCGCACGTCCAGTGGAGAACATCCTGGCGACGATTCCAGGGATTCAGGCCTACCAGGTGACGGTCGGCGGTGGCAGCAGCTTCTTCTTCGGCGGAACCTCTGGCGCCAACACTGCCACCTACACGGTCAGCATCACCACAGGCAGCGACGTCAACAGTGTCGAGCAGGCCGTCCAGAATCGCCTGAAAGGGCTGACAGGGGTTGGCAGCTTCTCCTTCCAGAACGCCAACAGCAACAGCGTTGACATCACGGTACAAGCCCCCGACGAAAGCACCCTGCGCCAGGCCGCGCAGCAGGTCTACACTGCCGTCGTCACCACGCCCAACACCAGCGACGCCACCAGCGACCTGACCAACGCGGCGCCGCTCATCGATGTGCACGTCGATCCGCAGAAGGCGCTGGCTCATGGACTGACTGCTCTGCAGGTCGGACAGGCGCTGCAGATGATCTACAACGGCACCACCGTGACCCACATCACGCTGAACAATACACAGCAGGACGTCGACCTCAAGCTCGGCACCCCTGCCAACTCCATCAAACAGATGAGCGATCTGCTCATCCCCACGGCCACAGGCAGCGTGCGCCTCGGCGACGTCGCCACGATCACTCAGGTCGAGGGCCCGGCGCAGATCTCTCATCTCAACGGTACACGTACTGCTACCATCACCCTGACGGTGACCAGCGATAACGTCGGAGCCGTGCAGCACGACATTCAGCAGCGCATCAACAAACTGAGCCTGCCGAGTGGCGCCTCAGCGAGCCTGGGGATCACCGCCTCACAGCAGAATCAGGCTCTGCAGCAGCTCTACATCACGCTGCTGGTCGCCATTCCGCTGGTCTACATTGTCATGGTGGCGACCTTCCGCAGCCTGGTTCAGCCCCTGATCCTGCTGATCGCTATTCCCTTCGCCGGTGTGGGATCGATCGCGCTCGCCGCGATTACACGCACGGCGATCGGCATCTCCTCGCTCTTTGGCTTCCTGATGCTGATCGGCATCGTGGTCACGAATGCCATCGTGCTCATCGATCTAGTGAACCAGTACCGCGCCCGCGGTCTGGACGCGCGCGCCGCGGTCATCGAGGGCGGGCGGCGCCGCCTGCGCCCCATTCTGATGACCGCCCTGGCCACGATCATGGCCCTGATTCCCATGGCCCTGGGCATCGGAGGCGGCAGCAATCTGCTGATCTCCGGGGACCTGGCGGTCATTGTGATCGGCGGGCTGACCTCCTCGACGGTGCTGACCCTGCTGCTGGTGCCCACCCTCTACGTGATCGTGGAGGACATCAAGGAGCGCTTCAACAGAAGGCCCTCGCCACCGACCGCCGGTGAGGAGCAGACGGCGGCCGCTGCGACCCACTAGAGGGAGAACAGGAGACACAGAGATCAAAGAGAGGACCGGGCAGGATACCCTGCCCGGTCCCCTTCTCTCATCTCGCTCGCTCGCTCGATCTGGAGAGCCAGCAGTAAGGTCCGCGCTCTCAGAGAGGCCACGCTGGCCGCGCCGGATCAGATATCCAGCTCGGCGTTTCTGGCATGGCTCTCGATGAAGCGCTTGCGCGGAGCCACCTCATCGCCCATCAGCATATTAAAGACGCGATCGGCCTCCACCGCCTCCTCAATCGTCACACGCAGAATGGTCCGGCGCGCCGGGTCCATGGTGGTCTCCCACAGCGTCTCCGGATTCATCTCGCCCAGGCCTTTGTAGCGCCCCACCTCCGGCTCCTTCCCATTGTGTGCCGCCTTATACTCAGCGATCAGCGCATCGCGCTCCTCATCCGAATAGACATAGCGCACCTGCTTGCCCATCTTGATGTGATAGAGCGGCGGCTGGGCAATATAGAGGTGGCCATCGGTGATCAGCGGCTCCATGTAGCGGAAGAAGAAGGTCAGCAGCAGCGTCCGAATGTGGGCACCATCAACGTCCGCATCAGACATGATCACAATGCGACCGTAGCGCAGACGCGATTTATCGAACGACTCGCCGATGCCAACGCCGATCGCCGTGATAATGTTCTTGACCTCCTCATTTTCGAGCATCCGCTGCAGGCGGGCGCGCTCGACGTTGAGGATCTTCCCACGGAGCGGCAGAATGGCCTGGAAATGGCGATCGCGGCCCTGCTTGGCGGAGCCGCCGGCGGAGTCACCCTCCACGAGGTAGAGTTCACAGCGGTCGGGGCGGCGCTCACTGCAATCGGCCAGCTTGCCGGGGAGCGTCGTATCAAGGGCGTTCTTGCGCTGCACCAGCTCACGGGCCGCGCGCGCCGCCTCGCGGGCCCGTGCCGAGGTCAGACATTTCTCGATGATGGCCTTCGCCTCAGAGGGCGTCTCCTCGAGATAGACCGAGAGCATCTCGGCGGTCACGGTCTCTACGATCGGGCGAACCTCAGCGTTATTCAGCTTGGCCTTGGTCTGGGCCTCAAACTGGGGATTGGGCACCTTGACACTCACGACGGCCGTCAGCCCCTGGCGCACATCCTCACCAGTCAGATTGCTCTCCTTCTCCTTCAAGAGGCCCATCTTGCGGGCATAGTCGTTGAGGGTGCGCGTCAGAGCGCTGCGGAAGCCGGTGATGTGCATGCCGCCATCGACGGTATTGATGCCGTTGGCGAAGGAGAACTCAGTTGTGTTCCAGCTATCATTGTATTGCAGCGCCACCTCGACCTTGACATGGTCGATTTCGCGCACGGTGCTCACGGGGCGAGCCTGCAGGCAGTTGCGATTCTTATTGAGGTAGCGCACAAAGGAGACGAGGCCCCCCTCAAAGTAGAAGGTCACCTCGCGCTCGCGCTCGCTGCGCTCATCGCGCAGCGAGATCGTCAGGCCCCGGTTGAGATAGGCCATCTCACGAAAGCGCTGCGCCAGGATCTCGAAGTTATACTCGCGCGTCTCCATGACCTGCAGGTCAGGCAGAAAGGTCGTTCTGGTGCCATGCCCCACGGCCGGCCCCAGATCCTCTACCGGCGTCACGGCCACCCCACGCTCATAGCGCTGGCGGTAGCGCCGCCCCTCGCGCGTCACCTCCACCTCGCACCACTCGGAAAGGGCATTGACCACCGAGACACCGACACCATGCAGGCCACTGCTGAACTGGTAGACCCCGCTGCCGAACTTGCCGCCGGCGTGCAGGATGGTCATCACCACCTCCAGGGTCGACATCTCTGGCCGCTGGTGATGCTTCTCCACCGGGATGCCGCGCCCGTTATCCTCAATGGTCACCGACTCATCAGGGTGGATGACGATCGTCACCGTATCGGCGAAGCCAGCCATCGCCTCGTCCACACTGTTATCCACCACCTCGTAGATCAGATGGTGAAGACCCCGCTGATCCGTTGACCCGATGTACATACCGGGGCGCACTCGTACGGCCTCCAGCCCCTCCAGAATCTGAATATGCTGCTCACTATATGCGCCATTATTGACAGCCGCGCCCTGCTCCTCCCTCGCCCCGTTCAGTGTATGTTTCAGGAGAGCGCCGTCATCAGCTACCTGCTCTGCCGTCAGAGATTCTTTTGCTTTTGCCATAGAGTCCGCACGTCCCTTTTACGCTAACTGCCTCTGGAAGGACGTGATAGATCACGCCCCCACAGCCTTCAAGAAAGAGCCAGGCCTCTTCACCCGCTCCTCGTCGCACTGGATCTCTGCCCCGGCTCCGCTGCGATCGACTGTCTGTCTCCCTCTTGATCCATCCGCACTCCTGCTCTCCGCACACTCCATGGACCACATTCCGTGATTCCTCAGGCGTTGCGGCGACGATCAGGGCGAGGAGACAAGCTCTGTGGGGAATAGGCCACGTCTGATACTCTTGCTTTCCAAAATCGTGAAGCAAATGTGGTAACGAAGTTACCTTCCGATGCCTACCCCATTATATCACATGCAGGGCGAGAGGCCAACCAGATGTAGGAAAATCGCACGGAAGGTCATGCAGCGCTCATAAGAAGGCGAGCGCAGACCAGCGCTGGAGCGGCCGGCTGGCTGGTTGACCTCGGCGGAAGCGGGCCAGAAGCTGAGCCGTGCCGTCCAGGCCGCGCACTGCGACAGATGGACGGAACGGCTCACAGCCACAGGATACTACCGAGCTATTGCCTGGGAACCAGCGCTTGCACCGCATGCATGAAGAGAAGCCAGACTAGAACCGATTGCCTCCAAGCGGGCCACTCATCGGCACGCCCGGCGGCTGACTACCCGGAACGCCGGCAACTCCGGGCATCGAGGGCACGCCTGGCATACCGGCGATTCCAGGCACCCCGGAGACTCCCGGCATGCTTTGCATGGGCATCGGCACAAGATTAGTCGCACAATACGGGCAGAAGGACCAGCGCAGCTCAAGCAAGCGCTCACACTTGGGGCAGGGCCGCTTCAGCTTCTGGCCACACGACGGGCAGATCTGGAAATCGGACTCCACGCGCGCGTGGCAGTTGGTGCAGGTCTGGCGCTCGGTCATCTCGGCCAGCAGGGACTCTTCCTCAAGCTGGCGCTCATAGATCTCGGCCAGGGTCTGGCGCGGACGCAGAATCAGGTAGATGAACAGGCCGCCAACGTTGAAGACCGTGACGAGGAGCGTGGCAATCACCTGAGTCACCAGGTCCTGCGAGCGGGAGCGAATATCACGAAACGTCCAGACGATCAGGCTCAAAGAGAAGACGACATAGAAGGCGATAAAAAAGCCGATGATCAACCCCAGGGCGTTCCCCAGGGTCTCCAGCAGGTTCCCCGCAGCGGGGGCTCCTATTACGAGAACCATTGGATGCGCGTTCACAGGATACAGGCCCCTTTCAGAATAGACATAGCTCAGTACACACAATTACAACGGACATCCCTGATCAAACGTTGCTTATCCAGGACTTCAAGCCAGGTGTTCGTCTTGATTGCATTGCGGATAGCGCTGTGAGGCCGATACCCGCGCTCTCAGCCTGGCGATCAGCGAAACAATAGAGTGAGAATCTGGCCCGCACCGATGTGCAGCCGAACAGGTGTGTTCTGCAGCGATGAGCTATCCTGCCCGCCCGGCCAGGGCAGTTGCTCGCCCGGCTCCTCCTGTAAGTTTGCCACAAAGGCTGCCTGGGCGACAAGACCGGGCCAGAGGCAGGCCTCGACGGCGTGGTCGAGCGGATTGTAGACGCGGAGAACGTGGCCCTGGCCGTCCTGGGCGCGTTTGAGCGCACTGACGACCAGCTCTGGTGGTGAAATCTTCACCAGAGAGACCTCGCTCGGCAGAACGCCCTCGTGCTGCCCGCTCACTATGGCCCGCACCGGCAGATTGAAGGCCTGCGCCTCGTGCAGCACCAGCCCATCGTTGGCCTCCCACGAGCCGCTGTGTGGCACCAGCGCGTAATCGAATTCGTGATGTCCTGGACACTGGGCCTCCGGCGTGTGATACATCGGCCCGGCATGCCCGCGGCGCGTGGAGAGATCATCACGCGAGAGCCACTCCACACAGCGGAGCAGAGTCAGTGCCAGGGCCATGCCGCCTGGGGCAAGTCCCGGGCCGCTCTTCACTACTTCGTACTCTGGCAGGCCGCGGTTGAGAACCGCCAGCCCGCTCTGCCCATCGCTGAGATCGACAAAGCGCTTCTGCGGGAAGGTGCTGACCGGTGCCTCTGCCCAGGTGCCGACGTTCTCAGGGTCTGGAGCTGCCACGGGCCGCAGACGCACTTCAAAGGTCCCCTCGGCTGCTACCCTTTCTATTGTATATGACACAGGAAAGAGGACGCGCAAACGGTGGTCCCTGGCGTTATTCTCAACGCTGGTGTGGATGTCGATGCGCCGCACGCCAGGGTAGAGCGAGACCTCGCTGGTGATGGGACAATCGACGAGCTGGGTGCTGCGGGTCTCGCGTCCGCTGCTGCAGGCGGCGGGCAATTGCCAGAGGGCGCTGATGCGCAGGGTGGCGCGCACGGGACCGCTGCTGACCAGCTCGATCTGCGGCGGACCCGCCGGGGCGCTGATGAGCCGCTCCTGCGCCGGGGGACAGTAGGTATAGAGGTCGCCGACGTCTCCACCGTCGACAAAGCGATTGAGCCCGCTGAAAACGGCTCCGCTGAGCTTATCCGTCACGGTGAGTGTTCCCGCCTCTGGCTCGACGCTTACCCGATAGAACTCGTTCTCGATGCTCTCTGCTCCGCAGACGAGGCTGCTCGACGCTGGCCGGGCACTCTCCCGCGCGGTCGGATAGCACCAGTACGTTTTGCAGCCCCAGGCCGGGAGCTCCTGGGCGAGAAACTCGATGCGCTGCTGATCCAGCTCGAATACCTCGAACTCCAGGGTGGTGACGGCCTCGTCCTGCAGGAGAGCGAGAATCTGCTCCTCGGCGGCCAGCAGCCTGTCGCGCGCCACTCGCAGGCGGCCGGCCGGCGCGAGGGCGATCTGAATGCGGCGCAGCTCGGCTGTGACCGCGGGCAGGACGCGCAGGTCGACGATCTCGTCGGGGTCATCGGGTACGCCCATGGCGATTTTGATGGTGTCCTGGGCCAGGGCGATGAAGCGGCCGGGCGTGTCAAAGGTGCCCTGGGCCTGCAGCGCGGCCAGGGCCTGCCGCTCAAAGGCCTGGCTGCCGATGCGCCGCCGCTGCTCGCCGACGAGACGGCAGGGCTGCACCATGCCGGCCTGATCGAGGATGAGCGCCTCGCTGAGCGACTCGGCGACGTGTAGCTCGACGCTCACAGCAGCCTGCCGCGGTCCCGGCCCCATGTTGAAGACGACGATCGGCAGCGGCTCTCCCTCCCCTGCCGCGAGGGCCGCGGGCGGGCGCGTCTCCACTGCTGCGGTGATCTGCTGCATGGCACGCACCACCAGCGCCTCGCTGATCTGCCGCGATTGGGCAAAACGCACGCTGTTTTCGCGATGCACCTGGTCAATACTACATCCGCAGATGCTGTCATGCGGCTGATTCTGCAGCAGATATTTCCAGGCCAGGTTGACCAGGCCCTGTGGATACTCGGCGCCAAGCTGCCAGGCCCAGAGCGTCAGTGGCTCGAGCCAGTGCTCCAGCAGATGCTCCAGGGCGCTGTTCTGCTGCTTGATCCACATGCGCGTGGAGAGGACGGCGGGAAGAAGATGGGCGTACTGGCTGCTGCGCAGCTCGCCCTTGATGGTCTGCAGCGGCCGGTTGCGCCGGGCGATCTGCTGGCGAACGCGCTCGATGTACTGGGGAATGGTGCCGATCTGGATCTGCAGTCCGGCGTAGGGAGCGCGGGCGCCGTCACCCATGGCGGCGCTGGCCAGGCGCCGGTTGGCCTCTTCAATGGTGGCTGGCAGGCCGTTCTGCGGCTCCAGATGATCGGAGCCGTTCATGAGCAGCAGGGTGTCGGTCGTCGCCCGATCGAGCAGGTGGGAGACGGCCAGTTCCAGCCGCGTGAGAAACTCGTCGGGCGCCAGTGGCATCAGACGCGCATTGCCGTAGCCATCGGGGAGATAGACCACCAGGACGGCTGAGCCATCTGGCGCCTCCCAGGTGAATTCGCTCTCCTGCACCTCCTCGCCCACGCCGCGCCAGAGCACGGCGCTCTCGATGCCTGCTCTCCGCAGGATCTGGGGCATCTGGGCAATGTGACCGAAGCAATCGGGAAGATAGCCAACGCGCATGGGCTCGCCAAATCTGGCGGCCTGGCGCAGGCCGATCTGCAGATTGCGAATCAAGGCCTCGCCGCTGACCAGAAATTCGTCTGGCTGGAGATACCAGGGGCCGATGAGAATGCGTCCGGCGGCGATATAGCTCCTGAGGCGCTCCTCCTGCTCTGGCCGTACCTCCAGGTAGTCTTCGAGCACGATCGTCTGCCCATCAAGCATGAAGTACTTGAAGGCCGGATCACGATCGAGAATGTCGAGCAGCCTGTCAATCGTCTGCACCAGGCGAATGCGAAATTGCTGAAATGTCAGATACCACTCGCGGTCCCAGTGGGTATGTGGCACCAGAATGACGGTGAGTTGCCCGCTCATACGCTTTCCCCTGTCATATTTCCATTTTTTATCGATTTATTGCTGTGCATCTACCACCGGCGCGGCGCTCCAGGGAACCTGCTGGCGGAGCGTTATGAAGAGCACTGATGCAATAAATGTTGAAGGATATTATACTCGCTGTCAATCACCATCGCAACAAATATCCTTCAACATAGGGAGAGCTTCTCTATCGGCGGCCAGGACCTCCCTGGCCTCTTGCGGAGCGCCGGCCCGGCGGCTATAATCGTTGAGCCAGCCCGGCCACCAGAGCAGGATCAGAGAGCGGCAAGGCAAGGCAAGGCAAGGCGAGGAAGGTGAGAAGCATGAGCGCCCATGAACGCTATGAACACTACGAACGTATCGTTATATCCCACATCCAGGCCGCCAGCCTGTTAGAGGCGCGCCGCACGGGGCAGCGCACCTGCCAGATCTCGCCCGATCTGGGGCGCAGTCAGACGGCGGTCGACCTGAGCGAGACGGGGGTGATCTTTGGAGGGGGCATGCTGCTTTCCTGGGAGGAGATCGCGAAGATCGCGCAGGCCCCCAATACCTGCTTTCTGCTGGAGGAGGGTCAGGTGCGACCCATTCAGACCTTTTCGCCGCTCACGAACCGCCCCTGCAGCCTGTACCCGACAGCCGGGGCCCCCAGCTTGCTGATCGCCGGCTTCGTCATGCACCGCGTCAGGGATGTCGATCCGCTGGAGGACACGCGGCGCAAGATACGTACGCTGGTCCCGCTGAGCGGCCGCGTGCTGGACACGGCGACAGGCCTGGGCTACACAGCCATCGAGGCGGCGCGCTACGCCGAGGAGGTCGTCACCATCGAACTCGATCCCGGCGTTCAGGAGATCGCACGCCTCAATCCCTGGTCGCAGGCACTCTTTGAGCATCCCAGAATCCGCCAGCTGTTGGGTGATGCCGCCGAGGTGCTGCCGACCCTGGCCGCCGAGTCCTTCACGCGCATCATCCACGATCCGCCGGCCTTTGATCTGGCGGGCGACCTCTACTCTGGGGCCTTCTACCGCGACCTCTATCGGGTGCTCAGGCGCGGCGGCCGCCTTTTTCACTACATCGGCGACCTGCGCAGCCGCTCAGCCTCAACGATCACCGGCGGCGTGATCAGGCGCCTGCAGGAGGCTGGCTTCAGGCGCGTTGTGCCGCGGCCAGAGGCCTTCGGCCTGCTGGCGTACCGCTAGGGGCGCTGTGGCTCCCTGCCCTCCCTCAAGAGGAGGCAGCCAGCTCGCAGATGGCGCGCAGGCCACGCTCGATCTCCTCCTCTGGCGATCCCAGGGAGACACGCACGCTCGAGGCCGCCAGCGAGCCGAAGATGGTGCCCGAGGCCACGGCCACATTGTGCTGGCGCAGCAGTTCCAGAGCAAACTGCCGTCCATCGCGCTGCGCGCCGATGTCGATCAGCAGGTAGAAGGCGCCCCGGGGAGTATAGGTGTAGCGATCGTAGGCCTTGAGCAGCGTTACAGCCTGATCGCGCCGCTGACGATAGGCCGCGCGCATCTGAGCCACACACTCCTGGGGACCACTGAGGGCGGCGGCGGCGGCACGCTGGACGGCCGTAGAGAGACCGGTGTAGCTGGCGTTGAGCACCTGGCTGAGGGTCTGCATCAGCCCGGAGCCAGCCACCAGGTAACCGATGCGCCAGCCGGTCATGGCGTAGGTTTTGGAGAAGCTGTAGACCCCGATGAAGCGCCCCGCCTCCAGCTCAGCCGGCGTCAGCAGGGTCGCCGGGCTGACGTGGTCGCCCTCGAAGATGATCTCATCGTAGCACTCATCGGAGAGCAGATAGAGGTCGTGGCGCTGCGCAAACGCCAGTAGATCGGCGACCAGGTGTCGCGGGAAGACGCTGCCGGTCGGGTTGGCGGGGCTATTGACGATGAGCAGGCGCGTGCGTGGCGTGACCAGGCGCTCGAGGTGCTGTAGATCGGGCAACCAGGAGCCGGCGGGATTGAGCGGGTAGGGAACGGCCGTGGCGCCGGCTACGGCGACCTGCAATCGATAGTGTGGCCAGCCTGGATTGGGGAGCAGCACCTCATCGCCGACACCGACGGTCGCCAGCAGGGCGAGCTGCACGGCGCCGGTTCCACCAAGGGTCACGGCGACGTTGGCCGGCGAGACGCGATAGCCGTTCACACGGGCGATCTTCTCGACCAGCAGCTCGCGCAGCCAGAGCCAGCCGGTGGGCGGCGCGTAGAGCTGCGGCTCGCTGCGCAGCGATTCGCTGGCCGCCTGAGTGATATGCTCCGGTGTGGGGAAGTCCGGCTCACCGACCTGCAGGCGTACGGGCGGCGGCAGGTGCTCGCCACGAGCCTGGGCCTCGCGCTGCATCTGATCAGCGACCAGGCCCAGGACCGTGACATCATTGGGCGGCATCTCGTAGAGAGTGGGTTTTCCAACCTTCATAGGCAGCACTCCTCACATCTTCAGGGCAATGCTGGCACGTGCTCGGAGCAGGGCACCCTAGACGATGCCCCGCTCCCTCAAAGCGGCGATCTGGTCCTGCGAGTAGCCGAGGGCCCCGAGAATCTCCTCGCTGTGCTCCCCGAGCTGCGGCGGCGGGTAGCGCTGCTCGTCCTCGACCCCGGAGAGGCGGGGGAAGGTGCGCAAGGTACCAAGGGCGGCACCGGCGACCTCGCTCATGAGCGACACCTGGCGCGCCCGCGCATGCACATCGTTCAAGGCCTCCTCAACGCTGTAGACGGGGCCGACGCAGGCATCGAGATCCGCCAGCTCCGCGAGCCACTCGTCGCGCGTCTTCGTCTTAAAGAGCGCCCGCAGGATATCCATCGCCTGTTTGCGCTCCAGGGGCCCGACCGGCATATGAAAGGGGAGCAGCTCCAGATGACCCACGCGCGTACAGAAGGCATGCCAGAATTTCGGCTCAAGGGCTGCCAGGGTGACATAGCCACCATCGCGGGTCTCATAGATATTGTAACAGGGCAGGCCGCCATCGAGAGCAGACTGGCCGGGCGCAGGAGCCTGGCCGCTGGTAAGATAGCTGCTGATCGCCAGGGGCAGCAGCGCCATGACGCCCTCGGTCATGGAGACATCGATCAGGCGGCCCTCTCCGGTGCGCTCGCGCCCCACGAGGGCGGTCAGGATGCCGATCACGGCCATGAAGCTGCCGCCGGCCAGATCTCCCAACTGGGTCGGAGGCATGGCGGGCGCGCCGTCAGCGCCGCGATTGTAGTGGAGCAGACCCGCATAGCCCGCGTAGTTGAGGTCGTGCCCGGCGCGCTGGCTGTAGGGACCATCCTGGCCGTAGCCGCTGATGGCGCAATAAATCAGGCCCGGCTGCTCACCGCGCAGCCGCTCATAGCCAAGGCCCAGACGCTCCATGACGCCGGGGCGGAAGCTCTCAAGCAGGACGTCGGCCTCGCGCACCAGACGCAGGAAGATCGCGCGCCCTTCCTCCGTCTTCAGATTCAGCGTCAGACTGCGCTTGTTGCGATTGATCGCCAGAAAGCCCTGCCCCATGCCACCGGGGCCATGAGGCGGCATGGAGCGTCCGTAGTCTCCGCTGCCCGGCTCTTCGACCTTAATGACATCGGCGCCGAAGTCGGCCAGCATCTGAGACGCATAGGCTCCTGGTAGCAGACGTGAGAGGTCCAGAATATGGATGCCGCTGAGAGGCTGGGTCATGCTCGTCTCCTTCTGCATATGGGGAACGGTTGAAAGGCCGCCGCCTGGATGTACTGCCAGAGTAGCAGGACCGGCCGGGCTTGTCAATCCTGGACCTGGCCTCTCCTGAAGGGGCTATCTTGCGTACACAGATGCAGGCTTCATGATACAATGCCCACAGCGATACTATATGAATGAGGAGCAGCGTAGCAGATGACTATTGCGATTGTTGTTCACGGAGGAGCCGGCGCCATCCCCGATGAGCGCACGGAGATCGCTCAGGCCGGCTGCCGCGAGGCCGCGCTTCTGGGGTGGCGCGTGCTAGAGCAAGGAGGCTCGGCTCTGGATGCCGTTGAGATCGCCGTACGTGCGCTGGAGGACAATCCCGCCTACAATGCCGGCACGGGCGCAACGCTGACGTTGGATGGCCGTATTGAACTTGACGCTGGCATTATGGAGGGCCGCACACTGCAGGCGGGCGCGGTGGCAGCGGTAGAATGCATCAAAAATCCGATCTCGCTGGCGCGGCGCGTGCTGGAGAGTCCGCATGTGCTGCTGATGGGTCAGGGCGCCCAGCAGTTCGCCCTGGAGCAGGGCCTGAGCCTCTGCCGCATGGAGGATCTGTTGACAGAGGAGCGCTACCTGCGCTGGCGGGAGGCACAGCACTTTGTGCACAGCTCCGAGGAGGAGGAAGAGCCAGTCTTCTATCGGTTGGAGGTGGCCACGACGGTCTTCGCCGCCGAGGAGGGGGAGCCGACCTACTATCGCCGTCAGGTAGGGGTGACCAGTGGGCATGGCCAGGCCGAGGAGCGACATGGGACGGTGGGGGCTGTGGCTCTGGATGAGTCGGGGCTGCTGGCTGCGGCGACCTCGACGGGGGGAATCTTTCAGAAGTATCCGGGGCGCGTTGGTGACACTCCTCTGGTGGGCTGTGGCTTCTACGCTGACGAGCGGGCGGCGGTCTCGTGCACCGGGCAGGGAGAGGACTTCATTCGCCTCTTGCTGGCGCGGCGCGCCGCCGACTTCGTCGCCCAGGGAGCCAGCGCAGCCACGGCGGCTCAGGCTGCCATCGAGGTGCTCAGCAGTAAAGCCACAGGCACGGGCGGATTGATTGTGGTAGATCACCTGGGCAACGTGGGCTTCGCGCATAACAGCCCGCAGATGGTCTACGCCTACCTTCACTCCGGCCTCGCTCAACCCGTCTCCGGTGTCTGATCCCGCCACTGCGAGCGCTAGGCGTGGCAGGCCTGCTTCTTACTGCCCTGGCTGGCAGGCCGACTGGCTGCCCCCTCGCCCTCGCCGGCTGCTCACTCAGTGGATCAGCAAGGTACTGAGAAAGAAGCCGAGAGCGAAAAAGAGGCCGAAGATCACCAGGCCACAGACCAGTAAGAGCAGGAAGGGTGTCTGCTGCGCAGAGGAGTCGGGCATGACCCTGGGCGCGACGAGGGCGGCCGGGGCAGCGGATGCGGGCTGACGGGCAGCGGCGATTTTGAGCGAGGCATCAGCCACGGTAGGCGCGGCGGGTGCGGCTTCGAGCAGGGGTCCCGCTCCCGGCGTCACGCCGCCCACAACGAAGGAGGAGAGGCGGCGTCCACCCTCACCCGTGGGAAGAGCCGTCACCGGCTGGCCATCGGTCTCGGGCAGGAGCGGCGTCGGCGTGAACGAGCGCGCCCGCAGGGCCTCCTCAGCCTGGTACGTGGGGCCACCAACCGCGATGGGCACGGCCGGCTCCAGCACCTCACTCAAGGCCTTCAGCTCCGCATAGAGGACTTCAGGTCTACTGATGTGCTGCGGATGGTCGCGCATCACAGCCCTGGCGACCAGCTCACAGAGCTCGGGTGGCACATTGCGCATGAAGTGCAGGCGCCCATCGGGAGGCGGCTCAACGCTGGTGGCGCTGGCAGAGCGGCTGGCCAGCAACTGGTAGAGCAGGAGGCCAACGGCGCGGGTATCGTCATCACGCCGTCCCTCGCTGGCCTGTCCCCAGGGCAGCTCCTGATCAGAGACGACAATGCCGGCGCCACCTACAACGCTCCAGGCACTGAAATAGGCTATGTCGCTCGGCATGGCGAAGTCGTTGACGCGCACGAAGCCCTGTCTGTCGCGCAGCACGGCGGCTGGCGTGAGATCGCCATGACAGACACGGCGCGAGCCGCTGCAGGCATAGGCCAGCGCCTGCGTGAGCTGGCAGCCGAAATCCACGATCTCGTAGGGAGTCAGCTGCCTCGCCAGCAGGGTAGCGAAATCCTCACCGTCGACGTACTCCTGCACCACATAGAGCTGGTCGCCCTCACTGAAAATGTCGTAGAGGCCCACAATGTTGGGATGGGACAACTGGGCGGTCAGGCGCAGGGCAGCGCGGTAGAGGGACACGCTCGCCGCGGGCACGGCTTTGACAGCGACAGCCCGTTGTAACACCTGGTCGACCCCCTGATAGACGGCACAGTGAGGCCCCTGCTGAATCAAGCGTCGCAGCAGGTAGCGTCTATAAATGACCCGGCCTGTTTCCACAATCGATGCCTCTTTATCGATTCAATTAAATATCCTGCAGCGCCAGCGTCACAGCGCCCACAAGGTTCGCCTGGGGGCCAAGCTTGCCCTGAACGATCTGCAGATGCTGGCTGGCCACCGGCAGGCAAAGCTCACGAACTCGCGTCCTCAGAGGGGCGATGAGGGCATCGCCCACAAGAGCAACCGGTCCGCCTACAATAATCATACCGGGATTCACCAGGTGAACAATATTTGCCAGGGCAATCCCCAGGCAGGTCAGAACCTCGTCAATCACAGCGCGAGCCACGGTATCGCCCTCAGCGGCCAGTTGAAAGATCTGCGCGACCGTGATGCGCTCGGCACGGCCGTCGGTGATGCGCTGAATGGCCGCCTCTGTCGCGGCGTGCTCGATCGAGCGCCCGATCATGGCGCGCACGATGGCCTGCGCCGAGGCAATGGCCTCCAGATGGCCGTAGCCGCCGCAGGAGCACCTGGGGCCGTCGCGCATCACCAGCAGGTGGCCGATCTCTCCGGCCGTCGAGGTCACGCCGTGATAGATACGGCCGTTGACGACCAGACCACCGCCAATGCCGCGCCCCAGGCCGACATAGAGTGCGACGCGCTCGCCAACTCCGGCGCCGTAGAGCACCTCGGCCAGCGCTGCCGCGTTCGCATTGTTGTCGATGATACAGGGAATGTTGAGATGATCTGCGAGATAGTCCTGGAGCGGAAAATTATCCCAGCCGTGGGCATGATAGAGGGTACGTACCACGCCTTGCGAAGCGTCGACCGGCCCTCCGACGGCAACCCCCACCCGCAGAACGCGCCCTCCGTGCAGGCGCTCGGGCGACATGACCTCGGCGAGCATCTCATCGAGCAGCCGCAGCAGCGTGGCCGTATCAGGGATATACTCCAGAGGACGACGTACCTGATGCAGTACGTTCCCGTCCAGATCGGCCAGCGCGACCGACTGGCGCGTCCCACTGCCACTGATCTCGATGCCCACCACATACCCTTGCGTTGCCAGCAGCTTCCCGGTCGTTCGCTGCGTCTGGCTATTTAGCTGTGCAGACACGATCACGTCTCCCTTTCAATGTACAGAACAGGCACCGCTCCCCCGCGCCTCCTGATGAGCCGCTCAGCAGGCACCTCCTGGCTTCGGCTCTGGCTCGATCAGGGACACTGGCTGTTTGCTACAGGCAACATCATGTGAACGAGACAGCGGCTTCAGTATATCATACGAAACTCCTGACGCAAAGTACGTTAGGATGCCTGTCTCAGTCGGCGGGAGGCCGTTCCACGCGCTCGCGGCCGACGGGCGGCGGATGCAGGGCGCTTGCATTTCTGTGTGCGGGGCACTACAATGGTGCCCAGAACAGACTATGCTCAGGACAGGAGAGGCTGGGGGTTATGGCGTCTTCTCCTACAACCGAGAGCCGCGTCTTCAGTGGCCGCGGCCTCAGCCCTTTGAAGCGCAACGTGACGATCGTGGGTCTGCTGGCCCTGACGGGCGCGGTGCTGGTGATCGCTCTCCATGAGGGCGCTTCGGTGATCGGCAGCACGATCGCGGCGCTGCTCTTTATCGCTGGCTTCGTCTACTATCTGCGCATCATTGCCCCGGTCCCCTTTACGATCACGCTGGAGCCGGAGCTGATCGTGAAGCGCGATCAGCATGGCGAGGAGATCAGTGTGCGCTGGGAGGACCTGACACGTATCAAGGAGGAGTTTTTCCCCAACGGTAAGCGCATCAGTGTCGCGATCTATCGCAACACAACGACGCCTGAGCAGAAGGCGCGTGCCTGGGTGGTCTACCGCGACGACGTCGACGACCTGGATGCGCTGACTGAGGCGCTCAAGAGCCGCAAACCGGCGGGCTGCGCCTGGGAGAGCGAAACGGTCCATGAGTAGATGGGCGGCCTCCAGTCAGTGGAACGCTGCTCTCCTCCTTCGGGGAGACGCTGAAGCGGCTCCCGCTCTCTGCTATCTCCGATGCGGCCCGCCCAGACCTGGCAGGTCTAGAGGCTGATCACCTTGAAGCTGGTGATGATGAGCTGACAGCCATATGAGGCCAGACCAACCTGGCTGGTGTCGAGATAGCGATTGTCAATGACTGAGAGCTCCTCACCTCCATCGACCAGAATCTTGATGCTATTGCCCTTGACCTCTACCCGGTAGGTGTGAAACCCGCTGCCGGGATTGAAGGGAGCGTGAGCGATCACCTTGTCGCTGCCCAGACTGTTCACGGCGATCACCGTCTGCGAGGTACTGCTGACGCAACCCGAGTCAATGGCGGCGATGTAGCCCTGCCACTGGCTCTGGGTGGGATCACCACGCACCGTGATGGCAAAGCAGTTCTGACTCTGATTGTTGAAGGAGACGATCTGAATGCGCGCCTCAACGGCGTAGTCGCTGATGCCGTCGAGCTGGCAGGGGGCTACAATGGTTGGCTGCAGCGACATGTCTTGATTTGTGCCGTCGTTGAGCAGGGTGCCATTGAGGATCTTCCAGTCGGGCGGGCCTGACCAGCCGTTCCAGCCGTGGCTGGCATCGGCCTGACAGAGGGTGACGCCGGGCGCCGGCAAGCTGGTAGGGGAGGGACTGGGTGCGACAGTCTGGCTGGCGACGGCGGGGGCGGTGGCCGTGCTGATGCTGCTCGGCGTGGTGTTGGAGACGGGGGCGGTGGTCCCCTGGTTCGCGCTGGTCTGGCTGCTGCTGGAGGTGGAGGTGTTCGGGCTGCTCCCCGGCTTGAAGACGACGAAGATGAGGGAGGCCACAACGACGAGAATGAGCACCAGGGCCACGACCGTGTAGAGCAGCATGCCTGGCCTGCGACGGGGCCTGGCTGCAGAAGGGGACGGCGTCGCCGATGAGCCGGCCGGCGGGGTCGCTGATGAGCTGGCTGGCGGCGGGGTCGCTGAGGGGCCGGCTGGCGGCGGGGTCGCTGAGGGGCCGGCTGGCAGCGGCGCTGAGGGGCCGGCTGGCGGCGGCGCTGAGGAGGGCACAGGAGGCAGGTAGATGGGTCCCTGCTGTGGCGGGGCTGCGAAGGGCGGCGGGGGAGGTGGCGGAATGATGCTGCTGCGCTGGGAAGGCATCAGCGGCGTTTGAGGTCCATGATCTATCTCGGTCGATACATCAAGCAGAGCTGAGGGACCGATGCTCTCGACCAGCTGCCGATCGTAGAGTGAGCACGAGGGGTTGGGACAGGCACTATTGGCCAGCAGTCGGCTACCGCACTGACCGCAGAACAGGGGATGATCAACGCCACTGTAAGACATAGACACCCTCCTTAAGGACTGCTTCGCTCCAGGCACAGAAAAACTGTGCAGATGCTTTATCTTAGCGACCCGTCGGGCTGGCTGTCAAGTAGCGGGTCACTCCTCTATCGCCGCTCATTGCTGCATGCTCGCTGCGCTGATGGCCGGCTGATGGCCGGCTGACGGCCGGGCGACTGGTCTTCAGGACAGGTCAGCGTCAAGCTGCCGGATAGTATAATAGAGATAGCTCCTGCGTACTCAAGAAGGGGAGTAAAGGCGGTCTTCTGTATGGATGCACGTGTCTCTCAGCACCATCTTTCCGTTCGCGAGCAGCTCGTCCTCAGTTTCCTCTGGTTCGGTCTGAATATTCAATCCGCTGCCCTCTTTCCGATCGTTATTCCTACTCAGATCCTGCTCTTTGTGGCGCCCGGTCAGGTTGGCAACGCTGAGCAGGCCACCTTTCTGGGCTGGCTCTCGGCGATGGGTGCTGTCTTCTCGCTCGTCGTGCCGCCGATCATCGGCCTGCTTTCGGACAGAACGGGCGGCCCGTTCGGCCGGCGTCGGCCTTACATCGCCGTTGGCGGCGCGCTGGCTGTCCTGAGCGCACTGCTGCTGGCCGGGGCGGCCAGTGCAGCGCTGCTGGTGCTAGGGCTGACCATCTTCCAGCTCGCGACCAACGCCGTCAACGCTGCCTACCAGGGTCTGCTGCCGGACATCGTGCCTGAGGACCAGCGCGGCGCAGCCTCTGGCTATATGGGGCTGATGACCATTCTGGGGAACGTCGGCAGCCTGGCACTGGCTGCCTGGCTGCTGGGGCAGGTCAACTTCAGCGCAACCAGCGCCCCGCTCATCGCGCGGGGCGCCTCTATGTTCTACATGATCACAGACGTGGTCCTGGGGGTTGGTATCCTGGTGACGATCGCCTGGGTGCACGAGATCCCCTATCGCCCGCTGCCGCGCACACAGCCCCAGGCAGCGGCGCTGCGGCGTCTGCGGCGCTGGTTCTCGGCCAACTGGATCGCCCCCTGGCGCAGTTACAACTTCACGGTGGTCTTCCTGACACGCTTCTGTGTCATGATGGGGCTGGACTTCTTTCTGACCTTCATCGAGTACTACTTCGCCAACGTGGTTCACGTCTCCAACTTTGTGCAGCAAACAGCGGCTGTGGCGACGCTGGCCCTGGTCGGTGCGATGGTGAGTACGCTGACGCTGGGCATCTTCTCGGACCGGGTCCGACGCGCTCCGCTGGTCTGCCTCTCGACACTCTTCATGGGGCTGGCGGCCCTGGTCTTCGTGGTGGCGCCAACGGCGCTGCCGCTCTGGCCGCTGGGGCTGCTCTTCGGACTGGGCTACGGGGCCTATACGAGTGTGGACTGGGCGCTGGCGATTGATGCTCTGCCGTCGCGCGAGATGGTGGCCAGAGATCTGGGCCTCTGGAGCGCTTCGTCGACGCTGCCCTCAACACTGGCACCGCTGCTGGGCAGCGTTGTGATCAGTGTGGCCGGCAGCCAGAACGAGACGGCGCCGGGCTACCGCCTGGTCTTCGCCCTGGCCACTGTGTTCCTGCTGCTGGGAGCTGTCTTCGTGCTGAAGGTCCGCGAGAGCCGGAATGAGACGCCCACCGCCTCCTCGCCAGCGCCGTCCTCCACAACGGAGCCGGCGAGGCGTCACGTCTCCACACAGGCCACAGAGGGCGGCCAACGGGCACAGCGCGTCCATCCGCTCTGGCGCCTGGCCTTGGGTACCCACGCCGGGCAGGCGCGGGGCATCATGCGTTTCTGGACCTTCTGGGAGGGGCTCACACGCTTCCTGCTCGGCATCCAGCCTGTTCCTGACGCTCCGTATGGCCTCTTCCATGCGCGCCTCACCCGCTACCACCGGCGCCGCGACCTGACGCTGGCGGATGGGACGACGCTTCAGCATGGCGCGCGCATCCTGGAGCTGCACTTCAACAACCAGGCGTTGAGCGCTGCCGCGCTCCAGCAGACCCCCTGGCGCCTGCTGCAGATGATGGGGGCGGATCTGCGTGCCCTGGCCACCTGGCTGCAGGCTCCTGAGCTGGCTGATGTACAGGCCATCTATGGGGTGACGCTGCTGAGCCGCGCCGCGCCGCGTCTGGGCTTCACGGTGCGTGCCCGGCCGCGCAGTCTGGGTACCTGGGCCGATAAGATCTTTATGACGGGTCTGCTGCTGCTCTACCATCCCCGCGGTCAGGAGCGTCTGCTGCAGGGCACCACCTACGGCAGCTCTCCCTGCGAGGCGTGGATGTCGCGCCAGGAGCTGCTCAGGCGCTACGGCCGTTCGCCCGACTCCTGAGCCGAGCAGAACAGAGGAGAGCGCGGCTTCATCGCCCGTCCGACGCCAGGTTGACAGGGCTGTAAACTGCGCCATACAATCAGAGAGACAGGTACCCCGGTAGCAATTGTAGCGAGCACTATGGAGAAGATGACCATCGAAGAGAACGCTTCTATACACGATTCCAACCGGAGACGAGCAAACGAGCGCCCACAGCGGCCGCCGGAGCCACTGCCGGAGGCGCGCGAGGTGGCCAGCGGGGTCTGGAAGATCACTCTGCCGATTCCCTTTCCCCTGCGCACGGTCAATGTCTACGCGCTGGTTGGCCGCGATGGCTGGGCGATGATCGATGCGGCGCTGGGCATGCCCGATACGCGCGCCGCGCTGCAGGAGGGTCTCAAACGCGCAGGGCTGGAGCTGCAGGCGCTGCAGGCGCTCGTGCTCACCCATCATCACCCCGATCACATCGGGCTGTCGGCGGAGCTTCAGGAGCAGAGCGGTGCTGCGGTCTATATGCACCCGATCGACGCCGCCATCCTGCAGGCGATGTGGCACGGTGAACATCAACGCTCGTTCGCTCAGGCCAATCGGTTCTTCCAGCCCCACGGTATGCCCCCCCTCGAACCGACGGTGAGCACGCAGGTGCCAGCGGAGGTGGTGCAGCACGTCATCCGCGTGCCGCCTCGCGAGGCCATCACGCTGGTGGAGGATGGCGATGAGCTGACGCTGGCCGGCGAGCGCTACCGCGTCATCTGGACGCCTGGCCATTCGGATGGGCATATTGTGCTCTTCCGCGAGCGCGATGGCCTCTTCATCGCCGCCGACCACGTCCTGCCGCGCATCACACCCAATATCGGCCTCTACTCGCCCTACAACCGCGCCAATCCGCTGGGCGACTACGTGCACTCGCTGGAGAAGATCAAGGACCTGCCGGCCAGCCTGGTGCTGCCTGGACACGGCGAGCCGTTCACGGACCTCGCCAGGCGCGTGCGCGAGCTGATTCAACACCACGCGCAGCGTGAACTGGAGATCCTCTCGCTGCTTGGCGGCCATCCGCAGCATGCCTATCAGCTCGCACAGCAGCTCTTCGGCCAGCGCCTGCGCAACGTCGAGGCGAGTCGCATGGCCGTCGCCGAGATTCTCTCGCATCTCGAACACCTGCGACTCGGCGGGTATGTCAGGCAAGAGCAGACTGATGATGGGCTGATCCTGTACGCTGCCGTTTAACAATGATCTGTATGGCAGAGCTATAAAGCCGCCTGACAGGCCAATTTTTTACCTGTCTGGTAGCTCTCAATCGGCCTCCCAGGCGGCTTTGCCTGCAGAACCTAGCTCTGAAGCTTGACGAGCCGCTTGTATTTCGGAAAAGTGCGTGCTATATTCTATTTGGCAGTGAGGTTGTCATGCCGCTTCACAGGCCCAACAATTCTGATGTTGAAGCCGGGAGTGGTCCGCATCGACAGTTGCGTTGTAAGGAGGTTTCCATGGCAACAGCGAAGAAAAAGGAAGTCACGACTATTGGCCGTCAGGAGCTTGCCAAGCGTATCTCACAGCAGGCGAAGGTCTCGCAGAAGCAGGCCGGAGAGATCCTCGAAGTCACACTGGACGTGATCCGCGACGCCCTCAAGTCCGGCGACGAAGTACGTCTGGTCGGATTCGGCTCGTTCAAGGTTCGCAAGAGCGCGCCGCGCAAGGGCGTCAACCCCCGCGATGGTCAGACCATTCATGTGCCGGCGAAGAATCGCGTACGCTTCTTCGCCGGTAAGGAACTCTCGGAGGCTGTTCAGGGGAAGAAATAATCGTAGTGCGTTTCTCCTCACTGCCATCGGTACCCTTTAGCCCCTGGCACGCCCTCGCTGGAGCAGGGAAGAGTTGCAGACAGCTTCTGTCTCCCCCTTGCTCCTCCTCGTGCAGGCCACGGGGCTGCTGATTCCTCCTTCCAGGTGCCACCTGCTGCGCTATACCTCCTTCGCGCTGAGCGCCGGCCAGAGATTGACGGTCAGAGCAAGCACAACAGCCAGGCCGCAGGGGCCGGAGAGGCCAAAGAGCAGGCTCAGCCAGGACGTCACACCCGGCTCCTGACCCCCCGGTAGAGAGGCCAGGAGCAGTGGGGCGACCCGCAACAGGGTCGCAAGATTGCCCAGCCAGAGGGTCGCGGCCACCAGGGCTGGCGAGCGTATGCGCCCGCCGGAGAAGCCGGGCACCATGCGCGGCGCGATGCCACAGATGAGCAGGGTGACCAGGCCCATGGCCAGACTGTGCCGCGGCGCATCCAGAGAAAACGGCAGCCGGCCCGTGCTGATCAGTCCGACGCCGGCGCTGAGCAGCAGCAGCGCAGCGCAGAGCGTCCAGAGATAGGCGCTGGCGACGAGCGCGACGAAGGGGCCATAGGCCTGTGCCTGCTTCCTGGTCTGCTGACGATAGCTCCGCGCCAGCTCCTCTGGCCTGAGCGCCGGCGCGGCGACCTGCGCGGGCAGCCGGCCGCGCCGGCGCATCATCAGCAAGAAGACGCTGACGAATCCAGCGATGACCGCCCCGCTGAGCAGCAGTCCGCCCCCCTCAAGCCAGGCGGCATTGCCGGACACGCCCACGATTCCGAGACACATGAGCAGCAGCGCCCCCGCATAGCCGAAGGCCAGGGGCCAGAGCACCTGCCGCGGGAAGGCCTGCAGACCTGCGTACATGGGCAGGGATTGCGCCGAGACCGCCAGGGCCAGTGGCACCAGAAAACCGAAGAGACCCAGGGTGATATTGAGCTCGTCGCCCGGCGCGGGCGCCAGTCCCCCTCCAGCGGACCGTGCGGCCTGCACCATGTTGAGCAGATTGACGGCAGCCGCCAGAGCCAGGGCCAGGGCGGCCAGCGCGATGAAGGGGGCGATGCTCAGAAAGGCTCTGCGCGCCGCCAGCGGTGGTCCCTGGCATAACAGCAGCAGGTACTCCAGCGTGGCCCCCGAGAGCGCCAGGCACTCCAGCAGTGCACTGATGACCAGCAATCCTCTCCAGAGCGGAAGCGGCGCCACAGCGATGGCCAGCAGGGGCTGGGCGACGGCGCGCACTACCAGAGCGCTTACCTGCGCTCCCAGCAGCCAGGGAAGCAGCCGCGGGAGCGGCAATGCGCTCCCCCGCAGCCGGGGCAGGAAGTGCAGCGAGACCCCCAGGACGAAGAGACCCGCCCAGCCGTAGAGCTGCAGATGGCCATGCGTCTGCACGAGCGCGCTCCACCACACGCCTGGAGGAAGGGCAAACAGCTCAGCGAGCGTGAGCAGACTCGCCAGCAGGAAGCCGCCGGCGGAGGCGATCAGGAGAGCGGCGCGCAGGAACGGTGCCACACGCTTGAACGGCTCATGCCGCTGGCCGCCGCTGGCCGGCGAGACGCCAGGAGCACTCGTCGTTGACATCAGGCCTCACCATCCTCGGGCAGATCTGCCCCGGCCTGCTCCGGCTCGCCGTCCTGCCGCTCATCAGCGGTGGCGCCCTCGCCCCCTTCGCGCACCAGGGTCACCAGCAGCACGGCATCGCTGAGGGCCTCGACGCTGTGTGCCACCTGGGGCGCCAGTTGCAGCAGCGTGCCAGCGCCCATATTGACGCGCGAGCGCGGGAGCACGCAGACGACGCGACCCTCCAGCACCTGGATCAGGGCGCGGCTTCTCGTCCTGTGTGTGCGCAACTGCTGGCCGCTGCGCAGGCTCAGCAGCAGCAGACGGAACGCCCTGCTCTCGGCGAGGAGCTGCACTGCTGGCCCCTCGCAGCGAAACTCCCGCGGCCTCGCCAGGTCGAAGACGCTGAAGCTGGCCTCACCCTCTCCATCGGTGGCGCTCGCTGGCCTCGTCAGCGACGAGGTCACCTCTTCTGGCGCCGTGCTGCCTTGCTCTTCCGGCTTCATCGTGTGCCGCTCCTCTCTTCTCTTCAGGGACGCTCCTGCGCGGCGCGCTTCACGATGCGGATGATCCACTCCTCCGGTCCCTGCCGCTCTGGCACCCAATCAAAGGTGTCGGGGTACTCGGCGAGCAACTGATAGCGCAGCGGCGCCGGATCGTGATCGTTGATCAGACGCAGAGCGCCGCCTGGCTCAAGCGCCTCCAGGCGATCAAAGATGAGTGGGTGGCGCTCGCGAGGTGCGATCTCGCGGACATCAAGGGCTTCAGCAATGCACTCGGACATGCTCTCTCTCCTCTGCTCGTATGGTTCTTCAACAGCCTGTACTCAGAGCGATGGCAGTGCTCAGCCCGGCCAGGGAGCCTGGTCAGATCACCAGCCAGTGCTGTCTATCAGTATGCTCGCAGAGGCGGCCTCTTACCGTGACTTTTGTCGCAGCCGGGGCAGCGCTGTGGCCTTTATACTCTCCAGTGTCACAGCGCTGGCGGTAAGCACTGGAGCAACCAGCGAGGGGCGCGACTGAGCGATCGGCATCCCTCGCTGACGCCCGTTTCCGCCGATACACCCATCCAGGTGAGAGCTATGCTTGATACTGCAACCATAGAGCGCGTTACGAAAGCGATCTACGCCGCCCTGGGCAACGTCGACGACCCCGAGCTGGGCGTGAACCTGATCGATCTGGGGCTCGTCTACGGAGTCAAGGTGACACCGGAGGGCTTTGTGACGATCACCATGACCCTGACGATCCCTGGCTGCCCCATGTATGAGGCGCTCGCCGCTGGGGTGGGCGCCGCCCTGGGAGGTATTCCCGAATTGACAGGGGGCGAGATTGAGCTGGTGTGGGAGCCGCGCTGGACGCCGGAGCGTCTGACGGTCCGGGGCCGGCGTCTGCTCGGCCTGGCCTGAGCCAGGTGAGGGCGAGCGAGCCTGGCGCCCTCACCTGGTGCTGCCTCAGGACCTCAACGTGCTCCAGCGCCAGTTCAGATGGCGCACCACACCGCCGACATTCACGGCGGCTCCCACCAGCGCCAGGCCCACCAGGGCAGCAGCCAGTCTCAGCAGCACTACCTCATCACGCAGGACAGCGAGCAACAGCAGAGGCAACCCTCCGTTGAAGAGCCAGAAGCAGAGCCAGGCGAGGCGCTGATGTACGAGGTCGCGCATCAGTGGCACACGCTGCCGTCCGACGAGCGGCCCATAGCGGCTGTGCCAGACCAGGAAGGGCACAATCTTGTAGAGATAGCCAACAACGCTCTGGCCAGTCCAGCCGAGCAGAAGCGCCAGTAGCAGCGCGACCGCCTGGCCCGGATCGAGACCTCGTCCAAGCGTCAGGGGTGGCAGCACGGTCGCCGCCGCCACCAGGTAGAGCAGCCCCGCCAGGCCATGATACTGCGTCACCTCCAGCAGACGCCGCCTCCGCCGGTGCAGCATCCACAGATAGTCACCGGCGAAGAGCCAGACCCCCGCACAGAGCAGGCCGGCTCCCAGAAGCAGCAGCCACCCGACTGCGCTGAGCAGGCCAGCGATCAGCCCGACCAGACCTGCATTCAGGAGCAGCAGGACGCCCTGCGCCAGGCGGCGGTTATGATCATGCACCAGCGCGAAGAGTGGGACCAGCGTGTAGGAAACGCCCACCAGCATGTTGGTGAGCCAGCCGACCACACCCAGGGTGACATGGAGCGGCAGCAAGTCGGGGGCCGCCAGCCCCAGCGCGCCGGTGACGAAATTCAGGGCCATACTGCCGCCCAGAGCAACTACCAGGCAGAGGTAGAGGAGCGCCCCCGCAAGATAGAGGGTCGTCAGGGGACGCCGGGCGGCGCGCGCCAGGGTCGCAGCAAGGATCAGCACATAACAGCAGACAGCACTGACCACAAAAGCGGCCCCCACCACCAGCAGCCAGGGAAGAAAGAGCCAGAAGCCGAGGAGCAACAGCAGCACCCCCGGCAGGTAGAGCGGGTAGAGCAGGGGGGTCAGCCTGCGCACGCGCAGCGGAGCGACGACGATCACCGGCGTCAACTGCAGCGAGGCCCCCATCATGGTCATCGTCAGCCAGCCCAGCGTCAGAGTATGCACCAGAGCCAGGACATGGGGCAGGGCCGGCGCCGTCAGAGCGTCAGGCAGCACAAAGGGCAGGAGCAGGCCAGCGAGCACGGCCAGCGCACTGCCCGTGATGAGAAAGGGCAGAGGGACACCAAGCGGTACGCCGCGCCTTCCCATCAGCGCCCCCGCCTGATTCTTCACGGCGAAGGCCGGCACTGCAGACGGCGCTGGCTCAACGGGTCGTGACATGGCAGAACCTCACGCTCCCTCGGCCACACGCTGGCGCGTAAAACGCACGACCCACTCGTCGGAGGCCAGCGCGAGCGTCTCATGCGCAAAGCCGCGTCCCGCGAGCACGCCATAGAGCGGCACTGGCTCAAACGGTGCGACGAGCAGGAGCACCTCACCGAGCCGCAGCGGCACAGCCGCCTCCAGAATACGCACAAACGGCTCATCGCCACGCGCGAGATCGGGTCGTACATCAAGCACAACCGTCGCCTGCGCACGCCAGGCGGCGAACAGCTGCAAGGCTTCCTCAGTTGTCATCGTTTCTTCGCTCCTCCGTTCCTGCAGACCGAGAGCGCAGCCGGTCGCCAGGAACCCTCTCAAAGATGATGCCAGCGCACTGAGTGTAACGCAGGAACGGCGCCAGCGCCGTGACTTTTGTCGCAGCCCGCGCAGAACCAGATTCCCCTATCTCTACACTGCCCCCTCCAGCCGAGCCGCGGTGGACCAGCGACAAAGATCTCCCACGAGTGGCCTCGATAGGTTAGAATCCAGAAAAGAGCACAACCAGAGGAGAGGCTGCAGCGCTCAGCCCGTCTGTCTGTAATGCGATAGGAGAGAGCCATGCCAGTCGACAGCGAGGCCCTGCGCCAGATGGCGCTCTTCGCAACCCTCGACGCGCACGATCTGGCCCGTGTAGCCGCCGTGACACGCGAGCGCCATTACGAGCGCGGCGAACTGATCATTCTGGAGGGCGAGCACGGAGGCGCTCTGCACTACGTTCAGAGCGGCCTGGTGAAGGTCTTCAAAACCTCCGCGGACGGCAAAGAGCAGGTGCTGCGCCTGATCGGGGCTGGCTACACCTTCAACGACGTGCCCGCCTTCGACGGAGGACCCAATCCCGCCAGCGTGGCCGCCCTGGAGAAGAGTACCGTCTACGCCATTAGCGGCGAGGGGCTGCGCCGCCTGATCGCCGAGCGGCCAGCCGTGGCCGAGGCGGTCATCGCCGGGCTGGCACGCGCGCTGCGCCACCTGGTGGGCCTGGTCGAAGACCTCTCCTTCCGCCACGTGACCGCGCGCGTCGCCCGCATCCTCCTCGATCAGCAGGAGGTCGCAACCCTGGGCGGTCACGCCCACCGGCTGACGCAACAGGAGATGGCAGCCATGGCAGGCACGGCGCGCGAAGTCGTCGGCCGCGCACTGAAAGAGCTGGAGGCCGCCGGCGCGATCAGCCTGCACCAGGGACGAGTAGTCATTCTGAACCGTGAGCGCCTGCGTCTGCTGGCCGGCAACTAGCCAGCGCCAGCAGCAACGCAGGATGGGATGGAGAGCAGAACCATGCAGCAGCAACGCAAGAGCTATCACCTGCGCGGCGTCACCCTGACGCTGATCCAGGGCAACATCGTGGAGGTCGAGGCCGACGCCATCGTGAACGCCGCAAACGCGGCCCTGGCCGGCGGCGGAGGCGTCGATGGAGCCATCCATCGCGCGGGCGGACCTCAGATCATGGAGGAGTGCCGCAAGATCGGCGGCTGTCCCACGGGGAGCGCCGTGGTCACCAGCGCAGGCAGGCTGCGAGCGACATACGTCTTCCACGCCGTCGGCCCCATCTATGGGCGCGATCGCGATGCTCCGCGCCTGCTGGCGAGCGCCTACCGACGCTGCCTCGAGCTGGCAGAGCAGCATCGCCTGACAAGCATCGCCTTTCCGGCGCTAAGTACCGGCGCCTACGGCTATCCCCTGGCAGAGGCCGCCAGCATCGCCGTGAGCACCATTGGCGAACACCTGCGCCAGTCTCCGTCCACCACCCTCAAGCAGGTGCTGCTGGTGCTCTACGACGAGCGCGCCTACCGCGCCTATGAGCAGGCCCTGGAGAAGGTCCTTCAGAGAGAGACGCCAGAGACCGGCGCGGGATAGCTGCCAGCCAGCGACCTTAGAGGACGCCGGCGGGCGCGGGCAGGGTGATATCGCCCTCAGCGCCGCAGCCGATGATCGTATAGACACTCCCAAGCTTCCGGACATCGCGGCAGGTATAGCTGGCGGCCGCCCGCGGCGGGGACGGCGCGATGAAATGCTCAGTAGCATCGATGAGGTTGCACCTGCCGCTCTGCTGCTTGATGCTGAAGTGATGGATCACGCCGCTATCAACGCCGACCTGCGTATACTGCAGCGTCGCCGGCTGGCAGGCATGAAACGCCCGCACAAAACACTCCTCAGCGCGGCGCGGATCGTTGGTCGCCGGACTCCGCTGCTGCGGTCCCGCGGCGCTGATGCTGCCACACGAGAGGACCATCGGGCTGGCGGTCGCCGAGGGGGCAGCGCCGGGGCCACCACTCGTGGTGATAGCAGAGCCGCAGGCCACTAGCAATATGCTCAATGCAGCACACAGGAGCACCGCCAGGCCAGGCGGGCCCCATCTCCGTAGATATCCAGGGTACATCTTGCTTCGCCTCCGCTGTCGTTCTCTTCGCCCGCCCGATCAGGCCAGGCAGGACCAGGCCACCCGAACAGGCTCCGGGTGAGTCAATGCGTGGCAGACGTATTGCCGGAAGTTTGCTCACAGATCGAACGCTCGCCAGTCTCAGAGGAAGAAGACGAGCACCGTTCTATCACAGAGGACGCCCCCGGCGGAGAAAAGTTCCCGCTGTCTGACTACCCGCGGCGCGGGAGCACAGCCCTTGTCTTTGCCAGCCCCTTCGCGCTATAGTAGGGGCGAAGAGGTCTCTCTTTATTTTCCATCAGGCAAAGAATTCTCGCGAAAGGGAGTCGCCATCGTGCGACAGGCTATTGAGAGATGACACAGCTCGTAATCAGCCTCCACTACTGGAACGAATTCCTGGTGCTGGCGACCGGCGCCGTTACAGGTATATGGGGTCTCATTCTCTTCTTCACCCACAGGACCGAGACGCTCAGTCCCCCCTGGCGGATCGCCCTGATCGTCACCGGCTGCGTGGCGGCGCTGCAGGGCCTGCTGGGCATCACCCTGGTGATCATGGGAGAGCGACCGGGCACAGGCACCGGCCTCTACTGGCTCCACTACGTCTACGGTGCCATCGTCGTCTTCATTCTTCCCGTCGCCGTCACCTACAGTTCCAGCGGCAAAAACGTGCGCCGCGATGTGCTGATCTTCAGCATCGCTGTCCTCATTCTGGTGGCGGCAGCCATCCGCGCCATGATGACCGGGCCGGCGTGAGCGGCGCTCTCCACTCCGTCCGTGCAAAGCGAGGCCAGCAGCGTAGAACCAAGGGAGGAGCAAGAGCGTGCGGGCAACCTTTCTACACGTCGCCGACGTGCATCTGGGGTACGAGCAGTACGGCGTCAAAGAGCGCTTCAACGATTTCGCGCGCGCCTTCTGGGAGATCATGGAGGAGGCCGTGCAGCGCAGGGTCGATTTCGTGGTGATCGCCGGCGATCTCTTCAACAAGCGCGCCATCGACGCGCGCACCTTACTGCAGGCCATCGAGGGTCTGCGCCGCCTGCGCGAGCATCACATTCCGGCCATCGCCATCGAGGGCAATCACGACCGTAGCTACTACCGCGACGGCGTCTCCTGGCTACAGTTCCTCTGCCATCAGGGGTACCTGAGCCTCCTGGCGCCCCTCATGCGCGACGGCGCCCCGGTCATCTCCCCCTGGGACCCACAGAGCATGCGTGGCTCGCACCTCGATCTCCTGGGCGGCCGGCTGCGCGTCTACGGGCTGCCCTGGCAGGGATCGGCCACCATGCGCAGTCTGGAGGGACTGGCCCAGGCGCTGGCCAGCGAGCGCGCACGCGAGGAGGCCGCCGGCGTCGAGTACCGCCTGCTGCTGCTGCATACTGGCATCGAGGGCATCGTGCCCCGGCTGCAGGGCCTGCCGACGATCAGCCAGTTGCAGCAATTGCGTCCCTACATCGACTATCTGGCCCTCGGCCACATTCACAAGCCCTACGAGTTCGAGGGCTGGATCTACAATCCCGGCTCACCAGAGACCTGGAGCGCCGAGGAGGCCCAGTGGCAGGACCGCGGCTACTACTTCGTCGAGATCGATACCGAGGCCGAGCAGCCTCCCGACCGAGATGGACAGGCCCGCCACCATCGCGCAACGCACCTGGTCAATACACGCCGCCCCTTCGTGCGCCACGAGCTGCGCGTCGAGGGCCTCGACGATCCAGCCGCCCTCTATGCGCGGCTGGAAGAGTACTGCCGGCGCGAAGGGCCACGCTACGCCGGTGCCGCCGAGCGCCTGCGTCCCGTCGTGCAGGTGCAGCTCGTGGGCACCCTCAACTTCGATGCCGAGGCCCTCGATCAGGCCCATATGGAGGAGCTGCTGCGCACACATTTCCAGCCGCTCCATGCGCGCATTGAGAACAACACCAGCGATCGCGACTACCTCCTCGACGGCGACGGCCTCGACGGACGCGACCGCGCAAGCTGGCAGGAGCTGGAGCGACGCATCTTCGCCGATCTGCTGGGACGCGACAGCCGATACCTGCCGGCGAGGGAGGCCTGGGGCCTGGTGCTGGCCGAGCTGAAGGAGCGCGCCCTGCAGAAAGAGGACCCCGCCGCGCTCGCCCGCTATCTGCGTGAGAAGCGAGCGGAGCTTCTGGGCGAGCGCGACCAGAGCCAGCCCGGCAGCTCCGTCCCGCACAGCGGCTGACGCAGCGCGCTCAGGGCTGCAGGTAGTCCAGCGCCGTGCGCGTCAGCACCTCGACTGCCACCGGCAGGGCATCCTCGTCGATATTGAAGCGCGGGTGATGATGGGGATAGGCAGCCTCCCTGGCCTCGTTGCGCGCTCCAACGATGAAGTAGCAGCCGGGAGCTGCCGCGAGGAAATAGGCCATATCATCGCTGCCGCTGGTCATCACGCGCTCATCCTCATCGACCCGCTCCGCGCCGACCGCCGCCTGCGCCGCCCGCCGCACCACCGCAGTCATGGTGGGATCATTGACGCAGGCCAGACAGCCATCGGCGAACTCGACCTCGCACGAGCCACGCAGCGCCGCGGCCACCCCACGCGCCACCTCAGCGATGCGCTCAATGAGGCGCTCGCGGTGAGCCTGATTGAAGGTGCGCAAGGTGCCCTGTAGCTCAGCCTCCTCAGGAATGATGTTGAAGGCCGAGCCTGCGTGCAGGCTGGCGACCGTCACCACGGCACGCTCGAAGGGCGAGGTCTCCCGGCTGACGAGCGTCTGCAGAGCGAGCACGATCTGGGCAGCAATGACGATCGGATCAACTGCCCCCTCCGGCATGGCCGCGTGGCCACCCTTGCCGCGAACACGCAGCGTGAAGCGATCGGCCGCAGCGAAGACCGGTCCGCTGCGCACACCCACGCGCCCCACCGGGTAAGCGCTGAACAGATGCAGGCCAATGACCGCGCTCACGTCCTGCATCACGCCGGCCTGCACCATAGCGGCCGCACCGCCAATGACCTCCTCGGCTGGCTGAAAGAGAAACTTGACGTTCCCCTTCAACTGCTCACGCCGGCGGCTCAGGAGCGCAGCGACCGCCAGGGCAATCGAGACATGCCCGTCGTGTCCGCAGGCATGCATTTTACCCTCGACCGTCGAGCGATACTCAATCTCGTTCAATTCGTGAATAGGGAGCGCATCCATATCGGCGCGAATCGCCAGCGTCCTTCCGTCGCCAGCGCCGCCGCGCAGCAACCCCACCACTCCCGTCTTCGCCACCCCCGTCTCAACCTCCAGACCAAGGGCGCGCAGGCGGCCTGCGATGATCCCGGCGGTGCGTACCTCCTCGTAGGCCAGCTCAGGGTGCTCATGCAGATCGCGGCGCAGCGCGACGATATCGGGCAGCATCTCATCGATCTCCGCCCGCAGCGAATCAAGCTCATGTACAGCCATAGTCCTCCTCCAGCGTAGAGAGAATCACCATGCACGGGCAAGGCGTCTGACGCGCCTCACCTGACGCACCTCATCCCCCAGCCCTCAGCGTCCCACATTGAAGCGAAAATGGGCAATATCGCCATCCTGGATGACGTAATCCTTGCCCTCCAGCCGCTGCAGGCCCTTGCGCGCCGCCGCCGCAAAGGAGCCGCCGCAGGCCATGAAGTCATCGAAGTGGGTAATCTCCGCACGAATAAAGCCGCGCTCAATATCCGAATGGATCTTGCCGGCAGCCTCCGGCGCCTTTGCCCCCTTCGTCACCGTCCAGGCACGCACCTCATCCTCACCCACGGTGAGAAAGGTGATCAGATTGAGCAGGCGATAGCCGACCTGAATGACGCGATCTGCCCCCAACCTGGGCAGGCCCAGCGAGGCCAGGTACTCAGCGGCGTCTTCCTCCGACAGCTCACTCAGCTCCGCCTCCAGGCGAGCCGAGACAGCCACTACCTCCGCACCCTCCTGCCGAGCGCGAGCCGCAACCGCCGCCACGCCGAGCAGCTCGCCCTCCAGCGCCCGCTCCGCATCCTGACCCCGGCGCAAGGCCTCCAGCAGCTCCGCAGCCTCAGCAAGCACATCCTCACCGACGTTGAGCACATACATGCGCGGCTTCAGCGTCAGCAAGAACAGCTCCCGTAGCAGGGCCTGCTCCTGGCTGCTCAGCTCCAGATGGCGCACCGGCTGCAGCTCATTGAGAGCCGTGCGCAGCCGCTGGAGGGTTTCCAGCTCCTGTAGATACTTCTTCTCCCCCGATTTGGCAGCCTTCGCCGTGCGCTCGATGCGGCGCTCGACCGTCGCCAGATCCGTCAGCGCCAGCTCGGCGTCCAGACGCTCCAGATCACGCAGCGGATCGATGCTTCCCAGTGGATGAGGCACCTGTTCATTGACAAAGGTGCGCAGGACAATCGCCAGGGCATCGGCATTGCGAATATGCCCCAGAAACTCAGCGCTAAGGCCCTCGCTCTGCTCCCCCTGGTCCTTCTGACCCATGCCCGCCACATCCACAAATTCAACGGTGGCATAGGTCACTTTTTTGGGCTTAAAAATCTCCGCCAGCGGCTGCAGGCGCCCATCGGGCACCTGGACCACTGCAGCATTGGCCTGCACCGTACTGGTAGCATAGCCGCTGATGGGCGCATTGGCCCGGGTGATCGCGTTAAAAAGCGAGGTCTTGCCGCTCTGCGGCAGACCGACGATACCTATTCTCAGAGCCATACGATCGAACCCCTCTTGACCGACTGTTCTTGACGTTCATTCAGCCAGACCGTACAATATGGAATGGCATTATTCAAGCATCTCGCTTTCCTTAAACAACGCGGAGGTCACTTCTCATGCCATTGTACGAGTACCGTTGCTCGGATTGCAAATCCCACTTTGAACTCCTGGTCAGCCACGAACACGCCGACGATGTGGTGTGTGTGAAATGCCACAGCGAGCATGTGCGCCGCCTGCTCTCGGTCTTCGCCACCCGCCGGGGAGAAGCCGAGGCGGCCTTCGATGATCTGCCCTCAGGCGGAAGCTGCGGCTGCGGTGGTGGGAGCTGTGGCTGCCACTGAGCCGCGCGTACCTGCCTATAAACGGCCCCGCAAGCAGTCGCGCTTCTTCTTCCGTACCAGCTATCGCCGCGGGATCATCGAGGCGGTCATCATCTACAGTCTGGGCCGCCTGGGGGCCTTAATCAGTCCGGCGGTTTTTCCCGACTGGCTCTTTGTGCTGCTGCCCCTGCTCTTCCTCTTTATGCAGTATCTGGGCGGGCCGATCTGGGCCGCCTATCGCATCCAGTCGACGAAGCGAGAGCGCATGAGCCGGCGCTTCTGGCTGCTCGGCCCGCGGCTGGCGGCGCTCTGCTTCGCCATCGACCTGTTGATCTCGCTGACCATGGGGCTGGCGGTCGATGCTCTCGGCGGCGTGCAGCAGGGGCCGGCCCTGTGGCGCTTTTTCGCCAGCGGTGAGGCCCACCTGACCCTCGGAAGCTTCGCGCTCTACGAGCTGCGCACAGCCATGATCCTGCTGACTTTCTACACGCTGGCCGTGGTCTGCACGCGCCTGGCACAGGGTGGCTTTCTGCGTTTCACCATGCCCGCCGGCGGCAATCGCGTCACGCTCTAGGCGCAGGCACGCCAGCGAGCAGACTGCAGCCCGCAGGTTCATCACATCAGGCCGAGCCCGAGGCAGAGAGAACGAGGGACACCACCTTCCTGGTGGGTGTCCCTCGTGGTTGCCGGAGAAGAACGGGCGACGCCGGCAGGCTACTGATCGATCTGCGCGCGTTGCAGGCGTCCACTGTAATCGGTGTACACGACCTTCCACTCCGTGAAGACGTCGAGTCCCGCCAGGCCGGCCTCGCGGTGGCCGTTGCCAGTGCCCCGCGTGCCCCCGAAGGGGAACTGGATCTCAGCGCCCGTGGTGCCAGAGTTGATGTAGAGGATCCCCGTCGAGATATCGCGCATCGCCTGCTGGGCGCGGTTGAGATCGCGCGTATAGAGGGCGCTGGAGAGGCCGTAGGGAGTAGCGTTGTTGACCGCGATGGCCTCCTCGAAGGAAGAGACCTCGATCACCGAGAGCGTCGGCCCGAAGATCTCCTCCTGGGCAATGCGCATCTGAGGGTGCACATCGCAGAAGAGGGTCGGGCGGTAGAAGTGGCCGCGCGCGAGATCACCCTCGCGCGCGATCTCGCCGCCAGTGACCAGCGTCGCCCCCTCGGCCTTGCCGATCTCCGTATAGCGATGGATGCGCGCCAGTTGCTGCGCATTGATCACCGGCCCCACATCGACCGTTTCATCCAGCCCATTGCCCAGGCGCAGAGCCTCGATGCGCGGCACGAGGCGATCCAGCAAGGCCTGGCGCACAGAGCGGTGCACGATCAAGCGGCTGCAGGCGGTACAGCGCTGGCCCGCCGTGCCATAGGCGCTCCAGAGGATCCCCTCGACGGCCAGATCCAGATCGGCATCGTCCATCACGATGACAGCGTTCTTCCCCCCCATCTCCAGGGAGACACGCTTGAGCGATTTCGCCGCCTCCACGGCGACGTGGCGGCCTGACTCCGTGGAGCCGGTGAAGGAGATGACCGCCACAGAGGGATGATGGAGCAAGGCCTCACCGACCGTCGAGCCGGGACCGAAGACGAGGTTGACCACCCCGGCGGGTAGGCCGGCCTCATAGAGAATCTCGACAAGGCGAAGCGCGCTCAACGGCGTGTCACTGGCGGGTTTAAAGACAACGGTGTTGCCGGCGATGAGGGCAGGGAAGATTTTCCAGGTAGGAATGGCGATGGGGAAGTTCCAGGGAGTGATACAGGCCACCACTCCCACGGGATCGCGCAGGGCGATGCCCGTTTTCGCAGGAAGCTCGACTGGCACGTGGTAGCCGAAGAGGCGGCGCCCCTCGCCACCCATGTAGAAGGCCATATCGATGCCTTCCTGCACATCGCCACGAGTTTCTTTGAGCACCTTGCCCATCTCGCGGGTCATCGTGCGCGCCAGCTCCTCTTTGTGGCGCTGCAGCAGCTCGCCGACGCGGAAGAGAATCTCTCCGCGCTTCGGAGCGGGCATCAGGCGCCAGGGATCGAAAGCCTGGCGGGCAGCGGCCACAGCAGCCTCGACGTCGGCCGCCCCGGAGAGCGGGAAGTAGCCAAGCAGGTCGCCAGTAGCCGGATCGTAGTCCGGAAAGGTCTGGCCCTCAAGCGCCGCCTGCCACCTGCCACCGATACAGTTCTGATAGACCTCGGGCGAGGTTGTCATAGGACGCTTCCTCCCTTGCGTTCCCACCTGTCAGTCTGTCTGGTCTGTCTGTCAGTCGCGCCAGTCGCTCCGCTCCAGGCATCTCGCAGCCAGGCCTCCTCTGCAGAGAGGCATGCGAGGCCAGAGAGCAGGCAGGCGAGCTAGAGAATACTCTTATTGAGCGTTGCCAGGAACTCCATATTGTTCTGAGTTCTGGCCATCTGCTGAAGCAGAGCCTCCATCGCCTCCAGACCGCGCTGCTCAGCCAGCGTCGAGAACATACGGCGCATGACCACCACAGCACGCAGGGTCTTGTCGTCAAGCAGAAGCTCCTCGCGGCGTGTGCTCGAGAGGCTGATGTCAATGGCCGGGAAGACACGGCGCTCGGCCAGCTTGCGATTGAGGATCAGCTCCATATTGCCGGTACCTTTGAACTCCTCGTAGATCACATCGTCCATGCGGCTGCCAGTATCGATCAGAGCCGTAGCGATGATCGTCAGGCTACCACCCTCCTCGACTTTGCGCGCGGCGCCGAAGAAGCGCTTGGGCGGGAAGAGCGCGCTGGGATCGAGGCCGCCAGAGAGCGTGCGCCCGCTCGGCTGGACCGCCAGGTTATAGGCACGGCTCAGGCGGGTGATGCTATCCAGGAGGATCACCACATCGCGTCCCCCCTCGACGAGGCGCTTGGCGCGCTCCAGCACCATCTCGGCCACACGGGTATGCGCCTCAGTCGGCTCATCGAAGGTTGAACTGATGACCTCCGCTTTGACCGAGCGTTTCATGTCCGTGACTTCTTCAGGACGCTCACCAATCAGGGCAATCATCAGGTGAACATCGTTGTACTTCTCGGTGATGGAGTTGGCGATTGCCTTGAGGAGCATGGTTTTGCCGGCTTTGGGGGGAGAAACGATCAGGCCGCGCTGCCGCGCCCGATGGGCGCCACCAGGTTAATCAGCCGTCCAGGGATGTTCGCCGAGCCGGTCTCCAGATCGAACATCTCTCGCGGGAAGATGGGCGTCAGATTGTCAAAATGCGGTCGACGCTTGGCATCTTCCGGATTCATCCCATTGATCGCTTCGACACGCAGCAGGCCATAGTACTTCTCGTTGTCCTTGGGCGGGCGCACCTGGCCGGTCACCATGTCCCCGGTGCGCAGGCCAAAACGCCGGATCTGCGACTGCGAAACATAGACATCCATGTTTCCAGGCAGAAAGCGCTCCTGCCGCAGGAAGCCGAAACCATCCTCCACGATTTCTAGCACGCCGGCGCTGAAGATGTTGCCTTGCTGCTCGGTGTGCTGCTGAAGAAGCCGGAAAATGAGGTCCTGTTTTTTGAGGGTTGTGTAGCCGGAGAGTTCGAGGTCGCGAGCTATCTCGCGCAACTCCGATATCGTCTTGGTTTCTAACTCAGCGATGTTCACGTTACACTGGGCGAATGACGTCCTTTGGAAAAGAACACGCCCCCTCTCCTTTCTGGTTGAACCTAGATTTCTTTAAGGCTGCTGGTGGGAACACGTACATAACAGGCTTCACTCTACAGAAAAACCCGTGAACAGGTGGTGACCGTAAACTCGTCGCGATGAAGTAAAACTTTGCAGTACCCTGTTGCAGTATCCTATTCTTGCAGTATCCTGAAACGGATCGACGACCCGGGAGGCAGGTATCCGGGGAGTCAGCCTCACTATACCACAGACACATGGCAATGTCAATGTGCAGTGTTCTTTTGCCTCTTGCTTGCGCTACCCCTTGTTGTGGTTCCCTCGCGGCTGCTATCATCTGTTGCAGCATCAGAGCGGAGCGTGCCGCTGGCTCCCCACGTCACTCCATCCCCCCGCCATCGTGCCGGGCTGGCCTCCTCTTCCTCCCGGGGTCTCTCCTCCGCTCAGGGATGACGCAGGCTGCGTCTGGCCCGCGCCTCTATCCAGCCCGTTTGCTGTACCATATCATAAAACGTAAACCACTGTTTGTCAATCCAATCATCGCAGAGACAGCGCTCCTCATGCAGGCCGCGGCGATCCAGCTCGTGATTCACGACGTTATTGGCGTGGGGGTGGCGATACAGGCGTGGCAGGGGGGAGCCGAAGCCGTGGGTGTAATGGGTCAGCTCGTGGGCGATCGTGATCAGCAGCACGTACTCAGGCACCAGTCTGTGCTGCAGCAGGGCATTGATTCCGATGAAGGTGACTGCCCCATCCTCGGAGAGGCGGATCAGGCCAAGGCGCCGCTTCCAGGGCTGGCAGTAGGCGATCTGCACCTCATTGACACGTGGAATATCGGCAAAGTAGGTGCCCCAGATATACTCCAGGTAGACGTTGAGATCGCGCTCCGGCGAAATGTCTGCGAGATCTTCAGTAGCCACAGCCGGTAACATGGCAGCTCATCCTCCTCGACGTAATTGCTTGTGAGTTCAGTATAGCAGCGTCCTCCCAACCAGCAGAAGAGAGACCCACGTCCGGCAAGATGGAGCAGAGGGCAAGCAACCCAAGAGTATCGCCTTCCGCCTGACGGCCATCTCGTAAGAATACTACGTCAGGAGGGTGAACGCATGATGCTTCTGGCAGAGACGCGACGCGCGAGCGGCAGTGGCGAGCGCGCGGCCGACAAGGCTGACCCCGGCGCCAACGCCTTCGCAACGGCTCCTATGCCTCTCATATCCATCACGATGGCCGGACCTGCAACGACGGGGGGCGCGCTTTCCACAGAGCATTTTCAGCAGACGACCACAGCCTGTACCGGAGCTGCTCACGCTGATGACGCTGAAGAAGCCCTGCACAGCGCCTTTGAGGAGGCCATCAGCCAGCGCCTGCTGGCCTTCCACCTGCGTCAGAGCCGTATCAGCGGGCCGCTGGCCCTCAGCTCCACCTCCACCTTCGGCGCTCGTGCCAGGCCCTGCGTCCACAGGCAGACGGGCCTCTCGGCCTGGCTCCCCCGGCGCTGGCGTCCCTGGTTGATGCGACTCTGCCTGGCCCTGGCACTGATCCTGATCGGCTTCGATCTGATGGGCCTGCTCGTCCTCTGCACACGCTGACTGAGCGCATCGGTCCCTGACGAGACGCGATCTGGCCGCGCCGGCCACGCCTCCCTCTGAGATCAGGCGCCGCAGGGCACACGCGAATCAGCAGGACCCTCACCCATTTCGGCCAGAAACGTGCGTGATGAAGCACTATCGTGTATAGTTCAACATGGCGATAGCTTTTCGTCCGCTCGTCGACGGCGGCTGCCTGGTGGGCAGCGGGATTGCGTGGAAGCACTATAATACGCTTAGAGCAAGGTGCCGGGCAATCGAGAGAAAAGGGGGCGAGCATGCAATATACACCACGGAGAAAACGGCGCCGCGTGGCGCCTCAGGAGGGCGGCAGCCCCAACGTCACAGCAGCGGTCGGCCTGGGGGAGAGCGCCGGTCTGGCGCGCCTGCGGCGCGGCTCGCTTTTCACTCGCACGATCATCTGGGCCACGGGATTGATCTGCCTCTCCCTGCTGCTGGGCACCTTCGCTCAGGCCTGGTCGAACGATCGCCTGATGCAACAGGTGGCTCTCGCGCGTGCCCAGTACCAGCAGGCCCTGGCCCGGCATACCACGCTGCAGAAACTTGTTGACTATTATAAGGACCCGTTCGTTATTGAAAGTGAAGCCCGCCAGCGCCTCGGCTACGTACGTCCCGGCGAGCATCGCGTGGTCATCGTCAGCACCCCGCAGAATAGCCCGCCGCCGCGCTCTCCAGGCGCAGCGCAGCCAACTACGGGTGGTTTCTGGCAGGACTGGTGGAACGCCTTTTTCGGCAGCTAGCGTTGCCACGGGTGACGCCCGGCTCCAGGCGCAGCTCTCACTGGTACATTAGTAATACGGCAGACCGGCAAGCTTGACAGCAAACCTATAATAGAAATAGACTTACAACAAGCTTGCAACATTGTTAGTGGTTTGAGGTAGACAACGTGAGACACGCAATGCCTGTCGTCCATGTGACCTACGATACCCTTATGATTATGCGGCTCCAGGTAGCCCTGGAGCTTCTTGGGTTTTGTCACAGGCCGATGCGTTTCGTGTCATAGCAGCCAGCATCTATCCAGAAGCGGAACGCATCACCGGCGTTCCGCTTCTCTCTTTTTTTATATCGCCCTTATCCAGCTTTGTTGAAATCTTTGTTGAAAGGCAGTAATCGGTATGCGTCCAATCATCGGCATTCCCTGCCATCCGGCATACCGGCATGGCACGTATCGGCCGGTTTACGGCAACAACCGGGCGTATGTCCATGCGGTAGAGGAGGCTGGCGGGGTCCCTGTGCTCATTCCCCAGATGCACGATCTCTCTGCTCTTGAAGCGTTACTCTCTCATCTGGACGGTCTCTTACTCCCCGGAGGTCAGGATCTACAACCTCAGCGCTACGGGGAGGAGCCGCATCCCAGGCTTGGCGATACCGATCCGGCGCTCGATGAGTTTGAGCTGACGCTGGCACACTGGGCACTGCAGGAAGACAAACCGATCCTGGGCATCTGCCGTGGCCTGCAACTGTTGAACGTGGCCCTGGGTGGCACACTCTACCAGGACCTGGAGACGCAATTTCCCCATAGCATGCGGCACCTGTACCTTGATCTCCCACGCACACAGGTGACGCATCGCGTCCTGGTTGAGCCTGACTCGCTGCTGGAGAAGCTCTGTGGCGAGCGCGAGTTCTGGGCAAACAGCATCCATCATCAAGCCGTGAAAGAGCCGGGCAAAGGTGTCTGCATTGCGGCACGCGCCGAGGATGGCGTGGTGGAGGCGATTGAGGTTCCGACGCAGCGCTTCGCAGTTGCGCTGCAGTGTCACCCCGAAGAGATCTATCAGCAGGTTCCCGCCTGCGCACGTCTCTTCGCGGCCTTCGTCAAAGCCTGCACGGCCGTGGAGGTGCCAGCAGAGGACGATCTGCGTCTGCCAGTCGGGGCGGCCTGAAGGCTCTCACTCCCTGGCAGCCCCACACTCTCAGCGAGCCGGCCCGTGGCGACCTCCTCAAGGAGGCCCGCCGGGGGTCGGCTCGTTCGTTCGTTCGTTCGCTCCTCTGCTCTGGCCCACTCATCCCATATGCCGCCTTGTAGTATAATGATGGCCAGAGCGGCAGGTCCTCTTTGCTCCGGACCGCTGCTCGCCTGTCTGTCGAGCAGACGCTCACACAGCGCACGGTCCCCACTGCACGTGTAGCCCGGCCCTGCAGGGCGCCCTGGGTCGGTCCGGTCTAACTGGTCGATCGAGGTGAGGATACGGCAACACGAAGGATACTGAACGATGACAGAGCGCACGCAACAAGAGAGCCAGCAGGATCACGCTCCTGTGGCAAGCGAGGGCCAGGCCTCCTCGCTGCTCGGCAGCAACCGCGACCTGGCGATTCTCTATGCCATCGCAGGCCACCTGAATCGCAAGGTTGATGTGCACGAGGCGCTGCAGGAGGTGCTTGCGCAGGTGACGCGCCTGCTCGGCCTGCAGACCGGCTGGGTCTGGCTGCTCAATGAGCAGGGAGAAACCTACCTGGCGGCGGCACAGACGCTGCCTCCCTATCTGGCCGATCATCCGGAGCGGATGACCGGTAGCTGTCTCTGTCTGGACACCTTCCTGGGCGGCGATCTGGCAGAGGCCGCCAACATCAATGTCCTGCGCTGCAGTCGCCTGAAGAACGCCGAGCGCGAGGGCGACCCCACTTCGTGGGGTCTGCGCTTCCACGCCAGCATTCCCATCCACGCCGGCGATACCCTGCTCGGCGTGCTCAACGTCGCCAGCGAGGACTGGCGCGAGCTGCACTCCCTGGAACTGCAGCTCCTGCACATCATCGGCGACCAGATCGGGCTGGCCATCCAGCGGGCGCGCCTCTCGGCGGAGCAGACGCGCAGCGCGGCGCGCATTGCCACGATCGAGGAACGCAATCGCCTGGCACGCGAGATCCACGATACGCTGGCCCAGGGGCTGGCCGCGATTGCTCTGCAACTGGAGACAGCCGATGCCCTGGTGCTGCAGCGGCCTGAACGCGCTCAGATGGCGATCCGTCGCGCTCTGGATCTGGCACGCAGCAACCTCGAGGAGGCCCGCCGCTCGGTCATGGACCTGCGCGCCGCCCCGCTGCAGGGCCACACGCTCCCCGAAGCCCTCGCGCTGCTGGTGAAGCGCACACGCGCTGAGACGGGGACCCGCCTCGGCTATCACTATGAGTCCGCGCGCGCAACCTTCCCTACGCTCTCGCCGCACGTCGAGGCCGGCCTCTATCGCATCGCCCAGGAGGCCCTGACGAACGCCATCAAGCACGCCTGCGCTCAACAGATCACTCTCACCCTGACGGTACAGGCCGGCGGAGTGCTGCTCGAGGTGCAGGACGACGGCTGTGGCTTCGATCCCGAACACGCCCCAGACTACCTGCGCGAGGGCCACTTCGGGCTGGCTGGCATGAGCGAGCGCGCCCGGCTCCTCGGCGCGCAGATCACCATCGAGAGCCTGCCGGGCGAGGGCACTTCCATTAGCGTCTGCGTCCCCTACGAGGAGGAAAGGTCTGAGCCGCTATGACTCGCATTTTGCTCGCTGATGACCATCCGATTGTACGCGAAGGGCTGCGCGCTGTGCTGGAGACGCAGCCCGACTTTGAGGTGGTCGCTGAGGCCGCCAACGGCCAGGAAACCCTGGAGCGCGCCAGAGAGACGCTGCCTGATATCATCCTGCTCGATCTCGAGATGCCCATACTGGACGGTGTTGAAGCGATTCGCCGGCTGCGCGATCTGGAGCCAGTACCACGGGTGATCGTCTTTACGGCCTTCGATAACGATGAACGCATCATCCACGCGGTGCGCGCTGGCGCTAACGGCTATCTGTTGAAAGGGGCCCCGCGCGAGGAGATTTTTAAGGCCATCCGCGTGACGATGGAGGGCGGCTCGTTGCTACAGCCTGTGGTGGCCTCTAAATTGCTGCGCCATATGGGCCAGCAGCGCGGCGGCTCCTCCCTGGTCTACCACAACGAGCAGGGCGCACTCTACGAATCCCTGACGGAGCGCGAGCTGGAGGTACTGAAGCTGCTGGCCCAGGGCATGCCCAATAAGGAGATCGCGGCCCATCTCGTCATCAGCGAGCGAACGGCTAAATTCCACGTCAGCTCGATCATGAGCAAGCTCGGCGCAACCAATCGAACAGAGGCAGTCTCCCTGGCGGCACAGCGCGGCCTGATCACCCTTCAGGGGAGCTAGGCGGTCCGCTCGCTCCCGCCGGACAGGGGAAGGAGGAGCGGAGCAACGTGCTGTACGCTCCTCTTTTCCATCTCCTTCCTCCCCTCTCCACTAGCCGAGGGCCACCTGATCAATGTAGACGGTCTTCCATTGAGTGAAGAACTCACGCGCTGCCTTGCCCTGCTCGCGGGAACCAGAAGAACTCTCCTTCATGCCGCCAAAGGGGACCTGAAACTCGAGACCGGCCGACTCCTGATTGATCTTGACTACCCCGGCCTGGATCTCAGAGGCGAAGCGCAGCGCCAGCGAGAGGTTAGTGGTAAACAGGCTGGCCGAGAGGCCAAAGGGTGTGGCATTGGCCAGGGCCACCGCCTCCTCAAAGGAGGCGGCAGGCAGGAGGGCAGCCACTGGCCCAAAAATCTCCTCGCGCGCAACGCGGCTCTGCGCAGCGAGATCCGTCACCACGGTGGGCTGCACATAGTAGCCCTCGCCGGCCACAGTGACACACTCGCCGCCTGCTACGAAGCGTCCCCCTTCGGCGCGGCCAAGCTGCAGATAGCCTCTCACAGTGGCGAGCTGCTCCTGAGAGACCAGTGGCCCAACCTTCGTATCGGCCTCCAGGGGATCGCCGAGCTTCCAGCTCTGCGCCAGAGCGGCGAGGCGCTCCTGAAACTCGCCCAGGATGGGCTGCTCGACGATCACCCTGCTGGTGGCGGTGCACTTCTGGCCAGCGCTGAGGAAGGCCCCACGTGCTACCTGCTCAACCGCCAGATCGAGGTTGGCGTCGGCCAGCACGACCGCCGGATTCTTGCCGCCCATCTCTAGCTGGAGCTTCTTGCCGTGCTCGCTGGCCCTGAACTGCAGCGCACGCCCGACGGCGTTGGAGCCGGTGAAGGTGATAGCATCGACCGCCTCGTGTGTAACGAGCACATCGCCCACCTCTGAGCCTTTGCCCAGCACAAGGTTGAGCACGCCCGCCGGGAGACCGGCATCGAGGAGCGCCTGCAGGAAGTGAACCGCTGTCAGTGGAACCAGCTCAGCCGGCTTCCAGACGACGGTATTGCCATAGGCCAGCGCGGGCGCGATCTTCCAGGCCGGAATGGCGATGGGAAAGTTCCAGGGTGTGATGACGCTGACCACGCCCAGTGGCTCGCGCCGCGCATAGAGGAAGGTCAGACGGGAGCTGCTGGGATAGGTCTCGCCATCTGGCTCCAGGGTCTGAGCAGCGTAGTAGCGCAGAATGGAGACCGCGCGCCGCGTCTCGCCGATCCCCTCGGCCAGGGTCTTGCCCTCCTCGCGCGTGAGATCGCGGCCAACCGCCTCGGCGCGCTGCTCCAGCAGATCAGCGGCCCGGCGCAGAATCTCGCCGCGCATCGGGGCCGGCGTCGCTCTCCAGGCAGGGAAAGCGGCCCGCGCCGCCCGTAGCGCCTCGCCAGCCAGGGCGGCATCGGCCAGCGAGACTCGCGCCAGGATCTCCTGCGGATGAGCCGGATTGAGATCATCGCTGAGGCGCACGCCATCGCGCCATGTACCATCGATGTATGAGCGGAGTTCGGCTGTCATTGGTCATTCTCCTTGAGAGAAGAGGTGAACGGTTCAGCAACCATCGTGATGTACGCGCCGCACATGGGTCATCCTCCTTTCTTTAAGGAAGAGCAGAGGGATGCAGGGCCTGCTTGCCCCGTACGACAGGATTGCGCAGGGTGCCAAGGCCGGTGATATTGATGCTCACGACATCACCAGCCTGCAGGCTGAAGGGCGGCGCAGGCACCACACCGGTGCCTGTACAGAGCAGGACGCCGGCCGGGAAGTCATCCTCGCGGAAGAGATAGGCCACCAGCTCCGCCAGCCGGCGCCTCAGCTCGCCGGTGGTCGTCTGGCCCTCCCAGCAGGGCAGGCCACCCCGTTCGATGGTCATCTGGATGCGCAGGGCGTAGGGATCGGCGATCTCCCAGGCGGGAACGATGGCCGGCCCGAGGGCACAGCTACCAGCATACACCTTGGCCTGCGGCAGGTAGAGCGGGTTCTCGCCCTCAATACTGCGCGAGCTGACGTCGTTCCCTACCGTGTAGCCAACGATCTCTGCATGGGCATTGATGACCAGGGTCAGCTCTGGCTCCGGCACATCCCAGGTGGAGTCGGCGCGCACGACGATGGGAGCATCGGGACCAGCGACCCGGCGCGCGCTGGCCTTGAAGAAGAGCTCGGGGCGCGGCGCGGTGTAGACGCGCGCATAGATGTCGGGGGTTGCGCTCTCCTCGCGGCGCGCTTCCTCGGAGCGCTTGTAGGTGACGCCCGCCGCCCAGACCTCGCTCTCTCCGTCGATGGGCGCCAACCAGGATGAGACTGGCTCTGGCACCCGTTCGCCCCGCTCAAGCGCTTCCTCCAGGAGGAGGCGCACCTCGGCGCCGGAGAGCTGCCAGAGATCGCAGAGACGCAGCTCTGCCTCAGGCAACGAGCACATCACGCCCGGCGTGCTCATCACACCCACACGCACCCGCCCGCTCGCGGAGCGGTAACGAACGATCTGCATTGGCTCCTCCTTGCTGCTGTCCATAACGCGACGCTCTTCCTACCATATAGTCGCGCACGCCGCACCCTGTCAACCTCGCTTCCTCCAGGCTCGCCACAAGACTCAGCCGCCTCTCGCCCTTTTCTGGTACCTGGCGTTACCTCGCACCGCAGCAATCGTCAGTATTTATGACTATCTGTCAGCACGAATAACTAGACCAGAGGGGCAACAGAGGGCCATGGAGTTCTCACCATCCGCAGAGCAGAATCCGCATGGATTGAGCACACACGCGCTCTCTCCAAGCAGCGGCATAACAGAGGCAAGCCAGCCCTCTGCTGGCGAGCCGGCCACCAACCTGAGCGGCGCCAGGCTGGTGAATCCCTGGCAGCCCTGGGTCCGCGCCGCCCGGCAGGCGCTGTCACCTTTCCTTGTCAGCCATATCATTTTTCTTGCACTCACCTATCTGGCGATTCTCTTCAAGCTTGGCAATTTCTCGCTGAACAGGCTCAGCCCGCTCACCTTCATCCATAGCTGGGAGCGCTGGGACACGACACATTATCTGACGATCGCCACCCAGGGCTACGACGTCTGGTGGCGAACGGCCTTCTTCCCGCTCTACCCACTGCTGGAAGGCGCCGGCGCGCGCCTGGTCGGCCATCCCTTTCTCGTCGGGCTGCTGCTTTCTAATCTGGCCACCTTCGGACTGCTGATGGTGCTCTACCGTCTGGTGGAGGAAGATCTCGAGGTGGCCACAGCCAGGCGGGCCGTGCTCTACCTCAGCGTTTTTCCGGCGGCCTTTTTCCTCGCTGCCGCCTACAACGAAGCGCTCTTCATCCTGCTGGCCCTGCTGAGCTTCTACTTCATGCGCCGCGGCCGCTGGTGGCTGGCCGGGTTGATGGCGCTGCTGGCGAGCCTGACGCGCTCCGCTGGCATTGTGCTGGTTCTGCCTTTCTGCTACGAATACCTGCGCCAGCGCGAGTTCAAGCTGAGCGCGCTGCGGCTCGATGCCCTGGCCGTTGCGGGCGCGCCGCTGGGCATCGGCCTCTTTGCCCTCTACTGCGCCTCTCGCTTTCACAATCCGCTGACCTTCTCTCTGGCTCAGCAGCGCTGGCAGCGCTTTGCGGGACCGCCCTGGAGCGGCCTTGTCAGCGACGTGTACATGATTTTCCACGCCGGTCCGACCTCCTTCACTGGCGTCCACGACCTCCTCGACCTGGGAGCCGTGCTCTTCATTCTGGCGCTGGTCGTCGCCGGCTGGATCGGCCCCTGGCGCTTTCCGCGCTCCCTCCGCGCCTACAGCGTCTACGCCACAGGTTTCCTGCTCTTCTACCTGCTGCTCTCCTCACACGATCTCTGGCCGCTGCAATCGATGACGCGCTGCATGCTGGAGGTGGTGCCGGCCTTTGTGGTGCTCGCCGTCATGGGCAGGCGCGAAGAGGTGCATCTGAACTACCTGGTGATCTCGACAACGCTGCTGGCCTTCCTGCTACTGCAATTTCTCACAGGAGGCTGGATCGTCTGAGGCGCCTCCCTCCAGGTGGCGAGAGCGCGCGACGCACAGGATCGTACCACCGGCGGCCGCTTGACAGCCAGGGGAGAAATGCGTATCCTGAGAGCGGCCCGCCGCTCCCGCCACGGCCGTTGCCTCCATCCGCAGGCCGGAGCGGGGAAAGGAGCGCGCGACCGAAGACCGCAGCCTGCAGAGCGGCCCGCCGGTCATAGAAGGCCAGCGTGTCCCTCCGTCGTCGGCTGGCTGGCAGACTGCACAGCGCAAGCAACGCGCGCGAATGAGGCGCCTCTCTGCAGGCCAGCCCTGGCAGAGAGCAGCGCATCGTGGATGAGATGAGTCACAAGCCCAGGTCCGGAGAAGCAGTCGATGCCCATGACCTATTATGCCGATTTCCCCGAGCCAGCCACCGCCGAGGGCAGCATCCCGGAGGCGCTGGCCGAATCCATCCGTCATCAATACTTCCTGCAGATTCAGGGAGGACGGCTCGTGCCCGCCGCCATCGCCATAGGCAAGATGGAGCGCGTGCTAGACCTGGGCTGCGGCAGCGGCGAATGGATCTTCGCCCTCTCCAGCCAGTATCCGCGGCTGCAGATCTGCGGGGTCGACGTGCGCTCCGAGCTGCTGCAACAGGCGCGGGCACGGCGCAACACCGGTAGCCTGCGACGCATCGAGTTCCGCCAGATGGACTACACCCCACCACTGAAGTTCAGCGCGCGCTCCTTCGACTATATCCACATGCGCGCCCGTGCCCGCCAGATGCAAAGGCAGACCTGGCCACCCCTGCTAGAAGAAGCCCTGCGCGTGCTGCGGCCAGGAGGCTGGTTGAATCTGGTCGAGCTAGAGCTCTGCGCCAGCAGCAGCCCGGCCTTCATGGAGCTGCAGCGCGCGCTCAACGCGACCTGGCTGAGGCTGGGCCATGCCCTGGACCCCAGTGGCCTGAGCTTCGGGGCAGCCAGCCGCCTCTACGGGATGCTGCGCGCCGCCGGCTTCACAGAGGTCGCCTACGAGGCCTACAGTGCCGATCTGGGACCGCAGGGCGGTGCGGTGGCAGCGCGCTTTCTGGCCGTGAGCCTCGCCGAGGTGCAGCTTGCAGGCCCCCTGATCATCCAGCAGCAGATTCTCAGCGCGGCGGCGCTCAGCAGCTTGCTGGCGCAAGCCACCACCGAAGTGCGCTCTCCGGATCACTGCGGCTGGGGTATGCTGATCTCCGCCTACGGACGACGTGCCGAAGGCTCCGAGCCATCCTGAACACCAGGATGAGGGGACTGTCCGCAGATTCAGTTCAGTCCAGCTCCGCTCCATACCAGTCCGACGCCATCAGCCACCACGCTCAGGCCCCCGAGGGCAGAGCACTGATGGTCGGTCCCTGCCCCTCCTCTTCATCATCAGACTCAATCAGAGGATGGGTAATAAACCAGGCCTGGCAATCAAAAGGCGGCTCGCCAGGATGGGGACGAATGCGCACATAGGTGCCATCCGGCAATAGCTCACGCGCATTCACGGTATCAGCCAGCAGAATCTCCAGCACCCGACTGCGAATGGCCGTCTTCAGCAGAGGATCTTCAATCGGAAAGAGAGTCTCCACACGATTGTTCAGATTGCGCTGCATCATGTCCGCGCTGCCCAGAAACAGCTCCTCGTTGCCAGCATTGTGAAAATAAAAGATGCGGCTATGCTCGAGAAAGCGGCCGACAATACTGCGCACATGAATATGCTCGCTCACGCCGGGAATACCCGGCCGCAGACAACAGATACCACGCACGATCAGCTCGATATGCACACCAGCCCGCGAGGCCTGATAAAGTTTATAGATGATCTCCGGATCAACCAGAGCGTTCAACTTAAAGATGAGCAGTCCGTTGCCATGCTCGCGGTGCAGACGAATCTCACGCTCAATGCGCTCCACGATGCCCCGCCGCAGGCTGACCGGGGCCACCAGCAGCTTGCGATAGACGTTCAGACGCGAGTAGCCAGTCAGCGAGTTAAAGAGATCCGAGACATCGGCACCGATCAAGGGATCACAGGTCAGCAAACAGAGATCCTCGTAGGTACGAGCCGTGGTTGCATTATAGTTGCCTGTGCTCAGGTGCACATAGCGGCGCAACCCATCAGGCTCGCGCCGCACCACCAGAGCCACTTTGGCATGCGTCTTCAGGCCAATCAGCCCGTAGACCACATGCACCCCGGCCCGTTCGAGCGCGCGCGCCCACTCAATATTATTCTCCTCATCAAAGCGCGCCTTCAGCTCCACCAGCGTTGCCACCTGTTTCCCATTCTCCACCGCCTCCAGGAGGGCATTGACCACTGGCGAGTTCGTGCCGACGCGGTAGAGCGTCTGCTTGATGGCCAGCACCTGAGGATCAGTGGCCGCCGTGCGGATAAAGTCCACGACCGAGTTGAAGCTATCATAAGGGTGATGGAGCACCAGATCCTGATCGCGGATCGCCGCAAAGAGGTCCCCGCAATAGCGCGCCAGCAGCGGAGGAACACGTGGAGTAAAGGGAGCATCTTTCAAATCCGGGCGATTCAGCTCATGCAGCTCCATCAGATCACCCATGCCCAGGGGACCATCCACGACCGTCAGGTCCGCCACATCGATCTCCAGGTTATCCAGCAGGAGACTACGAATACGAGGTGGCATAGCGGGGTTGACCGCCAGATCAACCACCGAGCCAAAGCGTCGCTCGCGCACACTCTTCTCCACATCCTCCAGTAGATCCGAGGCCTCGTCCTCCTGCAGCTCAATATCAGCATCGCGCAGCACGCGGAAGGGATAGGACTCCCAGACATCAATGCCCGGAAAGAGGCGGCTCAGGTGAGCGGCGATCACCTGCTCGATCCAGACAAAGGCCAGCGGCTGCACACCGGCCGGCGCGCCCACCCCAGGAGACATCGGCACCTGAATAAAGCGCGGCAGCGTCGGAGGCACCTTGACACGCGCAAAGCGCTCCCCGTGAACAGCATCCGTGATCACCACCGCCAGGTTCAGGCTGCGATTAGAGATATGCGGAAAGGGATGGCCGGGATCAACCGCCAGAGGAGTCAGCACCGGGAAGATCTCATACTCAAAATACTCCGCCAGCGCAGTCCGCTGCTCCTCATCCAGTTGCTCATAATCAAGAATATAGATATGCTGCTCAGCCAGACGAGGGAGCAGCTCCTGGCGCCAGTAGCGACGCACCTCCTGCAGCAGAGGAGCCAGGCGCTGGCGGACAGCCAGCAACTGCAGCTCAGCCGAGAGGCCATCAGGGCTGGGCGTCGTCGCGTGCGCCGCGATCTTATCCTTCAGACCGGCCACGCGAATCATCATAAACTCATCGAGATTGGTGTCAAAAATGGACAAAAACTTCACCCGCTCCAGCAGAGGATGGCGGCTATCCTGAGCCTCCTCAAAGACACGTCGGTTAAACTCGATCCAGCTCAACTCACGATTGATATAGAGATCAGGCTGGTCCAGGTCCACAGAGGACGGGGCTGGTGGGGAATCTGGCTGCTGCTCCATGCTTCGGGCTACCCGTGCCTTGCATATAGTTCTAGCTTTATGATAACATGTTTCGTCTATCCGGGGGCAGCCCCAGGAGGGGTAGCCCGAAGAGCGAAGCAGCGTGCCCCTGTCTTGACACTGGCTATCCCGCTGATGTATCATCAGTCAGGTGAGGACGTTTCATCCCCTTTAAGGCAGGGGTGTGAAAGGGCACACCCAGGCAAGATACAGCAGGCAAGCATGTTCGGCTACAGAGAGGCAATGGGCGGTTGCTGAAACTGGTAGACAGGACGGACTTAGGATCCGTTGGTGATGAACCGTGAGAGTTCGAGTCTCTCACCGCCCACCGTCGCAGAGGTCCGAGGGCGCCATTGGCGAGGCAGGAGGAGAGGCACAGTGGCAGAGCCGGCGCTCGCCAGGGCAGCAGCGGAGGCTTGAGCGCCATCTGCCGCACCAACGCCCGCCCGCCCGCCCGTCCTGGCGGCGAGCGGGCAGCGCCTGGATCAGGATGCACTGAACTCAGCCCACCAGTGATCGGAGAGACCAGACCACACCCGCCGAGAGAATCAGGATAGCACGATGCTTGTGTTGGAGGAACAGTGAAGGTCACAGTCGAAAAATTGCCTACCAGTGAAGCCGTTCTGAATGTTGATCTGACGTGGGACGAAGTCGAGAAGGCCTCAGAGAGAGCCTATCGGAAGCTGGTACAGCAGGTAGATATACAGGGGTTCCGTCGTGGAAAGGCGCCGCGCTCGCTGGTCGAGCGTCGTCTGGGTAAGGAGTATATTTATCAAGAGGGCCTGGACGACCTCATCAGCGAGACCTATCGCGAGGCCATCAAGGAGCATGATCTGACGCCTCTGTCGCAGCCGGAGCTTGATGCGCCGATGTTCGAGATGGGGCAGCCCTATCATTTCAGCCTCAAGGTTCCCATTCTGACGCCCGTAGAGCTGGGCGATTACCGTGCGCTGAGCTTCGAGAGTGAAGATGTCGTTGTCACCTCCGAAGAGGTGGAGAAGGAGCTGGAGGCGCTGCGCAACCAGCAGGCCAGCTGGAAGGAGGTAGAGCGGGAGGCACGCATCGGGGATCGCGTGACGGTCGATCTGAAGCTGACCGTCGAGGAGCGCACCATCTCCGATCTTAAAGATAATCCCTTCGAGCTTACGGACGAGCGCCACGGTCTGTTCACCGGCATGGATGAACAAATTGTGGGCATGCGGGCTGGCGAGAGCAAGAGCTTCACAACGACCATTCCGGCAGACTACAGCAACGAGGAACTGGCTGGCAAAGAGGCCCACTACGAGGTGACGTTGCAGCGCGTTGAGGAGAAGGAGCTACCCGAACTGGATGACGCCTTCGCGGCCAGGGTCAGCGACTATGAGACCCTCGAAGACCTGCGCAAGGCGATCAGCGACAGCATTCAGGAGCGCAAGGAGCGTCAGAGCCGCCAGGAGCTGCGCGACAAAGTGCTCGATGCTGTGATCGAAGGGGCGAAGATCACGCTGCACCCCGTGCTTGTCCAGGAGGAGGCCGAGGACATGCTGCACGAGCTTTCGCACCTGCTGGAGGGACAGCACATGTCCATTGACCAGTACCTGATGCTGATGCGCAAATCCCGCGAAGAGTACCTCAAAGAGCTGGAGCCCGAGGCCGAGAAGCGGGTGAAGCGCCAGTTGGTGCTGGACGAGGTGGCGCGGCAGGAGCAGATCGAGGTCTCGCCCGAAGAGGTCGAGGGTGTCTACCGCATGTATGCCCAGGCGGGCCAGAACCTGCCACGCAGTGAGGGCCAGATTCGGGCCCTGATCGTCGCCCTGCGCCGCGAAAAGGCCCTCTCGCGCCTGGTCGAGCTGGCGACGCACAGCGAGAGCGATGAGGCGGCATCCGCCGCGGACCGTGAAGGGGGAGAGCCGGCCGCCAGCGAACCCACGAGCGCCGCTCCCGCCGCCGGCGATGCGGCGCCAGTCCAGACGAGCACCGAGGAGGAACGCCCCCCATCTTCCAGCCCTGCTACAATAGTAGTAGAGGAGATGCCCGCCAACCCGAACAGCCAGGAGTGATACTCCGGACAGGACTCAAGCGTCGTAATTGAGGGAAAGGTAAAAACAGACGTGGCAAACTCGAAGAACATTCGTACAACTTACCGCTGCTCTTTTTGCGGCAAGAGTCAGGATCAGGTACAGCGCCTCATCGCGGGTCCGGCGGGAGTTTACATCTGCGATGAGTGCATCGACCTCTGCAGAGAGATCATCGAGGAGGAGCAGGCGACCTTCAGCAAGCCGCGTCTTCAGACGGGGAAGATCCCCGCTCCCAAGAAGATCTACGAGCAGTTGAGTCAGTACGTGATCGGTCAGGAGCGAGCCAAGAAGACGCTGGCGGTGGCGGTCTATAACCACTACAAGCGCATCAGCGTGGGCATGCAGATCGAGGATGTCGAGCTGGGCAAGAGCAATATCCTGCTCATCGGCCCAACTGGTTGTGGCAAGACGCTGCTTGCGCAGACGCTGGCCAAGATCCTCGATGTGCCCTTCTGCATCGCCGATGCGACCGCACTGACGGAGGCCGGCTATGTTGGCGAGGATGTCGAGAACATTCTGCTACGTCTGATTCAGACCGCTGACTTCGATGTGACGCGCGCCGAGCGGGGCATCGTCTACATTGATGAAATCGACAAGATCGCCCGGAAGTCTGACAATCCCTCGATCACACGCGACGTCTCTGGCGAAGGTGTTCAGCAGGCCCTCCTGAAGATCATCGAGGGCACGGTCGCCAATGTTCCACCTCAGGGTGGGCGCAAGCACCCTCATCAGGACTTTATTCAGATCAATACGTCGAACATTCTCTTCATCTGCGGCGGGGCTTTTGAGGGCCTCGAGAAGATCGTCGAGCAGCGCCTGGGCAGCAATCGGACTATCGGCTTCAAGAAGGCCGCCAATGACGCCGAGAAGCGCGCCGACGAGCCAGTGCTCTCCCAGGTGATCCCCGACGATCTCCTGAAGTACGGGCTGATCCCCGAATTCGTGGGACGCCTCCCCGTGGTGGTCGCGCTGGATAGCCTGGATAAAGAGGCCCTGATCCGCATCCTGACGGAGCCCAGGAACGCTATCATCAAGCAGTATCAGAAGATCCTGCAGCTCGATCGCGTGGAGCTGGTCTTCACTCCCGACGCGCTCGAAGCCGCTGCCGAGTGTGCGCTCAAGCAGAAAACCGGGGCGCGGGGTCTACGCAGCATCATTGAGGATGTGCTCCTTGATGTCATGTATGAGATCCCCTCGCGCGCCGACGTCAAGAAGGTCATTATCAACGGCGAGGTGATCACACAACGACACAAACCTTTACTGGTCACACGCAGCGAGCGCACCGCGGCATATTCTGAGGATGAGTCTGCATAACGCAGACTCATCTGTTTTTCTCCAGCTCTGGCTGGCAGCAGACAGCAAGGAATACACAGACAGGCGGAACTCATGAGTGAGCAGGAACGCCCACCGGTAGCCCCGGAGGCCGTAGAGGTCTATCCGCTCGTGGCGTTAAAAAATATGGTTGTCTTTCCGCGCACGCGGATGACGCTGGCGATTGCGCGTGAGAAATCGGTGCGCGCGATCGAGGAGGCGCTGATGCGCCCCGATCGCGCGCTGATCACAGCGGCCCAGCGCGACTCCGACATCGAGGATCCTCAGCCAGCAGATATCTATACTCATGGCGCACTGGTCGAAATTACGACGCTCCATCGCCAGCCGGACGGTAGCATGCAGGTGCTCCTCAGCGGGCTTCGCCGCGTGCGTATTCTCGAGTTTCACGATCTTGAGCCGTTCATGCGCGTCAGTGTGGAGATGCCCCTTGAGCCGCAGGCTCAAGGCCCCCAGGCCGATGCTCTGGTGCGCCATGCTACCAATCTCTTTGAGCATTACGCCCAGCTCAATCGGCGCTTCTCGGTTGAGGACATCAACTCCATCGTGGCGCTCAAGTCGGCGGCGCGCCTGGCTGATATGCTGGCCGCTCACCTGGTGAGCGATGTGGTGCAGCAGCAGGACCTGCTGGAGACCCTCGATCCGCTGGAGCGCCTCGAAAAGGTCTGTGTCTTCATCGGCAATGAGATCGAGATCCTCGAGCTGGAGTCGATCATTCGCAGCCGGGTGCGCTCCCAGGTCGACCGTACGCAGAAGGAGTTCTACCTGCGCGAGCAACTGCGTGCCATCCAGGAGGAGCTGGGCATGGAGACCCCCTCGGAGGCCGATGAGCTGCGCGAACGGCTGAAGGAGAAGATGCTGCCACCGGAGGCCGCGGCCAGAGTGCGCAAGGAGATCGATCGCCTGGAGCACATGCCGCCGCAATCGGCGGAGATCGCTGTCCTGCGCTCCTACATCGATTGGATGCTGGCCCTCCCCTGGAGCGAGCGCACGGTGGACAGCTTTGATCTTGAGCGCACGCGCCAGATTCTGGATGAGGACCACTACGGGCTGGAGGGGATCAAGGAGCGTATCATCGAGTTCCTGGCGGTGCGCCAGCTCCGCCTGCAGCGGGCCAGCGAGCAGGGGCTGCCTCAGCGCGGCAGCCAGGGTCAGATTCTCTGTTTCATCGGCCCGCCCGGTGTGGGCAAGACCTCGCTGGGGCAGTCGATCGCGCGCGCCCTGGGGCGCAAGTTTGTGCGCATTGCTCTAGGCGGGGTCCATGACGAGGCCGAGATCCGCGGTCATCGTCGCACCTACGTGGGGGCCTTGCCCGGCCGCATCATCCAGTCGATGCGCTCCGCCGGTGTGCGCAACCCGGTCTTCCTGCTCGATGAGATCGATAAGCTCTCGGCGGAGTACCGCGGTGATCCTGCTGCCGCTCTGCTTGAGGTGCTCGACCCTGAGCAGAACTCGCAGTTCGTTGACCACTACCTGGAGGTCCCCTATGACCTCTCAGAGGTCTTCTTTATCTGCACCGGCAACGTGAAATATCAAATACCACGCGCCCTGGCGGACCGCATGGATATCATCGATCTCCCCGGCTATATGCTGGAGGAGAAGGTAAACATCGGCATGCGGCATCTTCTGCCAAAGGTGCTGGCCGAGCATGGCCTGAAGCCGGAGCAGTTGAAGATTCCACGCACGGTCATGGAGCGCATCGTGACTGACTATACGCGCGAGGCGGGGGTACGGAGCCTGGAGCGCCAGCTGGCGATGATCTGCCGCCGGGCGGCGCGCCGCATCATTGCCCGTCCCGCGGCCCACCTGCGCCTGACAACGGCCTCGTTGGAGCAGTACCTGGGGCTGCCGCGCTACGTGGCGCCGCCACTGAATATGCATATGCAGGTGGGCGGCGCTATGGGCCTGGCGGTGACGGAGAACGGCGGCATCCTGCTGCCCGTGGAGGTGGTGACGATGACGGGCAAGGGCGAGCTGCTCATCACTGGCCAGCTCGGCGACGTGATGCGCGAATCGGCAATCGCGGCCCTCTCCTACATTCGCTCGCGCGCCACGGAGCTGAACATCGATCCAAACTTCCAGGATGTCACCGACCTGCATATCCACCTGCCGGAAAATGCCATTCCGAAAGATGGCCCCTCCGCTGGCATTACGATCGCTACGGCCCTGATCTCCGCTCTGACCCGCCGTCCTGTGCGCGGTGACGTGGCCATGACGGGTGAAATCACGCTGCGCGGCCGCGTGCTCGGTGTGGGGGGACTGAAGGAAAAGGTGCTGGCCGCCCACCAGGCCGGCATCCACCATATTATCGTTCCCGGCGAGAATACCAAGGATCTGATGGAGATCCCCGTCCGTATTCGACAGCAGATTCAGTTCACTATTGCCGACACCATGGACCAGGTAATCCAGGCGGCCCTGCTCGATAAGATGCTTCCTTCCACCCATCCTGAAGGGCTTGAAGAAAACCACCTCGCTGAGTCACGCCTCGTGCACCTGGACGAGCGCGTCCCGGCTTCGCGCGGCCGCGGCCGCTCGCGCCATGCCGCTATCGAGAGCCGGAACGAGGAAGATCTGGACTCGCCCGAACACGAAGAGGATGCGCCCCTGCTGATCCACCCTCCCGACTCGCTTACCCCGGATACACCGCCCCTGGGGGCGCACGCCCAGGACCAGCCAGAGATCTGAGCAGCCTGTGCGCTGATGGAAAACCGGCCCTGTAGGAATGACCTCTCGATTCGTTGATATCTATTAGGAGGACCTGACCCTGGTCTGCCAGATAATGAGAAAACGGCGGTGCCTGCATGATCTACGCTGCGCAACAGGGAAGCTACTTGATCCATGCCGCCAGTCTGTCCCATTTACAGTGCCAGTTGTTCAGGGTATACTGGCAGGCAGTATGCTTGCAAGCTGCAGGCCCTGGTCTGCACGCCGCGGTGTACTGTCAGCAGCGCCTCTCTATTTGCTGACGTGGACATGATCTACGTCGAGAGATGCGACCATTGGAGACTATTGCAGACGGTTCTCTCACCACCATTCTCTGTACAGAGAGGAAAGAGGAGCACAATCATGAGCTGGAATCCCACTCCCGGGCAGGACCCCAATCAGCCCAATCCGAGCCAGTACGGCGGATACACCCCACAGCCGAATCCTGGTCAGTACGGCACGCCGCCTTCTGATCCCTACAGTGGGCAGCAGGGAGCCTATCAACAGCCGGGCAGCGGCTATGGCCAGCCCCAGTATGGCCAGCCCCAGTATGGCTACCAGCAGCCCTACAGCGGCGCGGGTGCGGCCGCGGGTACACTGGGACCCACCTCAACTGGTATGGACGCCAATGTAGCAGCCGGCCTGAGCTACGTCCTGGGCTGGATCACTGGCCTGATCTTCTTCTTGATTGAGAAACAGAACCGCTTTGTGCGCTTCCACGCCATGCAGTCGTTGATCTTCTTCGGGGCCATTACGATCATCGACATCGCCTTCAACTTCATGAGCAACCTGTTCGGCGCCTTCGCCTTGGTCGGTTGCTTCGTGATACCGATCGTCTCGCTGATCGCGTTCGTGGGCTGGATCGTGCTGATGATCAACGCCTTCCAGGGGAAGTACTTTAAGCTGCCCTTGATCGGCGACTACGCTGAGCGTTACGCCAACCCGCCTATGTAGGCCACGGACCAGGCCAGCGGACCGGCAAGCAGTCGCGCGCCTGCGATCGTTCTCGCGGGCAGATCTCGACTACCCTTGCACAGGGGGCTGGCTGGAACAGAAGAGAACAGAGCAGAGCGAGAAAGCGCATCTCTCTCAATCGGGCGTTTTCGCCCCCAGAGAGGCATCTGTGCAGGGCGTCCTCCAGAGATCCGGTATCTGGACGGACGCTCTTCCGTTGTGCAGGTCTGGAGAGAGGGCAGCGCACCTCTGTCTACAACCATTCCTGTACCAGGCACGTAATATCTGAGACGGCTGGAAAGCATACGCTACCCGGTACAGAGTAGAGTCGTCTGCACGAGAGAGCCTGGCCGCCATAGACAGCGGCTGCGCCAGATGCGAAAATAGAAGAGCGCCTGCTCGACGTCAGCGATGAGAGTACAGCAAGCAGGAGTGGTGATAGACATGAGTTGGAATCCGAATCAACAAGCACAGGGTCAACAGTACCCTGATCCCCAGCAGCCACCTTCTGGCGGCACCGGCGGCTATGGGAGCTATGGGAGCTACGGCGGCGGCCAGAGTGGTCCACCGCCCTATACCTACGGCCAGCAGCAGCAACAACAGCAGTATCGCTACCAGCCACCGGCCAGCGTGTCGCGCGCATCCAGCGCCTTTGATCCGACCAGCTTCAAAATGGAGGCCAAAAACGAAGCCCTCCTCAGCTATCTCTTCTGGTTCTTCACAGGCATCTTCTTTTTCCTCTTTGAGAGGAAGAACCGCTTTGTGCGCTTCCACGCCGCCCAGTCAACACTGCTCTTTGGCAGCCTGACGCTCGTCTACGCCGTGGTCAAGCTGATCGGGCTGATCCCTCTCCTGGGAACAGTGATTCTGGCCCTCCCTCTGACCTGCGCGTCCTGGGTGGTGCTCGGCATCGGAGGCCTGCTCTGGATCTTTCTGATGTTGATGGCTTACCGCGGCGCCTACATCAAGCTGCCAGTTGTCGGCGAGTACGCCGATGGCCTGGTCACGCGCTTCACACGCAAGCCGCGCACGCCATAAGCGGCAACAGCAGGGGCGAGAGAGCTGGCTAGGAAAGCCCCTGCTGTAAGCGCTGGATGATCTCTTTGAGGCGTCGGGTCTCGGCCTCGTGTTGCTCACGCAGGCGGGCGATCTCACGCTCCATCTCCTGCTGCAACTCCTCCATACGATCCTTCATATGCAGGATGGCCTCCACCCCCGCCAGATTCACCCCCAGGTCGCGCATAAGGCGGCGGATGTGAATGACGCGCTCGATATCTTTGTCCGAATAGAGACGAGGGCTATGGGGGCTTTTACCTTTGCGCGCCGGAGAGATCAGCCCAAGACGCTCGTAGTGGCGTAAGGTCTGCTCATGCACCTGAGCTTTCTCCGCAGCGACACTGATAATATACCAGGCGCCATCCTCACGCTCCGTCACAATACCTCCCTCCTTTCATGGATGTGGCCGTGGTCCCTCTAAGGGCCTGCGGTTGAGTTGGATAGAGCGACCGCTCGTACCTGAGCGACCGCACCAGGATAGGACAGGGCAGGGCAGGGCAAGACTGGCTATTCCAGGACGACCAGCGCCAGACCGGAGTGCGCACGCTGGTGGACTGACCCGACCTCCCGACCGGCCGACCGCACGTTACGAATGTGCCTCTACGTTGCGACTGCGGGCTAGCTGCTCGAAGAGCTGCCGCTCCTCGCTGGAGAGGTGCATTGGCAACACAACCCTGACACGTGCGTAGAGGTTGCCCTGGCCCTCGCTGCGCAGACGCGGCATCCCTTTACCAGCCAGGCGAAACAGGCGTCCATTCTGCGTCTCCGGGGGAATGGTCAGAATGAGCCTGCGCCCGTCAGGGAGAGGAACCGGGGCCTCTCCCCCCAGCAGGGCTTTGTAGAGATCGACGTCGATATCGAGATAAAGATCATCGCCCTTGCGCTCAAAGAGGGGATCAGGCTTGACACTGATGATCAGGTAGAGATCACCGCGCGGCCCGCCGCCGATGCCGGGCTGGCCCTCGCCCGCAACGCGGATACGCGAGCCGTTGTCGACGCCGGGTGGGATCTTCACCTGCAGTTTCTTGGTGCGCACCACCGTGCCCTGCGCGCCGCAGGTGCCACAGGCGTGGCCATTGACCTCGCCCGTGCCCTGACAGACAGGGCAGATCTCGGTAGACTGAATATTGAAGGTGCGCGTTCCACCAGTGTAGGCCTCGCGCAGCGTCACCTCGACCGGTTGCTCGATATTATCGCCGGCGCGACGGCGGAAGTCGCTGCGCTGCGGCCGTGCTCCGCTGCGCCCGAAGAGCGCCTCGAAGAAGTCCGAGAAGCCGGCGTTGTTATCAAAATCCATCGTCGAGCCACGCCCACCGTAGGGGTAGGCCCGCCTGAAGCCGCCCGAGAAGCCTGAGAATTGATCCTGCCAGTTCGGCCCCAGTGTGTCATATTTGCGCCGCTTCTCAGGGTCGGAAAGCACCTCGTAGGCTTCGTTGATCTCCTTAAATTTCTCCTCAGCCCGCTTATCTCCCGGATTGACGTCAGGATGATATTTGCGCGCCAGCTTGCGAAAGGCCTTCTTAATGTCGTCGGCACTGGCGCCACGCGAGACGCCGAGGATCTTGTAATAGTCCTTATAGTCCATCTGCCCGCCCCTTTTTCGCGGTTACAGCCTGCGGTACATTCGCTCAGCTTGTCTCTCTCAACAGGCCCTGTGGGGGAGCGCAAGCGATCCACACCTCACTCCTCTTTCGGTTGCTCACGCTCCTTGTTACTCGCGGCTACGGTGACCTTGACCCGAGCCGGCCGCAGCGTCTCATCACTGAGCCGGTAGCCCTTACGCACCTCCTCAACGACGATGCCTTCCGGCTTCTCGCTGTCCTCCACGGCCTCGACGGCCTCGTGAATATAGGGATCGAAATGCTCGCCAACTGTCGGCACTGGCGTCAGACCCTCACTGCGAATGACCTCGTTCATCTGCCAGGCAACCAGACGCAACGTCTGCTGCAACCCCTGGCGATCCAGGGTGTCCTGATAGACCAGTGCGCGCTCGAGATTGTCCATGACCTCCAGTACTTTATTGAGCAGAGCCTTCTTCTGCTGCAGGACACGCTCGGCGATGTCGCGCTCGCGGCGTTTGCGGAAATTCTCCAGATCAGCGCGCTCGCGGACAAAACGCTCCCAGTTCTCACGCGCCTCCTGGCGCGCCCGCTCGAGCTGGGCTGTCAACTCGCTCACCTGGGCCTCCAGATGAGCAACGCGCTCTTCCTGTGCGGAGGCCGGCTGCTCCCCCACGGGGCGGGCGGTCTCCTCCTGGCCCTCGCCCTCCTGCGGCTGCGATTTCTGGACCTGAGAGGCCTGTTCGTCCTGCGGCGTCGTTGCGGATTCCCTGGGTTCTTCCGTCATAGCTACACTCCCCTGTTCAGAATGGATCTATTAAAAATGGAGCAGGGCGCAGCCTGCTCTACGGCCTGCCGCACCCCGTCATCTATGCTAGCGGAGTGGGATTTACTATCGTTTTAGTATAAATCTTGAGCCTCCTGCTGTCAAGTTTCGCTGGCCAGAGGCCAGCGAACACGCCCTCGACGCTCTCGCGCCAGCGTGCAGAGATGAGTCGGCCCTCCTCACCAGAGGCCCGGCGTCTCTGGCGCTGCGATGAGCATCCCATCCTCCCAGCGCGGACCACGCTCGAGCAGGATGGGGCCAAAAAGTACCTCCTGGGTAACGGCGATGCGCTCGTGCTTCCAGAGATCGAGCATGGCCAGAAAGGTGACGACGATCACCAGACGCGAGCGCTCTTCTGCCAGCACCTCGCTCAGCAGCAGGCGGGGACGCTCCCTGAGGCGCGTGACGATCTCGGCGATGCGCTCGCTCACGCGCACGCGGGCCAGCGGGAGCAGCTCGGCTGTGGCGCTTTCGTCTCTGGCGCGCACTTCGAGGAGGCGCCGGAAGGTCTGTGCCAGCGAGCGGGCCTCCAGGCCGATGAGCGAAGGCGGGGTCCAGGCCAGCTGCGTCTCGATGCCGGCCAGCAGGCTGGAGCGGCCATAGGTCTGCAGACCGGCCTCTTCGCGCCGGCGCAAGGCGCTGGCGATCTCCCTGGCGACGCGGTACTCGACCAGATGGCGCTGCAGCTCCTCGGCCATCTCGGCCGCCTGGCGCGCCTCTTCCGTGGCCTCCTGACGCGGGCTGCGCGGCAAGAGGCTCTGGGATTTAATAAAGAGCAGGCGCGCTGCAATCGAGACAAAGGCGGCCATGTTCGCCAGCGGCAGCTCCTCCTCGCGCCAGCGCTGCAGATAGGCGATGTATTGATCGGTCACGGCAACCAGCGAAATCGTGGTAATCTCCATCTGGCGCTTCTCGATCAGATGGAGCAGCAGCTCCAGAGGACCCTCAAACACTGGCAGGCGTACCACGTAGCCGGTCGGCGGGAGCGCCAGCATCCCCTGGATCTCCTGCGGTCCCTGCGCCAGGGTGGCGCCTTCGGGAGCGACCACAGTGCGTGTGTCAATCTCATCCATAGACGGGCGATTCTCATTTCTGGCCGGAGCGGAGCACGGCGGCCTGCCCCCGCTGCCGGCTGGCAGTTCTGGGACGAGTATAGAGAGATTGTTGGCAAAGGTCAATCTGAGAGAGCCAGGGCCCGGCACGTGCCTGGAGGAAGGTGCTCTGCGCGCAGCGTGCTGGAAGCCACCCACGAGCCAGGTACGACGCTAGGAGACCTCATCGACCAGATGCAGCTCGGCAGCGGGGCCTGCAGGCTGATGATGGGTGCGAATATAGAGGACCACGCGCTCGGAGAGACCGGCCGCGGCGGCAAGACTCGCCCCCACCTCGGCATGCCACCAGGCCGCGCCCAGCGCGCGCCGCCAGCGCGGCAGACTGGATGTCGGATAGACGGCAATGCGCCTCAGCAGGCGCGGGGCACAACGACGACCCAGCACGATGAGGGGACGTGTCCAGAAAGGGACCCGGCCGTCTCCCTTCCCGGCATCGTGCAGCAGGGCGGCCTGCAGCAGATCCTGGTCGCGACAGCCGCGCGCCAGTAATCCACGATAGACGCGCAGGCAGTGAGCCTGATCGGCCAGGGACATGCTCTCAAAGAGCTGCAGCGCCAGAGGAGGGAGCAGGCGCGCCACCTCCGCGCGCTCCTCGGGGCTGAGAGCGCGCTGCCGGCCCAGATGGTTGCTGACCTGCCCGAGACGATAGACGATCCTTTGCAGCACAGGCAACATCCGATCCCTTGCTCCCCCTCTCGCTTCAGAAGGTATAGAGGGCCGTCACGGTTGTTAGGGGCTGGCCCATCACCAGGCTGGCGATATTGAGGGACCCCAGCAGAATATAGAACGGGATATGGAAGAAGGGAAGCCCGCCCAGGCCGGAGAACTGGGCCAGGAAGGGGAGCACAAAGAAGAGCAGGAGGATGATGAAGGGACCCCAGGGGGCTGAGCGCGCAAACTGCAGCGCCTCGCGTGTGGGCAGGAGCATGTAGACGATCTCGTAGCCATCGAGGGGATAGATAGGCAGGGCATTAAAGATGGCCAGAGAGACATTGACCACCCCAAAGACCAGCAAGAGCTGAGGAATGCGCACCAGCAGGCCATTCTCTTCCAGGAAGGGCAGCGTCAGGCGCGTGAGCAGGATGAAGAGCAGGCCCAGGAGCAGGCTGAAGAGGGGTCCGGCCAGCGCCACCATGATCGGGCCAGCGTTGCGCCCGCCGCGTAGCTTCCAGGGATCAATCTTGACGGGCCGTCCCCAGCCAAGGCCCACCGGACCCGCGGTTACCGGCAAAAAGGCCAGAATGATACACAGAAGTGTGCCGAGGGCGTCGATATGGCTGCGCAGATTGAGCGTGTAGCGCCCCTCGCTCCGGGGCGTTGGATCGCCGAGCCAGACGGCCATCTGGGCATGGGCGAACTCATGCAGGGGGATCGCCGCCAGAAAGGAGGCAAGGATCATCAACGCCAGGATGACATCGATTCCAGTTCTACTCATGTCTCTGCCTTTCTCCACGTGTACAAGTGTCTGCAACCCATCGCTGGTGAAGGCTTCCCACTGCTCAGCACCATGACTGCGGCTCCATGTGCTTGCTCAGTCCATCCCGCAACGTCCTGTCGCTCACAATGCCTGCTCATCAGGGTTGCAACCTGCTCTGGCTCAATCATCTCAAGCAGGCAGACAGCTCCTGCCACCTGCTCTCACTCGTGTTGCCCATAGGGGAACCCTCCCCATTCCAGAGAACCAGGCGGTCTCTAGGGGGCCAGCAGGTCGATCTCCATCCCTTCGCGGGCCAGCCGGGCACGCGCGAAGCGTTTGCGGACCTCGATCTCAATGCTGTCGAGTTTTCCGTCATCGTACGTCGGCTCATGATGGAAGAGAATCAACTCATGGACGCCGGCCTGGCGCGCCACACTGGCCGCCATCTCGTAGGTGCTATGGCCGAAGCCGCGCCTGGAGTGACGATAGTCATCGGGAGTATACTGGGCATCGTGAATGAGCAGATCGGCACCATACAGAAAGTCCAGAATCTCGGCGTCATAGGGTTCCCCCCACTCCTGATCGGTGGCGTAGATCACACGCCGGCCAGCATACTCAATGGCGTAGAGCAGTGAACCATTCTGCGGATGCTGATGGGAAAACCTGGCGTGAACGCGCACATCCGCACGGCAATTCAGGGCTTGCGCGCGCCCCTGCGCCCCGTAGAGCAGGACGGGCTGCTCCTCACCCGGCATCCAGACGATCCAGGCATCGTCCTCTAACGTATGGAAGACGCGCCGCGATGGTAAACTGCGAATATCTACCGGGAAATACGGAGGAGACATGACAGGGGTTACAAGCTGCTCGAGGCTGCGACCGGCGAGACGTGGACCAAAGAAATCGATGGAGACCTCTGGCTCATACAGGGGGGAGAAGAAGGGCAGCCCCGACAGGTGATCACCGTGAGCATGGGTGATGAGCAGGGCAATGGAGAGCGCCCTGTTGCCGCTGCGGCGCAGCAATGCCTCGCCCAGGGCGATGATTCCACTGCCCGAATCGAGCACAAGCGTGCGATCACCGGCCTCGACCTCAACGCAGGGCGTATTGCCACCATAACGCAGCGTGCGCGGTCCGGGCACGGGATAGCTTCCACGCACCCCCCAGAAGCGCGTGAGAAAGCGTTGAGTACTGGCCATGAGCTGCTCCTTATTTCCACCTGACTGACGTATCGCGTACTGTTGCTTCTCATTATAGCTTGCAGCGATAGCCTTGAAAAGGGAGACGAGCCAGGGTCGACAGGAGAGCAACCTCCCTCTGCCCGCGCAGAGTGACCGGGGCCTCAGGCTCAACCGTCATAACTGGTACAGTCCTTCTCACACAACACATACGCAGCCCTGAACGCACTTACATCGCAGAAGGAGACATCCCATGCGCGATATTGCTCGGCAGACGGCATTTCGGCCGCTGCTCTGGCGCTGGCCATTGCTGAGCGCGCTGCTGATGATGGCGGCCTGCGGCGGTACTCCCCCGCCCTCGGCACAGCAGCTCCTGGCCAGCGCGCAGGCGGCCATCCAGAAGGCCCACGCCTACCACTTCAACCTGCAGACCCAGCATGCGGGCACCAGCGCTAATCTGGTGCTGCAAAGTGCCGATGGCGACCTCGTGGTCCCCGATAAATTGCAGGCGAACGCCACCGCTCAGGTCTTTGGCTCGCTCGTGCAGATCAAGATCATCACCATCGGTCAGCACCAGTATATGACCGATCCTATCACCGGCCGCTGGGAAACGACCAGCGGGCTACCAGACGCTCAGACCCTCTCCAGCTCACAGACGGGGATCGCTGGTCTCCTGGGCCATATCCAGAATCCATCGACGCCGAGCAACTCCAGCGTCGATGGTGTCTCCTGCTGGAGCACCAGTGGTAAGCTGGACGCGCAGTACCTGAGCGGCATCCTGGGCAATCAGGCGAAGGCTGGTTCGCTACTGGACGCGACCACCTGTATCGGCACATCCGACCATCTTCCCTACTTGATTCGCCTCACCGGTATAGCCACCGCGGGCGATAGCAGCCAGACCGTACGCACACTGAAGCTCTCGAAGTTCAACGAGGCGATCACTATCAATGCGCCGGCCCTCTAGATCTGGTGGGCTGGTAGGCAGGCGAACAGAGACCAGTGCCTCGCTGAAACGGCAGGCCGCGTAGGGTAGGATGGGCGCGGCTGCCGCCCATGGCGCCAGCGCCAGCGCAGAGGCAGCGAACCGGCGTCCCCTCCCTAACGTAGTACTGATGGGAGCAAGCGAGAACCCGGAAGCGGACGGAGAGAGAACGGTCCGTCCGCTGACGCTCATACATGCATGCATGAAGGAGAAACAAGGAGCGGCCATGAGCAGAGAGAGATATCGATCGGGCGACCATCATGAAGACGAACCCTGGAGGGAGCGGCCACGGCGCCGTCGCTCCCGACAGCCAGAGGAGGGTTTCCATCGCGAGGGAGAGGCCGAGAGACGCCGGCGTCCAGCAGAGGATCTCTTCTTCATCGATGAGGAAGAGGTCTCCTTTCTTGAAGAGCCAGCGCCTCCCCGGCATCCAGAACAGAGCAGGGGACGTCGGCGCACATCCTGGCTCTGGTTTCTGGGCGGCTGTGGAGTTGCCGTTCTCCTGCTGCTGATGGGGGCAGTGCTGGCCGTCTTCGTCGCTGTGCGCAACATCACCGGCACCAATCCGGTACCCATTCTGGGGCCAACCGTCACCAACTACACGCAGCAGAGCCAGCAAAGTATCGCCATCAGCAACCTCACGCAGCTCAAGATCACCAGCCAGGTAGGCGCCATCCAGATCACCACTGACGCCAGTCTGAATGCACCGCAGCTCAGCATCACCAGGCACACCCGGGCCAGCAGCCAGGCCGAGGCCGATAGCGAGTTTCGTCGTATGAATGTGATGGTGCAGCCAGCGCCAGAGAGCCTGAGCGTCACAGCCACACTGCCGCAGGGCAATAACCTGACCAGCACGAGCGACGCCATTGACCTGCGCTTCAGCCTGCCAGCGAGCGTGAACCAGGGCAACGCCCCCTTTCAACTCAACATCGATCTCGCGGTGGGCGCGATTGACATTCACGGCCTCAACGGCGTGCTGATCGTGAAAGACGACGCCGGCAATATCAGCGTGGAGGAGGCGGAGCTGGCTGACGGGTCCAACCTGCGCACGGCCAATGGCGTGGTGAGCTTTCAGGGCACGCTCAACACGACGCCTCTCTCTGGCGCAGCGCCGCTCTTCCAGATCCACAGCGAGGTTGGCCGGCTCAACATCGCTCTGCCGCCCTCGACCGCGGTTCGCCTCGACGCCAATGTGAACAACGGCACGATCAGCAGCACCTTTCCGATCCAGGTCAGCACCAACGATAACTCGGCCAGCTACTACGGGCCGCTCATTCCCGGCAGCTCGCCTACGGCGATATTGCGCCTGGATGTTGGCTCAGGCAGCATCACCCTGCGCAGCGCCTGATGGAAGCGGATCTGTGTCAGAGAGAAGATTCGTGCTATACTATCACAGCGACGATTACTGTTACGGGTAGTTCGCTATTTTAGCTCTAGAAAGGCGGGGGATGTTATCGCACAGATCTTACATGTCGACATACCTTCTCCACTGGGCCGTCTTGAAGGCATCCTCAAGCCCGAGGAGGTGGGGGTCAGGCCACGCCACGTCGCGCTCATCTGCCATCCGCATCCGCTCTATGGCGGGACGATGGATAACAAGGTCGTCTTCAAAGTGGCCCAGGTCCTGCAGGCGCAGCAGATACCGGCGCTGCGTTTCAATTTTCGCGGCGTAGGGCGCAGCTCCGGCAGCTACGACGAGGGACGCGGCGAGATGGACGATGTACGCTACGCGCTGGATTTTCTGAGCCATCGCTATCCCGGCATCCCGGTGATTCTGGCCGGGTTCTCCTTCGGAGCCTACGTCGGTCTGCGCGTGGGCGCCAGCGATGGACGGGTCCAGGCACTGATCGGCCTTGGCGTACCCGCACGCAGCCTCGAGGGAGAGACGCTGCAGGGCTGCAGCAAGCCCAAGCTGCTCATCCACGGCACACGTGACGAGATCGCGCCCTATGCGCTGACAGCTCACTGGTTCGAGCAATTGCCAGCGCCAAAAACAATGATTGCTGTTGAAGGGGCTGATCACTTCTTCCAGGGCCGGCTGGATGAGGTCCAGACGATTATTGCGAGCTTCGTGCAGACCCTCTGACCCCGTGCGTGCCGTGAGCCAGCGCCGTGGACTCCCAGAGAGCGCTCCTCTGCTCTTCTCCATATGCGAGAGGGACGCCGGTGCAGTCAGGGTTGAGGCTGGCCTCTCTCCTGGCCAGGTGGCTCCTCTCTGCGGCTCTGTTTGTCTGCCCACGCCACACACGCTACAATCTCTGAAGAACGTTTTCGTAGCACGGTCCGCGTCTGTACATCTCTGAAGGGAGGCACAAGAGTTGACAGTTGCAGAGAGCCGCGAACGACTGATGGCACTGGCACGTGTGCTCGAGGGCGATGAGAAGCAGCGGCGCTGGCGCTGGTACCACGGCGTCCTCTTCTACGTCATCGTCCAGATTCTCACCTTCGGCCTGAGCGGCCTGGTCAACCTCGCCCGGGGGAGGAAGATCCGCAGTGTGGGCGAGCTGCTGGGCGACGTGGCCTACTTTGAAGAGCTGCGCCAGGCAGTGGTTGCTCCGCCGGCCTGGGTCTTCGGGCCGGCCTGGACGATCAACAACCTTTCCGTGATCTGGGGAACGCTGCGCGTACTGAACAGGCCGGAGGGCAGCGCAGGCCGCCGGACCTATCTCGCCCTGCAGGCCGCCTCCTGGCTGGACTACGTCATCTTCAGCGCTGCGTATTTCGGGCTGCGCTCTCCCATCAACGCGCTGGGGCTGACGCTGGCCATGCTGGGGCTGACGATTGCCAGCGGGCTGGTCGCGCTGCTGCGTCTGCGCGACAGCCTGGTGGCGCTCTCCCTGGCCACGCTCTTCGTCTGGCTGCTGATCGCCTCGACGGCGGCCATCTTTCAGGCGCTCTGGAATCATGATGCCTTCTACGATCGGGGGCCTTTCACGGAGCCAATCGCGGCCCTGCTCAAACGACCACGCTCCGCATGACCAGGGAGGCACCGGCTACAGGCCAGGTGCCAGCCCAGCCGTCCAGGGCAGCAGAGGGTGGCCGAGAAGGTCGCAAAGAACGGTCCAGCTGCCCTCGGGCAGCCGGACCGTCCCAGCAAGTGGTTGCACGAGCGCCTCTGTGCTCAGGACCGGCTCCGGTCTGAGTCAGTGAGTCGCAATGTAGACATTGGCCCACAGTTCAGGCGGGAAGAGGCCCTCAGCATTGAACTGCATACCAACCACGTAGGGCTTGAGGAGGCGCACTGCCGTGCGTTGATCGAGCGTCAGCCAGGCCACGTCATTGACCAGTTGCTGCTCGATCTGGTTATAGGTCTGATAGCGCGCCGTCCCGTTGGGCATGGCATCAGCCTGCTCCATCAGCCTCTGCGTGGCCTGCTGCTGGGCCGCGTCAGCGGAGCTGTTCTGACCATAGTTCGTGTTGTTATTGGGCGAGCCTTTATCGAACTGCAGCGTTGTCCAGTCCTGCGGATCAGGGTAGTCGGCGATCCAGCCGATCGACCAGAAGCCGATGCCACGGGGGTTGTTGATGGTCGCGTTGATGTCATCAATGAGCTTGTTGAAATCGGTCGCCTGGGGCTTGATACTAATCTTCAGGACGCTCTGCCACTCCTGTGAGAGGACAGCCATCTCGTTGTCAACATCCGGCGAACCGGAGGGGTAGTAGAGAGGAATTGCCGGCAGCTGCGAGGCGCTGGACATACCCATGGCAGTCAGGGCCTGCTGCAGGAGCTGTTGGGCTTTGGCCTGATCGCCCTTGGTCGAGGTCACTCCCGCCGGTCCGGTCAGGCTGGCATTGTAGCCCGGCATGCCGGAAGGTATGATATGATAGGAAGGGAGGCGCGTGTTCTTCCAGACCGCACTCATGATCTCGTCGCGGTTGATGGCCAGTGAGAGGGCCTGGCGGAACTGGATGTTATCGAACGGCTTGACGAGGTAGTTCATACCCAGATAGTCGATCGTGAGCTGCGGGGTCTGGCTGAACTCCTTGGTTTTGGCGCGGGCCTGCGCGATGTTGGCGATGGGGATCGGTGTGATATCAGTCTGGCCAGCCTGATAGGCCTGATACGCGGTCTTCACATTCGAGTAGAACGGCATGATGATCTGGGCCAGTTGAGGCTTAGGACCATAATAGTTGGGGTTGGGCACAAAGACAATCTGCTTATTGTGCTGGTAGGACTGCACCTTGAAGGGGCCGGTCCCACCACCCTCATTGAGATGATCCGTCCAGTTCTTGCCATACCTCAGGACCAGGCTCTTCTCGACCACGTAAGAGGTAGGATAGGCCAGGGCATCCAGGAAGTAGCCTACGCTCTTGGTGATGGTGATCGAAATCGTCTGCGGATCGGGGGTCTGCAGGCTGTCGCCGATGATGGTCTTGATCTTGCCCTTGCCCAGCAGGTCCGAATCTTTGATGAGGTTCAGATAGCTGCCAGCGACAGGTGAGGCGGTGGCGGGTTTCAGAGCGCGATCGATGCTGTAGGCCACGTCCGCCGAGGTCACTGGGGCGCCATCGCTGAACTTCAGATTGGGCTTCAGATGGAAGGTATAGGTCAGGCCATCGCTGGAGATATCCCAGGAGGTGGCCAGTTCGGGCTGGATCTCCAGCTTCTCATTGAATGAGACCAGTCCGGTAAATACCAGGTTAATGGCGGTTGAGGACGGAAGATCCGAGACCAGTGCAGGATCAAAGGTCCCGATGTCCGAGATTCCTGCGTTGGTAAATTTGAATATCTGCTGGCTCTGCGGCGCTTTAGTCACGCCGGTGGTCGCCTGTCCTCCGCCGCCGCAGGCAACCACAAAGAGCGCCAGCACCCCTAGCATCATCAGACGAAGAGCGCCACTGGCAAGCCTGTGTCTGCTCATGTGTTGTACTCCTTCGTGCTAATCGGGTAGAGACAATCCAAAAAGGATAGCTAGACTAGAGTCGGAACAGATCCCGACAAGAGAAGAAGGTGCACACTTGCTGGTAAGGTCTGCTCGCACAGACCGGGTCAACGAGAGAGCACACCGAGAGCTGGCTAACGACCCCAGCACGCCGGGATGTCAGCGGCTCTCCTCTCGTCTACCCCACTAAGAATTACGTACCCGATTCACAAAACCTCACAGCATAAAAAGGTTCTCTGCAGCGCTCCCTCAGAGAACAGCCTCAACCTCTTCCATTCGTACTGGAGCTGCCACAGCGGGTGTCTCCAGGATTTCACTGTGCTAATGCCAACGGCCGCTACCAGAAGACTCCAGACCTACCAGCCAGGAAATACGGTGTGATAGGTATTTATACGGATCTCGATCGGGTCACCAGGGATGGGGGCAGAGCAGCCTTGCCAGGCGGCGACCGTGCTCAGGAGGGCTGCAAGTTACGGCGGGGATCAGCAGGGTCGTCCAGCTCGTTGCCTCCCGGAAGCGGGGAATGCAGAGCCCTGGTGTCGCTCGGCGTGGCCAGAAGATGCAGGGCGCGCGCGTGGTTGATGATGCCATAGTGCAGCTTGAGCTGCAGGATACGATGTACGGCGTCATCGATCTGGCTCATAAGCAGATCGCCCTTCTGCACAGCCTGACGCAGGCCCGTGAGCATCGTGCGTGTCTCCGCCAGGCCGCGTGGCCCCAGGAGAAGATCCTCGCCGGCCTTGACGGCCAGCACGGCGGCCCGGGCCAGCGGATAGGTATTGCTGAGGCCGCCCATCCAGAGGGTGTCACTGATGATGACGCCATTGAAGTTGAGGCGATTGCGCAGCAGGTCGGTGACTACAGCGGGCGAGAGCGAGGCCGGCAGCTTCGGATCGAGCTGGGGATTGAGAATGTGGGTGACCATCACCATGGGAACGAGGCCTTCGCCGATGAGCGTGCGGTAGGGCACGAGATCCACCTTATTGAGCTGGTCCAGGCTGCGATTGACGTAGGGCAGAGAGAGATGGGGATCGACGGTGGCGGCGCCAAGGCCGGGGAAGTGCTTGAGGCAGCCGACGACGCCGCCGGCGGTGAGGCCCTTGAGGTAGGCCTGGCCCATGCTGGTGACGAGGGCGGGATCGGAGCCGAAGGTCCGGTCGGGCAGGCCGGGATTGTTGGGATTGGTCAGGACGTCGACAATGGGCATAAAGTTGACGTTCAGCCCCAGCGACTTGAGGGTCTGGGCGGCACTCAGCCCCTGGTCGTAGGCATAGTACGGGTTGCCAGTGGCGCCGATGGCGGCCTCGGAGGGCCGCTCGCCGGTGATGAGGCGCAGTTCGTTGACGTAGCCCCCCTCGAAGTCGGTTGAGATGAAGAGGGGGATGTGCGCCTGCTGTTGCATGGCCTGGTTGAGGGCGATGAGCTGATCACGCGACTGGGCGTTGCCGTTCTTGTTCTCGATGAGCACGCCGGAGACCTGGTTATCCTGGATCATCTGCTGCAGGTCGCTGTTGAGGGTGGCGCCGTAGAACTCGACGATGACCATCTGCCCCAGCTTCTGCTCGAGGGTCATATTGCGCTCAATGCCCCAGGCGAGGTCGCTCTCGCTCAGGGGAGGCACGGGCGAGGACGTTGCTGTGGCCGTGGGTGATGTGGGATGGCGTGAGGTTGTGGCAGAGGCGGTGGCGGTCGTGGGGGGCTGGCCTGGGTCGGCCGGGCCGCAGGCGCTGCACAGAATCAGGAGCATGATAAGCAGGAGAGGAAGATGCCTGGCTCGGACCCTGATCATGGTACTGCTCCCTTCGTCGGTTCGGTATGAGACGCCTGCGTTCACCTGGCGGACTCTTTTCAGGATAGAACGAATGGCGTGGGGGCATCAGGGGGTCTGGTACTTTCTGGTTATGCACGGCTGCCCTGCACCGCGAGCAGGGGGAACGGTGAGAAGCGCATGGATGGATGGATGGGTGGATGGATGGACGGATGAGTGAGCGCGTCGGGGGGCGAAGCGCTCGGCGGCCTTCGCCCCCCAGCCCTGGCTTTAGAAGGATGACTGACAGAGAAGACTGGTAGTAAGGCTGCAAAATGTCTGTTGAACGGCATGTGATCACGCAGAACGAGCCACTCGACCCTGTGACCAGCGTGGAGGGGGTAGCAATCCACCGGGCCGACGCGCTGAGCTGCTACGCCTCCTGGCCCGCGCCCACCGTCATTATCTCCGACGGAGCCTACGGACTGGGCCTCTTTCCTGGAGACCCACCCTCCCATACAGGACTGGTCGACTGGTATGCACCGCATATCGCCTCCTGGTCACGTCTGGCACTTCCACAGACCACGCTCTGGCTCTGGTGCAACGAGATTGGCTGGGCCACGCTCCACCCCCTGCTGGAGCGTCACGGCTGGCAGTACCGTGCGCTGCATATCTGGGACAAGGGCATCGCCCATATCGCCGGCAACGTCAACAGCAAGACGATCCGGCGTTTTCCCGTTGTCACGGAAGTCTGCGCACAGTACGTGCGCGACGTTCAGCTTCCGACACCCGCCGGTGAGCAGCTTCCCATTCAGGTCTGGCTGCGCCAGGAATGGCGTAGAACCGGCCTTCCTCTCTCGCGGACCAACGAGGCATGCGGCCTGAAAAATGCCGCGACGCGCAAATACTTCACCCAGGACCACCTCTGGTACTTCCCGCCGCCCGAGATGATGGAGCGGCTGGCCCGCTATGCCAACGAGCATGGACGGCCCACAGACTGGCCCTACTTCTCGCTCGACGGCCAGACGCCGCTCACGGCAGAGCAATGGGCCGTCCTGCGCCCCAGATGGCATCACCAGCACGGCGTGACCAACGTCTGGTCTGAGCCGCCTCTGCATGGAGAGGAGCGCCTCAAAGGAGATGGCGCACGCTGCGTCCACGCGAACCAGAAGCCCCTCAGCCTTTTCGAGCGCGTGATTCTAGCCAGCAGCGATCCCGGCGACGTGATCTGGGAGCCGTTCGGCGGTCTCTGCCCCGCCGCCGTGGTAGCCCTCCGCACCGGCCGACGCTGCTACAGCGCCGAGCGCGATCCCGGCTTCTACAGGCAGGCGCAGAGGCGCCTCAGACAGGAGGGGCTCCTGCTGCAGAGGCGCTCACTGTGGGATGAGGCCAAAGAGAGGCCTGCAGCGTCGAGGCGCGAAGGCCCACGCTGAGTTCGCCACTGCGCCTGGCGCGGCGGCGGCCAGCGCACCGCTCAGGTGGTATGCTCCACTCTGGCAGCCGCGCCAGCTTCGCCGCTTCCCTCCAGGCCAAGCTGCTTGAGGGCCTGCTCGCGCAGCACGAACTTCTGCACCTTGCCGCTGGCCGTCATGGGGAAGGTGTCGCTGAAGAGAACGTAGCGCGGGATCTTCTGATGGCTGATCTGCCCGCGGCAGAAGGCGCGCAGCTCCTCGGCGCTGACCTCCATCCCCTCGCGCAGCCGGATCACGGCCGCAATCTCCTCGCCGAAGAAGCGATCGGGCACGCCGATCACCTGGGCATCGGCCACCGCCGGATGGTGGAGCAGGAACTCCTCGATCTCCGCCGGATAGATATTCTCTCCGCCGCGAATGATCATCTCCTTCAGGCGCCCGACGATGCGCACGTAGCCGCGCTCATCCATCGTCGCCAGGTCGCCGGTATGCAGCCAGCCCTCGGCATCGATGGTCTCGGCAGTCTTCTCGGGCATCCGGTAGTAGCCCTGCATCACCAGGTAGCCGCGGCAGCACAGCTCGCCGCGGGTATTGCAGGGCACCACCTGGCCACTGGCAGGATCGACGATCTTCACATCGGTGTAGGGCAGCGGCTGGCCCACCGTGGCCGCCTTCAGCTCAAAGGAGTCCTGCGGCAGGGTCTGCGTGATGACCGGCGACGATTCGGTCTGCCCATAGACGATGGTCACATCGGCCCCCATCTTCTCCTTGACCATCTCCATGAGGTAGAGAGGAACAGGCGCACCACCACAGGTGACAACGCGCAGCGAGGAGAGATCGTAGCGCTCGAAGTCAGGATGCTGCATCATGGCCAGCAGCATCGTGGGCACAGCCCCCAGGGTGGTGCAGCGCTCGCTGCTGACGATCTGCAGAGCCTTGAGCGGGTCAAAGGCCAGCATGGGGATATGCGTCGTGCCCATGTAGAGACAGCCCAGCGCGGCCAGCACACAGCCGCCGGTGTGGAAGAAGGGCATGGGATTGCAGGTGCGATCGCCGGGAAGCCCCGCGGAGCGGCGCACAAAGAGCATGGCGTTGTTGAGGATGTTACGGTGCGTGAGGAGGGCCCCCTTGGGAAAGCCCGTGGTGCCAGAGGTGTACTGGATCTGCGCGATATCGCCAGGTGCCACGCTGGCCTGGCGCGCGCGCAGCTCCTCGGCGGGCAGGGCTGCGCCGGCTGCCACAACCTCCTGAAAGAGGGCCGGCCGCCAGCCGCTCTCCTGCTGCAGGGCCGCGGGCGTCGGGCCGATCAGGCAGGTGTAGCGCAGCAGGGGAAGGCGCTCGCTACGCACCTCGCCAGGCTGTGCGCCGGGTGTCACCAGCGCGTGCACCGTTGCGAGGCAGTCGTGATCGCGAATGCGCGCCATGAAGAAGAGCGCCGCGACATCGCCCTGGCGTAGCACGTACTCCAGCTCGCGCGCGCGTACCACAGGGTTGACCGTGACCAGCACCAGACCAGCTTTGGCGGCGGCCATCTCGAGGAGCAGCCATTCGGGAAGATTGACCGCCCAGACAGCGATATGGGCGCCTTTCTCGAAGCCCAGGGCCAGCAGTCCCCGCGCCACCTGATCTGCGCGCTGGCGAAACTCACGATAGGTCCAGCGGATATCGAGGGCTCCTCCATACTCAGGATAGCCGCTGTAGACGACGGCCTCACAGGTGGGCAGCTCCTCAGCACGGTGATCCAGCAGGTCGCCAACCGTCATGTTCAGCAGGGGTATCTCTGCAGGTTCAGCCTGCCAGTATGAGAGACCATCAGCGGTCATGCCCATAACATGTCCTCCTGGCAATACTAGCGGAGGCGGGCGCCCCACGACGCTGCGTAGCACCGCCCGGCAGCGCGCCACGGCACCTGCGCCGCGCCCATCGACCATCCCGCCCGACAATATACAGACCTGCATCATCGACCACTACGGATCTGCTGCTAGCGTACCCAGCCAGGCCGTGACTGTCAAGCCATGCTCGTCAGATCAATCTACGCCCGCCTGGCTTTGCAGCAAGGGATTGCTGGCCTCAGGCGCCCGGGGCACGACGGCCAGTGTACAGCGCGAGACGCAGACAAGCTTCTCCAGCTCGTCGGTGATGCGAATATCCCAGACCTGCGTCGTGCGTCCGCGATGGATGGGCGTGGCTGTGACTGTCAACTGGCCCGCGCGCTTGGGACGCAGGTGATTGGCGTTGATTTCAATGCCAAAGGTCATCTGGCGCTCCAGATCGATGTTGAGCGCCGTGCCGATGGAGGCCGCCGTCTCCGCCAGCAGGACGGAGACGCCTCCATGCAAATAGCCAGCCTGCTGCTTATGCTGCGGGCCAATGGGCATGGTCAGGACCACGCGCTCTCTCTCGGCGCTGACCACGGTAATGTCCAGGGCCTCCCAGAGGGAGCCGGGACGGGTGTTGTTGAGACGTCGCGTCACTTCTTGATTGGAAAGTTCCATACTGCGGATTTCCTCGCCAGAGCTGTCGCTGCCTCACCTGGCTGATGCGCCCGGGCTGACTGAAACCAGGACTGAGGCCCGCGCGCCGGGTTGAAGCAGGTCGACAGAACAAGATGAGAATCTCGAACGCCAGCGCAAGGCCGCTGCCGTCTTGCTCAACATTATAGCCGATGCAAGGACAGGCTGTGGCTGCGTGCGATGGCGAGAGCCGGGACGAGGCGCGACGGTCACGTCACCCACGCGCTGCGAGAATGTGGCTGATATCCTGGCCAATATGGACGATATCGGGGACGACGCACTCCTCGGTGCGGCCGCTGGCAACCTCCAGGGCCATTTCAACCTTGTACTTCAAGTAATGACCGTCATCCAGCAGAGTAGCGACATTTCTCTGAGTGACGGGCTTCTCCCACATGCGGCGATTCATGCTGGGATAAAAAATAATGGGACAGGCGGCCGCCAGAATGGCTGAGGAGAGCAGATCGTCGGCAATGCCCTGGGCGGCTTTGGCGAGAATGTTGGCGCTGGCTGGCAAAATCAGAAAGATATCGGCCCAGTCTGTGAGGGAGAGATGCGGCGCTGGAAACTGCTCGCAGTGGCCACCGGTGACGAAGGCCGCGTGGCCAGAGACGGCCAGCACGGCTTCGGGCTTGAGAAACTGACAGGCGGCCTCTGTCAGGATCACCCGGATATTCCGACAGACCTGCTGGCGGAGATAGACAATATAGCCCGGCAGGTTGACCACGTTGATGGCTCCGCTCGCGCCTATCAACAGATGCCCTTGCTCGAGAAAATCGGCAGGCACCATCAGCGATCCTCCAGTGGGAATATAGGGGAAACATGGCAGCAATGGCAGCGACGCCATGCGCAGACCACCGCCTCGACCGCTTCCAGGATGAGGCAGCGGCGATCCCATCTGCGAGTACAGAGAAGGTAGAGCAGGGCGGCCACGTCGGCATCGCGCGTCAGACGTCAGAGCGCCGCCAGTGATCCGCCGGGGCACTCCGAATGAGGCTGGACCTCCAGCCGCTCCGCTCGCTGCCAGTACCCTCTCCTTCTGCCAGGCCGCAGCGGGCTGAGGCGGAAGAAGAAGGCACCGGCTGGATCTGCCTTAGCAGATCGCGGTCATGTAGACGTCAAGCAGCGTCCCGTAGTCGCTGGGAGTCGACGGATGGCAAGGGAGCATGGCACGAACGTCCTGACCATCGCTCAAGTGAGCAGCCAGCTCCTCGCCGGGCAAAGAGATACGATCAGCCTGTCCTGTCTCAAGAGCGGTGTGAATCCTATAATCTTGTTGCTCCAATGATGTCCCTCCTTGATGCAGATCAGTATGCCGTCTTCCCGATGATAGCCATCGCTGGTGAAAAAGCAGCGTAGTCTCCCTGAACAGGTGTGAAGGGTCAGTCTCTTACTACCTGCCTCGGCTCACCAGGAGCAGTACCAACGGGAGACCAACCATATTGTCATGAATACAGTATAATCTATTTTCATGCATAGATCCAGCGCTCTGAAGAGCATTTATCAGATGGACCAGAAAGTTTTAATCTGCGCGAACAGTTACGGTACTACGGTGTTGCTGCTGACGCACGGCGCTCATAGGGGAGACAGGCTGCGGTTGACGGGCCAGCAGGGGCCGGCGCGGAGTTGCCGCGCTTTCGCCGATGAGTATATACTATCACTGGCTACGTGCCCGATTGCCACAAAAGGAGTGCTGTATGTTCGACCAGAGCAAGATCGGACAGAGTTTTCCCGCGTTCACCTATCAGGTTGAGCGCTGCAAGATTCACGAACTGAATCTGGCCCTGGGGGACGACAATCCGATCTATCACAGCCGCGAAGCCGCGCAGGCCGCCGGTTATCCCGACGTGCCGCTTTCACCAACCGCTCCCACGATGTTTGGTTTCTGGGGCAATCCCGATTTCGTCAAGCAGCTGATCGCCATCGGCGTGAACGTCATGCGCATTCTGCACGGCGAGGAGGAGTACGAGTATCTGGCCCCGGTCTACGCCGGCGATGTTCTGACGGGCGTGACGACGCTCGTCGAAGGCCGCTCGCGCCAGAACAAGGATGGCTCTTCGATGGATCTGCTGACCCTGGAGACGCGCTACACCAATCAGCGGGGGCAGGAGGTGCTGAAGGCCCGACAGGTGCTCATCGTTCGCTAAGCCCGAGAGACAAAGGAGTTCTACGCATGACAACCGAGGCAACTCTCCCCACGAAGCGCTATTTCGAGGACGTTCAGGTCGGCGACGAGATTCCGCGCCTGGTGGCCTCGCCGGTGACCCATCTCCAACTGGTGCGCTACGCCGGCGCTTCGGGCGATTTTAACCCCCTGCACACCGATCCGAAGATCGGCGAGATGGTCGGCACGGGCGGGATCATCGCCCATGGCATGCTGATCATGGGCCTGGTGGGGCGCATGCTCAGCGACTACGTGGGGCCGACGGCGCTGCGCAAGTTCGGCGTGCGCTTCAAAAGCATGACCCGCCTCGACGACGTGATCACCTGTAGCGGCGTCATCAGCGAGAAGTACGAGGTCGACGGCGAGGGCCGCATTGCCGGCAAAGTGCAGGCCGCCGATCAGAACGGCGATGTCAAGGTCACCGGCACGTTCGTGGCGGCGCTGCCCAGACGCAGCAACTGAGAATCCCCTGGAGCGCATACAGAGAGCGCGGGTAGGAGAGGAGGCCCACCCGCATCTTTTGCATAGAAAGGACAATGACAGTCATGGGTATGCTTGACGGTAAAGTCGCGATTGTCACCGGGTCTGGCCGCGGTATCGGCGCCGCGACGGCGAAGCTGCTGGCGGCGGAGGGTGCTGCTGTGGTGGTGAGCGATCTTGATCAGGGGCCGGCCGATGAGGTGGTGGCGGCCATTCAGGGCGCCGGCGGCCGGGCCGTGGCCCTGGCCGGCGATGTCACCGATCCCGCCTTCCCCGCGCAGTTGATCAAAACAACGCTCGACAGCTTTGGCGGCCTGGACATCATCGTCAACAACGCTGGCTATACCTGGGACGGCGTCATCCACAAGATGACCGATAAGCAGTGGTACGCCATGCTCGAGGTGCACAACACGGCGCCTTTCCGCATCCTGCGCGAGGCCGCGCAGTTCATCCGTGAGGCCGCGCGCCGCGAGCAGGAGGCCAACGGGCGCGCCAATCCGCGCAAAGTCATCAATGTCTGCTCGGTCTCGGGTCTGCACGGCAACGCCGGCCAGGCCAACTACGCCACCGCCAAGGCCGGCATCGTCGGCCTGACCAAAACCCTGGCCAAAGAGTGGGGCCGCTACAACGTGGAGGTGAACTGTGCCTGCTTCGGCTTCATCGAGACGCGCCTCACCGCCCCCAAGGAGGCTGGTGAGAAGATCGAGCGCGAGGGCCAGGAGGTCGAACTGGGCATTCCGGGCCAGATGCGCCAGATGGCCACCCTGCTCATTCCTCTGGGGCGACCGGGCACGCCGGAGGAGGCCGCCGGGGCGATTCTCTTCCTGGCCTCGCCGCTCTCCAACTACGTCTCCGGCCATGTGCTTGAGGTGACGGGCGGCAGCTCGATCTAGCTCTGCCTGACCCCTGGTTCCGATGCGCTCCGCCCCCTGTCATCGGTCGACATCCGTACCTGCTGGCAACTGCGTCTCGCTAGAGTCCGTCTGCGCACTCAGCCACTCTGGCGGCGCGCCGCCAGCAGGCGGAGCCGCAGACTGGACTTCCTGACCAAAATCTGGCATACTATACGCTAACCTGGCGGAGACCCCCGCCGTGCAGACAGAACGGCCGGGGTCACACACCAGTACAGCAATCCCGAAGGCGTTGAAGGGGAGAGTACGCCGACATCCACGCAAGGAAGAAAGGCAGGTAGCTGCCCCGCTCGCGTCCGGCCAACACAGGACAGAAGAAGGCAGGGCCGGTACAGGCGAGCGCGGGCAGGCAGAGAGAAAAGGCCACCGGCTGCGAGCCTTTTCGCCTTTCGGTCGCGCGGAAGTTCACCCTGGAGCTGGCTGCTGAAGGCCTGGCAGGACGCGCCGCGTCCCCTGGAGAGTAGGCAGCCCCGGCCCGTCCCCGTTAGCGGACGAACCGAGTGGGATGATGGCCTGCTCAGCCTGGCGCTGCTTTGCTGAAGTCGACCAGCAGGCTGGCATGGCAGATGGGTCGCCATCATCCAAGACGGGTGGTACCACGGAGCTTGATGCTGACGGGCGTGGTTCGTCATGCCCCTGCAGAACCGGCAGACTTCGTCCCAGGAGACGAAGGTCTGGCCGGTTTTTTGATGGCCTGATGAGCCTGATTGATCTGATTGTCATGATTGCTATGGTTCGAGGTCTGCCTGATCGACCGACTGAGCAGAGCTGGCGCGCCCGGCCTGAGCGTGCAGTCAGTCGGTCGGCCTATGGAGGTATGGATCGGATATGATCGAACAACTTGATGCCCTGCTGGCGCAGCTTGATGCCCTGCAGGAACGAGCCCTGCGCGAGCTGGAGGGTCTCACCAGCTCCGCCGAACTGGAAGACTGGGACATCCGCTATCTGGGACGCCACCGCGGCGAACTGAAGAACTTCTCTGCCATCATCCCAAAACTCGGCAAAGCTGAACGTCCGCAGGTGGGCCAGAAGATGAACGCTGTCAAGCAGGCCCTGGAGAGCGCCCTGGAGGCCCGGCGCGCGGCGCTGCACAGCCAGGAGCTGCAGCAGGCCCTGGAGCGCGAACGCCTCGATGTGACGCTGCCGGGCCGCACGCTTCCCGCCGGGCATATGCACCCCCTGTCGCGCACCATCCTGGAGGTGGCGCGCATCTTCACGCGCATGGGCTTCGAGGTCGCGCAGGGACCCGAGGTTGAGACGGACTACTACAACTTTCAGGCGCTCAACATTCCAGCGGACCATCCCGCGCGCGATATGCAGGACACCTTCTGGGTGGTGCCGGGAGAGATCCTCCTGCGCACACAGACCTCACCGATGCAGATCCGCGTGATGCAGACGATCCGGCCGCCAGTGCGCGTTATTGTCCCCGGCAAGGTCTTCCGCCACGAGGCGATCGACGCCTCACACGAGGCGATGTTCCACCAGATCGAGGGCCTGCTGGTCGACGAGTACTGTACGATGGCCGATCTGAAGGGGAGCCTGGCCCGCTTCGCACGCGAGATGTTCGGCGAGCAGCGCCGCGTGCGCTTCCGCGGTAGCTACTTCCCCTTCACGGAGCCGAGCGCTGAGGTGGACATCGACTGCATGCTCTGCAACGGCAGCGGCTGCCGTCTCTGCAAATACAGCGGCTGGCTGGAGATTCTGGGATCGGGGATGGTGCATCCGCGGGTGCTGCGCGAGGTGGGCTACGATCCGCGCAGATATCGCGGCTACGCCTTCGGCATGGGCGTGGAGCGTATCGCCATGCTGAAGTACGGGATCGGCGAGATTCGCCTCTTCTCCGGCAACGATCTGCGCTTCCTGCGCCAGTTCTAGCCGGTGAAGCGCTGGATGCAACGCCGGATAGCTCTGTGTTCTCTGCATGAGGAGTAGGAGTCATAGCTGATGAAGGTTCCATTAAGCTGGCTGAAGGATTACGTGGAGATCACCCTCTCGCCGGAAGAGCTGGCGCATACGCTGACCATGGCCGGGCTGGAGGTTGAGGCGCTGGAATATATCGGAGCTGACTGGGGGGACAGGGTGATCACGGCCCAGATCACACACCTTGAGAAGGTGGCGGGTTCGGATCACCTGAGCTACACGCGCATCAACACGGGCAGCGGAGAGATCGGGGTGATCTGCGGCGCGCCCAACATTCGCGAGGGCGACAAGGTGCCGCTGGCCCTGCCGGGCGCGCAACTGGGCGAGGTGACCATCGGTGTGGCGCGCAAAATGGGCTATGTCTCGGAGGGCATGCTCTGCTCGCCGCGCGAACTGGGCCTGGGCAGCGACCACTCGGGGATCTATATCCTCGATCCGGCTACCCCGCTGGGGGTGAAGCTGGCCGACCTGCTCTCCGATGTGGTGTTGGAGTTCGCCATCAAGGCGCACCGCGGCGATCTCTCATCGGTGATCGGCATCGCACGGGAGGTGGCCGCTCTGACGCGCCAGCCCCTGCGGCTGCCGGCGTCGCCCCTGAGCGAGACGGGGACGCCGGCTGAGCAATTGATCAGGGTGACGATCGAGGACGAGGAGCTGTGCCCACGCTACAGCGCGCGCGTGATCAGCAACGTTCGCATCGGTCCCTCGCCGGACTGGATGGCTCGCCGTCTGCTGCTGGCGGGCATGCGTCCGATCAATAATATTGTCGATATCACGAACTATGTGATGCTCGAATATGGTCAGCCCCTGCACGCCTTCGACTACGATCTGGTGCGCGACCAGCAGATCATCGTACGCCGCGCCCGGCCCGGCGAAGAGATCACGACGCTCGATGGCGTGCAGCGCAAGCTGCGCGAGGAGATGCTGCTGATCAGCGATCCCCAGGGGGCGACGGCGATCGCCGGCGTGATGGGCTCGGCGATCAGCGAGGTACATGAGGGCACCACACGCATCCTGCTGGAAGCGGCCAACTTCAAAGCCGCCAGCGTGCGGCGCACCGCGGTCGCCCTGGGCCTGCGCACAGAGTCGTCGAGCCGCTTCGAGAAGGGCCTGGACCCACAGCTGACGGTGGCGGGCGCCAATCGCGCGGCGCAGCTGATGGCCGAGCTGGCTGGCGGCAGCGTGCACCCCGGCATCGTCGATGTCTATCCGCACCCGGTGCAGCCGCGCACGCTCGTCTTCACGCCAGCGGAGGTCGAGTGGCTGACGGGGATGAAGGTGACGGCTCGCCAGGTGGTCGAGGCTCTCAGCGCGCTTGAGTTTCAGGTGACCTCACCTGCTCCTGACGAGGGCGAGCAGGGAGAGACTCGGGAGGCTCAGGGCGCACAGCAGCCTCTGCGGGTGACGGTGCCCACCTTCCGCGGCGACATCGAGGAGGGGGCCGACCTGGTGGAGGAGGTGCTGCGTATGATCGGCTACGACCGGCTGCCGGCGACGATCCCCGTCGGGCCGCTGCCGGAGCGGCAGAGCGATGGCTGGTTCGAGCGCGAATACGAGGTGCGCGAGATCCTGATCGGGCTGGGCCTGAATGAGATCGTGACCTACGCTATGACCAGCCGCCAACGTATGCTGAACCTGCTCTCGCGCCAGGACGCTGAGGCGGCGGCGGCCCTGCTGGAGGCCCCCAACGGCGCGGGACGCAGCGCTCAGACGGCCCCCAGGGGCGCGGCCGCAGCAGAGCCGGAGCGGCCAGAGAGCGGACTGCCCGCGATTGTGCTGAGCAATCCGCTGAGCAGCGAGCTGGAGTGCCTGCGCCTGACTCTGATGAGCGGCCTGATGGAGACGATGCAGGAGAACAGCAAACGTAACCGCGCGGGGCTGCGCTTCTTCGAGATCGGCCGGCGCTACCTGCCGAAGGGCGAGCATGAGCTGCCGGATGAGCGGCGCAGCGTGGGCATCGCGCTCAGCGGACCGGCGGCCATCTCCTGGATGCCGGAGCTGGCGCGCGCGGCCGATTTCTACGATCTCAAGGGCATCGTCGAAACGCTGCTGGAGCGCCTGCACATCACGCGCTACCGCTTCACACCCGCGGAGCATCCGACCTTCCATCCGGGACGCTGCGCCGTGCTGGAGGTGGCGACGACGGCGGCGGCGAGCCAGCAGGACGAGGTTGCGCGCTCGTTCCAGACCATTGGCGTGCTTGGCGAGGTCCACCCGGAGGTCCAGCAGCGCTACGACCTGGCCCAGCGCGCTTATCTATGCGAGATCGATCTGGAGGCGCTCTATGCCGCCGCGCCTGTGCGCCTGGTCTATGCCGCGATCTCGCGCCATCAGGAGCTGACGCGCGACCTGGCGATCGTCGTCGATGAGCAGGTGCCGGCTCAGGCGGTGCGTGAGGCCATCCAGCGCCACGGTGGCGAGCTGCTACGCTCGGTGGCCCTCTTCGACGTCTACACTGGCGCCCCCATTCCGCCGGGGAAGAAGAGCCTGACCTACAGCCTGCTCTACCAGGCTCAGAACCGCACGCTCACCGACGCCGAGGCCAATGCCCTCCAGGAGCGCATCGTCAGCGCGCTCCATGAGGAGTTTGACGCTGTGCTGCGCTGAGGAGATCAGAGAGAGAGGCGCACCACGCTGCGGGGACGAGTTCCCCCTCCCGGCGCTGAGGGGGCGGGAGCGATCGTCCCCGCTCCCTCATTCGGCCAGGGGAGCCAGATCCTATCACACCTTGAGCCACACACACAGAGCACTACGCCCCGGAACAGCCCCAGATCGCTCTCAGGAAGCGTCTCTTGCCGCTCCCAATCGCTCTTGAATTCTCTTTCCAGGCTGAGCTGAGCACTCGTTCAGCACCTCTGCCCTGACCGACCCTTTGTGATCGTTGCTAGCCTCCCTCCCTCACTCACTCGAGGAGAGCAAGACACAGGTCCGATACTTCCCCGCCGGGAACGGCCAGGTCTTGATAAAGCTCAGCAGCTGTTCTCGCCCCACCTGCTGCTTGAGAATCGCTGCAGCCAGTCGGCGATCCGTGACAATGGCCACGGTCGTCGCAGGCGTCAGGGGAATGGTCACACACTCGATGGGGTCCCTATGCAACCCTTGCTGCCGGTTCCTGCGCGCCCCTAACGCATCCCCAAGCAGATACCAGACCTGCAACTGGTACGGATCACCGATCTGACGCAGCTGCGCAAGCCTCTCTGAGGAGGGCACTACTTCGCGCACCTGGCCCCCTTCTAGCACCAGCACAGTGGCGACTCCGATCGAGCAGACTTCGATTCCCTCGGGCCTGGCGCACCAGGTGGTCACGAAGAAGAAGACATGTCCAGGGTCCTCTATCACCGCTTCTGCCGCCTCTTCCAGGATCTGCGGTGTCGGCAATCGCTCCTCAGGAGGAACGTTCACCAGACCCTGCATCACCTGCTGGGCAAAGCGCATCCCGATGCGCTGGGCCTCGTTGTAGACCAGAGCGTGCCTCCCTATGAAGGCTCGTGTCAGGATGCCACAGCCGCCCAGGCTGAGTGTCACCCACCGATGCTCGCGCGTCTCGACCAGAATCTGTTCGATGAATTCGACATTGTGCTCCCACTCAAAACTCATGTGCTGCTCCTGGTCTGTTTGCAAAGCTGGTGGAATCAGACGCAGGGTTCAGCGCCTGTTCGCTGATCACCGCTGGGATTCCTGCGGTGGTTATCCAACAATGGCCTTCAGCGTTGTTCATGTCAATCACCTCCGGCTAGAAGCCGGAGGCTTGCATCTAGACTCCACCGCAACTCTGCATACCTTTGCAGGCGTACAGCTTTGGCTTCTTTGTCCGATGCATCAGGGGCAATTGACAGGTGCCCCGTCCTGATCCAGTC
>JBHOQN010000054.1:0-4528 GCA_042408965.1 Ktedonobacteraceae bacterium
CGCTGCAGTACGCTCACCACTCCAGCCTCCTCCACCTCCATCTCCAGCCTGGCAATGTCTTGCGCGATGCCGCAGGCCACCTTCTGCTCAGTGATCTCGGCATCGCGCTCTTGACCTCCAGGTTCGCCACTTCCCCAACACCTGAGAAGGCTGTTGCAGGCCTCGCCCCCTCCATGGCCCCGGAGCAGTTCCTGGGAGAGCCGCAGCCGGCCAGCGATCAGTACGCGCTGGCCCTCATGGCCTATGAATGGCTCTGTGGGACACCGCCGTTCCGCGGCACCTTCTCCGAGCTGGCTATGCACCACCAGCACACGCCTCCACCATCGCTGTGCGCGCGCGCCCCGGCGCTGCCCGCGGCGGTGGAAGCGGTCATCTTGCGCGCTCTGGCCAAGCAGCCTGCGGAGCGCTTTCCCTCCGTCGAGGCCTTTGCTGCCGCCCTCAAGCAGGCCGCCACGTTGCCCACACCTGCCAGCATTTCAGTTCAGGTCGACGCTCATCAGCAGAGCATCGACCTGCCCCAAGCCATGGCTGCCTCTCATGCCGTCGCCTATCGCCACCGTGGTGCTCTCTACGAGCAGCAGGGCGACGTCGAGCGTGCCATCGCCGACTACAGCGCCATCCTCCGCCTTGATCCCCTCCACCTCGATCCCACCTCCTTCGCCGCCTACTACAACCGCGGCCGCCTCCACCAGAAGCAGGGCAACGTCGAACAGGCCCTCGCCGACTTCACCGCGGCCCTGCGCCTCGATCCTACCAATCCGGCGCTCCAACAGGCACTGAACGAGGTCCAGCAGGCCATCAAAGGCGCAGGGCGGAGCTGACGCTGATTTCTCCACGAACTGGCTGGGTGGTCGTACGCTCACTGAGGCTCGCCTCGGCCTGCTGAGCGAGGCGAGCCTCAGTGAGTGACTGATCCCCTGCTCCCCAGCGAGGATCAGGCAAGATATCTCGCGCTGCGACTAGAATGGAATCGTCTGCGGCTCAATCAGCGCAATGCCATGCGTAAGTGCCCAGGCATAGATCCCCTGCCAGGCCGCCTCGCAGGCCGCAACGACCAGCCGATAGTCGCGCAAGTCTCCTTGCCGCACCAGCGAGCGCGTCGTGTAGCGATGGCGCCGCGCCAGGCCCACCACCAGCGCCAGATACCAGGCGAGATCGACCGCACACTTGGGAAGATAGCTCGTCACCTGGGCCGCACAGGCATTCATCTTACCAATGAGGAAGAGAGCCAGCGATCAATTGTGATCAGCCTCACAGCTTTCGCAAGCACCCTGTGGTATTCTCTAGGCAGGTCCAACGCCGAGAAAAAATGATTGCAACAAACGGCATCATCTTCTTCTCTCACCTTCAAATTGAGCCTGTAGTACCTATGAACAGCAAAGTACATCTATTCATTTCTCATGAGAAAGGATTTTGTTCGTGAAAAAGAGTACAATCGCCTTTCTCCTCCTGGTGCTCTGCTTACTGGTCGGTTGCAGCACCGTCCCGCCAGGCCCCTCTACGGCAGGCGCCACCACGGCTCCGACCTCCGCGCAGACCACTCCGACGACGACAGGAACCTCAACGCCGCACCCAACAGCGCAGGCACCTTTTAAGGTCACAGCAGTCGATATGGCGGTCAGTCCGGCCTCCATTGCGGGCCAGCCCTGCGGTACCACGCTGACGGTGACCTACACGGCGACATTCCACGTCGTTCCTGGCACAAGCACTAACACCGTTCAATTTCATTACACCATGAATAACGGACGTGGAGAGCAGAGCGCCAGCTTGCAATTCCTCCCGGGACAGACGACCAGGACCTTCACCTTTAGCTGGCACGGTCCATTGCCACTCGATCACACGGCCCCCGGTGCGGGAGGAGTCCTTGTCACCAGCCCTAACCAGCTCATCTCTTCGCTGGTCAAGCCAGCCGGACAGTGCACGCCCGCTCCTTTTCATGTGACCTCAGTCACTATGAGCGTCAACCCAGCCTCCGTTGCTGGCACCCACTGCGGCAGCACGCTCACGGTAACCTATACCGCTACGTTCCATGTCGCTCCATATAGCATGGGGGGCATCGTCAAATTCGGTTACACCGTGGATAATGGGCGCAGTGGCGGCGATAACACCAATACGCTTGTCTTTGCACCTGGAGTGACCACGCAAACCTTCTCCTTTACCTGGAGCGGAGCGTTACCTGCCGATCATACCTTCCCCGAGCCAGGTGGGGTGCTCGTCTCCAGCCCGAACGTGGTACACTCACCGCTTGTCGGGCCGAGCGGCCTGTGTAGCTAAGGCGATCCTGCAGTCCCTGGCTGGACGGGACTCCTCTCATCCCGACTGTTTGGAGCCTGTCTCGCCCTGCATCTTCTGAAGAGGAGAGGCGTGTCTGAGAGTGAGGCACGCCTCTCCTCGCCGCAAGGGCTGACAGGGGAAGGAGGGCGCGGTCGCTTACGCCAATCTGGCCGCAAACACGGCCACTGCTGCAGATCGGGCTCCCGCCAGTTGACTCCCTCCTGCTGCTGGAGTGCCTGGCCCCTGTCGCTCCTGGATAACTGACCAGGGGCTTTCCTGGTGTACAAGAAGAGCGCTTGACATTGCTCGTACACCGGGATCCTATGCTGCAAGCGCCTGGAAGAACACGCACTGCAAGTGCTGTCGGACAAAGGATCATCGATGCACGCTCCTGGCCTGCGTGATAGAGCGCCTGATCGCTGGTGAACGAGATGAGGTCGGGCCGGGTGAATGGTTCGCCCGCGATCCGGGCGCCCGGCAAGCAGACCTCCTGCTCGCCACGAAAGAGAATCAGCCTGCTCGCCATGAAAGAGAATCAGGCCGCACGCCTTCAACGCTTCAACGGTCGCGGCATCCCAGCTCAGTTGATCAAAGTCCTTCGCGTTTGCCTCGATCCAGTCGGGTCGCGCAAAGGCGAAGCGCCTGCCCACCATGACTAGATCGCTCGTCATGCTGATGCGCCGGTCGCTTTTTCTGTCGATTGCTGTTGCTCCTTCGTCGATGTTTCCACGTAGGAGGAGGCTTTGGGGTCATCAGGAAAACGTTGGGGACCCTCCTTTTCACAGACTGTGCAGTCACAGGCGAATCAGGAGGATACCGACTCATATGAGCTTTGCTACAGAGTGAAAGGATTCCTTGCCAGAAACATTGATCCGAGATCTGATCAAGGGCTTGACCTTCTCAGCTTTCCTCTGCTATACTGCTTTTTATTTCATATAATGCATTCCTAATTGATTCTTTTTCATTGTAGCTGATTGTTCTTCCCTATCATCAACACACGCATTCCTTTCTTGCTGAAATCGCTCGACGCTCCATTACTGAAGTTATTGCTGATCAGAAGTGTGACACTTGATATGAGAAGCTGTCCGCTCGCTTCATTGATGTCTCCAGACCGGTGCTTTTGCGAATGAAGAGATCGCTTCCCCTGAAGTCCAGATTATACGCTTGCCTCCCCCGGGTCAATGTTGCTCGTAAGGGATCCTTTGACCGTGTGTCAAGGCTCATATGAGTCGATGTTTTAAGAGGTTGCTCAAGCTCTCTTCGGTCTCCAGGACGGGTTCGTCAGGCGAGGGCGCGGTGACAACAGCTCAGGGTCACTTTCTCCAGAAAGCACTGCTCTCATGCCGGCGGATAAGTCTACCGGGGGAGAAACACAGGGAGATGCTGCAGGCTGGCAGGTCCTGACCTTCTGTGGGTTGGGGCAACTGCGATCAGGTGGTGGTGTGCCTCCGGGGAGTATCTGCACCATTATCTTTATAGGAATATAATATATCGTCTTATATTTATAAGATGATTCTCATGCTTTCTGCAGGTTGCTTCGAGGATCTCGGCTCCGGCCTTTCCACGCAGCGATCCACGAATGGCTGTTGATGCAGTTTCAAGGCTATGCTGGCTGGCTTCATTACCGTCTAAAAGTGGTCGCTGATGACCGCTTTTTTGGGATCATCGAAAAGGCTTGACGGAGGCCGCTCCAGATGCTATCCTCAAGGGGGTACCGTCCGAAAAGGGGATACCGCCCCTCTGGGATTGAAACCAGAAGATGATATTCAGGTCCTCAGCAGCGGGCGGCCTCTGAAAGGGCTGCTTCGTCCGCCTGGGATTGAAACTGGCGCGTGTAGATCGCCACGGCACTCCAAAGGCGCTTGCTCTCCCGTTGAGACACAAGCCGCTCCAGCCAGGTCTTGCTGTTAAATAAAGAACTCGCTTGCAACTTCCTGCGCTACTATACCCGAAGCGCTCCCCAGACGCGAGACACGAGGTGGCTGCGAACTCTCCTACTTGCCCGTGTTCCCCGCACCATGCTATACTCTCTCCCGTAACGCTTGGTTCCATGGCCCGCCTCTCACTCGGTGACTCATTCACTGACGTCTCTGTTGCCTGACTTGAAAGGAGTGCAGTCTGATGCTCCCGGATCTCTCCGGTCAGCCTCTCGATCGCTATCAGCTCGTCCATCTGCTCGGCGCTGGCGGCTTCGGCCAGGTCTACCTTGCCGAGGATCGGCGCCAGCCCTCTTCCGCCCCTGTGGTCCTCAAGC
>JBHOQN010000006.1:0-1344 GCA_042408965.1 Ktedonobacteraceae bacterium
CATGATATCCTGGAAGAAGGCTTTCGTCGTATCGTCCGTCGCAATCCCGGAGGGCACAATGCAGCCCAGACGCCCGCGCGGGGCGAGCAGCAGGCGCATCGTCTCAGTAAAGATCGAATAGGTATTGATATCGCCCCGTCCGCAGAGAGGAAAGCGCCCGCTGTTGCGCACGAAATGGCTCTCGTAGGCCGCCCGCTGCAGCTCCTCCTCAAAAGCAGCGTACAAGGCAGGGTCCTCGTTCTGCAAAGCCGCGATCATCTTCCGCCGCTGCGCCGCATTAGGCGCATTGGCAATGTCAGGCCGACGCGAGGCAAACCACTCCTTCTCTTGCAGCTTGATGCGCTCCCAGGGCGGATTAGACAGCACCACATCGAAGCCGCCCGACCAGCCAGTCTCGGGGTTCTCCGGCTCCTCGCCCGGCTCCGGCAGACGGAAGACCCCCGGGAAGGCCAGATGCCAGTGAAAGAAACCGTACAGCTCACGCAGACGCGCAATCTCGGCCATCATCCAGCCCGGCACCTGCTCGGACGCCTCCTCAAACTTGCGCCTGATCCCCTCCGTCACCGGATATGGCAACTCAGCCGTTCGTCGCTTGCGCCAGACAAAGGCCGCGCACCAGGCATCGGCCAGCCAGCGCGCCCGCTGATACTCCTGCGACCTCAGCAACTGACGATAGCGCTCCTGCTTACGATGCAACTGCTCAACATCATCATCACCGATCGCCTCCATGCGCGTCAGACTCTCCACAATCCGGCCCTGGTCCTGCCAGAGCTGCGCATCCAGCGTAAACAGACTGAGCTGGCCCGCCCGCTGGGCCCGATTGAGCTTCTTGTACTCCCCACACAGCGTGGAGTTATCGCCCTCGACCTTCTCAAAAGCGCTATCGGGAATGCCCTCGCGCAGCAGCGCCGGCGTCGCCCCGATCAGGCTATTGCCGCACTGAATATGCGGTTCCAGGAAAGAAAAAGGCTTGCCCGGCTCCAGCGCCTCCAGCCAGAGATTCACCTTGCACAACTCCACCGCCATCGGATTCACATCGACCCCATAGAGGCAGCGCCCCACCACATCGCGCAAGGCTCGCCGCCGGGCCTCCAGTCCCGGCTCCTCGCTGCCCGTGCGCACCGCCGCCAGCCGGCGCGCAATGCGATGGGCTGCAGCAATCAGAAAATGGCCGCTCCCACAGGCCGGATCGCAGACCTTCAGACTCAGAATAGCCTGCTCAGGATCAGACTGCGCACAGGCCCGCTCCAACACCGGCTCCAGCGCCGAATCAAGCAGGCACTCGATCAGGCTGGTCGGCGTATAGTAGGTCCCCGTCGTCTTGCGCTGACTGCCCGCGACCAC